>NZ_BJDN01000009.1:0-12704 GCF_005405165.1 Loigolactobacillus binensis
ACAACAAATGCGGACCAAACCAAGTAAAAAAACAGCATTAGAAGTTAAATAACTTCTAATGCTGTAAAATTGACTATCAACAGGATTTGACAGAGAGCCTTTTTTTATTGGCGGCGGGTTTGCCACCAGGTCACGATCTCGCCGATACTCATTACGATCAAAAAGGCACCAAAAATTTGAAAACCGAAAAGAACGCTCCGGAAAGGATTGAATAACAGAAAACCGCCGGCCAAAATGATCACAATACTATAGATGATGCCGCCCCAAGGAGTCACGTTAACGAATTGACGCCGATTTAAGGTTTCAACCAATTTGAAAATACCGTAAATCAGTAACAAAACGCCTAAGAAGATAGGCAAAATACTCACGATTCCAGGTGCAAAGATCAGAACAAATAATGCGGCAATAATTTTAAATACACCACTGAACGAACTAATAGTGTAGACGTTGCGCTGCCGCGAACCGTTGATCAAGCTGAAAATACCGGAGATCAATAAATACAGTGAGATGGCGTAGACCCCAAAACGAAAAACGGGGTGGGGAAACAGCAGAATAATCCCACCAAAAATAAAGTAAACTAAGGCGCGTAACCAAGTGTAGCGTTGTAATGCTTGCATAGAATCATCCTTTTCCTAACTGAAGTTGTCGCTTAGATTTTAACACGAAAGCAGCAGTTAAATCGAGTTTTCTACATTTTCCATTTTTTGACAATCGCCATATTCAACTTGGATCGTAATGTGCTGGATATTATATTTTTTTCGTAATTGTCGATCTAAATCGTTTAAAAACCGATCATTGTTTTCGGCGGTATCGCGAACTAAATGAACACTTAGTGCGTTGTCAGCCGTACCAATCGCCCAAACGTGTAGATCATGAATTTTGGAAACACTAGGCTGAGCAGCGATACAATTCGTGATCGCTTCTAAATCAACATTATTGGGAACGCCATTTAAAGCTAAATTAATGGCATCACGGAGCAGACCCCAAGTGCCGATCAAAATAATCAAGGCGATCACTAAACTAACTACTGGATCGAGCCAAGCCCAATCAGTGACCAGCATAATACCACCAGTGATCACCACCCCTAGGGAAACGCCAGTATCAGCTGCCATGTGCATAAAGGCACCTTTGATATTTAGATCGTCCTTTTGCCCACGCACAAATAAGAAAGCAGTGATCCCATTGACAACAACACCTAGCAAGGCCACAAAAATCACCGTTAAACCGTGGGGTGTTGCTGGTTGTTGCAGGCGTTGAATGGCCTCAGTAACGATCCCGCCAATAGCGATCAGCAGAAATACTGCATTAAATAAAGCGGCTAAAATAGAAGCACTTTTATAACCATAGGTTCGTTTACTGGTAGGCGCCTTCTGACTGAGCCATAAGGCGATCCACGCCACTAGCAAACCTAGGACATCACTGAAGTTATGACTGGCATCGGCGATCAATGCCATAGAATCTGTTGAAAAGCCAAAACTTAATTCGGCAATTATATAAATAAGATTGAGACTAACGCCGATAATAAACGGCGTTTGTTTTTCTGTAATAGTCAAACGATCACGCCTCTCCCAACTTTTTATATGAGCATCCGTTCATATGTTAATGATAACACAGGATAAAAAGTCGGCCAACCTAAATCTTCTGCTGCTGAGCAAATGGCAAGTTAGTTTTTGCAGGGTACGCGTTGGTTAGTTGTTATTAAAGCAGTCAAGGAATCAAAACGAATAAAGCGGCGCCTAAAGCACCACCGAGTAATGGACCCACGATCGGCACCCAACTGTAGGCCCAATCGGAGCCCCCTTTATTAGCGATCGGTAAAGCGGCATGCGCTAAACGGGGGCCAAGATCACGGGCGGGGTTGATCGCATAGCCGGTAGTCCCACCTAGTGAAAGTCCGATGGCTGTGATCAGCACACCAACCACTAAAGGATTTAAGCCGGAAGTGAAGTCACCACGGGTGAAGGCCAGCAGACTAAAGACTAAAACGGTGGTGCCGATTATTTCACTGACGCAGTTGGCTAGATAACTGCGAATTGCGGGACCAGTAGCGAAAATGCCTAAAATCGCAGTTTTATCCTTAGTAGCGCGCCAGTGCGGACCATAATGGAGCCAAACCAACGCTGCGCCAACAAAGCCACCAGCGATTTGGGCCAACGAATAAGGAATTACTGATGACCAAGGAAATTTACCAGCGACGGCCATACCTAGTGAAACAGCTGGATTTAAATGAGCAGGGCTCAAAAAAGCGGAAGCGTAAACCCCTAAAGTGACTGCTAAGCCCCAACCAATGGTGATAGCGACCCAGCCACCATCCCGAGCTTTGGACTTATTTAAGGTGACACCAGCAACGACGCCATCCCCAAGCAGAACTAAAACCAATGTGCCGATAAATTCGCCTAAAAGTTGCAGGCTCAGACTGTCTTTCATAAAATTCACCTCATTATAAAAGTTAACCACACGCGCATTATTATGAGCGTGATTTGTGTTTGAACATTTGTGTGGCAGCCACAGCTTCTTGCCAACCAGCATATAAGTTATCGCGTTGGGCCGCAGCCATATTAGGTTGGAAAGTATCACCAGCGGCGTATTCGGCCTTAATAGCATCTAAATCTTGCCAGTAACCGACTGCTAGGCCAGCTAGAAATGCTGCACCTAACGCGGTGGTTTCCAAGTCATGTGCCCGTTGTAACGGGATGTTTAAAATATCGCTTTGAAATTGCATCAACAGGTTATTTTTGGCAGCACCACCATCAACTTTTAACATAGGAATATCAATACCGGAATCTAATTTCATCGTATCAACAACATCGCGCGTCTGGTAGGCAACGGCTTGTAAAGTAGCCTTAACAAAATCTTCACGCGTTGTACCGCGGGTGATGCCGAAAACAGCGCCTCGCGCATCAGGATCCCAATAAGGTGCGCCAAGGCCAGTGAAAGCAGGCACCACATAAACTTCGTTATCGTCATTGGATGCTAAGGCCAGCTTTTCCGATTCGGGGGCGGTACTGATCAAGCGCATACCGTCACGTAACCACTGAATCGCAGAACCAGCCACAAAAATACTACCTTCCAAGGCATAATAAACCTTGCCATTGATCCCGTAACCGATCGTCGTCAGTAGATTATGGGTCGATAATTGTGGTTGTTCACCAGTGTTCATGACGATAAATGAGCCAGTGCCGTAAGTATTCTTGACCATTCCTGGTTCAAACGCCATTTGTCCGAAAAGCGCGGCCTGTTGATCGCCGGCCATCCCGGCAATGGGCACTTCACTACCATAGAAATGGTAGTCTTTGGTTTTGCCATAAATCTCAGAGTTAGGTCGTGCTTCTGGCAAGATCGCCTTGGGAATATTCAAAATTTTTAGAATCTCATCATCCCAAGTTAAATTATGAATGTTGAATAACATGGTGCGGCTGGCGTTGGAATAGTCGGTGACGTGAACAGCGCCGCCAGTTAATTTCCAGACGATCCAAGTATCAATGGTTCCAAACAACAAGTCACCTTTTTCAGCTCGTTCTTGGGCTCCTTCGACGTGATCGAGGATCCACCGAATTTTAGTGGCGGAGAAATAAGCATCGATCAATAAACCAGTTTTATCGTGAATTAAATCGGCATAACCAGCTTCTTTAAGCTGGGTGGCAATATCAGCAGTTTGGCGTGATTGCCAGACGATCGCGTTGTAAATTGGGAGCCCAGTATTTTTATCCCAGACGATCGTCGTTTCCCGCTGATTGGTGATGCCGATCCCAGCAATTTGGCGTGGTTTAACGCTTGATTCAATAAAAGCATTGGCAATTGTGGAAAGAACGGCATTCCAGATCTCGTTGGCATTATGTTCGACCCATCCTGGTTGTGGAAAATACTGGGGGAATTCTTTTTGTGAATCCGCAACTTTATTCCCTTGATGATCGAAAATAATTGTACGCGTGCTGGTGGTTCCTTCGTCGATGGCAAGTATATATTGTTCTTCTGCCAAATAAATCTCCTCCTTAAAAACGATTAATATCATTAAAATTGAAGCCTAGACCTTTTCATTATAAAAGACCTGGCTTCGGTTGGAAAGCGTTATCAATTGGTTAAATTCAGAATACCGTGTTTCACAGTATTTGTGAACCTATTTACATAAAATGGTACCAATCAAGTTATTGTGCCTGCAGTTGCGTAACTGCATTTAGCACGCGCCTTTTGAAGTTAGCTGTGTGGGCCTGTCTACAAGCGCAACTTGTGCTACAATAAGTTCGTTAATAATTTTTAGCATAGCTGTAGTTGGGCGCTGTGCGCTTAAAAATCAACCTTAAGGATAGCAGGAGGAAAAGTATGGCAATTTTAGTAGCAGGCGGTGCCGGGTACATTGGCTCGCACATGGTCGATCGCTTGATTGAAAAAGGACAGGATGTTGTTGTGGTCGATAATTTATCAACTGGCCATCGCGCTGCCGTTCATGAAAAAGCCCGCTTTTATCAAGGTGACACCCGCGATAAGGCTTTTTTGACCACCGTATTTAAACAAGAAAAAATTGATGGCGTGATCCATATGGATGCTTTTTCATTGGTCGGTGAGTCAATGACGGATCCCTTAAAATATTTTGATAACAATATTTACGGTATGATCGTTTTGTTGGAAGTTATGAAAGAACAAGGCGTAAAGTACATGGTCTTCTCGTCAACCGCAGCTACTTACGGTGAACCAGAAAACGAATTGATCACTGAAACTGACCGGCAAGAACCTATCAATCCTTATGGTGAAAGCAAGCTGGCGATGGAACGAATGATTCGGTGGGCTGATGAAGCGTACGGCATCAAATTCGTTGCGTTGCGCTATTTCAACGCTGCTGGGGCTAAGGCTGATGGGAGCATTGGTGAAGATCATCATCCTGAGACACATCTGATCCCGATTATTTTACAAGTTGCGGCGGGTCAGCGTGCCGAATTACAGATCTTTGGTGATGATTATAAAACACCAGATGGCACTAATGTACGTGATTACGTTCACGTTTTAGATCTGGCCGATGCGCACATGTTGGCGCTAGAATATTTACAGGCTGGTAATCCTAGCCAAGCCTTCAATCTCGGGTCATCCACCGGCTTTTCTAATAAACAAATGCTAGAGGCAGCCCGTAAAGTGACTGGTAAAGCCATCCCGGCTAAAATAGCGCCACGCCGCGGTGGTGATCCTGATTCTTTAGTGGCAGATAGTCAAAAGGCCCGCAAGGTTTTAGGTTGGCAGCCACAATACGATGATGTTGAGGATATTATCCGGACGGCTTGGGCGTGGAAACAAAGTCATCCCCAAGGTTATGGTGATAAATAAAAGTAGTGTTCAAATTGATCGGATCCAAAATGGTTACAGCTGATCTAGTTTTCAAGTGGTCACTGTGAACTCGTGGTGTTTAATACTATGGCGTATAAGCGCTTAGCGTTTAAAATGAGAATTGGCAACTAAGTATAACTAAATAAGTTAGGTAATTAATAAAACTATTAGGGCTTGATTTCTGTAAAGTGCAGAAATCAAGTTTTTTTGTACGAAATTTTAGAACAAAATGAAGTGTCCGCGCGCTAGTCTGATAAACCCATAGGCCAATACGTAAAAATGATAGTTTAGCAAGCCGCTGCATTTAAAAAAATTAGAGAATTACTTGAATAATAACCTATCATTATTGCTACTACCCATTTTAATTAGTAAATGATAAAATATTGGTGTATAGTTCTACCATAAAATAACTTAATCTATTATAAATAAGTGATTTTAATTTAAAAGAAATTGATCGGAAAATAATAAGGCCGAAGAAAGATTACGGTGTCACTTAATATTTGTTTTACGGATAGCCCATATTTTTTAATGGTAGCTTGGAATCAGGCGGTAGTTAAAGTAGAACATGATTAAATTGCGCGTAATTTTATGCTTCATTGTTTGAAAATCATTACTGGTTCTTGTATTTAACGAGGATGGTTGCAGACTTGATAAGTAGTAAAAACTGTAAAAATTTTGTTCGGTGCTTAAGGCATGGTTTAGTCTGAAGAATCGAGTATAGATTAAGAATCAGTTGAGGCTAGTTAATCTTGACGTAACTTCACTATAATTAAAATCACAAAGAGTAAGTTGAATTTTGGTTTAAAGTGTACGATCAGTTGGTTGATCCGGCCAGTTGGGGTGAAGAAAACTACAATTAGCACTATCTATCAGTGGGGAGGGTAAAAATGATAAAGATAATGATCGTTGACAATCATCAGATTTTTAGGGCGGGCTTAAAAGTAATATTTGAAGACCAAGCTGATTATGAGGTTGTTGCGGAGGCAGAAAATGGGCGCGTTGCTGTGCAAAAATTGGCCTCAAGGGCTGTTGACGTTGTGCTACTTGATATTCGCTTACCAGTACTAGACGGTATTGCGACCCTAAAAAAGATTAAGCGGCAGTTTCCCAAAATTAAAGTTTGCATGTTGTCTATTCATAGTGATGTTGCATCTTTCAATAAGGCAATGGCCCTACATGCGGACGGATTTTTATTAAAATCGGTCTCAGCAGAAATTATGTTACAAACAGTTAACGATATAATGAATGGTAAAATGGGGGTTTCACCAGAGTTAGTGAGAAGGGCAGTCGACTATCATAATCTTAGATCGCTGTTATCTGATGCCGATTTAGATATTCTGACCAGAATTGCGCATGGTGAGCATAGTTTATTCATTGCCCAAGAGCTTCATTTTAGTGAACGTACCATTAAAAGTCGTTTAACTAACATTTATAATAAGCTGGGAGTCGATAGTCGGGCCGGCGCGGTGGCCAAGGCAATGAAGTTTAAGCTGATCGAACTTTAGCTAGTACTGAATTTAACCGATTATAATAGGTAAGAAAAAGACATAATGCAGGGGTTATCCCTAGATTATGTCTTTTTATATGCAGTAAAATGTTCATTTCGTAATTAATTAAAAAATATATATAAAAATAAACCTCCCTTTAGGGCAGCCTTCTTTGCCCAAACAGATCTACCGAATAAAAATCTTCTAAAATATAGACTTATCGGTAAGAGGAGGCGATTACACACAAAAAATATATAAAAAAATGCAATTGTATTCATTGGGCATTTCTCGAAAATAGTGTAATACCTTAACTGTTATTTACTTAAAATTAAAAGGAGTTGTGAATATGGGGAAAAACAATAGGCTCAAAGATGCCAAAATAACTGATCAGCATTACAAGATGTATAAAGCTGGTAAGCGCTGGCTTTTTGCTTCGATGGCTATGCTGACATTTGGTATCGGCCTAGCTGTGCAAACAAGTAATGTTAAAGCGGCCACAACTACCGATCCAACAACTGAGGTAGCGGCCACAAGTGGTAGCTCAGATTCTGAAAGTACGGCCGCGCCACAAAGTGAAGCCGCGCAAAGTACAGCTGCAACAACGCAAAGCACAGCTGCGTCACAAAGTGAAGCTGCGCAAAGCACATCTACAGCGACAGAAAGCACATCTACAGCGACAGAAAGCACAGCCGCATCACAAAGTGAAGCTGCACAAAGTACAGCCACTGCAACGCAAAGCACAGCTGCGCCGCAAAGTGAGGCTGCACAAAGTACGGCCACTGCAACACAAAGCACAGCTGCACCGCAAAATGGAGCTACTACAGCACAAAATATAGCTACGCAAAAAATTGCAATGCGTGCGGCCGTTCGAAGTGCAGCTACACCGCAAAGTGACACAGCGACACAAAGTGACACAACTGTTCAAAGTGATGTAACAGCACAGAGTGATGCAACCACTGAAAATAACGCAACCATTACAAAAACCGAAGAAACACACCCAACAGTTAATGACGATAATAACGTTGGTCCGCAACCGACTGATCCTGGATTAGATACGGTTACAGCTACTGATCCTGCCTTAATCAAGGGATCAATTTTTGGTAGCGAATCATCAACGGCTGAAAATAGTGGGACAACTGGACTTGGCGACCAAACTGAGGCCGACCAAGTTGTTAAAAATGCTAATGATGATACTAATCGGACCGATGGTGAATATGGTCAGATCACAACTGGTAATGGTGAATTATCAGGTGATCCAACGGCTAATGATGGCTTAGATCAAACTGTTGTTGCAACTACCACGACGGCCCAAGATAAAATTGGTGATCAGACCACAACTACTGACATCTATAATGATCAGGGTGCAATCAGTTCTGATCCCGATAATTCGACTGAACGGGCAACCACCATTTATACAACCGGGCAAAACTCTGGTATTTCAGTTTCAGCTGTTGGTAGCAACCAACATGGTGTTTCTGTAGGTGTTCCGGCTAATATTGCGGGGAGCCTTGCTGTTGGGACCTTTACCGTTGTCGACAAATCTGCCGTTGGGTTAGTACTTAAGAACGCTGCGACTAATGAATTTGTTCAAATTACTGATCCAACTGTTGCTCAGAAATATAGCATTGGTGACACTATTGATGGGCAAGCCGTTATTTACTCAAACTTTAATGGGGATGGCTTACAATACGTCACTAGTTTTGTAACAAAAACCATTGACGGTGTAAGCACCGGTATTGAAAGCGCTGGTAGTACTATAATTGGTTTAATTAATGGTGTTACAGGGGCCGCAAATACTGCATTATCACTTGTTAGCTTTTTACCTGGTGCCTCTGAAATCAAAGCTGCCTTGACAGCCTACCAAACAGATCTTCAAGCTGCAATTGACAATATCAATAACCTTGAAGATTACGGTTCCAACTTAATGAAGGACGGGATCACTGATACTTCATTGGTAGACACTAGTTATGATCCTTCTACTGGTGTGATCACGGCATTAAGCAATGATTCCGTTGCAACTTCAATTGGTAATATGGTTAATTCGTATATTACTGGTTGGACCTCTGGAATAACCGATAGTATTCAAAAGGTATTAGGACTTTCAACAACTAATGCTGACGGCACGCCGGATACGAGCAATCCTTGGACAACACTTACTGATGCAATTTCGGATGCTGTAAGTAGCAATCCACTTTTACAAGCAGCAGCAAATAGAATCTTAGGTGGGCTTTCGAGCTTCGCCACTAGTGCATCTAACACAATTGCTAGTGCTATCAACGGTGCTCAAACCACTGCAACAAATGCCGTTACTAGTGGTATTGCAAATGTTGTTCAACAAGCAATTGATGGTGGCTTAGGTGTTAGCCAAACGGCGGCTATTCCGATTACTTGGAATGATCCAACCCTTGAAGGTGGAGCTGGTACATTTACGGCTGAGACCTTTAAGACTAATACCGTTATGTACGATAAAGAAGTTAATGCAGATACGACAATTGCTTATCAAAATGTCGATAAGAGCCAATTAAGCAGTTTGATCAGTACGGCCAATGCTGCAGGAACTGATACAACTGCTGAACAAGCTGTTTTTGATAATACCAATGCTAGCCAAGAAGATGTTGACCAAGCAATTCGAGATCTAGGTGGTACGCTTACAACAGTTACAACCACTACAGTAGCAAATGCATCATTAAATCCAATTACTGGGGTTGCTGGGCAGACTGCCCAGGAGGCACTTGATGCAAATGCGGGTACTTCAATAACCATTACACCAGTTGATGGTTCTGACGCTAATATTACGGTTAGCTTAGGTGCTGGCGACTTAGTTGCAACTGGCACTGTAACGACCAATGCAGATAAGAGCACGACACAGAATTATACATTGAGTCAATCTGGTAAGGATAAGTTAACTGCTGCTGCAACTGGCTATGATATTGAAAATATCGACAGCCTACTGAGCACAGTTACTATTCCAGCGGCTAATGGTACAACAACGCCAACTAGCGGTACTTCAACACCAACAAGTGGTACAAGTACACCAACTAGCGGTACTTCAACACCAACAAGTGGTACAAGTACACCAACAAGCGGTACTTCGACACCGACAAGTGGTACAAGTACGCCAACTAGCGGCACGTCAACACCAACCAGTGGTACAAGTACACCAACAAGCGGTACTTCGACACCGACAAGTGGTACAAGTACACCAACAAGCGGTACTTCGACACCGACAAGTGGGACGAGCACGCCAACTAGTGGTACTTCAACGCCAACGAGTGGTACAAGTACGCCAACCAGCGGTACTTCAACGCCAACGAGTGGTACAAGCACGCCAACTAGCGGTACTTCAACACCAACAAGTGGTACAAGTACACCAACTAGCGGTACTTCGACACCAACGAGTGGCACAAGTACGCCAACTAGCGGCACGTCAACACCAACAAGTGGTACGAGCACGCCAACTAGCGGCACAAGTACACCAACTAGTGGTACAAGCACGCCAACTAGCGGTACTTCAACACCAACAAGTGGTACTTCGACACCAACGAGTGGTACAAGCACGCCGACAAGCGGTACTTCGACACCAACGAGCGGCACAAGTACACCAACCAGTGGTACTTCAACACCAACAAGTGGTACAAGTACACCAACGAGCGGCACGTCAACACCAACGAGTGGTACAAGCACGCCAACTAGCGGTACTTCAACACCAACGAGTGGTACAAGCACGCCGACAAGCGGTACTTCGACACCAACTAGCGGCACAAGTACACCAACCAGTGGTACAAGCACGCCAACGAGCGGCACGTCAACACCGACAAGTGGTACAAGTACACCAACTAGTGGTACTTCAACACCGACAAGTGGAACGAGCACGCCAACCAGCGGCACGTCAACACCAACGAGTGGTACAAGTACACCAACTAGCGGCACGTCAACACCAACGAGTGGTACAAGCACGCCAACTAGCGGTACTTCAACACCAACGAGTGGTACAAGCACGCCGACAAGCGGTACTTCGACACCAACAAGTGGTACGAGCACGCCAACTAGTGGTACGTCAACACCAACGAGTGGTACAAGCACGCCAACTAGCGGTACTTCAACACCAACGAGTGGTACAAGCACGCCGACAAGCGGTACTTCGACACCAACTAGCGGCACAAGTACACCAACAAGTGGTACAAGCACGCCAACTAGTGGTACGTCAACACCAACGAGTGGTACAAGTACACCAACTAGCGGTACTTCAACACCAACGAGTGGTACAAGTACACCAACTAGCGGCACTTCGACACCAACGAGTGGTACAAGCACGCCAACTAGTGGTACGTCAACACCAACAAGTGGTACAAGTACACCAACTAGTGGTACTTCAACACCGACAAGTGGTACAAGCACGCCAACGAGCGGCACGTCAACACCAACGAGTGGTACAAGTACACCAACTAGCGGCACGTCAACACCAACGAGTGGTACAAGCACGCCAACTAGCGGCACGTCAACACCAACGAGTGGTACAAGTACACCAACTAGCGGTACTTCAACACCAACAAGTGGTACAAGTACACCAACTAGCGGTACTTCAACACCAACAAGTGGTACAAGCACGCCAACTAGCGGCACGTCAACACCAACGAGTGGTACAAGCACGCCGACAAGCGGTACTTCGACACCAACAAGTGGTACGTCAACACCAACGAGTGGTACAAGTACACCAACTAGCGGTACGTCAACACCAACGAGTGGTACAAGTACACCAACTAGTGGTACTTCAACTGGTGTTCCAACTGAACCCGTACAAACGCCAGGTGGTAGTTTAGTTACGCCAGGTGGTACGACAACCACACCGGGTGGCACCACAACGACACCAGGTCAAAATACGACGACGCCAGGCGGTACAACAACTACACCAGGTGGCACAACAATTACGCCAGGTGGTACTGAAAAGACCCCAGGTGGTACGACAATTACGCCAGGTGGTAATGTCAATACCCCAGGTGGCTCAACAGTTACGCCAGGCGGTACGACCACAACGCCAGGCGGTACAACCACGACACCAGGCCAGAATACGACAACGCCAGGTGGTACGCAAACTACACCAGGTGGGACAACGATCACACCGGGCGGTACGATCACAACGCCAGGTGGTACGGAAGTCGGCCCAGGCGCTGGAACTGGTGAAGAAACTGGCCAGCCAACGCAGCCAGTACAAACACCAGGTGGTACTCTAATCACCCCAGGTGGTACAACAACCACGCCAGGTGGTACAACAACCACGCCAGGTGGCACAGTAACCACACCAGGTCAAAATACGACGACGCCAGGTGGTACGACAACCACACCGGGTGGCACAACAATTACGCCAGGTGGTACTGAAAAGACCCCAGGTGGTACGACAGTTACCCCAGGTGGTAATGTCAATACGCCAGGTGGCTCAACGGTTACCCCAGGTGGTACGACAACAACGCCAGGCGGGACAACCACGACACCAGGTCAGAATACGACAACGCCAGGTGGTACACAAACTACACCAGGTGGGACAACGATCACACCGGGCGGTACGATCACAACACCAGGTGGTACAGAAGTTGGCCCAGGCGCTGGAACTGGTGAAGAAACTGGCCAGCCAACGCAACCAGTACAAACACCAGGTGGTACTCTAATCACCCCAGGTGGTACAACGACCACACCAGGTGGCACCACAACGACACCAGGTCAAAATACGACAACGCCAGGCGGTACAACAACCACACCGGGTGGTACAACAATTACGCCAGGTGGTACTGAAAAGACACCGGGTGGCACAACAGTTACCCCAGGTGGTAATGTCAATACGCCAGGTGGCTCAACGGTTACGCCAGGTGGCACCACAACAACGCCAGGTGGTACAACCACGACACCAGG
>NZ_BJDN01000009.1:12799-92333 GCF_005405165.1 Loigolactobacillus binensis
GGCACAACAGTTACCCCAGGTGGTAATGTCAATACGCCAGGTGGCTCAACGGTTACGCCAGGTGGCACCACAACAACGCCAGGTGGTACAACCACGACACCAGGTCAGAATACGACGACCCCAGGTGGCACACAAACTACACCAGGTGGGACAACGATCACTTCTGGTGGTACGATCACGACACCAGGCGGTACAGAAGTCGGCCCAGGCGCTGGAACTGGTGAAGAAACTGGCCAGCCAACGCAGCCAGTACAAACACCAGGTGGTACTCTAATCACCCCAGGTGGTACGACGACAACGCCAGGTGGCACAGTAACCACACCAGGTCAAAATACGACGACCCCAGGTGGTACGACAACCACACCGGGTGGTACAACAATTACGCCAGGTGGTACTGAAAAGACCCCAGGTGGTACAACAGTTACCCCAGGTGGTAATGTCAATACGCCAGGTGGCTCAACGGTTACGCCAGGTGGCACCACAACAACGCCAGGTGGTACAACCACGACACCAGGTCAGAATACGACGACCCCAGGTGGTACGCAAACTACACCGGGTGGGACAACGATCACTTCTGGTGGTACGATCACAACGCCAGGTGGTACAGAAGTTGGCCCGAATGCTGGTGGCAATAACACAACCACACCGGGTGGTAATGTCACTACGCCAGGCGGTACGACCACAACGCCAGGTGGCACCACTGTTGGTTCGAATAATGGTGGTAACACAACAACGACGCCAGGTGGTACAGTAGTTGCGCCGAATAATGTTGCGAAACCAGGTAATGTTACTGCTACAACTGCTCCAAACGGGCAAGTTACGATCACTGGTACTGGTACTCCAGGAGCAACGATTATTATTCGCGATAGCGATGGCAATGAAATTGCTAGCGGTGTTGTCGATGGTAACGGGCACTTCAGTATTGGTTTACCAGTTGGCAGTGTTACACCAGGTGAAGTTCTTGATGTTACGCAAGTAATTGATGGTAAATCAAGTGCTAGTGTTCCTGTAACTGTACCGGGTCTTGGTTCAGGTGCAAATAACAGTGGTAACAGTGCGCAAGGTAATGTTACAGGTGTTGGTTCACAGAATGCTGGTAACGTTAACTTGAATAACAATGCCGTTAATTTGAATAGTGCTTCTCAAAAGGCACAGGACAATAATGGACAGGGTAAATTACCACAAACTTCTGAAGCGCAGAATAACCTTTCTGAATTAGGTTTATTGGGTGTATTATTATCACTCTTTGGTTTAGCTGGTTTGAGAAAGCGTAAGGAAGATTAAAAGTAACTGTAACCAAACGTTAGATTAAACTAAAGGGCCTCACACCAAAGATAATTGATGTGGGGCCTTTTGGCGGTTTCAAATTTTTAGCTGGGTCGGTTACTGTTAGTGACTGAAGTTCAATAATGGCTATGCTTAGATTTCATCTCCGAGAAGATTTTAGACGTGCTTTAAGATTATGGGCTAATAGCTGTGAAAATTGGCGGATCAACTTAGTTGCTTCAATTAATTATAAAATAGGCGGAACAACCGTTAATTTATATTAATTAGCAGTAGCATATTTTTCAAACTGGTGTAATTAATGGGCCATGAATACTATAATTAATGATAAATGAAAGCGATTGTGGTACATGAAAATAGGTGAAGAATATGTCGACTGTTATTAAGTCAGAGATAAGTTGAATAAAGCAGCCGCTAATACAATAATAAATAAAGGAGTTGTAATTTTATGAAAACAGTTTCTATTATTATTCCGTTCCATAGTGAGCCAGTCTATACAGTTTTCAATGTATTGGCTTCGATCAATAACCAAGTTGGGATTGACTTTGAAAAGGTCGAAGTCGTTTTAGTGAATGATGGCGGTCCTGAGCTGCCAAATGGCAAAGATACTTTTAGATTACTAAAAAATTTAGACATTATTTACCTTCGTTTGCGTGAAGGCCATGGCCCAGGACCTGCTCGGCAAATGGGAATGAATCATGCAAAAGGCCAATACTTTATGTTTATGGATGCCGACGATCAATTTCATATTGATGGCGCATTATTGGACTTCTTCAATCTTACTGATCAGAATGATTATGATTTAATTGCGGGTAAATACATGGAGCAAGCAAAAGATATCAATACTGGCGATCTATACTATGTTTTTCATAATAATAATGAAAACTATTCTATTTTCTCTAAGTGGTTTAATCGTAACTTGATCGAGCACTACCATATTCGCTGGGCCAATGATCTAAGAGTGTTTGAAGATACTTATTTTGTTGGGCTCGCCTACGAATTTGCAGTAAATATTAAGTATATTGATGCTATTGGTTATACTTGGCTTTATAATAATCGCTCGACTGGTCGCAGTACGGAGAAGCCTGGTGTTTCTTTTGATGATCAATTGCATGTTTGGAGTAGGAGCCGGCGTTATTTCCTTGAAGCAGTTCAAAAGTATCATCCTGAGCGGGTCGAAGATTTATTTGTGAATTATGTTGCGGATATTTTCTATCGTCAGAAGAAATTCGAGCCTGTCGATCCGGCGGAGTTTACAAAGGAGAATCAGCGCTTACTGCGTGAGTTTAGTTCTTATTGGCTGCCGGCAAGAAGTAAAATTATGCAAACAATTATAGATTATAATAATAAAGGGACCATCTATGCTGATTTAAGCAATAAGGATGCGGTTAAATTCTTATTTGAAACAGAACAGTCTGCTTTAAGTGATCAGATTTATACACAGGAGGGAAAATAATAATGGCGACAAAGAATATGACCCAACCAACAGTATCAATTATTATTCCCTTCTATAATGAAGATGAATACCAACTTAGTATTGCTTTGTCATCAATTAATTATCAGATCGGGATCAATTTTAATGAAGTGGAAGTTATTTTAGTTGGCGATGGTGGTAAGCAACTTGAAAATTTAGATGATTTTGCTGTATTTAATAATCTTAACATTCACTACAAATATTTCACAAACAGCGGTGGTGCTGGGGTTGCTAGACAGCGCGGTATGGGCATGGCTAGTGGTCGTTATTACATGTTCGTTGATGCTGACGACGAGTTTTATTATGATGGGGCTTTGTTGGAGTTCTTTAATGCGGTTAAAGATGGCGATCATGAAGTGGTTGTTGCTAAGTATATTGAACAAGGTCGTCATGCTGATGGTAGTTATTTCTATTTGCATAATGAACCTATTTGGAGTGCTGCGTACGCTAAATGGTTTAATCGCGATTATGTTGCGCGAATGGATTTACATTGGCTAGATGACGTTCGAATATTTGAAGATGTTTATTTTTGTTCGATGGCGATCGAATTGGCCAGTGACGTTGTTTGGTTGAATTCGTTTGTGTATAGCTGGTTGTATAACGAAAAATCTACAGTCAGAGATCCGGCCCTGAAATTTAATATTCAGTTGGATCAATGGGCCAAAATGAATAAGTACTATTTACGCAAAATCAAAGAACGGGCGCCGCAAAAATTGGCCTTTGATTTTGGGAATTCTGTCGCAACCTTATTCTATTGGCAAAAACAGAATCCCGGGTACGATGCTGCGGCATTAGATCACGAACAGCAATTAATGTTAAAAGAAAACGCGGATTTATGGGATTCAACTCAAGGCATTATGCAACAGCAGTTACAAGCATTGCATAAGCCTGGTTCTCAATATGAAAATTATGATATTTCGGATTTCCGTGATTATTTAGCGCACTACGAAGCACTTCTGAAAAACTAAGTTAAAAATACGCTACGGTTAAGCGTATTTTAAAACGACATAGCTTGAATAGGTAATTCATTATGGTTTGATTCCATTTCACGTGGGAATCAAACCTTTTTTTGTAGACAAGTTGAAATTCAAGCACAAAAAAACCTTATAGTTATTAACTATAAGGTTAATTCAAAGCTACTTAAAATCTATTTTAAACCCTTGTAAAATATTATCATGAAATGCCTTACCGATAATATGATCACATTTAGGCAACTGCTGGTGAACAAAGTTAGTAACGTTTTGCAGACTGCTAGTTGATCCAGTTGGACTGTGCCAAATATTCTGATCAACTGCAAAGTTTGCTTCACCAATTTTGGCCATAGTTTGCCGGTAAACCGCGATGATATGCGCTTCACTGAGAATTGATTGCCGTAATTCCTGCCAGCGGGCTTTGACTTCTCCGGGGAAGCAAGCAAAAATGCGTTTAAACAATGGTGACTGGATATTACCGAACACTGGATGCGGATTTGAAAGCAGCTTACCATCGGCATCAATATCAAAACTAATGTCTAGATCAATCAAGGAAAATAGCCAATGCATGCCGTCATAAGTGAAGACGGTTGTGTTATGGGCAACATTATCAAAAGCGTCAAGTGCACCAACAAATAAAATATAGTCAATTAAATTAAGTGGATCGAAGTATTCTTTAGCATTTTCATAGAATTCTTGATCACTGGTTGAATTGATGAAGGTCATCAAACGATTTGTCTGCGCAAATAGTTTTTTACTGGCGGCGGTTTGCGCGGACATCACACCAAAGTCGGAATTGTTTAGTCTAGCAGTTGGATTAGCAAAAGCCAGATCCTTATCATTGGTGTAACCATCTAATGCTAACAAGAGAATTTCAGCTTCATTGTGCGGATCAAGTTTGATGCTGGCAGCATCAAAATAGCTGGAAAGGCTATAAATACCGTGATTTACGCCGTTGAAAAAGACGTTGATGGGTTGAGTTTGAATAGTGCCTAACATTTCCTGATCTTTGATCGTCGTTGAGTAATACGGCTCAGTTTTTAGAATTTCGCGCCATAACGAATAGCCAGTTCCGTTTCGTGAATGAGTTTGGTCAGTGTAATCACCACGGAGGGAAAATTTATTTCTAGGTTGCCAAGTCCCAAACTGAATTGGTTTTGGCGTGGTTTGCTCAAAGTCATTGTAAAGTTCAAATTCAAAATTCTGCCGCTTGAAATCCTTGGTATAATTTCCCTGAACGGAAAATTTGATCTGTGCCCGTTCGCTATCACCGTTTGGCCGTCGAATCAAAGCATTAGCGGTTTTAGATTTTGCCTTCGTTTGCAATGCAGTGTCGCTGCCGATGAACAGGGTCGTTAGCGGGGTACCAGTTCCGGTTATGGCCGCGGAATCGATCCAAAAGCTTGATCCGTTAGTGAAAAACTGACTGAAGCTGCGTTGATCACTGCGAATGGCGGTGGCTGTGACTAGAATGGATTGCCCAGCTAAGCGATCTTTATTAATGTAGCCAAGTGGGATATGATTTCGACTTTTGGTTTGTGGAATTTCTTTAAAATAGGGATAATCGAGTTTACCAACGGTGAGACTTGCTAATTGATTGGTGAGGGTTGTTTTAGCATCAAGCAGCGGTGGAATAATACCATCTTTAGGCATCCAAACATCAATATTTTTCCACTCAAATTCAACAAAGACCATGCCGGTATTTAAGTGGGCTTCTCGTTTAACTTGAATCGAAACGCCGTGTAGTGGCCTAGCATCATGGTTACCCATTACACTACCATGGTTATATGGCCACATCATCCCTTTATAAAGCCCGTCAAATCGAGCAGTCTGATCAATAGTCGCTGTGTAGTTTATTTCCACCATATTCTTTACGTAGACATCGAAGTCAATATCTGCCATAAAATCACCCCAACTCTTATAATATAAGTTAATTTTACCATTATTTAGCTTATTAATGATGAAAGTGCTTAATATTTTAAACCTTGCGCAAGGCTAAATTTTAGCCGCAATTGTAATATTTATAGCGTGAATAGCGCCAATATAATAATCATAGCGTGCGCACATTGCTTAGTGACTTAGTGTTGATCGGAATAAGAAATCGTAATTGCCGCTAATTGGTTACTTATTTTTCAGAATACTATCTTTTATTTCATGGTTAAATTTAATGCGCCTAAACCAGTGATGCTGGCACGCAGATGATCGCCGGGTTTTAAATAAAGCGGGGGCTGGTGACCAACACCGGTGCCACTAGGTGTACCAGTGAAAATTAAATTACCAGGTTGCAACTCAACGATACTGGATAAGTAACTGATCAATTCTGGAGTGGTGAAAATAAGCTGGCTTAATGGGGCCTGCTGCATGATCTGACCGTTGACTTCTGTTGTGATCACCGCCTGTTTTAAAGAACTAAATTCATCAGGGGTGGTCAGCCACGGACCGATTGGCGCGTAGCCGGCAAAGGATTTGCCTAACGAAAATTGTGGCGGAGTATTGGCAAATTGAACTTCACGATCAGATAGATCTTCGCCGATCAAGTAGCCAGCAATATAGTCATTTGCGGCTACTACAGGAATATTGCGGCCGGCTTTACCGATGACAACGACTAATTCCGTTTCCCAATCTGTTTGCGGACCATGCATGGTAACCGTTGTTTCGGGAGCAGTTAAGGCGCTACTAAATTTCGTAAAAACGCTGGGTACTTTTGGCAGTGCCAGGTGAATCTCTTCTGAGTGATCCCGAAAGTTCATCCCGATGGCGAAGATTTGGTTAGTATCTGGAATTGGTGCGGTTAATTGGGCAGCGGTAAAAGATTGGCGCTTACCTAGCTGCCAGTTAGCCGGAGTTGCCTGTAAGGCAGCGAGAATAGTTGCTTGATTCAAAATTAAACGGCCACTGGTGGAGCTTTCAATTAAAAAGGGTTGTTGTTGACGCAGCGCAATTTTCATAAATTTAACTTCTTTCATAACGTGATCACGAATGGGGATAAATGCCAACTGTTTTGCGAATTGCTATCCAAAAGTAAAATGAGGCCGCGACATACACATGTATGCCACCACCCCATTGACGTTTTAAACGTTAGTTGCTGTTTTTAGTGTTTCTTCTAACCATTCACCAAAGAATGGGTAAGTTTTGCTGAGTTCATAAATTTGTGTATCGGTGTCAGGATAATGGAGCGTTAACGTTTCATCTTGCGAATTAACGGTTAAGCCTAATTCTTTTTGGTTCGGCAATTCTAATTGATAGCTGCCAACTTGAGCACCCGTCCGCATTAAAATATTATTGCCAGAAGCCGTAACAAATAAGTTGTCTAAGCAAGGTAAAGTATCAATAGCCACTGCTTCAACAGTCAGTGTCAGTGTTTGATTAGTTAATTCTGGTAGATGCTGGGCTTCCCAACTAAAGGTGCCACCGGCTGAAACCTGGGGCTTACCAACGGTAGTCACATCATTGTCAGTTTCGTCACTAACTTTGAAGCTGCGCACATCATAGTGCCCAATTTCCACATTGATTTTAACTGGAACGGCCACATTGTTGCTGACCTTCAGCGTCGCCGTAAAGGTCTTTGCATCAGGAAACTTCACGCCAAAGTGGAGCCCCGCAACTGGTTGTAGCACGGTTTCCTTTGGTGAAAGAAAATGCAACTTAGCGGCGTACAGTAATTTGATCAGTTGTAGCAATGCCGGAAACATTTTTTCTGTGAGTAAATACTGCGGCTTGGTGGCAGTGAAATCCGCTAAAACTGGTAATTCGTGCGCCGTCAAATGGGCCTGCATGTTTAAGGCCTGATCGATCGATAACAATAAGTGATTGGTGCCGGCTTCGTCAGCGTAGTTAATGTTAACTGCAGTGCCGTGATCTTGCTGGACGACTTGCAACCAGAGATGGTCCAATAAGGGAGAATCACCAATAACGGGATCATCGTTGAATGCTTCCCAAAGTTTATCCATAAACAAGCGGGTGTAACTGGCACCAAATTCATAAACCGCAGCACTATTGTGGGCCCAGTGCGCTTTATCGGTAAATAATTGCCGCTTTTGCTGGTACAAATGAGCGAGGCTGGTACGAGCTGCAGCGATATCGGCTGGCGCTTCGATGACATCACGTAATTGTGGTTGTTTGAAATTAAGCATTGTCGTCGTCATCCTCTCTTTGCGCCGCTAATTGAGGACCAGCCGCTAAGCTAGCCATATAACTATCCGCAATATGCTGTAGTGAATTTTCAAATTGTTTCAATGAACTATATTGTCCAATGATCGCCTGATACTCGTAATTAGTTACGGCGGCTTCAACTTGAAGTTGCCGTTTTTCTTCATCATAGCGGGCTTGGGCTTCGGCCCGTGCGGTATTGAGATGTGATTGTAGGCTGGCTACCTCACTAGTATCACTGGTACTTTGCGGCACGCTTTCGTTAGTTTCCGGCTGGTCAATGAAGTTTTTCATTAGCCCTTTAAAGCCACCACCAGTGCGTTCACGGCTGCTACGGGTTGCGGCATCGGGTTCTGCCGCCACAGCAGCCTGGGCCTTTTCCAATTGGCTTTGCAAGTGATCAGCGTCCGCGAAGACGTCGTCGTGCAAACTGGCTAGGCGCTTTTTGAGATAATTTTTGGGATCCTTGGCGTAGGTTTCTAAGTCGGGTAAGATCTGGCGTTCAGTCTCCGAATACTGCATGATCTGCCGGGTCCAAACGTCGAGCACCCCAAACTGCCGCCGGTGATACCAGTCACCGAACATCACGATGCCATCGGCACTGACCTCAAAAAACGGGATGTAAGTTTGTAACCATTCCACAAGTCCCTTTTGTAAGTAGGCGCGTAATTCGGCCTGAGCTTGTTTATCATAAGCTAAGATGTAACCTGGTACTTCGGAGAGGTCAAGCCTTAATGCATCGGCGGTTGCATCAATTCCACGGTAGAGATCAAGATCAGAATGATCTTGCCAAGCTGCCGCAAAATTGGTAAAGAACCGTTTTTGATAGTCCAAAGATTTTTCAATATCCACGGAAAATTCCCCCCTGCGATTTATTTTTACTCTTGCTTCTATTCTACAGCTTTTAGGGCTTACTTGAAAAGTATTATAAAATTTAAAAATTTGTTAGGCTTTGCACATGATCCATGATAAAATAACGGTGAGCATCATGTAAGCGCCAACAAAAAATAACTTTAATATAAGGAGCTGACGTTTTATGAACGGGTTAGGGCAAAAAATGGTCACTGTTGCTGCAGTTGCGTTGATGGGAAGTCCAGTTGCACTTTTGGCTAATGCACAACACACAAAGGCCGCCAGTAGTGATCCGGTGGTCTTACGACAACTAGATACGGCACCACATGGTAAGCAAGCTTTTGCTGTGACAACGGTTGCTTTACAAGGTAACAAGATCGTCGCCGCACATATTGATGAGTTTCAGTTTATGAAAAAAAGTACAACTGGGATAACACCAGTACCTAACAGTAATGCTGCTTTTGGCAAGGCCGTCACAGGCAAACAAGTTTTGATCTCAAAGAATAATAACGATAAGGTGTACAGTAAATTAATGAAGGATGAGGCTAAGGCAACTAAAACACGTTCGGCCTCAATGACAGCAATTGAAAATTATACGGTAGGAAAAACGGTCAAACAACTTAAGGCCAGTTTAGCTGCCAATAAGAAGTTACAAAATAAAGTCATCTCGGGGGCGACTCTGGCCGATACGAATAATTATGTTAAGTCCGTTGTCAATACAGCGACCAAAGGTTATGTGACTAAAGGAATCAGCGTTGCCAGCGATAAAATTGAATTGAAACAAATCGAGGCCGCACCCCATGGTGATAAATCCTTTGCGGTAACAACGGTTGCAATGAGTGGAACTAAAATTGCAGCAGCTACGATCGATGAATTCCAATTTGTGGCCAAAAAAGATTTCAAAGGTGTCCCTAATAGTAATCAAGATTTCGGTAAATATTATCCTAAAGGCAAAGTTCTAGCCTCGAAACAAGCCAATGACGCCGCCTACAGTAAAATGATGAAGGACGAGGCTGGCGCAACACAGACACGGAGCAGGTCAGTGGATGCCATTACTAATTACACCACTGGTAAAACAGCAACGGATCTGAAAAATCAGTTGAACGCTCATGATAAAATGACTGACGTTGTGTCGGGCGCAACTTTGGAAGATACCAATGGTTATATTCAATCAATTATTGATGCTGCTAATAGCTAAGTATCAATAAAAAGCCACAATCTAGCTGAGTGATTCTTTCTGCAGGCTATTAGGTACGTGTGGGCAACGGGTGCGACTTGAACCTACCAATTTCCGGCTTAGTCCAATCGCCAGCGGGAAGCACATTTTGGTTGGCGAATAAGGTTAGTCAGTGTAGTTGTACGATCAGCCAGCTTCGGTGGTTTGCAATTCAAATTATTTCTAAACAAAATGCCAGTAAAAGCGATCAAAGCTGCTTTTACTGGCATTTTTTCGGACAACGTAGGTTAATGCCGTGATCGTTGCCGCCGGCATGATTAAATTTTGCTGTGCTACCGGTTCTGTTTCACGCTAACCGGCTATCAGGAAAACCAACTAAATCAGAGCATAAGCTCATTATTGATAATGCTTACCAAGTAATGGTATCTGGGTTCATCGCCACGCCAGCGACACCGTGTAATTTATCAATGGCGGTCATGTCGGCGCCACTTAATTCAAAGTCAAATAATTTAGTATTTTCGTTGATACGTTCGGCATGAACTGACTTAGGTAGGGGCAAGAAGCCATGTTGCAATGACCAACGTAAAACAACTTGCGCCACGGTTTTATGGTATTTGTCGGCGATCGTCTTTAATTCGGGAACGGCAAAAATTTTACCTGTCCCTAAAGGACTGTACGCTTCAGATAGAATGTTGTGGTCGTTGTTATAAGCGACAACTTCGCTTTGTAGGTCACTAGGATTTAAGAAGATCTGGTTAACTTGTGGGACCACTTTAGCGGTTTTAAGTAGCGCCTCTAAATGTTTAGGCCGAAAATTAGAAACACCGATTGCCCGCAATTTACCCGCAGCTTGGGCCTCTTCCATTGCCCGCCATGAACCAGCGTTCGCTTCGATCCATTCGTCACGAAAAGCAATGGGATTTGGCCAGTGAATCAAGTAGAGATCTAAGTAGTCTAAACCTAAATTATTTAAGGAAGTGTCAATGGCTTTTTTGGTGTTATTATAGCCGTGATCATCACCAGTCAGCTTAGAAGTTACCCATAGCTCTTCACGTTTCACGCCGCTTTCCCGGATCCCAGCGCCAACGCTGGTTTCATTGCCATAAGCAAATGCAGTGTCGATATGCCGGTAACCGGCGGCAATGGCGGCTTTAACTGACGCTTTAGCAACGTCGCCATCAGGGGTTTGCCACGTGCCAAAACCAACGATCGGAATCTTTGTACCATTGTTTAAAGTGAATGTATCGGTTAATTTAGTTAATTGAACCAAAATAATCCCTCCGTTTCTATTTCTACTATAGCAATAATCACTCTAAAAAAGTAATCATTTGTTGTGAAAATGACTTGTAAGTTAAAAATTAGCTGAGCTATAAACGTTTAGCCTTAGCGTGTATTGGGAAAAGTAAGAGGCCGGGACAAAAGTCCTAGCCTCTTACTAGTTTTGAACATTATGCCTAAAGTACGTCAAAAGTTTGGAATTATGGGTCGAATTTACGTTACGCAGTAAAACCCAAAATCAATTTTTGGTCTTTAGATCAGTTTGCGCGTTGTGCTTTTTGGGCAGCAACGTTGATGATGTTCCATGGCCGGTCGAAACCAGGTTGGAAGAAGAAGTCAGCGTAAGCTAAATCATCAATGGTCATTTTGCCTTGAATGGCTAAAGAAATGGCGTTGATATTAGCGGTAACGTTAGCTTTGGACATGATCTGTGCACCAAGGACACGGCCGTCCTTTGGATCGTAAGTTAATTTGAAGAAGACTTTAGTGTTGCCAGCACTTTCAGGAACAAATGGCGGCCGGTAAGTATCCGTTACAAACACGGATTTAGTGTCAACACCATAAGCCTTGGCGGTGCCTTCCTTGATCCCAGTAGAAGCAAACTTATAATCAAAAACGGATAAGGCGGATGAGCCAGAAACAGCAGGCACTGGATACTTCGCATCAACTAAGTTTTTAGCGGCATAGCGACCTTGGCGCCGTGCATTAGTTGCTAAAGCGATCCGCGCTGGACCACCAGTTGGGGCGAAGCGAACCAACGTGGCATCACCAACAGCGAAGATATCTGGTTGGCTAGTCCGCAAATACTCGTCGATCTTGATCAACCCTTTTTGGTCTAATTCAAGCGTGTCTTTGAGCCAAGCAGTGTTAGGTTTGATCCCGGCGGCTTCAACAACTAGATCGGCTGGGTAAGTGGCTTGGTCAGTAACTACTTGCGTGACCTTACCGTCCTGACCGTCAAAGCGCTGAACAGCTTGTCCGACAGCTGGATAAATATCGTGATCGGTCATTTCTTTAGTCAATGTATCAGTAAATTCAGCATCGAGGTACAAACTTAATAGCCGTGGCAATAAATCGATCACAGTGACGTGTTTACCGGCCTTAGCAAAAACCTCGGCGGCTTCGATGCCAATATAGCCTGAACCGATGACGACGACGTTTTTAACGTCAGGGTCAACGGTTTTAGCCTTGAGTTTGATCGCCCAATCCCGGCCCCGCATTGCATAGACATTATCTAAATCTTTACCGGGAACTGGAATTGCAGCTGGAACTGCACCGGCACTAAGAATTAATTTATCGTATTTCTCTTCCCGTTCAGTCTCATTATTATGATTTTGAACATGGACGGTGTGAGCTTTTGGATCAATTGAAGTGATTTCTTCCTTAGTGTAAACAGCAACGCCTTGCGCACGCATCTTTTCAGGAGTAGCGTAACGGACGGAATTAACGTCTTTAACGACACCTTCAAGGTAAAGTTGCATGCCACAGGAAAGGAAGGATAAGAAATCGCCTTTTTCATACCACTGGATTTCGGCGTCAGGATCATTTGCCAAAATTTCACGTACGGCTTCATAGCCACCATGTGACGAACCAACAACGATTACTTTCATAAATAAATCAACCCCCTACGAAATATTGTGTAGCGAAAACAATTTCGACTACGCTTTCATTATAAGTCATTCATTCCTAAATTGAAACCACTTCTTAATAAGAATGATTATAAATTTTACACAATATATCTAACAACTTACCTGCTGTAGCGGGCCTAAAGATCGATTTACGAAAATAAAAAAATTTAAATTATTTCGGTTGACGCGCTCAAAGTTGAAGGTATTTATTTTCAAAGCGGGCCTCTTTTACTGGAATATTAATTTGTGACTAGTTGATTTGTAGTTGACGACGGTCAGGTGGCGTGATAGGATACAGTTAATTTATATCAGTGAACAAAGCAGAACAAGAAGTAGTCAATTTATCTGGGTGTCAGGAAGTCGGTGGTTGCTGCGAACCGATCAGGGTAAGTTGACCAAATACCGTTCTGGGTTCAAGCGGTTTTCAAGCGCCGATACTTGCTTGCAGAGTGGAGTTTTAGGCTCAATCTGGGTGGTACCACGGCATTTGTCGTCCCTGTTGCAAATTTGCAGCAGGGACTTTTTTTATACCCAGATCATTGCTTGGTATCCAAATTCGGCGTTTTTTTAAATATTAAGCCGGTGGTTGTACGGCCGGTTTAAATGACTTTGATATGAATTTTGAAATTGGGGGAAATTGAGATGCAACAGCATTGTGGTGGTAAGGCTCGTTATCGAAACTTAGCGTTTGATCTAAGTATGTCGCATTAATATTAAACGAATAGGTGGAGAAAAATAATGCAAAATAAAATGAAAAAATTGAGTTTTACTGAAGCGCTGACTGTTTTGGCCATTGTACTGGCAGTCATGGGGATCGGTGTGATCGGCTTTGGCCTATCACCGCAAGTGCCAGTTATGCTGGCGATGAGCTTGGTCATGGTTTGGGCGAAGTGGCGTCATTCAGATTGGGCTAGTGTCAATGTTGGGATCGCGGAAGGTATTGAAAAGGGAATCATCCCGATCTTTATTTTTATTTTGATCGGGGCTATGATCAGTACTTGGATCGCAGCGGGCACCATTCCGACGCTGATGGTGGTCGGCTTTAAGCTGATCAGTGTGCGTTGGTTCTTACCTTCGGTGTTTGTGGTCTGCGCATTAGTTGGTGCCGCCGTAGGGAGTACCTTTACCGTGGCCTCAACTGTTGGCTTAGCCTTCTTCGGTATGGGGATGACCATGAATTTGAATCCGGCTATGGTTGCCGGTGCGATTATTTCCGGTGGGATCATGGGTGATAAATTATCGCCGTTATCAGAAACCAATAATTTGGCGGCAGCCGTGGTCGATGTTGATCTGTTCACCCATATGCGCAACTTGTGGTGGTCAATTTTACCAGCTGGCGGCATCACGTTGATCATTTTCAGTTTTCTGGGGCACACCAGCACTAACGCAAGCTTAGCGCGGATCCAACAAACGGTTAGTATTTTAGACAAGAATTTTTCTATTTCGATTTGGGCGTTAGTGCCGATTGTTTTAGTTTTTGCTTGCGCGGCGTTGAAGATCCCAGCGATCCCGACAATGCTGTTAAATGTTTTTGTCACCACTGGTTTATTGTTAGTTGAGCAACCACATTTAGGCTTAAAAAATTTAGCCACGATCATCACCGATGGTTTTGTGGCGCATACCGGTAATGCCGGTGTGGATAAATTATTATCGCGTGGCGGGATCGTCAGCATGATGCCCACTGTGGCGTTGATCGTCTTGACGTTGTCATTAGGCGGGCTACTTGTGAAATTCGGGTTGATCGAAGCGGTAATGACGCCGGTCGCCGAACATTTAAACAACAGTGGCAAATTGATCATCGCTGGTTTGGCGGCTTGTATCGGGGTCAACTTGTTTGTTGGGGAACAATTTCTGTCGATCATTTTGCCAGGACGTGCCTTTAAGAAGGCGTTCAACCAAGGTGGACTTAGTGATGAGGCGCTGGGGCGTGTTTTGGAAGATGGCGGTACGGTGATCAATTATTTGGTTCCTTGGGGCGTTGGTGGCGTCTTTTTGGCTAATACCTTAGGCGTTCCTACCATTGAATACTTACCTTTTGTATTCTTTAGTTTATTGTGCCCGGTAATGTCCTTATTAAGCGGTTTTGTGGGAATTGGCTTACAGCGTGTTAAAACGCCGGTTAACTCGTTATAATAGAATCAAAGGCTGCCGAGTTGCTGAATGCGCCCGGCAGTTTTTATTTTTAATCTTTCAAGTAGAAGGGATCATCAATGATGTTAAAACTAACTAATGCTGGGCGCCGCGGCAAATTACTGACGGAAAAGACCCTTTATCGGGGTCCAATTTTTGATTTGGTGCAGCGCCACATTACGACGCCGGATCAAATAACCGTTCAACGGGACGTGATCTTGCATCAGCCGGCAGTAGCGATCTTAGCGTTGACCGCGGACCAGCAGGTGGTTGTCAATAGCGAGTACCGTGCAGGGGTCGATCAAGAAAGCATTGCGTTACCTGCCGGGTTGATCAATCCAAACGAAGCTGTCTTAACAGCGGCTAAGCGCGAATTAAGCGAAGAAACCGGCTATGTCGCCGCTAAGTTACAGGAACTGACCACCGTCACTTCGTCAGAGGGCTTTACGGACGAACGGGTAACGCTTGTGTTAGCCACCATTGATGCCAAGCACCGCGTTGCCACACATTTTGATGCGGATGAATTTGTCAACAGTCAATTAGTGCCATTCGCCGATTTAATTACTTTGATCCAAAAAGGGACCGTCCAATCTGCGCAAACTGTTGCTGCAGTTAGCTATTACTTGGCCTTTTGTCAAGCAGCACATTAAGTGTTATTTTTCTGCTAACCTAAACATTTAGTTGGAAGTATGGTAAGGTGATAGTATGATGAAGAAAACAGAGCGTGAGAAAATGACGGCTGGCGAAGCTTATCAGCAGTTTGATCCGGAATTGATCGAACGGCGTAAGCTGATCCGCCAGCAGTTAAAAGAAATTAACCCAATTGTTGACAATGAAGAACGTAATCGGCGGTTTAAGGCGTTATTGGCGGATACCGGGGATGACTTTTTTGTCGAAAGTGAATTTAAGTTTGATTATGGTTTTAATATTCACATCGGCGATCATTTTTACGGTAATTACGATATGACGTTTTTGGATACTTGTCCGATCACCATCGGCAGTCACTGCTATTTCGGACCTAATATTGGCTTGTATACGCCAGTTCATCCGTTAGATGCGGCGGCGCGCAACGCCGATGTTGAGCTGGGCAAGCCGATCACCATCGGCGATAGCTGCTGGTTTGGTGGCCGGGTGACTGTTTTGCCCGGCGTTACTTTAGGGAATGAAGTTGTGGTTGGGGCAGGTTCTGTCGTCACAAAATCTTTTCCTGATAAGGTCGTGATCGCCGGCAATCCAGCCCGGATTATTAAACAGCTTTAACGAAAACGTGTTAAAAAAGCATGGTTTTCCGCTTAGTCACGCTTGTCAAGTAATCCACTACGTGAATTATTCGTCAAGCTAGGCTAATGCTCAAAACATGAGCGCCTTTTTTAACACTCGGCAAAAGGTCACGAATTCCTTGAGCTCAATTTAAATTGAGTAATCTTAATTCCATAAAAAAAGAAAGAAGGCAATACTGCGACTGGATCTTACCTAGAACGGGGGCAACCTCGCGTGGCACTATATGTACCGGTGATCAAGGATGAATCCGGGAATTAACGACTGGGGACTGGGCGCAAGTGTTTAGGCACTTGCTAACGCTTAAGCAGATTTTTTGCTTGCAGCACCAGGACGAATCAGTAATTTTCCACTAGGGCACGTCGGTTGTGGGCGTGTTTTCAGGCGCAGGTTTATAATTTTAAAAGCAAAACAAATTGATCGAACCGTTTTTGTACCAACTGTGAGTCTGTTCGTGTTGATGTCGGCGGCGTTACTACTCGGTGGGCATTCATTGCAACACTGGTTAGCGTCATTAATGGATGGTATTACGACTAACATGGGCTGGCTGTTCTTCGGTGTATATATTCTGAACTTCGTTTTTTTTGTTTACTTAGCGACCAGCCATTTTGGTAAAATTCGCTTAGGCAAGCCAACGGATAAACCCAAGTATAATAATTTTCAGTGGGGCAGTATGGTTTTTGCGACAGCGATCGATGCCAGTATTTTAATGTTAAGTATGGTTGATCCGCTGCGGGCAGTTGCCCATCCGGCGTTTAATGTGAAGCCCTTTTCCCATATGGCGTACCTCGATGCCAGTATGTTTGGTCAGTTTGATTGGGGACCAATGGCGTGGATGATGTTTGCGTCAGCGACGATCGCGATTGGCTATGCCATGTATAATAAGCATCGCCAGGTGCAACGTTTAAGTGAGGCCATTACTTTATTGGATGGCCAGCAAGGCTACAAAAAGGCTTTACGCACGTTTGTCGATTTCTTAGTCGTCGTCGGCATTATGGGTGGGATCGGATCTTCTGTTGGTTTGGAGATTCCGATTTTAGCAACTGTTGTCCACAGCTTTACCGGTGTACCAGATAACTTTATGTTGAAGCTATTTTTGTTTGCTATTTTGTTTATCTTGTTTGCGGTAACTGTTTTTGCTGGACTTGAAGGTGGGATCGACCGGCTAAGTGCCGCCCATATTTGGACAGCCGTCGGTTTCTTGGTTTTCGTTTTGGTCTTAGGCCCAACTTTATTTATTGCGCGTTCCGAGATCGGCAACTTAGGGCACCTGATTACTCGGTTTGTTCCGTTAAGCACAGGCTTTGTTGGTAAAGGCGCCGTCACCACCAACGCCAACACCATTTTCTATTGGGGTTGGTGGTTGTCCTACATGCCATTTACGGGTCTGTTCATCGCGCGGATCTCAAAGGGACGGACGATTCGGCAAATTGTTGTTGGCATGTTATTATTTGGTGCCTTAGGGTGCATGAGTTTCTATGCCATTCTCGGTGGCTACTCATTGTATCTGCAGCATAGTGGCATCGTCAACTTAGTTCAGATCTTAAATACCCAAGGTCAGGCGGCGGTGATCGCTAAAGTTTTGAGCACGCTACCCTTTAAGGCGGCTGTTTTGATTTTTTATGCGTTATCCTGCTTTATTTTCTTGGCTACCACGATCTCATCATCGGCTTTCATCGTTTCTTCATTGACTAGCTTGAAGTTAAAAGCGGGCCAAGATCCTAGTCGTTTTAACCGGATGATCTGGGTTGGTGTCTTTATTCTCTTTTCAATGGGCATCGTAGTTGTCGGCGGGTTTAAAACCGTGCAGACGATCTGTATTCTCGCCGGCTTGCCGCTGATCTTTGTCTGTATATTATTGCTGGGTTCGATCGTTCAAATGGTTCGGGCCGATCAAACCGTTTATGCTACTAAGCGAACTCGTGCTGGCTTGGAGCGCGATGCCGAGTTACAGGTGCAAAGTCTGCGGCACAAGCAGCAGCGTAAAGCGCAACATAGTGGCTTGGCGCCAGTGAGGTATTAAAGTTAATGCAGTCCACGGCTTGTTTGGCGACTGCTAAAAAGATTCACTAATGACACACTTAAAGGCACCTAAAGTAGCGGATAATCGCCACTTTAGGTGCCTTTTAAATTTATTTTGGGGGACTTTGCTGGTGAAAACAGACTTAATGGCAAGCCACTTAGCCCCAAGTTAATGACATTGCCCTTAAGGTGAATTTCCGAAATTAAATTGATGCTGATCATTCTGCGGAATTTGTTGTTGGGCGCTTTTTTAAATACCAACTTAAACCGCCGACCAAACTAAGATAAATGATGCCGAGCAAAATTCGGATCAGGTGGTGGTCAACGAGAATGGCCGAGACGAGAAAGACAAGCCCCATCATGGCAAACATCCGCCGTTTACTGCGCGGGGTCATTCGTTTTTCTAGGAAGGGTGTCACGTATGCCTGATAAGCAGGCAGCTTGATCAATTTGGCATTCAATTTTGGTGAGCTACGACACCAGAAAAAACCGGTCAGCAGGTAGAAAACGGTGGTTGGTAATAGGGGCAAAAAAATACCTAAGGTGCCGAAGATAAAAGTGATGGTGCCAAATAATAGATAAGCATATTTTTTCATGTGGGAACCATCCTTTATTGGGGGATTTAGGCTTCACTGGCTGCTTCGTGTTGCGTAACGTTGATCCAAGTGATGTGCTGATTATCGCCAGTTTCCGCAACGGTCAAGGTGAAAGTATCGACGTTTAGTTGTTCGTGTAGCTTGATCGTCGGTTGTTGCGCCAGCAGATAACCAGATAAGGTCACCGCGTTGCTTTCTTCAAAGGACAGGATCCGCGTTTTAAAAGCGACTTCAAAATCGCTGAGCGTGATTTTGCCGTTGACCCGATAACTGCCGTCGGCCTGTTTCTGAACATAGTCTTTATCGCGATCATTTTCGTCTTGGATATCGCCTAGTAATTCTTCATTAATATCTTCATCCGTGATAATGCCAGCGGTGCCCCCATATTCGTCAGTGACTAACGCAAAGGGGGACTTTGTGCGAACCATCATGCGGTAAATTTCGTTGATCAGCATGCCTTCAGGTACGCGGGCAATGGGCCGAATCAAAGTTTGTACTGAGACGGTGGCGTCAGCCGCATTTTGCTTAGCTAGATCGTAGGCGTAAACATAGCCGCGGACTTGATCACGATTTTGCCCAACCATTACGGGAAACCGCGTCAGGCCAGTTTTCAAATAGTGCTGATAAGCGGTAGCAACGTCAACTTGATCACTGATAAAACTAGCCGAAGTTCGATCAACCATCACATCTTTGGCGGCCCGATCGTTAAAATCAAAGCCCCGGGAAATAAATTTGGCGTCGTCAGGATCGATGGTACCGCCTTGAACTGCCTCCCGGGTGATCCCAAGAATTTCGGCTTGGGTGAAGATATCCTCGCTTTCTGTAGCTACAGTGTAGCCCAGTAATTTCAGCACCAAAGCCGCCGATAGATTCATGAACCAGACTAGCGGGAAGGCAACCTTTTGAAAGCCGCTTACTGGCCGCGTGATCAACAACGCAATTTTATTTGGGCGGTCGATCGCCATTGATTTAGGCACTAATTCGGTGAGCACCACTTCTAAATAGGTCAAAACGATCACACTGACAGTGGACAACAGCCAGTTTTCTGGCAGGTCGATCCCAAACTCGGCGAATAGTAAGATAATGGTTTCCGACAAGGTACTTTCCCCGATCGCCCCCATTAAGATCCCGGTAAAGGTGATCGCTACCTGCGTTGTTGACAGCGTATCGTTTAATTTTTCCAATAAATTAAGGGTGACCTTGGCGGTACGGTTACCGTCTTTGATCAAGCCTTTTAAATAGGATGGGCGAACTTTTAGAACTGAAAATTCTGCTGCTACGAAAATAGCGGCGATAAAGCCGACAACGATGATGATCAGCCAATTAATTAATAAGCTCATGGGCTGCCTCCAGTAAATTTAATTTAGAGTATGGGTAGAAGCAATAGTGTTTCTAAACACAATATAACGATTGATAAAAGCAACTAAAAAACCGTTCTAGTTACCATTATTTTAGCGGATTCGTTGACATTACGCTACTTATCTAAATTTTTTGTTTAAAACACCGTCTAAAGTCGTAGCCAAAAATCGACAAAAAGCGCGATTTTAATTTCTTAATTTTTGGTTAAGCTAAATAGTGAAGCTTAAACGGGAGGCGACACCATGCGATTACTAAAGCGTTTTGATTTTTGGTTGGCCGTGGTTTTTGTTGGATTATTTATTATTTGTTTACCGCATAATGTTGAGGAGATCCATTGGCTAAGCCTAATGTTAACGGCGACAGGGGCTTTGTTGGCCAGTATTAGTGCGGCAAGGGAATTATAAAGTACATATTAGCAGATGCGCCGGTTAGATGCGCCACGCGCTAAACTAGCAGCGGCCATAAAAAAAGCTTTCGTCATTTGGCGAAAGCTTTCATTAAAATAAAACGTTAAAAGTTACTGAATTTCGATCTGATGTTTAGTGGCCGCAGCGGATTTTGGCAAGGTGATCGTTAAAACGCCAGCGCTGTATTTTGCGGTGATCTTAGCTTGGTCAACGTTGGGCAACTGATATTGCCGTGAAAATTGACCATAGTGGCGTTCGCGATGAACTAATTGATCGTTTTCATCACGTTCATCCGTTTTTTGTTCACTTTTAGCACTGACCGTTAAAATATCGTTTTGATAATCGATTTGCAAGTTCTTCTTATCAACGCCAGGTAGATCAATCGTTGCTACGTAGGCCTGGTCGCTTTCTTTGATATCCGTACGCATGGTGTCATCAAATTCGGGAGCTTGAAAACCGTCAGCGAAGAAGCTACGCGCTAGCCGATTGAAAAAGCGTCCTGCACCGAAATCCATCAAGTCATTTTGCCGATTCATTAAATCATTTGCCATAACGAAAGCCTCCATTTATTTTTGTTTTGCAGGTCCTTTAATTACCTTACAAATTCTATTATAGTCAAAGAAGGTCAAACGTCCAACAATTAGCACTCAAAACTTTTGAGTGCTAATTTGCAATTGTTGATTTATTCCGCAATAATAGAGGCTAGAACCGACTTTAAACCGTTTTCGTCAGCCGCAAGTACCGTGTGTTTTTTTGCAATTAGGCGGCAAGTATGTTTACCATATAAGAGTGTATTTTTACGTTGCTTATGTCAGTAACCACTGTTAGCACCGTTATTAAGTGTTAATTTAACCAAACAAGGCTCAGTAGATGAACAGAGAAGGTGATGAACAAATGGTATTACTAAAAATGTCCCATTTAAATAAGATTTATGGTGACGTCAAGGCAGTCGACGATTTTAATATGGAGATTGAAAAGGGTGAATTTATTTGTTTTATCGGGACGTCTGGTTCAGGTAAAACAACAACGATGCGGATGATCAATCGCATGTTACACCAAACTTCCGGCACCATTGAAATCAACGGTGAAGATATTGCCAAAATGGATCCGGTGAAGTTACGCCGCAAAATTGGCTACGTGATTCAAAATATTGGGCTAATGCCGCATATGACTATTCGGGATAATATTACTTTAGTACCGAAATTATTAAAATGGTCCGAAGAAAAACGCAATGCCAAGGCTGAAGAGATGATCAAGCTAGTCGAATTACCAGTTGATTATTTGGATCGTTATCCGGCCGAATTATCTGGTGGCCAGCAGCAACGAATTGGTGTTGTCCGGGCACTAGCAGCTGATCAGGACATCATTTTAATGGATGAACCGTTTGGCGCGTTGGACCCGATCACCCGGGAATCATTGCAGGATCTGGTTAAAGATCTGCAAGAGCGCCTAGGTAAAACGTTTATTTTTGTGACCCATGATATGGATGAGGCGTTGACCTTGGCGACACGGATCGTGATCATGTCGCATGGTAAACAAGTTCAGGTGGATACACCGGATAATATTTTGCGCCACCCGAAGGATGAGTTTGTGGAAAGTTTGATCGGGCAAGAACGGTTGATCCAAGCGCGGCCCAGCATTACCACTGTCGGTCAAGTTGCGACTAAGGCGGTTTCTGCACGCGAGACCCAAACCCTAAAGGAAGCACTAGGTGAAATGCATACCAAGCGGGTTGATACCTTGCTGGTCACTGATGATGCTGGGGTTCTGCGCGGCTTTGTCGGTATTGAACAGATCAACCAATATTACGGAACTGGTAAAGCAATTGGTGATATTATGAACAAAAATATCTTCTACGTTAAGGAAGATTCTGTGATCCGTGATACTGTGGAAAGAATTTTGAAGCGTGGTTTTAAAAACGTGCCGGTGATCGATCATGATCATCATTTAGTGGGCATCGTTACTCGGGCAACCTTGGTTGATATGGTGTATGACGCACTTTGGGGTGATTCCGATAAGGCAGACGCTGCTGATGCAACCGAGGCAGGTGATCAAGCGTGATCACATTCTTTCAAGAATTTGGCGGTCAATTATTGCTGAAAACGTGGCAGCATATTTACATTTCGGCAATTGCGCTATTCCTAGGCGTGATCGTGGCCATTCCATTAGGCGTATTGTTGACCCGGTATAAAAAAATTGCTGGCTTCACCATTGGACTAGCCAGTGTGTTACAGACGATTCCCGCAATGGCGCTGTTGGCGATGATGATCCCTTTGTTTGGGATCGGGGCCTTGCCGGCTATTGTGGCGTTATTCATTTATTCGCTATTACCGATCCTACGCAATACTTATTTAGGTATGGAAAACGTTGATCCTACCTTACGGGATGCGGCTAAAGGCATGGGGATGAGTAACCTGCAGTCGATCATGCAAGTTGAATTACGGATGGCGGCACCGGTGATCATGGCCGGGGTGCGTTTATCGGCGACTTACGTTATTGCGTGGACCGCATTGGCTTCCTATATTGGTGCTGGTGGCTTAGGGGACTTTATTTTTAATGGGTTGAATTTGTACCGGCCCGACTTGATTTTAGGTGGGTCGATCCCGGTTATTATTTTAGCGCTGATCGTTGATTTTCTACTGGGGCGTTTAGAATTATTACTAACACCGCGCACGAAACAGGAGGGGAGCCGCTAATGCGTAAGCATAAATTAACTAAATTAACGGTGCTCTTTTTAGCATTAGTCACCGTGCTGGCAGGGTGTGGTTTTCCCGGTTTAAGCAGTAGCAGCAAGGATACCGTTAAAATTGCGGCCCAAAATACCACCGAACAGCAGATCATGGCTGCCGTTTTACAACAAATGATCGAGCACTATTCAAATTTAAAAACGACGGTGATCAGTAATTTAGGTTCTGGAACGGTTAGTTTTCAGGCACAAAAACGCGGTGATGCTGATTTGACGGCGATTCGTTATAACGGCACTGACTTTCAAACTGTGTTAAATAAATCTGGGGTCACCGATCCGCAGAAGGTCGACCAAATGGTGCGCAAAGAATTTGAACAGAAGTACCATATGACTTATTTTCCGAGTTACGGTTTTGCGGACACATATCAATTCATGGTGACGCAGGCGTACGCTAAAAAACATAATTTAAATACGGTTAGTGATTTGAAAAAAATCGCGCCGCAAATGCGGGTCGGGATCGACCAAATTTGGATGAATCGGCATGGCGACGGCTATTCTGGCTTCCAGAAGCGCTATGGTTTCTCTTTTGGCAGTGTTTACCCAATGCAGATCGGCTTGGTTTACAACGCCTTAGCTAGTGGCAAAATGGATTCTGTACTGGGCTATTCAACTGATGGCCGGATCGGTAGCTATAATTTGAAGCTATTAAAAGATAATTTACACTTCTTCCCACCTTATAATGCCAGTGTTGTCGTCAACGATGCGGCCTTGAAGCGGCACCCACAATTAAAAGGTATTTTGCACCGGTTAGATGGTAAAATTCCGTTGAAGACCATGCAACGTTTGAATTACAAAGTGGACAATAATTTACAGGAACCTTCTGTCGTTGCTGAACAATTTTTGAAGCAGAACAATTATTTTGAAGGGAGTGGCGATTAATGCAAAACATGAATGTTTTAGAGCAATTGGGTTACTATTTTGCCCATAATGGTATGTACGTGTTGGATCAATTCAGTCGCCACTTCTTGATCTCGATTTATGGGGTGCTATTAGCGGCGATCGTCGGTATTCCCATTGGGATTTTGATCGCGCGTTACCGCAAATTAAGTACCTGGGTGATCGGTGTGGCCAACGTGATTCAAACGATTCCGTCGTTGGCAATGTTGTCGATCGTTATGTTAGGACTTGGCTTAGGCGTCAATACGGTGATCGTCACGGTTTTCTTGTACGCATTGTTGCCGATCATTAAAAACACGTATACTGGCATGGTCAATGTTAGCCACGACGTGCTGGATGCTGGCAAAGGAATGGGCATGACCCGCATTCAGGTGCTCCGAATGATTGAATTACCGTTGTCGTTATCGGTGATCATGGCCGGGTTACGTAATGCTTTAGTGCTAGCAATTGGGATCACCGCAATTGGTTCTTTCGTCGGTTCTGGTGGTTTAGGCGACATTATTATTCGGGGAACTAACGCAACCAACGGCGGCGCCATTATTTTAGCCGGTGCGTTGCCGACTGCGCTGATGGCGATTATTTCTGACTTAGTGCTTGGTTTCTTTGAAAAACGCTTTGATCCAAGTAATCGAAAAGCAGAGCAAAATTAGCCGAGTGTAATCGCTTGCAAAAATATACCGGACCTGATATATTTAAATCAAGGAAGACGGAGAGACTAATTAGGGATGATGAGTTAATCATCACCGTAGAGACGCCAGCGTGAGATTGCGTAGAAAAACAATTAGCGCTGTGCTAAGTTAGTCAAGCTAGTAGGATAACGAATCGTATCGTGCTACGTGAAAGGTAGCGTAACGGCGCTGATCGCGGGATCAGGTTATCACGAAAGCGATCGTGATCGAGTCAGATCACTGAAAATTGGTCTCGGAAGTTGTCTTCCGCTAGTATCGATCCGCAGGTGCACGCAGGCCTGCGGTTTTTTGTTGTCAATTAAAGAAATGCGGTTACCTTTTGCCGGTATTATTTAGCAGGCGCTGCGTGATAAAAGCTTTATGTGGGCTTAAGCGCAAAGTAGCACCGGGGCTTAACTCGGCGGCTTGCGCTATTAGTTAACGTTGGTAACCACCGTAAGCCGTCTGCCTTATGGAACATATTTTATATATTATTTGGAAGCATAAACAAGAAGTGTGCAGTGGAGGGGTTAAATCAATGCAAAAAGATGATCAAAAGCAGTGGACCGGTAATGGCACTCACGAATATTCGGCTTACTTTGGCACGCCTACCCATGATGATCACATTTTATTTGAACTGCTGACGGTTGGCGTGTTCCAAGTTGGGTTAAGCTGGCAGGCGGCGGCTAGTAAATTGCCGCGTTATCGGCGTGATTTTGCTGGAATGGAAATTCAGGCGGTGGCGGCTTTTAGTGAATTAGATGTGGAGCGGATCGCCGCGGATCCAGCAATGATTCGTAATCCGCGTAAAATTCAGGCCACGATCACGAACGCACAGGCTATATTAGCGGTGCAAAAAGAATTCGGTAGCTTCGCTAATTATTTATGGCAGTTTGTTGCTGGTGTGCCGCTGCTGATCACTTACGTTGAGCCCGATGAAGTCGATAATCACTCACCGTTAGCCAGTCGGGTTGCGCAAGATATGAAACGGCGCGGATTTAAATTTGTTGGGCCGGTGGTGACCCATATGTTTATGAAGGCCGCTGGTTTGATTCAAGATGAAATTTTAGATCAATAATGTGGATGGACGGACCCGAAGTGGCTTAAGGCACTCTTCGGGTCCTTTTTTTGTGGCCTGATTTATCTGTTCGTCAAATTTTAAACCGGCACGACCCCGTTTTTGTTAAGTGTAACTATTTTTAAATGTTAGTAAAGCTGCCATACCAGTATTTGGTTGCTTAATAGTTTAATTTCTAATTAAAATTAGATTTGATAATTATGAGGATTTTAATTATAATCTAATTTATAGATCTCACGACGACCTATTTTGATCAACCAAGGAGGTAGTCATTCTTGTTACCCTACGAATTAATTCCAGCCAGCGATCAAGCCTTAAACGTAACTTTTGCCAATCAAATCGATCCGCAGATCAATTTGATCATCAGCCGCTTAACGGCCGCTTTACAGCCGCATTCGGAAATTACGGCGTTGTTGCCGGCGTTTCGAACGTTAACTGTTTTTTATCAGCCCTTACTGACTAGCTTGGCCCAGATCAAGGAATTAGTTACCACTACGATCAGTGAATTAGATCTGCAACCCAATAAACAGGTCAAAGTTGTGCATATTCCAGTTTGCTATACACCGGAATTTGGGCCTGACCTAACTCATGTAGCCGCACACGCCAAAATCAGTGTTACAGAATTAATTCAACGCCACACACAGCCTAATTATCTGATTTATATGTTAGGTTTTCTGCCAGGATTTGCCTATTTAGGCGGCCTAGATCCGCGAATTGCGATGCCCCGCTTAGCTTCACCCCGGGCAACAATTCCGGCAGGGGCAGTGGGGATCGCTGGTGAACAAACTGGCATGTACCCAGTTGTTTCGCCTGGTGGCTGGCAATTGATCGGCCGCACCCCACTTAAATTATTTGCCGGGCAGCGTGCGCAGCCATTACTTTATCAGGCCGGTGATTATATTCATTTTGATGCGATCACACCAAGTGAATTTAAGCAGATCGCGACGGCACCAGAAACTTATACCTTACAGATCACACAGGAGCAGGTGAAAGATTAATGACACTGACGATTTTGAATGGTGGCTTATTGACAACGGTTCAGGATGCCGGACGGTTGACGCAGCAGGCCAGTGGCTTTGGTGTTGCTGGAGTGATGGATCCGTGGGCATTTCAATTAGCTAATTTGTTAGTTGCAAATTCACCACAAGCGGCGGTTTTGGAAATAACCAGCGTTGGGCCGACCCTGCAATTTAATCAGAATTGTGTGATTGCTTTAACTGGTGCCACTGGTCAGGCAAGCTTGGATGGCGTAGCCTTTCCTTTTTACCGTGCACAATTGGTTCAAGCGGGGCAGCGTTTGGCCATCAAGCAATTAACTAATGGTTTGCGCAGCTATCTAGCGGTAGCGGGGGGCATCGCCGTGCCAGAAGTGATGGGCAGCCGGGCTACCAGCACGCGCTACCAGCTAGGTGGTTTTCATGGTCGCACGTTACAAAGCGGCGATGTTTTACCGCTAGCAACTGACACAGCCTATATTCCTAGTTATGGTAGTCGTCAATTAACGGCGCCAACTTACGCTACAAAACAAATTACAGTGCGGGTCACCCCAGGGCCGCAATTTGATCAATTCAGTACCGCGGTGCAGCAAGCTTTTGTTCAACGCGCGTTTACGATCAGTGACGCCGCCGACCGGATGGGCTACCGGCTAACTGGCAATCAATTAAAAGTTCCACAAACCGGTAATTTACTGTCAGAAGGTACTTTCTTCGGTGGGATTCAGGTGCCCCAAAATGGTGAGCCGATCATTTTACTGGCTGATCGACAAACAACTGGCGGTTATCCGGTGATCGCCGTGGTGGCCAGTATTGATTTACCGTTACTTGCGCAAGCACGCCCTGGCATGACCATTAAATTTACTAGAATAACAATTGAAGCTGCACAACAATTATTGCAAAAACAGCAGCAACACTTAACGACTTTGACCCAGCAAGTACAGCGACCCAGTGGACATGACTTAAGCCCACGGATCGCCGCTAGCCGGATCGCGCGGTTATTTTAAAGTAGCGTTGCGTGAGCTACGCCGGCCAGCGCCTGTAACAAAGATTTTTAGAATAAAAATCTACCTTAATTTGTGAAGTAGAGCCATGTTTCAACTCAGCGGTCTGCGCTGTAAGTTGAATGGTCATCGTCCGTAACAACCGAGATTTTTAGGATAAAAATCTACCTAATTTGTGAAGTAGAGGAATGAGCGGAATGAAAATAGAAGAAATCAAAGCATTAATGGATCATATGGCTGCCAGTGGGTTAAATTCACTGGTATATCGTGACGGTCAGACCACCTTGAAATTGACTAAAACGGCTGCCCCGGTTGCGTCGGCCGCAAAGCCGACACCTGCAGTGCAACAACCCACAGTGGCGCCTAAAAAGACCTTGAAGGCGCCGTTGGTCGGAATTTTTTATGCCTCAGCTACGCCTGATGATGAGCCTTTTGTTAAAGCTGGGACCACCGTTAAAGTCGGTCAAACCATTGGTATTATTGAGGCCATGAAAATGATGCATGAAGTTAAGGCCGACCAGGCTGGCACGATCACCCAAGTTTTAGTGGGCAACGAGCAACGTGTCGGCTTCGATGATCCGTTATTTGAACTAGATTAGGAAGTGAGTTCGTGAAAAAAGTATTGGTGGCTAATCGCGGTGAAATTGCGGTTCGTATTATTCGAGCCTGCCGGGAACTAGGCCTAGCCACGGTGGCGATTTATTCAACGGCGGATAAAACTGCGCTACACGTGCAATTAGCTGATGAAGCGATTTGTGTTGGCCCCGCGGACCCGCAAAAGAGTTACCTGAACATTGATCAGATCGTGGCGGCGGCGCTGGCTTTGGGCGCTGATGCTGTTCACCCGGGTTACGGCTTTTTATCGGAAAATGCTGCCTTTGCGCAGCGCTGTGAAGAGCAGCAGTTGACTTTTATCGGTCCGGCGGCCAAAGTGATCGCGCAGATGGGTGACAAAGCGGCGGCTCGCGAAATCATGCAAGCAGCTGGCGTGCCGGTGATCCCTGGAAGTCCCGAAGGCTTCACCGAGCAACAAGTTGGGGCGCAGATGGCGGCTACAGTCGGTTACCCGGTGATGCTCAAAGCAGCTGCCGGTGGTGGTGGTAAAGGGATGCGGGTGATCACCACGCCTGAACAGTTTAGCCATGAATTTCAATTAGCCCAAAGTGAGGCTGAGAAATCCTTTGCTGACGGCGAAATGTATTTAGAAAAATTTATTGAGCGGCCCCGCCATATTGAAGTCCAAATTATTGGCGATACGCACGGCCAAGTTTTAGTTTTAGGCGAACGTGATTGTTCACTACAGCAACATCATCAGAAAATGATCGAGGAAGCACCTAGTGATGTGCTGGATGATGCTACCCGGCAACAAATGTTTCAAACGTCGATCACAGCGGCTCAGGCGATCCATTATGTTGGTGCCGGCACAATCGAGTTTTTATATGCGGGACCGGGCAAATTTTATTTTATGGAAATGAATACGCGGGTGCAGGTGGAGCATCCGATCACTGAGTTGATCACCAGCCAAGATATTGTGGCGCTTCAATTGCAGGTGGCGGCTGGGCAAGCATTGCCGGCGCAAACACCTGTGATCCATGGTCATGCCCTGGAATGCCGCATTAACGCCACAACTCCTGGGCGGATCACTGGGCTACATTTACCAGGGGGCAATGGGATTCGTGTTGATACGGCGCTCTATCCTGGTTATGTGGTGCCGGCGGATTACGATGCAATGATCGCGAAGGTGATCGTTTATGCGGCTGATCGTGCGACGGCGGTGGCTAAAATGCGTGCTGCGATCGGGGAAACGGTGATCAGCGGCATTGAAACGAATTTAGACTTTTTGGCGCAATTGCTGGCGGCACCGGCTTATTTGGCTGATGAGATCAATATTACGTTCATTGATGAATTTGTGGCAGCACAGTCAAAGTAGGAGGTCTTGCCCATGAGTGAACAGCAAACACCTGTTCAGCTGCGCCATTTATGCCGCAGCAATCAGTTTAGTCAGCAAACCAGCGGGCGTTGTCCCGGGTATACGCAAGCTAACTTGGTAATTTTGCCGGAACGTGATGCATATGATTTTTTGTTGTTTGCACAACGTAATCCGAAGCCTTGTCCGATTTTGGAAGTTACTAACAGTGGTAGTCGCAGGCTGCATGATTTTGCGCAAGATGTTGATCTGGCTCGAGATTTTCCACGCTATCGCATCTACCAGCAAGGGAAATTAGTGGCGGAACCGTTGGCTGTGGTTGATTATTGGCGCGCGGACTTAGTCAGTTTTTTGATCGGCTGTAGCTTTTCTTTTGAAGCGGCGTTGCTTCAAGCTGGTATTGAGATGCGCCACATTACCGAGCAAGTCAATGTGCCGATGTATAACACCAATATTGTGGCTAAAACGGCGGGCCGTTTTCACGGGAATTATGTGGTCAGTATGCGGCCGATCCCCGAAAATCAAGTGGTGCGGGCGGTGACCGTGACGGAACAATTACCACAAGTTCACGGTACGCCGCTGCAAATTGGCAATCCCGCTGCTTTAGGGATCACTGATTTAGCGCGGCCTGATTACGGGGATGCGGTCACGATCAAGCCTGGTGAGGTACCCGTTTTTTGGGCTTGTGGTGTAACGCCGCAAGCGGTCGTTATGCAGAGCAAGCCGGAATTTGTGATCACCCACGCACCAGGGCATATGTTGGTTACCGACATCAAAGATCAGGACCTGAAATATCAGTTGTAGCGGTTTATTCATTGATCAAGCAAGGTAGGAGGAATTTAACATGGTAAAAATAGATTTAAATTGTGATCTTGGTGAAAGCTTCGGCCGGTATACGTTAGGCTTAGATGCGCAAGTTTTGCCTTATGTAACATCAGCTAACATTGCTTGTGGTTTTCACGCTGGCGACCCAACGGTTATGGCGGCTACGGTGGCCTTAGCGGAGCAAAATAACGTTGCTTTAGGTGCCCATCCCGGGTTACCTGATCTAGTTGGTTTTGGTCGCCGTAAAATGCAGATCACACTTGCCCAGGCGCAAGCGGACGTGCAATATCAAGTTGGTGCTTTAGCAGCCTTCAGTCAAACGGGTCGATTACACCACGTTAAACCCCACGGTGCGCTTTATAATATGGCCGCTGCGGATTATGAGTTAGCCCGCGGAATTTGTTTAGGGATCAAGGCTGTTGACCCCACCCTTATTTTAGTGGGCTTAGCTAATAGTCAGCTGATCAAGGCGGCCCAAGACGTTGATCTACCCTATGCGCAGGAAATTTTTGCTGATCGCAATTATTTAGCCGATGGGTCGTTAGTGCCGCGTACCCAAGCTAATGCTATGGTCACCGATGAAGCCACAGCAGTGCAACGGACGGTGGCCATGATTCAAACCCAAAGCGTCACGGCCATCGACGGTCAAAAGGTGGCGTTGGCGCCAGACACAGTTTGCGTTCATGGCGATGGGGCCAAGGCGGTGGCTTTCGTGCAGAAAATCCATGCCGCGTTATTAGCGGCTGGCATTGAAGTGACAGCTTTATAATTTTAGCCGCAACCCCAAGTTTAGCTTAATTAAACAACCCTAATAAAAATGGGTTCAAAACGCGCTTAAGAGAAAGAGTGGCTGGCATGAAAGAAAAACAAGCAAAGAAACAATCCCCATTTAGCGTGGCGATGGGGGCCGCCTTTATGATGGCAATGGCTGCAGTTGGGCCCGGATTTCTGACCCAAACGGCGACCTTCACCGGTAAAATGGGGGCTAATTTTGGTTTTGCTATTTTGATCTGTATTGTTGTCGATATTATTGTTCAGTTGAATATTTGGCGGATCATTGTGGTTTCAGGAAAACGGGCACAGGTTTTGGCCAACGAAGTTTTTCCAGGGCTAGGTTACTTGTTAACCGTTTTGATCGTGATCGGCGGCTTCTTCTTCAATATTGGTAACGTTGGTGGTGCCGGGTTAGGGCTAAATGTGCTGTTCGGTATTTCACCGGAAAATGGTGCGTTGATCGCTGCCGCCGTTGCGATCATCATTTTCTTGGTCAAAGACGCGATGCGCGTAGTCGATCGCTCGGTTCAATTTTTGGCGATCATCAAAGTTGCGATCCTGATCTATATTTTAGCGGTGACGACGGTACCTTATCAGGCCGCAGTGACCCACGCGTTTATGCCGACGCACATTGATTTTTATTCGATCGTCACGATTGTCGGCGGCACTGTTGGTGGCTATATTTCCTTCTCAGGTGGTCATCGGCTGCTGGAAGGTGGCGTTGAAGGCCCCGATAAGATCAAATACGTTAATCAAGGTGCATTGACGGGGATCGGCGTGGCTTCAGTCATTCGGATCATGTTATTTTTAGCCGGCCTGGCCGTGGTTTTAGAAGGTCACGTTTTGGATCCAACTAACCCAGCGGCATCAATTTTTAAAGACGCCGCTGGCCAGTTTGGCTATAAATTCTTTGGGTTGTTATTATTAGCAGCCGGGATGACGTCGACGTTGGGGTCAACCTTCACTTCGGTTTCATTCTTAGATTATACGGTCAGTCAGGGTAGCGAGAATAAATATTTGCGCTTCCGTTCTTGGTTGATCGTTGCCTTTATTGTTTTATCAACGGCTATTTTCTACTTTATCGGTAATCCGGCTAAGGTTTTAGTCTTTGTAGGGGCATTAAACGGCCTGATCTTACCGATCGCGTTGGCCATTTTGTTGGTCGCCGCTAACAAAAAGCAGATCATGGGGGCCGCTTATCGGCATCCTCGGTGGCTATTATTTACCGGTTGGTTAGTCGTTGTTTTCATGGCCTACGCTGGTGTACGGACGATTCTGACGTTGGAATTTTAGTGTAACTGGTGTAATCCCTCATTTTTTAAAAAAAGAACATGGCCCATTTAAATCAAATGTGATTTGGATGGGCCGTGTTTTTTTGTGCAGTTTATTCGGTGTGTGCAGGCTACAAGGCTCACCAGCAAATAGCCGCGGTTAAAATAACTTGTTTTCAAGTGCTGATGAAACTGCTGACGGCCTAGTTGTGAACCTGTGGAATAACTGTGAATTTAATTAGATTATAAAATAGTCAAAAAAATTGAATTGCCTAGTTGAAGGCGATTTATGTGGATATTTTGTGAATATTATGAGAAGTGCCGTTGACTATAAACCGAAATTATGTTAGTTTATTAAAAACAAATTAGAATTCTAATTTACGCATAACAGGAGATGGAGATATATGATCAAAGGTAAGAAATTTTTCGCCATGCTGGGCGCCGTCGCGGCAACTGGCTTATTATTAGCTGGCTGTAGTGGCAGTGGTAGTGCTGCAAGCGGCGGCAATAAACAATCAGGTAATACGATCAAAATTGGTGGTAACTTTGAGCTTTCTGGGAATGCAGCTGCATATGGGCAAGCGATGCAGCGTGGGGTCCATTTGGCCGTTAAGCAGATCAATAAAGACGGTGGCGTTAAGGTCGGTAACAAGAAGATGAAATTGGAGTTAGTTGAAAAGGACAATAAAAGTGATAACTCACAGGTTGCCTCAGTTGCTTCTAACTTAACGACCCAAAGTAAAGTTGTTGCAACCGTTGGCCCGATCACTTCTGGCGCCGATTTGGCCGCCTTACCGAACCAAACTAAAGCCAAAGTGCCATTCATTACACCAGGTGGGACCCAAGATAGTTTGACCGTGCAAAAGAATGGTAAGGTTCAACCGTATATCTTCCGTTCTTGCTTCGAAGATAGTTATCAAGGTAAAGCTTTAGCCAAGTACGTTTACAACAATATGAAGTTGAAGAAAGTGGCCATTTTAGCTGATAAATCAACTGATTATGGTCAAGGTTTGACCAAGGCCTTCAAGCAAGAATTTAAAGGTCAAGTCGTTGAAACCCAATATTACCAGGCTGGCGATAAAGATTTCCAAGCTTTGTTGACTAAACTAAAGTCTAAAAACTTCGACGCCATCTTTGTTCCTGGTTACTATTCCGAAGCTGGCTTGATCGTGAAACAAGCACGGCAAATGGGGATCACAGCACCAATCTTAGGGGCTGATGGTTTCGCTGATCCGAAATTAGTTAAGATCGCCGGCAAGAAGAACGCCAGCAACATCTACTACACCACCCATTTCGATGCCAAAGCTAACGACAATGCTAAAGCCAGGGCTTACATGGCACTTTACAAGAAGACTTACAATGAACAAGCGGGTACATTTGATGCCTTGGCTTATGATGCCACTTACATGATCAAGCAGGCAATCGAAGATCAAAAATCAGCTGATTCCACGAAGATCGCCACTGGTTTAGCTAACTTGAAGAACTTCAAGGGCGTTACTGGTACGATCACCATGGATAAGAAACATAACCCACAAAAGCAGGTTATTATTTCCAAGGTTGAAAACGGTGAAGAAGTCAGTGCCACTGCCGTTAAATAACAGCGTGTGCTGAACAGGCTGCCGGTTCAACTTAGTTTTGAGCAAGTAACTTAATCAAGTATTGCTTATGGATCGCTGAAAGCGACTGCTAACTAGCAGAAGTTTTCAGCGATTCTTAAGTTAAATCAGTATTTAGTAATTACATTACTACTAAATTCATTTTAGGCTCATAATTATGGGCAGCAATTATTCAGCTGAGTTATGACTGAGAAGATTATCAGTTAGCAACTTTTATCAATTAATTTAAACGTGATTGGAAAAGCGACCACTTCCAGCTAACTACGTCTAGCGCTATGGCGTAATAGGTTAGCCGCCAGTGCCTGCTGACTTTTTCCACCACGCTGTCATCTATTTCAAGGAGGGACTTGCCTGTGCATACAGTCTTACAACAACTGGTGAACGGTTTATCATTAGGTAGTATCTACGCGTTGTTAGCGTTAGGCTACACCATGGTTTACGGGATCATCAAGTTGATCAATTTCGCTCATGGCGATATTTATATGTTAGGCGCGTTCTGGGGCTACTACGTCATCAATCAATGGCATTTTAGCTTCTGGCCCGCGCTGTTGTCCGCAATGGTCTTTTGTGCCTTAGCTGGGGTGATCATCGAATACTTGGCTTACCGGCCCTTACGTAATTCACCGCGGATCGCCGCGTTGATCACCGCTATCGGGGTATCATTTTTACTGGAAAATGGGATGTCTTACTTATTTAGTTCCAACGTTCGTAATTTTCCCCAAGCGATGCACGTCAAAAGTTATAACTTTTTCGGCGCCAAGGTTTCTAATATTCAAATTCTGATCTTAGTCGTTTCCATCGTGTTGATGATCTTATTACAATTGATCATTCGCCGCACTAAAATGGGTAAAGCGATGCGGGCCGTCAGTGTCGACCCTGACGCAGCCCAATTGATCGGGATCAACATTGATCGGACGATTTCCTTTACCTTTGCCTTAGGTTCCGCGTTAGCCGGTGCCGCGGGGGTCATGATCGGCTTGTATTATAACTCGATCGATCCGTTAATGGGGATGACGCCAGGGATCAAAGCCTTCGTCGCTGCCGTTTTAGGCGGGATCGGTTTGATTCCTGGGGCCGCTCTAGGGGGCTTTGTTATCGGTATTTTAGAAACGGCGACCCAAGCTTTAGGTTTCTCCGCCTTTAAGGATGCCGTTGTGTACGTTGTTTTGATCATTATCTTATTGGTTCGGCCTGCCGGTATTTTAGGCAAGAACATCAAAGAGAAAGTGTAGGTGGCAGCGATGAAAAAGAATTTAAAATACAATGCCATTTGGCTTGCCATTGCGATTCTTGGCTATGTCTTGATCTACGCTTTGGAAATGGTCGGGGTGATCGATCAATTTGCTGAAACAACGTTAGTTTTGATCGGGATCAACATTATTTTAGCCACTAGCCTGAACTTGGTCATTGGTTTTTCTGGTCAGTTTTCCTTGGGCCACGCCGGCTTTATGGCCTTAGGTGCCTACAGTTCGGCGTTAGTTACGTCAGCGATTCCCTCGGTTGGTGGGTTTCTACTCGGCTTGTTAGTCGGGATGATCGTTGCCGGGATCGTGGCCTTAGTTGTTGGGATTCCAACTTTGCGGTTAAATGGTGACTATTTGGCGATTGCTACCATGGGGGTCGCCGAGATCATTCGGATCATTTTGAACAACTTAAAAATTACTAACGGCCCGGCTGGCTTGTATAACATTCCGATGTTGGCTAACTGGAGCACAGTTTATGTTTTAGTGGTGATCACTACCTTGATCATCGTTAATTTCGTCCATAGTCGTAATGGCCGGGCGGTGATGTCGGTGCGTGAAGATGAAATTGCCGCTGAATCGATCGGTATCAACACGACAAAGTATAAAATTATCGCCTTCGTGTTAGGCGCCGCGATTGCCAGTATTGGTGGCGCCCTGCACGCCAACTACATCCAAACGATCAATCCGACTGATTTCGGGATCATGGAATCGATCAATATTTTGATCATCGTCGTTCTTGGTGGAATCGGTAGTATCACCGGGACCTTTGTAGCAGCCTTCCTGTTAGGGATACTGGATATGATTTTGCAGAACTTCGGGACTTTGCGGATGGTCCTTTATTCCTTAGCCTTGATCTTGATCATGGTGTTCAAACCATCGGGCTTGTTAGGCACCTGGGAATTCTCCGTTCGGCGCTTATTTACCCACAAAAAAGCGAAGGGGGATGCTGAGTGATGCCCTTATTAGACGTAAAAGATCTCACTAAAAACTTTGGTGGCTTGGCGGCAGTTTCGGATGTGACCATGCACCTAGACAACAATGAATTAGTCGCGTTGATCGGGCCAAATGGGGCGGGTAAAACCACCTTATTCAACCTGCTGACTGGCGTTATTATTCCCTCAGAGGGCACCGTTAGTTTGCAAACGGACAAAGGCTTACAAGTTTTGAATAAGCAAAAGCCTTATAAAATTGCTGCTGAGGGCATGGCCCGTACCTTCCAAAACATTCGCTTGTTCAAGGATCTAACTGTGGAAGAAAATGTCTTGATCGCCATGACTGACAAAAACAAAGAAGGCTTCCTGGAAAGTATTTTCCGTTTACCAAGCTTCTATAAAAAGGAAGCGGCGCTGCACCAACAAGTAGTGGAACTATTAAGCATTTTTAAAATGGAAAATCAGTTGACGACCTTGGCGCGTAACTTGCCTTACGGGGCGCAGCGGCGATTGGAGATCGTTCGGGCGTTGGCCACTAAACCGAAGATCCTGTTTCTGGACGAACCAGCAGCGGGGATGAACCCGGAGGAAACGGCGGATCTAACTCGTCTGATCCAACAAATTCAGTCTGAATTCCACATCACGGTTTTATTGATCGAACACGATATGTCCTTGGTTATGAATTTAGCCGAACGGATCTATGTTTTAGAATATGGTAAGCTGATCGCCGAAGGGACCCCTAAAGAAATTCAGGGCAACCAACGGGTCATCAATGCTTACTTAGGAGGTGGCGACTAATGGCCTTACTGAAAGTAACCGATCTATCCGTTAATTATGGCGTGATCCAAGCCGTAAAAAAGGTTAATTTTGAAGTTAATCAAGGTGAGATCGTCACTTTGATCGGCGCCAATGGGGCGGGCAAAACCACGATTTTGAAGACAATTTCTGGCTTGTTGCGACCATCAGGTGGTACGATTACTTATGAAGATCAAGAAATTCAAAAGTATAAGTCACAGAAAATCGTGGCCGCCGGTATTTCGCAAGTACCAGAAGGCCGGCATATCTTTCCAGGCTTGACCGTTGTGGAAAACTTGCAAATGGGCGCCTTTTTACGTAAAGATCGCGATGGCGTTAAGGCTGATTTCGATATGGTCTTCGAGCGCTTCCCGGTTTTAAAGGAACGACGGACACAGGATGCCGCCACGTTATCTGGTGGTGAGCAGCAGATGCTGGCCATGGGGCGCGCATTGATGGCTAAGCCGAAGCTGATTTTGTTGGATGAACCGTCCATGGGCTTGGCACCGATCTTTATCCAAGAGATCTTTGATATCATTCAGGTGATCCAGCAACAAGGCACCACGGTTTTATTGATCGAGCAAAATGCGGCTAAAGCTTTAGCTATTGCGGATCGCGGCTATGTTTTGCAGACCGGTAATATTATATTAAGCGGTACTGGGAAAGAACTGTTAGCAAATGATCAAGTGCAGAAAGCTTACTTAGGGGGTTAGTGTATGAGCGTAGCAGATTATATGACCAAGAAGTTGATCACCGTGCGGCCGGAAACGCGGATCAACGACGCCGTTGATCTCATGAAAAATAATGATATTCACCGGCTGCCAGTGTTAGATAATGGTCAGTTGGTAGGGTTGGTCACCGAAGGCATCATCCAAGCCGCTTTACCATCCAAAGCCACCAGCCTATCGGTTTATGAAGTGAATTATTTATTGAATAAAACCACCGTTGCTGACGTGATGGAAAAACAAGTGCGTACGATTCCGGCTGATGCGGTGCTGGAAGATGCTATTTTCCAAATGCGCCATTACAAAATTGGCGTGTTGCCAGTGGTTGCTGAGGGCCAACTAGTGGGGATCATTACCAATAATGATATTTTCGATGCGTTCTTAAATATTGCTGGTTATGATCAAGGCGGGACCACCGTGACGATCAAGGTAACGCAAAATGTGGCGGGTTTCTTAGCTAAGGTCAGTGATGCTTTAGCGGAGCACAACTACAATATTTTAACGTTGATGGTCACGGATCGTGCGGATATTCGTTTGATCGAATTACATGTGGACACCACGGATGCTGCCGGCGTGAAAGCAGCACTGACTGGTGCTGGCTTTGAACTGATTTAACGCAGCTATGTTTTACGAACAAGACTCCAACATAAGTGACTTGTGTTGGGGTCTTGTTTTAGTTTGAACAGACACATGATCTAAACTAAGTTACCGTCACTATCTTTGCTGTAAAACGATCAAAACTAGTGCATTGTAGTTATCATAATTAAAGGCTTTAACTAATTTTTAGGACCTTAGAGCAGGGCAGAACTGGTTAGATTCCATTCCGGGGTACGAGGACGGACTAGCTAATAACGGTAGACTTTGTTCCAAAGTCTTGATTAACGCGTCGTTGTCCATTCTTGTGGCAAAAACCGTGCCGCAAGAAACATGGCAACGCGTGGCGGTTTGGCGAGCTAACTTTTTCAGTTTAAAACAAAAGCGGGTGAAAAAGTGGATCTCGCCAATACCGCATAGTTCTAAATGGTAAGGACCACCATTAAGAACTATCGACACAGCTGATCCTCGCGCCCCTCCATTCCATCTGGCTGCAACCGAACATTGAAATGTTGTTTGTGTAAACGACGGATATAGTAAAAACAGTTATACAAGTTTATATCCAGTGTTGCTGCTCAACTTGAAAATTGCGAACTATTAGAGCCGTTAAGCCACACTTGATTGACTAATCAAACAATTAAATTGATCAACTGTTTATGTTCAACCACTGTCGCTCGTTCTTAATAACTAATCTTATCAAGCATCAATTGTTTGAACGTATTCGCTAAACAGAACGTGCTTCCCGTTGTCGATTGGACTAAGCCAAAAAGCGGCAAGTCCAAGTCGCACGCGTTCCATACGCCAGCGCCGGAATGGAACCTAACTTGCTCTGCTGATGTCTACGAGGCGTCAGCTTAGCGCAAGTGTTGCGGAGTAAGGCCAGCAGCAGTTGAAAATACTGGTTCCTGCAATAAGTTGTTTTTTCAGAGGCAAAATACAGTATAATGCAATAGATAGTAGTAATTCTGGAAGCTAGCAAATAACAGCAGAAATTAGCAACGTAAAACGATAGGGTGAATAATATGGCAGCAAAAAAATATTATGCGATCGCACATGGTCGCCAAACAGGGGTTTTTTACACCACTTGGGCGGAAGCCAAACCGTTGGTTGATGGCTATCAAGGGGCGCGCTACAAAGGTTTCCCTACTAAAGCGGCCGCTGAAGCGTGGCTGAAAACTGGGGTCACCACGGCCAAAACACAACCAACACCAAGCAAGGTACCAGCCGCACCATTGCCAGCCAACGCCATTCAGATCTACACAGACGGCGGCTCGCGCAATACAGGTAATGTGCAAGGAGGCCACGTTAAAAGTGGCGATAAGGCGGCTTGGGCCTATCTAATCGCGTATCAAGGCCAGCGGCTCAGTGATTCCGCCGGTGAATTTGGCGCAACTAATAATAAAATGGAGCTTACCGCTTTAGTTGAAGGTCTACGCAAAATCAAGGCCACGTGGGGTACCACTTTACCAGTGGTGGTGATCGCAGATTCGCGCTATGTGCTAAACGCGATCACCCAAAATTGGTTGGCGGGCTGGCAGCGCCGCGGTTGGCAACGTAGTGGCGGGCAACCTTTGGCCAACAAGGAATTGTGGCAGCAATTGGCGCAGCTATTACGCGCTTTTACGCAAATTGATTATCGCTGGACCAAAGGCCATGCCACTAATGCCGGCAACGTTTTTGTCGATGCAGCGTTGAATCAGACTATGGATCAGCTGACGCCTACTTGCTTGCACCCGGTTGTCGCCACGACCACGCCAGCAACGGTTGCGCCGCAAAAAACCGCTGCTAAAACGCAAGCAGCAACGGCTAAGCCAGCCGCACAGGCGCGGCCTTCAGCTGAATCAATGCAGGCGATTCGCGCGCAGTTGCACCAAATGGGCTTTTTGCAAGAGCATAAAGGTGAGCACTGATGCGGCGCTTTGGTGGCGGCGTTTGCTATCTTTTGGTGTTAGTGCTCGTTGGTTATTCGTTGGTGCAGGCCAGTGATTGGTTCTGGTTGTTGGCCGCAGGTGGGTTAATGCTGCTAAGTGTTGGTTTAGGTCGCTTTTTTCGGCGGCGGTGAGTTGAGTTTGCCTGCTCAATTGTGGTAGGCTGTAGTGAGAAATTCTGAAAGAAAGCCGGTAAATTCATGCGACGGAGTGGACGAAAAAAGCGTCATTGGGTACGTTGGATCTTGTTAGCACTGCTAGCTATTATTTTAGTTTTAGGTGGTGTTGGTGGGGTCGTTGTTTACCGAATCTACCATGTGACCGAAACCAGTTTTAATCGGATGCACGATACCAACGGCCAAAAGACATCAACTGCGCTGGCGCAAGGCAAGCCTTTTTCCGTGCTGATCTTAGGTGTGGATACCGGGGCTGATGGCCGGATCGACAAAGGTAACTCAGATACATTGATGGTGGCCACCGTCAATCCGCAGACCCACAAAACGGTGCTCCACAGTATTCCTCGGGATACGTTAGCGGAGATGGTCGGCGATAAAAAACGCAATATGCAAAAATTAAATGCAGCTTACAACTTAGGTGGTGCCAAAATGGCTAAAGCAACGATCAGCAAGCTGTTAGGCATCCATATTGATTATTATTTGACGATGAACATGGGTGGCTTGGAGAAAATGGTCGATGCCGTCGGTGGGGTCACGGTGCACAGTGACTTAACGTTTACGTTCAATAGCATTACGATCAAAAAAGGGACGCATCACCTTAATGGTAAGCAGGCACTGAGTTACGCCCGAATGCGCTATGACGATCCTAAAGGTGATTACGGGCGTCAATTGCGGCAGCAGGCGGTGATTCGTGCGGTGACGAAGAAGTTGGCGTCTACGCAAGGGCTGTCCCGTTATCAAAAATTGTTGAAGGCCTTGGAACCCAATGTACGGACTGATGTTGCTTTCAAAGCGTTAGTGCGTCACGGCTTGAAATATCGGCAAAATGCCAGTCATATTTCTTCGCAGCAATTGCAGGGGGCCGATGCGTGGATCAACGGTAGCTCCTACCAAATCGCCACCACTGCGGCGTTAACGCAAACGTCCAATGCTTTGCGTAAAGAGCTAGCTTTGCCGGCGAAGCAGATCGACAATGAGGAAACACGGCTAAATGCGCTAAACGTTACTTTCGACGGGCATAATAGTCAGCTCTACAATACTTTCGGTTTAGATACGGTTTATTATACGGATAATACGTACTAATAAAGGCCATGTGAACGGCCCTCATTTCGTAGGTACTGCTTGAATTACTTTTTTGCCTACACTTAGGCAGTCATAATTTAGTTAAGGTCAAACCCTTAGCCAGGAATAAGCGGGAAGAACGCGCAATTTTTAAGCTAGAGCAAGCATTGCTAAATAAAATACCAGTCAAAAACAGTTAATCCTGTTTTTTACTGGTATTTTTACGGCCAACTTATGCTATTTTGAATTGGGCAATGATCGCGGCAACCGCACAACTAAGCAATGGCCTTAAGGTAGTTGCTAAAATTTGATTAGTCCCAGCTTAACTTACAAAGTTGCTAAAAAGTCTAATGCAGCACTGTAATTAGGTTCGGTGGTTTGTTCGCTGATCAATTCCCGATAACGGATCTTACCGCTGGCATCAACGATGAAGATCGAACGGCTGTTGATACCGGCAGCGGGGATGAACAAGCCTAATGCGCGCCCAAATTCTTCCTTAGCGTCAGATAACATTTCCATTTTCTTAACGCCTTCTGCTGCGCACCAAGTTGATTGTTCAGCAGCTGTGTTCGTGGAAATCGTTACGAAGCGAATACCAGGCACTTTGTCAGCGTCAGCATTGAAATGTTTTGTTTGAATGCTGCAGACACTGGTGTTGATATTCGGAACGACGCTGATCAAAGTTGTTTGGCCTTTGAAATCAGCGGCAGTCAACGTTTTACCATCTTTATCGGCTAATTTAAAATCTGGTAACTGTGTGCCAACTTCTGGTGCTGTCCCAGCAGTTGTTAGGGGTTCACCCTTCATTGTAACGTTCATTCAACTCACCTCATTATTAGTTTTGGTAGCCCTATCATAACACAAATTATAATTGTGCACAATTTATTTCGCCGAAATAAGCAGTTAATGCTTATTGAATAATTGCTTAAATAAAACTTTGCCCGTTATTTAGTGTACTCAATGGTGTAACCGCCAGCGCCGTTGGCGACAACGGTAAAGTTACTGTAGCCGGCCGCCATCCAAGAAGAGGCATTGGCCTGTCCCCAAGCTACAGCCGCACTAGTCGAGGAGAAAGTTTGGCCGTCGCCGCCAGCAGTTGAACTGGCGGTTGTGCTGCTGGCGGCACTACTAGTACTGGCACTGCTGGCAGCCGCACTGGATTCAGTATCAGCAGCTGAACTAGCCTTGCTGGTTGCAGTCTTACTACTTGCCTTGTGGTGGCTACTACTGGCAGTAGTACTGCTAGCGGCACTACTGGAATCACTGCTGGTCACTGCAGTTGGTTCCGCTGCTTGATTATCGCTGGTGATGCTGGAAAATTCAGCGTAAATGCCGAAAGCGACGATCAAAACAACGATCGTGATCAAGGACCACCGGTGGCGGGTGATGAAGGGTTGGCGTTTTTTAGGTGCTTGACTTAACGAGCTGATCGGCTGTTTAGTTGGCGTTGCTGCTGAATTGCGCCGGGTAGGCTTAGGCGCATGCCGCGCCATTCGACTAGTCGGTTTATCTTGTTTACTCATTTCAATTCTCCTTCTAATAGGGCAACAAAGGGTGTTAGGATACCACACTGTATTTTAGCCGCTTTACGTTAAAATAGTTACTAAATAATCGTTAAAATTTTTCCCTATTCGCAAACGACGACTACTTTAAATTGTAGCATGGTGATCGGGTCACTGCAGTTTTTTGGCATCAATTAAAGGGCCTGCTGCCGGTAAGCTTAATTTTTAGGCGGCAGTAACCAAGTTGCCGTCAGGGCTAAAAGCTGATCGAGGGGGGTAACCACTGGATCAACTAAATGCTGTTGGACCGCTTGTGCGTATTGCAACACGTCGCTATTGATCAGCGCGATTGCTAGCGCCACCGGGACAGGCCGAAAAGCGCCGGCGGCCTGTCCTTGTTGCAGGACGGTTTTTAATTCCGGAAAAATTAAATTTTGTTCCACTGTGGGGATCGCCAATTGGTCCAGCAAAGGGGAACCGAGAAATTGATTTAAAGTCGCTAATTGACGTGGTTGATCCTGCGCAAATTGAAAAAGCGCCCGCATGTAAATTTGAACTTGCTGGTTAGGGGTGGACACCAACGCTAATTTTTCACCTAAATACTGCTGCAACTGCCGCCGTTGTTGGCGGAAAACTTGGCGCAGCAGATCTTCCTTGTCCTTAAAATAAATGTAGATCGTCGAAGGATATAGATCGGCGGCCTGGGCAATTTTAGCAATGGTAACGCCGCTTAAACCGACTTCCAAAATTAATTCGGTGACGCTGGCAATGATCTGTTCAGCTTTTTTTTCGTCTTTTTTTCGCATATCTGCAGTATAAGCGAAGCGACGGTATTGGTCAAAGGTGGTCAGAACTAACTTAACGTTGGTCGCGATCATTTTATTAGGGTAGTAAAAAAGAAACGCTACCGACTGGCAGGGTTTCTCTAATAATTAAAGCGTCATATCGACTTCATTAGTCAAACTAGCAACTTGGCTAGTGGCGTTGAAAATTCGGGTGACCCGAGCTTGCCACAGCTCATCGGGAATTGCCTCCGCAAACATGATCTGCAACACCAAAATCATTTGGTGGGCTAAAACTTGCGCCGTCAATGAATCGGTTAGCCGTTGTTCAAGCAAAGCCGCCTGGATTTCGGTTTCGTAAGTCGCCCACATTTGTAAGCGGCGGGCGCTTAACTCAGGATTACGGCTCACGTTGATCATCAGCTGCCGTGTGGCCTGTAATGGACCTTGCACGGACTCATCCGTTGGCAAAGCCTCCGTAAATTGGTGAAAGGCCGGCCACAGATTAGCAATCGACGTTTGTTGCTGGATCAAGTGGCGGATGGCGCCTAATAGTGCGGTTTCATTGTGAAACATAATGTCGTCTTTGCTTTTGAAATAAGTGAATAGCGTTTTCGGTGCGATACCGGCTTGCCTAGCGATTTCGGCAACAGTTACTTTGTCGAAGCCTTTCTGCTCAAATAAAGTTGTAGCAACGGTAACGATCTCTTGACGCTTGAGCGCTTTTTTGCGTTCACGCAGTCCCATAAATAATGCCCCCAATATTAAATCTGTGATCTCACAGGTTACGCCAACCGCTATAAAGCCCATGGGAATGCGACTTTACTTGCTGATACGTAACCATATTACCAAATTATACAGCAGGAGCGAATGCTGTGTATAGTTTCTGAGTAGATTTAGTGAAATATTGCCAAATTCTCATTGACTTCCCATATTATTCTTCACCATCGCGGTGCTCAGCATACCAGCTGGCATGACTGCGGTACCAGTTAAACAGCCGACTAACAATGATTTTCAATACGGCATAGCCTGGAATGCCTAAAATCACGCCAACTAAACCGAATAATTTTCCTGCGGTCAGTAAAACGACCGCAATGGTCACGGGGTGCATCGCCATATTACTCCCCATGACCAGCGGTGAGATCACCTGCGTCTCCAGCAGCCATTCGACAAAAAAGACGATCACAACGGCGATAAACATCTGGACTGAAGTCAATGCACCAAGAATCAGCGCCGGGATCAGGGCTAAGGTCGAGCCTAGGTAGGGAATCAGGTTCAGCGGGCCGGCTAGTAGACCGAGAACCAACGCAAACCGTAGGCCGATCACGCTGTAGCCGATCATGAAGATGAGCGAGACCAAGAAGGCGACCGTCAGTTGGCCTTGAATGTACTGGCCAACTTTGGTGCTGATCTCATTGAAAAGATCCAGTAAAGTGGCTTGGTAGCGATGGGGCAGTAATTTTGCCACGTATTGCGGAAAGCGGCGGCCGTCTTTTAACATGAAAAACAACATGAACGGTGCGGTCACGATCGTGATCACCACGTTACCAACCGTGTTGATGATCGTCCCCAGCTGTGAAAAAGTGCCGTCGACTAAGTTGCCATTTTTACCGCCAAAGAAATTGGTCAGATCCTGACCGACTTGTTTAAGATCAATAAAATCGGGCCAGTGCTGTTCATCGGCGACGTTGGTCAGGATCTTAGTCAGTTCACGCCAATATTGCGGTGCGGCGCCGGTAAAGCTGGTGATCTGGGCCTGCACAGTGGGGATGAATAAGCGCATGCCGATTGCGATCAGCAGTAACAGCACAACGAATAAGGCGGTGATGGTCAGCACGCGCTTAACGTGCCAGCGGCGCTCCAATAAATTGACCAGCGGTACCATTAAGTAGTACAAGACGCCGGCAACGATCAGCGGTGGTGCGATGATCGCAACAAATTGGCCAACGGGATCCAGTAGCCAGCTTAATTTAGTGGCCAACCAGATCACCACTAACCCTAATAAAATGTTCAATAAATAAATAGTGACTTTATTGTTGAGAAAGAGACGTACGAACCAAGTGGACGGTTTGTTTCCCATAATGACCTCCTTAATTTGCTCAGCCCAACATAACATTTTCGGCGGGATAACGATATCCCTTTTGAGGATGGCTGGCATTGAGTACGGTGAACATGACGGTATAGACGCCGACCCGGCCTAAAAACATCAATAACATGATGATCAATTTTCCGATGATCGTCAGGTGTGGGGTCAACCCCATCGTCATGCCGGCAGTACTGAAAGCAGAAATGACTTCAAAAATAATGTACTCAAGGCCGTAACGTTCCGGAATTGTTTCCGTTATGGTTAAGATCAACCCGGCCACGATAACTAAAACTAAACATAGAAAAACTAGCATTAAGGCGCGGAGAATATTTTGATCGCTAAAACGCCGGTGGCCAAATTCAACATCGCGATTGCCACGTAAGACGGCCCAACTTTGCAAGGTCAATAATCCTAAGGTGGTGGTTTTGATCCCACCAGCCGTTGAGCCCGGTGTTCCCCCGATAAACATCAAAACGATCGTCAATAAAATACCGGCGATAGAAATTTGGCTGTAAGGGATGGTAGTAATGCCAGCAGTTCGCGGTGTAACGGCAAGAAAAAATGTATTGACTAGGCGTTTACCAGGACTAACTTGCGCAGCCATAACGGCTAAGTTATCTTCAGTGAGCAAAAATAAAATAAAGCCACCAACTAATAAAACACCGGTGGTGCTCAAGGCTAACTTGGTATGCAGGGATAAGCGCCGCCGACGTTTAAACAGCAGTAGATCGCGCCAAACCAGAAAGCCTAAACCGCCAGCAATGACCAACGCGCTAATAACCAAAATCAAATAAGGATCATTAGCCTGACTTTCCAAGCTATTACCGAATAGATCAAATCCCGCATTACAAAAGGCGGAAACAGCATGAAAGACACTCATAAAAAGTCCTCGGGCTAGGCCGTAGCGGGGATAAAAGTCAATGAATAGCAAAGCCGCCCCTAAGGTCTGAATCGCCAGCGATAAACCGATCACGTATTTCATCACACTGTTAACATCGGCCAGCTTTTCGAAATTAAGGGACTCTTTGATCAACAGCCGCGTGGTTAGATCGACCCGCCGTTTTAATAATATAAAAGGGAGCACACTGAAGGTCATGAAACCTAGACCACCGATCTCGATCATGATCAGAATAACGCTTTGACCAAATAACGACCAATGCGCCGCAGTGTTGACCGTGGTCAGGCCAGTGATGCAAGTTGCGGAAGTGGCGGTAAAAATAGCGTCAATAAATGGTGTACTGTGGTGTTCCTGCGTGGCCAGTGGCAGCATCAACAAAAGTCCACCGAGTAAAATAAGGGCTAAAAAACCTAAGGTCAAAATTTTGGGTAAAGGCATTCGATGTTGTTTTCCTGGTATTTGCATGGCCACCACCTAACTTTTTTCTAATTTAAGCGTTTAATGTTGCTTGTTCAATTATGCCATAATTAATTGGACAACGATAGCCACATCCCTACGGAAAAGAACTATACTAGAATTGTATGGTTAAGGGCTTGCCACCCGATTAAGAAATAGGAAGCGATAAAATGGCAGCAGAAAAAGTAGCAGAGAAAAAAGTAGCAAAAATTGATTCAGCGGTTGTTGATCAAGCCGTTAAGCTGATCAAGGAACAAGGATACGTTACGCGTAAGGACTTCGCTAAGTTGCAAGACGATGACTGGGCAAGACAGTTTGCGACCCAGATCAGCGATGCCTTTCACGCCGCCGATAAATCACCGTATATTTACTATGAACGGTTTGATTTTGCCGATCACGAAATTACAGGGATCATTTTCGATATGGACCAACTGAAAACCCGGGTTGCTGCAGGTCAAAAATTAGGGGCAGTTTTAGGTTTAAAATCATTTTAACTAGAATCAAAGTGAGTTTGCGACAATTAATTGCCGTAAGCTCACTTTTTAGTTTTGATTAAAATGTTAGGCAAGCAAACTTGGTGCTTTAGTGCCAAAATGAAGCGCCATTTATTTATGGTTTACAGGATAAAGGACCAACGAGTAGAATTGCGCCTAATAGTGATTGTCGCGTCACTTTATCGTTGCCGGCCACGCCTTTTGCTCAAAGCGTTGCACATTTAATGTGGCGTTCTAAAATCTAGGTCTTATAGCCAGGTGTCTGATCTATGCTTACCAGCCCAAGGAAATCAGTTCGGTTTTTGATCGAAGAGGCGTATAATGAAAACCATTGGATACTTGATACGAAGGGGGATCACAGATGAGTTGGGTACAGATCATAGTTGATGTGGTGGTGACCTTAAATGCATTTTTGGCGATCATTACTGTTTTTCGCCAGCACCGTGATATTTCAACAACTTGGGCGTGGTTATTAGTGCTAGTTTTATTACCGATCGTTGGTTTCTTACTGTATATTTTTCTGGGTCGCGGTATGGGCCGCGAAAAATTATTTACCATTGAACATCAGGATCGAACTGGGTTGCAGGAAATGATCGCCTTGCAGCAACACGATGATGTTGAGTTTGAAACACCGTTGTCGGAGAAAGTCACGGCCAATGCCAGTAGCATGGTACGTCTATTTGAAACCACTGATAATGCACCACTGACTAAACGTAATCAGGTCGAGATCTTTACTGAAGGCGAAAAAAAGTTTGCCGCCTTATTTGCGGATATTCGGCGGGCCAAACAAAGTATACATATTGAATATTATACGATCTATAATGACCGCATTGGCCAAGAACTGCTAGATCTGCTGGAAGAAAAGGCCAAGCAAGGTGTTGAAGTCCGTGTTTTGTATGACGCTTTCGGATCGCGCGGGGCGACTAAAAAATGGTTTCGGCCTTTAGAAGAATTAGGCGGGCAAGCGGCCACTTTTATTACGTCGCACAGTTCGATCACTAAAACACGTTTAAATTATCATTGTCACCGGAAGATCGTGGTGATCGACGGTAAAATCGGCTATACAGGTGGCTTTAATGTGGGGGACCAATATTTAGGTCGGATGCCGCGTTTTGGTTATTGGCGGGATACTCATTTACGGATCATTGGCAATAGTGTTCTAGCACTGCAAACGCGTTTTGTTATGGACTGGAACGTTTCGGTACAGCCGGAACGGCACATGCAGTACCAGCTAAAATACTTTCCGAAACCATTACGGCCTAAAAATGCTACCACTGCCTTGCAGATCGTGACTTCTGGGCCAACTTCGGATCGTGAACAGATCAAAGCCGGTTATATCAAGATGATCTCAATGGCGAAGAAAAGTATTTGGCTACAGTCACCCTATCTAGTACCGGATGAAAGTGTGTTGTCGGCGCTGACGATCGCGGCGCAATCAGGCATTGATGTTCGGATCATGATTCCCCATATGCCCGATCATCCGTTTATCTATCGCGCCACCCAATACTATGCGCAGCTATTATTTGCGGCGGGAGTCAAAATTTATATTTATGAAAAAGGCTTTTTACACGCTAAAACTGCGGTGATGGACGGTAAGGTTTCTAGTGTCGGTTCAGCTAATCAAGATTTTCGTAGCTATAAATTGAATTTTGAAGTCAATGCCTTTATGTATGACATTAAGGTCGCCAAACAATTGGCCCGTATTTTTACTGCGGATATGGCCGATAGTCGCTTATTAACACAGAAAGAAATAGATCAACAGTCTTACTGGCTGATCATAAAACAACGATTTTCTCGTTTGTTATCACCGATTCTTTAAAAATATAATGTGTGCTAGGTCAGTCGTTATTTGGCTAAATGGTAGACGCAATTAATCTGGAAAATGGTATAGCGCCAGTAAAAGTAGAACTTTGCCTACTTTTACTGGCGCTATTTAGTTGGCAAAATTTAGAATTTACGGCAGCACAATTAACTAAATTTACCCACCTAATGTTTATGTCGTTCTTGGGCAGGTACGTAAGTTTGGCAGAACTCTGTGTAGAAGACTTGCGCAACATTATTAGTGGCCCGTTGATTGTAATAAATATATTCGTTATAACGACAATGCGGATCGGCCAAAGGTTTAATGACGACGCTGCGGGGCGCTAAATTATTGGCATACTCAGGGACTAAAGCAACCCCGCGGCGGGCGGCAACTTCGAGCAAAGCCGTGGGTAAATTGCCAACTTTCAGTGCGCTGATTTGATTATGGGTATATTTTTCGGCAATTTTCCAGTTTTTAGCGTAGGGACCAAATAATTCATCGGCAAAAGGGACTAACAATGTTTCTTGGGCCAAATCAGCTAAGGTCAAACTAGTGCGTGCTAATAAGGGATGTTCTGGGTAAAGCGCCAAGCCAACTGCACACCTTTGAATCAGGCAGGCATGCACTTGGTCATTAGGGGTGATAAATTCACAAGGCGTAAAAATAATATCGTAGCGGCCGCTTTGCAACAATTGTTCGGTGGTGCCATCGGCTAAAACGTCAATGGTCAACTCAATGTGCTGGTAACGACTGCGAAATTGATTGATGAAGCGTTGAATAAATGGTGAATGTGCCAATTCTAAAACACAAGCGATGCGGATCGTATCAGCATTAAAATGGGCGATCAACCGATTAGCACTGATGGCGTGATCGCAATCATTGATCAACCCTGCTGCTTGTTGCGCCAGAACTTGACCTGCTGGCGTTAATTGCACGTGGTGGGTGGTTCGCGTAAATAACGGTAATTGCAGCTCGGCTTCCATTTCCTGAATATGGCGCGTTAAAACTGATTGGGCAATATACAAGCTTGTCGCTGCCTTGCTGTAGTTCAAAGTACGCGAAAGCAATAAAAATTCGTATAACTTATTAGTGTCCATGCGAGTTCCTTTCCGTAAAAATAAGGTTGCTATTCGGTCGCTTGGTGCATCGCTTGTTTGATGGCCCGATAATGTTGACTGATTCGCAGCGCATCTTGGTAGAAATAATAACCTTCAGCAGTCAGTTCCATACGCGTGTGGTTGCGTTTAAATAATTTAAAACCTAAAGTCTGTTCAAACTGGCGTAAACGGTGACTTAAAGTTGCTGCGGATAAATTTAGTTTAGTGGCGGCCTGGGCAATGCTACCAGCATCAATAATGGCAATAAATTCGGCGAGACGAGCAAAATCCATGGTCAACCAACTCCTTAATGTGTTGTTGCGGTTGAAGTCCTTATGTGCAGTATATAACCTGATTACCAAGCTATTGAGACTAATTTAATTATAAACTGCTATTCACAAAAAAATAGCATAACTAGCGGATCATTTTGCAGCTTATTTTCAACAGCAAAATAGCAAGATCAGTTTATTAATGGCCTTTTATTCCAGAATATTTTTAAGCTAAACTAAAATTATATTTTTTATGCGAACTATTTTGCATAACTGATTTAGGTAAGGCCATATTTAATCCGCTTTCATGATGTTATATTTAACGTGACCGATGAGCTAAAAAGTCAATTAAATAACTTTTTTTGCTGATCATTGTGATTTATATCACTTAATTATTACTAAACGAATAGGTCAAAGGGAGGTTAAATGATGGCGCAAACTAATTTTTTTGCGGCAACTAATGTGGTGGCTGGTTTAGAGTTGAATGATGCTAACAGTGCGTTAGTGGACGCACAGCAGCAGGCACAACCAAAAGATTCGATCAAGACGATCAAAACAGCTTGTCGGGCCTGTATTTCCAATTGTGGTGTGATCGCCACGGTTAAAAATGGCCGTGTGATTCACTTAGAAGGTAATCCAGAAGATCCAATGAGTAAAGGTCACATGTGCGCCAAAGGTTTATCGGGAATCCAAGCACTTTACAATCCCAATCGGAATAAGTATCCGTTGGTCCGTGTCGGGGCGCGCGGTGAAAACAAATGGAAACGAATTACTTGGACCACGGCGATTGACACGATTGCCCATAAGCTAATGGCAGCGCGGCGCGATTATGGTGCAGAAAGTGTTTTTTGTTCCACTGGTGGCGGCGGTAATCCAGAATTTTGGAGTATCTCCCGGTTTTGCAATATTTTTGGGACACCCAATTGGTTTGAACCAGGATGTGCGCAATGTTACCTACCACGGATGTGTATCTACGACATGATGTATGGGGGGACCAATGCCAGTATTGCGGACTCCAACGCCCAAGAGGTTTATTTTGCCCACGATACGAAAATGAAATGTTTGGTTTTATGGGGTGCGGATCCATCTTATTCTAGTCCCGCTATGGGCGGCAGTGCGCTAGTTGATCTGCGGGCCAAAGGGGTTAAAACCGTGGTTATTGATCCGCGGATGACACCGGATGCGGCTAAGGCCGATGTATGGTTGCCGGTACGGCCCGGTTCAGATGTGGCACTGCAATTAGCCTGGATCAATTATATTATTGCGCATAAAGCCTATAACCATGATTTTGTATTGAAATGGACCAATTTACCTTATTTAGTTAATACTAAAACAAAAATGCAGTGGCGCGCAGCTAAAAGTGCTGATCCAAAACAACCGGACACGTTTATGGTTTGGGATAGAAAAACACAGTCTGCGCAACCACTAGCTTACCCGTGGAACGATGACTTAGATGTTGCTTTAAGTGGCACTTATGTGATCAATGGTGTCACTTATAAAACGGGTTTTCAGTTACTTAAGGAGCGTGTGGCTGACTACACTTTAGCCAAAGCAGCGGCGTTATGTTGGGTTCCTGAAGCGAAGATCGAGGAAGCCATTTTGACTTTCATCAACAATATGCCTGGAGGTCTTTGTATTGGTGTTGCTACAGATCAATCACCGAATTCGGCTCAGGCGGCGATGGCGGCCGGGATCATTGACATGCTAATGGGGGATGTTGAACGGCCAGGGGCATTGTTACAACGTTTCGGCACTGCAGGTGCGACTAACATGATCGGTTATTGCGTACCCCCAGCGGCTTCAAAATTACCAGACGAGCAATTGAAAAAGCGTTTAGGTGGCAATGAGTATAAAGGGTTGCATATGTGGTTAGCGGCCCACGCACCAAGCGTGTTACATGCGATTGAAACTAGTGAACCCTATCCGTTACGTGTTTGGTTAGAGCGTTCTGGCAATAAGTTGGTCAACTTAGCCGACAGTAAACGCTGGGCGGCGGCCAGTAAAAAAGTCGATTTTATTGTCCATATGTATATGTACCCAACTTCTTTTTCGGCTTATGCAGATATGCTGTTGCCAACTGAAGAATGGTTAGAAACGGATATGATCGTGGAATCGTGTAATAAATTGATCGCACGGCAAGCTGTGACCCATACTTGGGAAACAATGGACGAAACGATGATTTGGTCGAAATTAGCTAAGCGGTGTGCGGAATTAGGCCATGAAGGGTGCCAAAAAGCTTTTGATGCCGATTATATGGGCAGTGATCTGAAATATTGGGATTCAATGGAAGAATTGTTGGATGCCAACTTGAAGAATACAGGCTTCACGTGGCAGCAGTTAAAGCAGCAAGCACCAGTGGCCTATATGAGTGAAGCTGACTACCGTAGCTATTATGTTTATTTACAAAAGGATCCGCAAACGGGTCAACCAAAGGGCTTTCCCACGCCATCAAAGAAGTGTGAACTCTACTTGGAACGCCTGATCACGTTAGGGCGAACCGGCCAACCATACAGTCATTGTGAATTACCGGCGGCCTCTCAGGATTATGATCCGCTACCGTATTATGAAGAACCCTATGAAAGTCCTTTAAAAGGTAGTCAGCTGGCCAAAAAATATCCGTTAGTCATGACTAATGGTCGGGTGCCTTATTTTCATCATGGGACGTTACGCAATGCGGCCTGGACCCGTGAACTTTATCCAGCTCCTGAAGTTTGGGTTCATCCAGCCACCGCCAAAAAATTTGGTATTGCTGATGATGATTGGATCTGGGTCGAGTCGTTACGTGGTAAAGTACGGGGCATCGCTAAAGTGACTACTGGGATCAACCCTGGAGCGGTGTATATGGAACGTTTCTGGAATCCGGAAACGTTAAATACCAAAACGCATGGCTGGCAGGAAATGAATGTTAACGTTCTGTCCCGTTCGCAGGCACCGTATAACGATGTTTTTGGAACCTACACATTACGCGGTTATTTAGTTAATATCACTAAGGCCGACTCCGCACCTGAAGGCGTTTGGCTACAACCAAAGGACTTTAAACCTTGGTTAGCAACGCCGAGTGCACCGACACCAGATATAACGAAAGGAGTAAAATAATGAAAAAAATAACTTTTGTGATCGAAGTGGATCGGTGCATCGGCTGCAAAGGCTGCCAAATTGCTTGTAAATTGGAAAACCAATTAGGCCTAGGCACTATGCGCAATGAAATCAAAGAAATCGGGCCAACTGGCACCTACCCCAACATCCAAATGTATTTTTTGCCGACAATGTGCCAGCAATGTGAAAATCCCGCTTGTGTCAAAGTTTGTCCCACCGGTGCCTGCCATGTTAATGAAGCCGACGGTACGATTCAAATTGACCGGGATAAATGCATTGGTTGCGGTGCCTGCCGGCGTGCTTGTCCCTATGGTGCGATTTCATTTGATCAGGAGATGAATGTGGCGGATAAATGCACTCTGTGTATTCAAAATCGTCGTCAAGGTGGCCTACCGGCGTGTGTCAAGAATTGTTCTGGTGGTGCACTACACGTTGGCGATATTAATGACCCGAATAGTGAAGTAGCTCGTTTGTTAGCCGCCGCTGGTGAAGATCACATCTATAGTTTACGCGACTTTGGTAATCATCCGTCAGTACGTTATATTTTGAAAAATGATAAATGGCAAGATGTTTTACCCCAAGATTGTGTCGGTGTGAGAAGGGGGCGGCAGGGATGACAGCAATTAATGATGTAGCTGTCCAGCAAAATCGGCAGCAGTTCTATCTGTTTTTAGCCCGCTTATATGAGCACGAGGTTTCGCCGGCTCTTTTGCGGCAATTAAGGCAATTGACTTACCCTACCGCTTGTGGTGAGGTTACGCTGCAGGCTGGTTATGATCAGATCCATACTTTTTTAACCGCTAATTCGCATGTGGATGCAATTGATGATCTCGCCGTTGACTATGCGAAAGTTTTCTTAGCAGCAGGGGAACCAAAAGGGAAGGCCGCCTTTCCCTATGAATCTGTCTATACCAGTAAGCAAAAATTGATCATGCAGGAAGCTTGGGAGCAGGTTCAGGCCGAGTATGCTGCGGCCGGCCTAGCACTTGTTACGGAACAAACAGATATTAAAGAAGATCATATTGCGGTGGAACTGAAATTTATGGCGCATTTAGTGCGTACAGAAGCTAGCTTAGCGCAGCAACAAATCTTTTTGCACCGGCATTTATTGAATTGGGTGCCGCAATTTTGTCAAGATATTGCCCGCTATAGTCGGACAACTTTTTATCCCGGTGTCGCCAAGTTAACGCTCGGCTTTTTACAAATGGAAGCTAAATTACTGGTTACGGCTGATGCCCCGGCGCCCAAACCACCGAGTTATGCCTTAAGTTACGCGGCAATGGACCAAATTATCAGTCAATGGCAGGAACATTATCATGTTTACGCGCCTAAATTAATGGCTAGTCGTAATCCTGATCAACCTGAATTAGTTCGTTTTGGTGAAATTAATTCGGTTAAAGAGATCGTAACGGATCGCCAGTCCGATTTTTCGGCTAAAGAAATTTATTATCCGATCATGCAGACCCTATTTTATTTCAACCAAAATGGCTGTCAGGAAAGCCAGTTAACTGACGATAAGGATATTATTCTGTTTTTACACCCGTGTGATATCAATGCCTTAAAACGAACCGACAATATTTTTCTGAAAAATGGCGGCAATGAGGATATTTATTACAAGCGATTGCGTGACAAATTAAAAATCGTGTTGTTGGAATGTGAGCAAAGTTTGCCTAATTGTTTCTGCGTTTCCATGCATACTAATGTCAGTCACAACTACAGCCTGGCGGTTCGTCTAGGTACCGATGGCGTTCAAGTCCAAGTCCAGGATCCTAGTTTAGCGGCTGCCTTTTCCGGAATGCAACCTAGTCAATTTACCCCGAAATTTGTCACCGCAAATAAGCAAAAAGCGGTACTGCCTGAGATCAATAATACAGCTGAATTGAAATTGGCGGGACACTTGGATTATTGGCATAAGTTTGACAATAATTGTATTGGTTGTGGTGGTTGCAATACGGTTTGTCCAACTTGTACTTGTTTCGATACCACCGATGTCCGTTATAACGAAACTAGCCCAGATGGGGAACGCCGTCGGGTTTGGTCATCTTGCATGTTGGATAGCTTTACCCGCACGGCTGGTGGCCGGTGTGTGCGGAAAACACCAGGCGCTAATATGCGTTTCAAAGTACTCCATAAAGTTTATGATTACCGGCAACGTTTCGGTGGCAGTGAGAATATGTGTGTTGGCTGCGGTCGCTGTATCGCCCGCTGTCCTCAGGATATTTCTGTTTTGGACACGATCAATGAGTTTCATGATGCGCTAGAAAAAGCAAAAAGCGAGGTGCAATAACGTGGAAAATATAATGTTGCCCCAAGCCCATAAAATTTTAAAAGTTTTGCGGGAAACGCAAGCGGAATATACCTTTCGGGTTGCTTACGATCGGCCGACTGCTTACAATCAATTTTTCCAGCTGTCGATCCCTAAAATTGGGGAAGCGCCGATCTCGATCAGCGGTCGCGGTGTCGGTTATCTGGAATTTACGATCCGTAAAACCGGTCGGCTGACCAACGGTATTTTTGGGTTAGGGCCTAATGATACTTTGTTTATGCGCGGGCCTTACGGTAATAGTTTCCCAGTCGCCGATTTTGAAGGCAAAGATTTAGTTGTGATCTGTGGTGGTACTGGGATGGCGCCTTTGAAAACGATCTTGAATCATTTTTATGATCATCCAGCGATTGCCCGCTCGGTGCATTTGATCACAGGTTTTAAGGATGTCAATGCGGTGTTATTTAGTGATGAACTCGCTAAGTTTGCCCAGAAATTTCATACGATTTATTGCTTAGATAATATGGAAGCGCCAGGATTTCACCAAGGCTTCGTGACGCAATATATCAAAGAAATTCCTTTCGCTGATTTTGCCGATTATAACGTGGCGATCGTTGGGCCGCCGGTCATGATGGGACTGGCGGCCCAGGAATGCCTGGCCAATGGCGCCCAAGAAGATAAAATCTGGGTGTCGTTTGAACGCCGCATGTCTTGTGGTGTCGGCAAATGTGGTCACTGCAAGATCAACGGTACTTACGTTTGTTTAGACGGACCAGTGTTCAATTACACCAAGGCTAAAAATCTGTTTGACTAAAGTTGCCGTTATTTCGGGTGGTCATTTTAAATTTAGGTCGAATCTATTGGCCAAAAAATGGTGGTAAAAATAGTGTGCAACTACTTTTACCACCATTTTTGTCTGCTCTATATTATGTTGATGCTGTAAGTTGGACCAACAATATTCAACTATTCGTAACCGTATTTGCAGCCGCTCAGCGGCAATGATACTATTTAGCTATAGCAATTAATTAATGGGGTGGAAAATTTGACCGAATTTTATTTTATTCGGCACGGTGTGACATCAATGAATCAGCAGCATCGTTTCTGTGGTAGTGGCATTGACGTGCCTTTAGCGCCAATAGGTGTTGCTGGTGCGCGCCAGGCGGGCCAGTTTTTGCAGAATGTGGCCTTTGCCCATGCTTATTCATCACCCTTACAACGGGCACAAGCAACGTTGGCGAATGTGTTGGCGTTGAATCAAAATCCCCGCGTACCAACGGTGATTTTGCCGGATCTACGGGAGATTGATCTCGGCGATTGGGATGGTGACGTGCTGGCGGAGCACCAGGCTGAAATTCAGTGTCAATATTATTTTAAGCGGCCAGAGCAGTTTGATGCCAGTGTGATCCATGCTGAAGGTTACACCGACTTAGAACAGCGTGGGCGGCGAGCTTTATTGCAGATCTTTCAGGCCGACCCCACCGGTAATGTGCTGATCGCCAGTCACGGCGTCTTTTTGATGACATTATTGCAACGGGTCTTAGGTGTTCCATTGGCAGCGATTCGGCAGCATGGACTATTGGCTAATGCTAGCGTGACCCAACTTAGCAGCAGTGATGGCACGCATTTTACCAAGCAATTATGGAACGATACTAGCTTTATCAAATAAATTTTGGGGGACTTAACGTGATAAAAATAATTGCCATCGACATTGATAAAACTTTGTTAACTTCACAAAATGAATTGGCACCGGCAACGATTAAGGCCGTTAAGGCGGCTACAGCACAAGGAATCAAGGTCGTGTTGTGCACCGGCCGACCGCTGATTGGGGTCGCAAGCTTTTTGACCCAGTTAGGCCTGGCAGCGCAGGATGCTGAGTACGTGATCACATTTAACGGCGCTTCGGTACAGACCACCAGTGGGCAAATTCTGGCGGAAGAAGCATTGGACTACGCGGATTATACGGAATTAGAAGCCTTGGCGCGGCGGTTAAAGCTCCACTTTCAAATTGAAAATAATCAGCGTTTATACACCGCTAATCGTGATCTCGGTCAATACACGATCTACGAATCTTATTTAGTAGCGATTCCGGTTTCTTATCGAACACCAGAAGAAATGCGGGAAGTGCTGATGCCGAAGGGGATGTTCATTGACACACCGGAATTGATCACAGCAGCATTGGCTAACAAGGCTGAATTTGCGCCATTTATGCAGCGGTTTAACTTCATGCGGAGCGCGCCCTTCTTCCTTGAAGTCACCCGTAAAAACGTTAATAAAGGTCATGCGGTGGCTAAATTAGCGGAACAATTAGGTCTAACGGCGGCCAATGTCATGGCGATCGGTGATCAAGGCAATGATTTAAGCATGATCGAATATGCCGTTACTGGGGTGGCGATGGGTAACGCGATCGCTAGTGTTAAGGCTGCGGCCCAACAAGTTACCAGTGATAATGATCACGATGGGGTTGCACAGGCCATTGAAAAATGGGCATTGCAGTAGAAAAATATAAAAGGCAGCTGCTCCGTTTAGAAAACGACGGAACAGCTGCCTTTAAGCTTTTTTAGCTTGGCGGTGATGGGGTTGATTAAGGGCTTTTAATTTTATTTTCTGGACGAGTGGTTGATAGGCGTTAAAGGCGGCCGCGGCCGGATGATTATCTGCTGGTTTCCAGGGCTTACGGTAACCGGAATAATGCAATAAAACCGGCGCCTGCCGGGCGGCCTCGTTATGCCGCTCTTCAACAGGATCACGGTGCTTTTGCTCGCGCCAAATCAAGCGCGACTGCGCATTATATTTAGGGTGAAGACGTAGCCAATGATCGGCAAGAATTGCATTAAGCGCATCCTGATCATGATAACGTAATTGCTTAGGGTGCTCAGCGATAAAGGTTTTAACTTGTTGGGAAATCTGCTGTTGCCGCCAACGCTGAACGTCGATCAGCATTAAACCTGAATTGAAATAACGTGCCTGCTGATGAGGCACTCCCATTTGGGTCAACCGGGCTTCCACATAACCAGCATCTTCGACGGCCCCAATAATATTACCGTGCAGGTCTTGTTGCCATAATGGTCGTAAGTCACCCCGACAGATCATATCGCAATCTAAATAAAGTAAGCAGTGGTGTTGCCGCAAAGTTTCCGGCAGATCAATCCGGTAGTAAGCTGCTTGAATGATCCGTTGATTAGTGGCAGCGTGGGTGTAGCTGCGCGAATCAACATGTAAAAAGCTAATTTGCCGACAATTTGAATATTGCTGACACAGTGCATTAAGGTAACGATGATCAAGGGGCCATAAATGATCATCAATAATAAAAAACTCAAAAGTGACCGCCGGATTTTGTTCCAAAATCGAAACGTACAAAGTCATTAACGGCGTACAGAATTCGTGGTTAGAAGTCGAAGCGATTTTGATGGTTATGGACATCGTAAAGACCGCCTTTCCCATGAAATAGTTACCTTAATTATCGGCGCTAGCATAGGTAAAAACAAATAATATACATACGTAATCAATTATTTATTTAGGTCACGTTTAGCGCAGTAAGAGAAGTCGACTTTTAACCACGATTTAAGGCATATTCATTGCAATAAGCGCTTCAAACCCTGTATGTTAAGGCTAATCAAAGTTTAATGAAAGGGGTGGTAGCAATGTTTCATTTAATCTGGTTATTACTCACCGGCGCGCTTATTGGTGGCCTGGCCGGAGCAATCACTAGTCGAAAAGTACCATTAGGTTGGCTTGGTTTGATCGTTGCCGGTTTGATCGGCGCCTGGCTCGGTGAAACTTTATTCGGTAGTTGGGGACCGCAAGTGGCCGATCTAGCCTTACTACCTGCGATCGGTGGCGCCATTATTCTGGTTCTGATCGTTGCTTGGGCGTTTAGTCACGGGCCGCATCAGTAGCGTATCCGCGATTTTTAAACTCGGTTACACTAAGTTAGCGTTTTGCCGGCGCGCGGCGAATAATTAGGCTAACTAAACGCTTGGTTTTAGCACGCTGATGTGTTCACTGTAAGTTTGGTAAGGCGCAATTTTAAAATTAAGCAAATTATTTCTAAACAAAATACCAGTAAAAGCAGATTGCACTGCTTTTACTGGTATTTTTGTGTCTAACTTAGAGCCACGATTACACAACTAAATTTGTGTGTGCTACCGCAGCTGGAACCTGTTTTGTTTTACTTCAACTGGATCAGAAATGCTGCGATTACGCCGGTTACGTTTCCTTATTTAAGTTCCGTAAGCGTTTATTTTAGAGCAAATAAACGATCTCGTATAAAAAGGTGGCCAGATCTTGGTCAGTTAGTGTATTTAAAAAGCTGATAAATTGAATTTTAGTATCCGCCGCTAAAAATTTTTGCCAAATCAATTCTTTGGTGTCGAAGTCGATCTGGGCCCGGCGTAATTTATCGAACAGGCGCGCCACAATTTGTTCTCGTTGGCCGGCCAGTTCCATTTTACTGAAAGTTACACCGAAATCTGCGCAGTTATTCTGGAGAAAAATAATGCGGTTTTCGTGGGTCGTGACGTTTTGCTTAATTGCCGGGTCGATCTGTGCTTCAAAGGGCGTCACGCCAATAAAGTGAAGCTGATAGATTCGTTTGCTAGGGATAATGTTACCAGGATCGGCGACTTTGATCGTGAAACGACGGTGCTGCCAGTCCCAAGTAAAGGTGGTGACTGCAGTGTGCTCAGCCTGATGTTCATACATGCGATAATCATGGTCAGCTCCAGGATAAATTTTGACCGCTAAAGTTTTTGGTAATTGCATCACATCTTCTTGCGGGTGCGGATTCAAAGGCACGATTCCACCGGCACGAACGAAGACTGGATAACGGTGATTGTCACGGAATACATTCAAGGTCACATTACCTTCATAGCGCAAACCAGTAAAGAAGTCGAACCACTGACCTTCTGGAAACCAAATCGTGACTTTTGACTGGGCTAAGCGGTCAATTTTTGGTTTGACGATCGGTGCGACTAATAATTCAGAGCCAAACATGGCCTGATTGCGTAATTCGTAGGCGGTCGGTTTATCATGATGGTAATACATTGGCCGCACTAATGGAATACCGAAGGTGTGGGTCTCATAATTAGCAGAATCCAAGTAAGGGATCAATTTATGGCGTAGTCGTAGAAACTCGCGCATAATTTCAGCGATTTCTTGATTATAGTTTTGCGGTTCCTTGCCACTGAACAAGTTACCACTGGAATGCAGCCGCATGATCGGGCTGAAAACGCCAAACTGTAACCAGCGTAGCGCAAGTTCATCGTCGCGAACACCGTGCATATGGCCACCAATGTCGTGGCTCCACCAGGTGTAACCTACGTTAGTGGCAGTACCGGTAAAATACGGTTGGAAAGCCAACGAGTTCCAAGTAACGATCGTATCCCCAGAAAAGCCGACCGGATAACGGTGGCTACCTAAACCGGCGTAGCGGGATAGAATCAGACCTTCACCATGGCGTTGACGGCTATCTTTAAAGTGATAATGGTTGAGTAGCCATAGTGGATCAACTTGCTGTTCGGTGAAATTTGTGCCTTGCTGCCAGTCGATCCACCAAAAATCAACGCCCATTTTTTCCAATGGATGGTGAACGTCTTCAAAATAACTTTTCCGGAAGGCCTCATCGCGTAAATTAAATAATGCAGGCTCTTCAGCCTTAGTATCTAACTGCAAGTGCTTGGCTACTGCAGGGTAGGCCGCCTCAAAGGCACGGATGCCGTCAGCAGGATGTAAATTCAACGTTACTTTTTTGCCGTGCTCGTGGAGCCATTGCAATAAGCGTTCCGGCCGTGGGAATAATTTACGGTTCCAAGTATAACCAGTCCAACCGCTGCCAAAACGGTGGGGAACTCGTGTTAAATGCCAATCAATATCCAGCACAGCGATGGAAAAAGGCACCCCATCACGTTCAAATTCTTGAAACAATTCCTGATACTCGGCTTGAGTATACGCATGATAACGACTCCACCAATTGCCAAGGGCATAGCGCGGCAGTAACGGTGGAAATCCAGTTAGACGGTAATAATCACGTAAACAGGCAAAAAAATCGTGACCGTACGCTAAATAATACCAATCTTCACCGGCTGCTGTTCGCGGGCGTAATAAATCATCTTCAATAATGAACGAGTGGCTATCATCAATCGTTGAATAGCCATTACGACTCATCAAACCTTCTTCCAATGGTACCTCGCCATCGGCTTCGTCTAGCGTCCGCACAGTTCCTTTCAGCGTTTCCACTGGCTGGCCAAAATTCCACCGATTATCATAGGAAGAATAACCGTATTTGGTGTCGATATAAAGTGAATCTGCAGTTAGGCCGCCGCCATCATAATATAGATGAAAATAATCGGTGACGATCTCTAACTCATGCTGATTACGGTGCCGAAAAACTTCAAAACGGGGCGTACCGAGATTACGATTTTGGACAATTTGGGTCAGATGATCTTCAAAGTGCTCATTGACACTATATTCTAAGCGCACCATTCGCTCGGTTAAAACGGTAAAGCGATAGTGCTGTCCAGTAATGATATTTTCTGGCTGGCTCAGTTGTTGTTCAGTCACGATAAGATCCCTCCAGTCAGGTGAGTTCAGAGTGGGTTGAAAAAAGCTTCAAACTTTGACGAGGTTTACTGTTCGGTCAATAAAGTTATCTGAATGAATTATTGGGCAGGGGTTGTTTTCTGATCACGTTGTGGCTGGCGCAACCACAAAAAACATTTGGTGCTGCCCCAAACGTGATTTGACTAGCTAACTAAAAGATGATTTGTAGGTCTGACCTAAGTAAAGTCTTCCTACTTATTCCCACAATAAAGTGCTGCCGGTCTGCATGCAAGAAATGTGCTAGATTTTTGGCTAGCTGGCAACATAATCTAGAACCGCAAAGTATTCGGTTCACTGCGCTGTCCTAAAAACAACGATTTACGTGTTAGTTAGTTTAAAAATGGTGGCCAAAATGGGCCTGAAAAACCAATGTACAGTTAAAAGTGGCAAATTTTGTAAAAATTCTATTGCGATATTGATTTGATGCAAAGTGTGTTGTCGCTTATAATGTAAGTGGATACACAGGATAGATTTTAAATCAGTTGATAATTATTTATCCATTCAAAGTAGAGAGGTGGTTGGGACAATGTTGGTACTCGGGGTCAGTATGTTGTCATTAGCGCGGTTTCAATTTGCAATGACAACGATTTTTCATTTCTTCTTCGTTCCTTTTTCAATTGGCATGGCACTGTTAACAGCTATTATGGAAACAATTTATGTGTTCAAGCGCGATGATGATTACAAAAAGATGGCGAAATTCTGGGGGAAGATTTTTCTACTTAGTTTTGCGGTCGGCGTTGTAACTGGGATCATTCAGGAATTCCAATTCGGAATGAATTGGTCGGATTATTCCCGGTTCATGGGTGATATTTTTGGGGCACCATTAGCGATCGAAGCGCTATTAGCTTTTTTCTTGGAATCGGTTTTCATTGGCATGTGGATGTTTACTTGGGATCGTTTCAAACCTGGAATTCACGCACTATTTATCTGGTTGGTTACACTTGGTTCTAGTATTTCCGCATTATGGATCTTAACGGCGAATAGTTTTATGCAAAATCCGGTTGCTTACCGGATCGCTAATGGGCGGGCAGAAATGGCTAGTTTTAGTGGCCTATTGAAAAATCCTCAGTTGTGGGTTGAATTTCCGCACGTGATCTTTGGGGCATTTACAACGGCTGCTTTTGCGTTGGCTGGAATGTCGGCTTGGCGCTTGTTAAAGCATGAAAACAAAACTTTTTACCACAAATCTTTACGTGTGGGGTTGTGGGTTGGCTTAGTTGCAGCGATTCTCACCGTTGCCGTTGGTGATCTACAGACGCAACAAGTGATCAAGGATCAGCCGATGAAATTTGCCGCTACTGAAGGGATCTATAAAGATAGTGGTAATCCGGCGTCATGGTCGGTAGTTCAAGGCTTTGACACCAAAAACAAAAAAGTAACTTGGAGTATTGAGGTACCAAGAATGCTGAGTTTGCTGACTTACCATAAAGCAACTGGCTCGGTTAAGGGAATGGATACCATCAATAAAGAACTACACGCTAAATATGACGGCAAGTACGGTTCAGCGATCAATTATTATGTACCACCGAAAACGTTATTCTGGAGTTTCCGGATCATGGCCGGTAGTGGGATGTTCTTTATTCTAATTGCTGTATTAGGTTTGTGGTTCAGTCGGGCTAAGAAAAATACGCTGCAAAATCAACGGTGGTTATTGTACGTTTTAGGGATCAGTTTATGGCTGCCTTTTATTGCGAATACTTGTGGTTGGTTGATCACTGAATTAGGACGTTTTCCGTGGATCGTTTACGGCTTGTATACGATCGCCGATGCGGTTTCGCCAAGTGTGACTGCTGGTGACTTATGGTTTTCAAACATTATGTACTTCTTGATCTTCACCTTACTTGGTGGGACGATGATCTACTTTGCGCACCGTACTTTAGTGGCGGGACCTGATGCACTGGATGGTACCGGTTATGCTGATACCACTGTTGATCCATTATCGAAGGGGGCCTTCAGTCATGAGTAGCTTACAACTATTATGGTTTTTTCTGATCGGATTATTATTCTCTGTCTTTTTCTTCTTAGAAGGTTTTGATTATGGGGTAGGCATGGCGCTACGTTTGATTGCTCATAATGAACAAGAACGTGGTGAATTGATGCAGTCGATCGGACCGCATTGGGACGGTAATGAAGTTTGGTTGATCACTGCTGGTGGGGCGATGTTTGCTTCGTTCCCGTACTGGTATGCTAGTCTTTTTTCAGGCTTTTACATTATTTTATTTTTAACGTTGTTTGCGCTGATTTTACGGGGTGTTTCGTTTGAATTTCGTGCCCACGCGCTTTCACCAGCAGGTAAAAAGCTCTGGGGTTGGGCGTTGTCGATAGGCAGTCTTTGTGCACCTTTTCTATTGGGAATGATGTTTACTGATCTAGTCAAAGGGATGCCCCTGGATGCTGGAGGTAATATCCGCGGCGGCTTTGGTGATTATGTCAACTTATTCTCGATCGTAGGCGGCGTTGCGGTTGCCTTACTTTGCTTGTTACACGGTTTGAATTTTATTCGCTTAAAGTTGACCGGTGAGTTACGGCAACGTGCACAGGCGCTGACTAAAATCTTGTACCCAGTTCTTTTCGTTGGGTTAGTGGCCTTTGCAGGACTATTATTATGGCAAACCGATTTCTTCAGTAAACGGCCGCTGTCCAGCTGGCTTTTGTTGATTTTGATCGTACTTTTAAGTGTCGTTGCGACTTATGGTGCTTATCGGGATAAAGAAGGGCTGTCATTTATTGCCAGTGGCGCGACTTTGATTGGCGTCGTGGCGCTATTATTCAATGGTTTATTCCCACGGGTAATGGTGGGCAATGATCCGTTGCACAGTATTTTGATCGCTAACGCTTCATCGACTGAATATACTTTAGGCGTAATGACTATCGTAGCCGCCATCTTAGTGCCGATCGTGCTTGCCTACACGATTTGGAGTTACTTTGTCTTTAATCAACGTGTGGATACGAAAAAAGTGGTGAGTGATAAATGATCGATAAGCGCCTTTTACGCTTATCTGGAACAAAAAAGGCTTTACTAATGCTTGCAGGATTAACCATTCTGCAAGCATTTATGATTTTGTTTCAAGGTAAGTTTTTGGCTCAAGCAATCGTTAATTCTTGGCGGTTAAAAGCATTGGCTTGGCTTTATTGGCCAATGCTTTTCTTTTTTAGCGCCTTACTGGGTCGCCATTTATTAAATTGGCTAAAAAATCATGTTTTAGATAAATTTGCCAGTCAGGCGAGTGCCACTTTGCGGCAGCAACTACTGACTAAATTATTTCATTTAGGGCCGAGTTTAGTGGCCAAGCAGGGAACTGGTAATATGGTGACCATGGCGTTAGAAGGGATTGATCAGGTAGAGAATTATATGACCTTGATCTTGAATAAAATGCTGAATATGATGATCATTCCTTGGATCCTGTTAGTTTATATTTTTACCTTAGACCGCCGTTCTGGCTGGATCTTATTGGTGGTAGTGCCGATCGTGATCATGTTCATGATTATTTTAGGTTTTGCTGCGCGGGATAAGGCGGATCAACAATATGCTGGCTATCAACAACTGGCCAATCATTTTGTTGATGCCTTGCGGGGGTTGGCTACCTTGAAACTGTTGGGGATCAGTGATCAATATGCTGACAATGTTTATCAAGTCAGTGAAGCTTACCGCAAAAAAACGATGGGTGTACTGCGAATTGCGGTTTTATCCACGTTTGCGTTGGATTTTTTCACAACATTGTCGATCGCCATTGTGGCGGTCTTTCTGGGCTTGGCACTATTGAATGGACAGATGGCTTTATTTCCGGCTTTAGCCACATTAATTTTAGCACCAGAATTTTTTCAGCCGCTTCGAGATTTTTCCAGCGATTATCACGCTACCTTGAACGGCAAAAATGCGCTGCAGGCAGTTTTCGCCATTTTAGAATTACCGCAGCCACAACAGCGGCAGGCCTTAACGGCGGCGCCAACTTGGCAGGCTAACAGCCAATTAACTTTTACCAACGTTAATGTGAGCTATCCAGGCAGTAATGAAGCGGATTTGGCGGCGGTTTCCTTTAGTGTGCAAGGTTATCACAAAATTGGCATCATTGGTGAATCTGGTTCTGGTAAATCAACTTTGATCAATACTTTAGGCGGTTTTTTACAACCACAACAAGGTGAGATCAAGGTCAATGATCAGGTGGTACCGCATTTAAGCCAGGAGCAGTGGCAGCAAAATTTTGTTTATTTGCCACAAAAACCGTATTTATTTCATATGTCGATCGCCGCTAATATTGCTTTTTATCAACCAGATGCGGCGCCGGCAGCTATTGAAAAAGCGGCTAGCCAAGCCGGACTAGATGACTGGCTGGCAACTTTACCAGCCGGCCTGGACACGATCATTGGCGAAGGTGCCCGGGGTGTCAGTGGTGGTCAAGGTCAACGCATCGCATTGGCCCGTGCTTTTCTAGATTCGCAGCGGCGGATTTTACTTTTAGATGAACCCACGGCTCATTTAGATATTGAAACTGAAGCTGCGTTGAAGGAAACGATGATGCCATTGTTTGATGATCATTTGGTTTTTTTTGCCACGCATCGTTTGCACTGGATGCAACAAATGGATTATGTGTTCGTGATCCAACAAGGTCGCTTGGTTGAACAAGGAACGCCAGCACAGTTACAAAAACAACAGGGCGCGTATGTGAGCTTAATGACGCAAATGCGAGGGGAGCCACTATGAAACAATTGAAACACGATACTTGGGTCAAACCTTACATGACTAAATATAAAGGTCTGCTGACGCTGATTTTAGTTCTCGGCCTAATCACTTTTATTTGTGGTGGGGCTTTAATGTTCACTTCTGGCTATTTGATCAGTAAGGCGGCGACTAAGCCGGAAAATATTTTATTGATCTATGTGCCGGTGGTTTTAGTACGTGCTTTTGGGATCGCTCGGCCAACCTTTCGTTATTTGGAGCGTTTGACCAGTCATAACTGGGTGTTGAAGGTCACTTCAGATCTGCGTAAACGCTTGTACAAAACGCTAGCTAAAGACGCTGCCTTTTTTCAACAGCATTTTAAAACGGGCGCTATTTTAGGTATTCTAGCCGATGATCTAGGTCATTTACAGAATTTATATTTACGCACTATTTTTCCTACTTTGATCAGTTGGTTGTTGTACGTTTTGATCGTGATCGCGCTTGGCTTCTTTAATTGGTTTTTTGCTTTGGCGATCGCCTTGTTGCTGGCGGTGATTATTTTCTTGCTGCCGTTGGTTTCTGTGGCTGTTTTAGGCGCACGTGTTGAGCGCCGCAAGCAGTTGCGGCACGATCTGTACACGGATATGACTGACGATGTTTTGGGCTTGTCGGATTGGGTGATCTCTGCTCGCCAAACTGATTTTTTAGCGCGGCCGCAACCAACTTTAAAGGCTGCACGGGCTAATACTTTGCAAACACGGCGTTTCGAATGGCGCCGCGATTTTCTGATTCAACTGCTGTTTGGCGTGATCATCCTAGTTTTGATGGTGTGGACTAATCAGCAGTTTACGGCTAATCAAGGCTTAGCTAATTGGATTGCTGCGTTTGTGCTCTGCTTATTTCCACTGGTCGATGCATTTGCACCGGTCAGTCAGGGGGTGGAAGAGTGGCCGCTGTATATGACTTCAGTCAAGCGGTTAAATAATTTGCAACCGGCAGTTCGTACATTGCCGCAGCAGCAAACATTAACGGCACCAGTGGCTAGCTTAGATTTTCAACAAGTTGATTTTAAATACGCTACTGCACAGGCCCTAATTTTGCAGCAATTCGACTTACACATTACTGCTGGTGAAAAATTAGCGATTCTTGGTCCAAGTGGGACTGGCAAAACAACGCTGTTGGATCTATTGTTAGGCGAATTAACTCCACAGGCTGGGCAGGTGACGTTGAATCACATACCGATCGCGGCGTTACAGCAGCAACGCGCGCAATTGATCGGTATGTTGGATCAAAAACCATTCTTATTTAACACGACGGTATTAAATAATATTCGTTTAGGAAATCTACAGGCCAGCGATGAAGCAATCATGGCCGCATTACGGGCCGTTGAATTAGGTCCGCTGATGGCGCGTTTGCCGGCTGGAGCTAACACGGTAGTCGAAGAAGCCGGCGCCCGCTTCTCCGGGGGCGAGCAGCAACGTTTAGCTTTGGCACGTGTGCTGATCCAGGACGCACCGATTATTTTGTTAGATGAACCCACGGTTGGGCTAGATCCGATCACAGAAAAGGCCTTATTGAACACGATTTTTAAAGTGTTAGCGGACAAAACGGTGATCTGGGTGACCCACCATTTGCAGGGGATCGAGCACGCTGATCAGGTGATTTTCTTGGAGCAGGGGCAGATCGCCATGCAAGGAACGCCGCATGAGCTGTACCAAACTAATGCGCGCTTCCGCAAGCTGTATCAGTTGGACCAAGGATTAGTGTAAAGCGAGGTAGCAACTGGTTAGGCCAACTTTTTCTGAGCAGTTAGCGGCAGAACAATTTTTTACGTATTAGTTGGTATAAAACTGAATTGCGGTAGGTCAAGGCGTCGCGTGGTGCCAAAGACTGTCGCTCCAACCGGCTTGTCGCGTACCATTTGGCGCTCAGTTTGGATTTAATTGATAATTTGCACTAATCAAGGCGAATTAGCGCTAAAATATAAATGCTGGTTCCTTAGGGGATTCAGTGAAATTATAATATGCTAAAAGGCAGCGCATTGTGGATGTTTTGCTGTCTTTTTGGCAAGGCTTATAAGGTAGGTGGTCAGTGCGTGTCTTTATCAGTTTTTTTAGAATTAGTGGAAATTAAAGCAAAAACAGCCAGTGTTTTTCCCTTTTTATTAGGAACGTTTTTTGCTTGGTATCATTATCAGCAGCTACATCCGGTATATTTGCTTTTATTTTTTGTGGCCATGTTGATGTTTAATATGGCGGTGGATGCCAACGATAATTATCAGGATTATCATCGGGCAACGCATAATCAGGCGCTGGCTTTTCGTGAGAAAACCAATATTATTGGGGTCCATCATTTAGATCCGCACCGTATCGGCTGGTTGATTTTTTGGCTGATCGCTGTTTCGGCAGCATTAGGTTTGTTCATTGTCAGTCGAACTGGTTGGCCATTATTGGTGCTAGGTCTGTTCAGTTACGCAGTCGGTTATTTTTATGCTGGGGGACCGCGGCCAATTTCTTCGACGCCGTTTGGTGAATTCTTTTCTGGTATTACCATGGGGTTTGTGATTTTTCTGATCAGCGTTTACATCAACACTTACGACATTATCACGTTTAATTGGGCCTTTGTCTGGCCGGTGTTGTTGTCTTCTGGGTTGGCGGTGTGCAGCATTAGTAATCTGTTGTTGGCTAATAATATTGCTGATGAGCAGGAAGACCGGGAATTAGGCCGGACAACGATCGTTTACTACTTAGGTAAGCCAGCAGCACTGAAACTGTTTGTCACATTGTACGTCGTCGGCTTTATTTGCTTGATCGTTGCGGTGGGCTTAGGCTATTTACCGAAATTGACGTTGCTGACCTTATTGACGTTGCCGCTAGTTTGGCGCAACACCCGCGGCTTTTTGGCTCGGCAGATCAAAAAAGTGACGTTTCCGTTGGCTATCAAAAATCTATTTTTGATCACCTTGGCCCAGGTGATCTTCTTCGGACTAGGGGTTTTAGTCAATTGGTAAGTGATCACTGTTGATCAGGGCGCCATTAATGTTTAGGGTGCAAAATACCGCTAAAGTAGTTATATCAAACTAGTTTAGCGGTATTTTATATGGTTGAGGTACAGCTGCGGGTTGTTTTGCAGGAGCAACCAGTGTTGGCTATGACTGGCTTTTGCCTTGTGGCCGCGGGTCATTTTGCCGGTGTTTGCGGCTGGCAGCAGTTGTTAAGTCCACGGTGGTATAAAATAACGTCATTTTTTTAGCGAGCCTATTTTTTATTGGATTAACATGCTACAATGAGAATTACATTATTTTATTAAGAAACAAATGAGAAACAGCTGAGGATGTTCAGGCTGTGCCTAGAGGAGGAACCATTAATATGCAGCAAGTGTATAATTTTGCGGCTGGACCGGCAGTATTGCCCCAGCCGGTATTGAAACAAATTCAGGCCGAGTTTTTGTCTTATCGCGGTAGTGGCATGAGTGTTACCGAGATCAGTCATCGCTCCTCCTTGTTTCAAGAACTTTATCACGATGCTGAACAGACTTTACGCCAGCTAATGGGCTTGCCGGATAATTACCGGATTTTGTTCTTACAAGGTGGCGGTAGTTTACAGTTTTATATGTTGCCGTTAAATATTGCGCTTAAACGCCAAGTTGCCTACGTTGATACAGGGCATTGGTCACAAAAAGCGGTAGCAGAAGCGCAAAAATTACCTGGCATGCAAGTCGATATTGTGGCCAGCTCCAAAGCTAGTGGGTACACAACGATCCCGACAGTACCTAACTTAACTAAAGATTACGATTATGTTCACATTACGACTAATAATACGATCGAAGGCACCGCGTTTGATCAGCTGCCGGTGGTTAATAGTACTTTAGTTGCCGATATGTCTTCCAATATTTTGGCGCAGAATTATCCTTTTGAAAAGTTTGGCGTTATTTATGCCGGTGCGCAGAAGAATATTGCTCCGGCTGGTTTAACCTTAGTGATCATTCGCGATGATCTACTGGGGCAAGTTGATAATCTGCCAGCGATGTTAGATTATACGCTTCAAGCGAAAAAGGATTCTGCGTATAACACACCGCCAGTTTTCGATATTTATGCCGCAGGGTTAGTTTTTCACTGGTTACAAGATCGCGGCGGTATTGCGGGGATCGAAAAGATCAATCGTGCTAAGGCTGGTATTTTGTATGATTATTTAGATCAATCAAAATTATTTAAAGCCCCAGTGGCTAAGGCGGCGCGGTCATTGACTAACGTGCCTTTTGTCACCGGTGATGCCGCTATTGATGCTGCCTTTGTCGCTGCAGCGGATGAGGCAGGGTTTAAGAATTTAAAGGGGCATCGTTTAGTCGGAGGAATGCGGGCTAGCTTATATAATGCGTTACCGATCGACGCCGTCACGGCCTTAGTCGATTTCATGGAAAAATTTGAAAAAGGAGCGGGTAAGTAATGTATCAGATCACAGCTTCAACAACGGTGGCACCGGCAGGCGTGGCCCTTTTTGAAAAAGAGAAATATCAAGTTGATTATGGTGAAAAGCCAACACCACAAGCAACCGGCTTATTGATCCGCAGTGTGGATCTGCACCAAACCGCCTTACCGGCAAGCCTGCTGACAATTGGCCGTGCTGGTGTCGGGGTTAATAATATTCCTTTAGACAAAGCAGTGGCGCAAGGAACCGTTGTGTTTAATGCACCAGGTGCTAACGCTAATGGGGTCAAAGAATTAGTTTTAGCAGCGTTAACGATCGGCGCCCGGCCAATGTTAGCTGGCTCCAAATGGGTTCACAGCTTGAAGGGTAATGATATCGACGTTCAAGTTGAAAAAGGTAAAAAAGCCTATGTAGGTACTGAACTTTTAGGCAAAAAGCTTGGTGTGATCGGTTTAGGCCACGTTGGCGGCTTGGTCGCTAACGGCGCATCATCGGCTGCTTTTGGGATGCATGTTGTCGGTTACGACCCTTATATCCAAGTGGATACTGCCTGGAACTTATCCCACCATATCACCCACGCTAAAAATCTCAGTGGTGTATTACGTGATAGTGACTACGTGACGATCCACGTGCCATTAACGGATGAAACGGCAGCGATGTTGGATGCTGACGCGATCGCCCAAATGAAACCAGGAAGTGTGTTGCTTAATTTTGCCCGTGACGATGTGGTCGACGAGGCGGCAATCATCGCTGCCTTAGATCGTGGCCATTTACGGCAGTACATCACTGATTTTGCGACGCCAAAATTATTGCATCATCCTAAAGTGTTGTGCTTCCCACATATTGGCGGTTCAACCGATGCTGCAGAAACTAATAGTGCAAAAATGGTGGTCCAGACGATGAAAAATTATTTGGAAACCGGCAATATTCGTAATTCGGTCACTTTTCCCAATACAGTAATGGATTTCCAGGCACCGTTACGGTTGACCTTGATTCACCGCAACGTTCCTAATATGGTGGGACGGATGACGGAAATTTTAGCCAATTATGATTTGAATATTGTTAACATGGTCAACCGCAGCAACGGGGATTATGCGTATACGATGATCGATCTGGATGCGTTGGAAGCCAAACGGTTGCAGCGGATCGCAAATAAAATGGAACAAATCGAAAACGTGGTTCGGGTACGTGTGATCGAACAACCTAAATAAATAATTAACGGAATGCTGGGCTGCAGTAGTTGCCTTGTGTTCCGTTTTTAGTTACAGTAATTTTAAGGGAAAATTAGCGGTCAATTGCACTAAATTTGTGTACAATAGAGACAATATCATTATTTTTAGTTGGTGCAGTAATTCAAGGTAGGTGTTTGCGTGGCAAAAAAACGAAAAAAAGGGAAATTATGGCAGCAACTAGGCCTGCCCCAGATTATTTTAGCTGCTTTGGTCGTTGCTTTTGTTGGCTTGTTATTAGTGCGCTTGCTAGGCGAACAGCCACGCGTTGATGTGGCGGATACTGCCGCGGTGCGTCAGGAAAGTATTCAGCGGCAGCACCATGCGTTTATCACCAGTTTAGCGCCGGAAGCCCAGCGTTTGCAGTTAACTTATCATATTTTACCTAGTGTAACGATCGCCCAGGCAATTTTAGAATCTGATTGGGGCACTAGTCAATTGGCCAGTAAGTATCATAATTTGTTTGGGGTCAAAGGGACTGACCCAACTACGTCACAACTCTTGTCGACTAAGGAATATCGTAATGGCCAGTGGATCGAGATTCGTGCGCGTTTTCAGGTTTATAGTAGCGATACTGCAGCGTTGGCGGCACACGCTAAGTTATTGGCGCGGGGGACGACCTGGAACACGCAACAATATCAGCATGTTGTGGCGGCGACTAATTACAAAGCGGCGGCCACAGCTCTGCAGCAGGCGGGCTACGCCACTGATCCCACGTATGCCGAAAAATTGATCAATGTGATCGAAACGTATAAGTTAAATCAATATGATCAATGATCGTTCGGATTTTAATGCTTTAGTCTATTGAGGAAAACAAGGAAGAAATGGCACTGTATAAGGCTTAATTTAGTTACTATACGCCTTTGCTCACCGTTTCAAGTTTTGTTTGGCCGCTTAGTTAAAACCAAATGAAATCTGATTGATCCTTATTGTCATTCGGAATTAACTGTGCTAAAGTTATAATTAATTTGGACGTGCACTAAATTGATTGACAGTATAAAATAGTCAATTAGGTCGGATCCACAGTTGCGTAATTTAATGAATTCAACTGGGTTGCGGCAATCGCTATTTCAATAGAACTGCTTATATAATGCCATAATTTGGTTGGCGAGTTTCTACCCAGGACCGTAAATTCTGGACTATAAGCAAAATAGGTGGTCATACCGCTTCTTTTGCCGTTCCTGCGTAAAAGAAGCTTTTTTAGAAGCAACACGGTGTCAGTGCTAATAAATTCATATCTTATTTTGGAGGTTATAATTATGAAGTTGCTCGAGGAGCGAATTCGTCGTGATGGTCAAGTATTGGAAGGCAACGTTTTGAAGGTGGATAATTTCTTAAACCATCAAGTTGATCCCGATTTGATGTTTGCGATGGGTGAAGAATTTGCCCAATCATTCCGTGGTAATGGGATCACTAAAGTATTGACGGTGGAATCATCGGGAATTGCACCAGCTCTGCTGACTGGGTTACAGTTGCACGTGCCGGTTATCTTTGCCCGTAAGCACAAGAGTTTGACCTTGGTTAATGATCTTTATACGGCAACTGTCTATTCATACACTAAAAAAGTTAGTAATGAAATTTCGATTTCTAAGAAATTTTTAGGCGCGGATGATAAAGTTCTGATCATTGATGATTTTCTGGCTAATGGGCAGGCCGTTGCTGGTTTGATTCAGGTTTGCGAACAAGCTCATGCTGAAATTAAAGGGGTCGGTATCGCCATCGAGAAAACATTCCAACGCGGGCATGAATTGATCAAAGAGAAAGGAATTCGCCTTGAGTCATTAGCTCAAATCGCTGCCTTTGAAAATGGTCAGGTCGTTTTTGTCGATGATAAGGAGCAAGCAAATGCAGAATAAGCAGGTCGTCAGCGTGTCACACCCTAAGGCGGCGGCTTTAGGGCTACAGCATTTGTTGGCCATGTATTCTGGTTCTGTTTTAGTTCCGCTATTGATTGGGACATCGCTTCATTTTTCTGCCAGCCAGATGACTTATCTTGTTTCCATTGACATCTTCATGTGCGGCTTGGCAACCTTACTACAGATTTGGACAAATCGCTTTGTCGGCATTGGTTTACCGGTTGTTTTAGGCTGTGCAGTCCAGGCCGTTGAACCGTTGAAAATGATCGGAGAACGTTTTTCCATCGGCACCATGTACGGGGCGATTATTGCTGCAGGTGCCTTTGTGTTTTTGATCGCCGGGGCCTTTTCTAAAATTAAGCGGCTGTTTCCACCATTGGTCACGGGTACCTTGATCACGGTCATTGGATTAACCTTGATCCCCGTTGCTTTTACCAATTTAGGTGGTGGCGATGCCACCGCTAAAAGCTTTGGTTCACCAGATTCGTTAGCGGTAGGATTTTTAACGGTAGTTGTGATTTTGGCAGTCAATGTTTGGGGTGTTGGCTTCTTGCGCCAGATCGCAGTTTTGATCGGTTTGTTGGTTGGAACGATCGTGGCTGCCTTGATGGGTATGGTTTCGCTGCAGCCGGTGGCGCAAGCCAGTTGGTTACATTTTCCCCAACCATTTTACTTTGGGGCACCGCATTTTGAGTGGTCGTCGATCGTGACGATGATCTTGGTTTCGCTGGTTTCCATGGTGGAATCCACCGGGGTGTTCTTTGCGTTAGGTGACATTACCAACCGTAAAATCGAAGGTAGCGACTTGAAGAAGGGCTATCGAGCTGAAGGCTTAGCGGTGATGCTAGGCGGTATTTTTAATACTTTTCCCTACACAACGTTTTCGCAAAATGTGGGTTTAGTGCAATTATCCGGGATCAAGACCCGCAAGCCGATTTTTTATTCAGCCGGTTTTCTAATTTTATTGGGTCTATTACCTAAGGTTGGCGCGATGGCAACGATCATTCCCACGCCAGTATTAGGTGGGGCAATGCTGGTTATGTTTGGCATGGTGGCTATTCAAGGTATTCGCATGTTGAGCCATGTTGATTTTCGTAATGATAAGAATGTGTTGATCGCGGCACTTTCAATTGGCCTGGGCTTAGGTGTCAGTGTTGAACCAACTATTTTCCAAGCCTTACCTAAAACTTTGCAATTGTTGCTTGGCAATGGGATCGTTATGGCCAGTTTATCGGCAGTGTTGCTCAACTTGATTTTACGGCCGCGGCAACCAGAAGCTGATCTTGAAGAAGAGGATGGCTTAAACGAAACTGAATAAGGCTGCCGCAATAGCGTACAGTTAGTTGCACCATATTTTGACGGGTCGCGACGGCTTATGCTACGATGGAAGCAAATTGAACGCCAGTAAATGAAGGTTGTGAGAAATTTGACTGCAGTTATTTATCCAGATAGTATGATCGGGATCATTGGTGGTGACGCCAACAGTAAATTGTTGGCCTTAGCCGCAAAAAAATTAGGTTTCCGGGTGGGCATTTTAACTGATACTTTAGATAGCCCGGCGGCTGGGGTTGCCGACATTACCGAAATGGGTGCTTTGAATTCAGTGACTAACTTACAAAAATTAGCGCAGTTTTGTGATGCCTTAACGTATCAGTATGAAAATATTGATACCAGTGTTTTGGAACAATTAAATGCAGTTAATTTGCCCCAAGGAACTGATATTTTAGCCATTACTCAGGATCGCCAGTTGGAAAAAGTTTTCTTTGAAAGTCATAATCTGAATATTGCGCCTTACGCGACGATCGTCGATATTGATGATATTTATGATGCGGTAGCGTCGATCGGGTATCCCTGTGTGTTAAAGCCGATTCAAAAGGGTTACGGTAAACAATTTCAACGAATTATTTACGGTGAAGCGGATATTGCTGGTTGTAAGGAGTATTTAACCTCCGGCACCTATATTTTGGAATCTTGGGTACCTTACGAAAGCGAACTAGCGATCATGGTCGCTAAGGATGCGGATAAAAAACTTACTTACATGCCAGTAGTTGAGGACGTGTTTGTGGATCATGAATTATTTGAAACCATTGTCCCGGCGCGGATCAAACCAGCAGTAATGGCCGAAGTTCAGCGAATCGCTGAACTCGTCGGTAATGCCTTAGATTATGTAGGGGTGTTCGGTATTGAATTTTTCCTAACCGCTGCTGACACGCTTTACGTAAAACGTCTGATCCCAGGACCGCACACTTCCGGCAATATTTTTAATGAAGCTACCAATGTTTCGCAGTATGAATTGCATTTAAGAACTCTGTGTCACTGGCCGTTACCGCAGATCAAATTATTAAGTCCTGCAGTATCCGTGACGATTCCGAAGCGGTTATTGACCGATACCTTTACTCAGGTTTTGATCAAACCAGACTGGCATTTTTATTATTATTTAGATAATGCCCAAGAGGACAATGATCGTGCCGGACATGTTACCATTTTGACCAACGATACGCGCCGTACTTTGGAACAGATCTACGACACCGAAATTTGGAATCCACTGGCAAAAAAATAATTTCACCACATAAACTACAAAAAGTGAGGCTTACTTTACTATGTTAGAACGTTATACGCGCCCAGCAATGGGGCACATTTGGACCGATCAAAATCGTTATCAGGCATGGTTGGAAGTAGAAACTTTAGCGGATGAAGCATGGGCACAGATCGGTGAGGTGCCTAAGGAAGATGCTGCGAAGATTCGGCAGAAGGCAACGTTTAATGTTGAGCGGATCGCTGAACTGGAAAAGCAAACGAAGCATGATGTGGTGGCGTTCACCCGGGATGTTTCGGAAAGCCTAGGCCCAGAGAAAAAATGGGTTCATTATGGTTTGACGTCAACGGATGTTGTGGACACCGCGTTTGGTTACTTAATGAAACAAGCTAATGACCTAATTCGCCAAGATATTCAAAATTTGATCGACGTCTTAGCGAAACAAGCTAAAACTTATAAGTACACGGTGATGATGGGCCGTACTCATGGTGTTCATGCTGAGCCCACCACATTTGGTCTCCGGATGGCACAATGGTATGCTGAAATGAAGCGTAATCAAGAACGGTTTGAACACGCTGCTAAAGGCGTAGAAGCCGGTAAGATTAGTGGCGCGGTTGGGACTTTTGCCAACATCCCGCCATTTGTTGAAAAATATGTGACCGCGCACCTAGGCATTCGGGCCCAAGATATTTCGACCCAAGTTTTGCCGCGGGATCTGCATGCTGAATATATTGCAACTATGGCCTTGATCGCCACATCGATCGAGCGTTTTGCGACTGAAGTGCGTTCATTACAGCGAACTGAGATCCATGAAGTTGAAGAGTTCTTCGCTGCAGGTCAAAAGGGTTCTTCGGCAATGCCGCATAAGCGCAATCCGATCGGTTCCGAAAACGTGACTGGCTTGGCGCGAGTTATTCGGGGGCACATGATCACTGCTTATGAAGACGTGCCATTGTGGCATGATCGCGACATTTCCCACAGCTCAGCCGAACGGATCATTATTCCCGATACAACAGGCTTACTGGATTACATTTTACAGCGGTTTACGAAGATCTTAGATACTTTGACGATCTTCCCTGAAAAGATGCGGCGTAATATGGATGTGACGTTTGGTTTGATCTATAGTCAGCGGGTTATGCTGAAGTTGATCGAAAGCGGCATGAGTCGTGAGGCGGCTTATGATCTTGTTCAGCCCAAAACAGCTGTTGCCTGGGATGAGAAAAAAGCTTTCCGGCCATTACTGGAAGCTGATCCGAAGATCACCAGTGCATTAAGTCCCAGTGATCTAGATGATGCTTTTGATTATCATTGGCATCTGCGGCACGTGGATGAAATCTTTGCCCGCGTTGGGTTAGCTGAAAAGTCAGTCTAAAATTTTTGGCTCTTTGTCAAATCCTGTTGATGAATAGCTTTTACAGAGTTGAAAGTCATGCGACTTTCAACTCTGTTTTTTTCATTGGTTTTGTTCTCATTTGCCGTAACTTAATACGTGAAATCATATGATGGTAATTACGGAATCCAAATGTAAGCACCAAATAACTGACCGACTATCAAACTAACTAAATCCAAGTTATGATTACCTCATCAAATAATTGGTGAGGTGATTTTTATTGGCAAAACCCG
>NZ_BJDN01000010.1 GCF_005405165.1 Loigolactobacillus binensis
GCAACAAATGCGGACCAAACCAAGTAAAAAAACAGCATTAGAAGTTAAGTAACTTCTAACACTGTAAAATTGACTATCAACAGGATTTGACAGAGAGCCAAAAGAGTAAGTGTTTGGCGTAATAGCCAAATACTTACTCTTTTTTGGGTTGGTCAGTTAACATACCAGCGCGATCTTCAAAATAGAAGATGCTAGTCACAAGGATCAAACCAGCCAAACTGGTGAAAATAACTTTAAACAGGGCAATTTGCCAGGAAATCTCTAATAACGGCAAAACGAAAATGAACAGAATTGCGCTGATAATAACGTTACGCCAGAACTTACGGCACATGATGAAAACCTCGCTTTATCCGAAAATTAACTAATTATGTACTTTATCGAAAGCAATCATAGCAGATAATTTTCGGGGATGCAAGCTTCTGAACGAATTAGTCTTGGTAGGCCCAATGATTGATTGGCCCAAACTTATGACCAACCTGAATTTCGTTAGCAATTGCCACATGAACAAACTTTTTAGCAGTGCGAATTGCGGTTTCAATATCAATTCCTTTGGCGATTTCCGCAGCGATACAAGCGGAAAGGGAATCACCAGTACCATTGACCCGCTCAGTTTTAACGTAAGGCTCACTTAACCAGAAAGATTTACCTGATTCCAAGAGAACAAAGTCGCGAACTTCTTTTTGAGTGTCGTCTTGATGTTGACCTTTGACCACTACATTTTTAGCACCTAACGCCTGTAATTTATGGGCCGCAGTTTCCATATCGGCCGCTGATTGAATTTTCATTTCCGCAAATTTTTCAGCTTCAAAGAAATTCGGCGTGATCACTGTTGCTAAAGGCACTAATTCTTCCCGTAAGGTTGCAAAAGCGCTTTCCTCCAATAATTGAGCACCGTGTTTAGTCATGATAACAGGATCAACGACTAAGGGGCCAAAATCATATTTCTGGTAGTTTTTGACAACGTTTTTGATCAATGTACTATCAGCCAACATCCCAGTTTTTGCTGCCAGGATTTTATAATCATCTGCAAGATCAGCGAATTCTTGATCGATAAAATCAGTTGGTAAAGAAATACTAGCGTGGATGCCGTAGGAATTACCAGCAACCGCCGTTGTCATCACCGCAGCACCATGAACTTTGCGTGCAAAAAAGGTATATAGATCTGCTTGCATTCCAGCACTGCCATCGCTATCGGATCCAGCAATTGTCACTACTTGTGGAAATTCATTTGCCATTTAACTCACTCACCTTTGTTATAAATTGAATCTATTATACTTAAAATTTGCGGTGATTAATAGGCTTAATTCTAATTTAAGCGAATTATAGGCGTTGTTATGAATTTTAGGTATAATTAAGTTACTAAATGATAAAACTAGGAGCAAAAATCAATGGAATTTAGTTGGCGTAAAACCGATGATAATGAAGAAAAAGTACGTTATTTCCTACAGCAGCATGGTATCAGCGGACGCTTATTTAAGCAAGTCACCGGCCAGGGAAAGATTCTGATCAACAACCAATTAGCTGCCTCGACCGGGGTACGGGTTCATCCTGGTGATCAGATTACGATTCAGTTACCACCAGAAAAAAGTGATCAGCGATTGACCGTTAGTACACAACCGATCCAGGTGATTTATGCAGATAATAATTGGTTAGTAGTTAATAAACCGACCGGGTTGGCTAGTATTCCCGGACCGACGAACCAAACTGATACTTTGCTAAATCGGATATTAGGGTGGTTACAGCAGCAAAATAGTCCTGATACTGTTCCCCATGTAGTAACGCGGCTAGATCGTTTTACTAGTGGTCTCGTTTTACTGGCGCGTCACCGTTTTGCGCACAGTTTGATTGCCCGACAATTGATGGATCATAGCTTAGATAAACGTTATTATGCTATTGTCGCAGGGCATTTAACCGCTAAACACGGTTTTTTGACTCAACCAATTGGCCGTCAAGGCGAGGCAATCCGGCGGCAAGTCATGGCCAATGGAAAAGCAGCCAAAACCGAGTATTGGCAGGTCAGCAAGTTGGCGACAGCAACCTTGGTCAAAGTTAAGTTATACACGGGACGAACGCACCAAATTCGCGTACATTTCACTGCCCAAGGACACCCACTATTAGGCGATCAATTGTACGGGGGACCCTTAGACCAAGGCATTCAACGCCAGGCCCTGCATGCTTATGAATTAAATTTTTACGATCCGTTTACACAACAGGTTATGCACTTCACTTGCCCAATGCCAAGCGACATGCAGGCTTTGTTAAAATGAAGGACTATGCCTTATACAGGCACAGTCCTGGTTGGGTATTACTTAGGTAACCGTTTGGAGACGTGGTAGCCGCTAGCAGCTGAATCAGCGGTTTTGGCGTCAACAGCGTTGAAAATTGCGTAGGTTTCGCCATCGACTTCTTTGACGATCATCAATTCATGTTGTTTTTGGTCACGGTGAAAAATTTCGGCACTACGCAGGGCCTCATTGAAATCGTAGCCGCTGGCAATTGCGTCGCCTGGATTGAAGAAAACAATTTCGTTCATCGCTGGCACACTTCCTTTTTATATAGATCAGGGTGATTGAAACTTACCTTCATTGTAACTGAAAACGCTATAAATAACAGTAAACAGACTAAATATTGGTGTAATCAGTGTTTATCAAATCGATTACTGCTAGTTAAAACGGCTATTTGTTTGTTCTTAAATTAAAAAGGGTAACAAAGTGGTTGTAATCATGACGCTTTCATGCTAAGCTGTAGTTGTTAAAAATTAATAAAGGTTCGTCTTCAGGGCAGGGTGAGATTCCCGACCGGTGGTTATAGTCCACGACCCACCAATATTGGTGGCCGAATCGGTGTAATACCGATACCGATAGTTAAAGTCTAGATAAAAGAAGATAGGCTTATTTTGCGCAATAAAATAAGACTAACGCCATTGAAGTGCTTGAAAAAGACATTTTGGTGGCGTTTTTATTTGTGTAAGAGAAACCAATTACCTAGAGTTGAATCCTTTTAGGAGGATTTATCATGGCAAAAATGGGCGTCAGAAAGTTAGTTATGATCGCGATGTTAGCGGCGATTTCGTATTTATTAATGTTTTTTCAATTTCCAATCTTACCAACTTCACCGTTTTTAAAACTGGATTTTAGTAATTTACCGATCTTTATTAGTATGTTCCTTTATGGTCCGGCTGCAGGAGCTTTTACAACTTTGATCACAGGCTTGCTCGACTTTATTACTAAAGGGCAGGGTATCCCTGGTTTGATCGGTGATGTGGCTTATTTCCTAGCGACGATGTGCTTCACCTTACCAGTTTACTATTTCTTCAAGCGTGATCGTACCACTTTGAAAGTTAGTCGGGGCAACATGTTAGGTGGCTTCATCACCGGGACGATTTCAATGACCATTTTTATGAGTATTGCTAATGTGCTAGTATTATTGCCGATGTACATGAAGTTTTCTGGTATTCAGATCAACGCGACAATCCTGAATTTAGTGGCGACAACGGTTGTTCCATTTAATTTACTTAAGGGAGTATTGGTCAGCATCGTCTTCTTAGTAGCTTACGAGAAGTTGTTGCCGTGGCTTTCGCGTAAAGTCTTACCACAGCAAGTTAAAAAAGTTTAAGTTATTTTCTATCATATTTAACCAAAATTAATCAGAGGTTGTGACCGTTGCTATTCAGGTCATGACCTCTGATTTTGTTTTTTTAAGTTGCCAAGTAGAAGTAAATATTGTTATAAAATAGATTTAAAAATACTAAATATGATCATAACCCTATGAATAATGTAGTATAGTTAAAATCGCGTTGGAAGGCGCTTTTTAATGAAATAGTATAAGTGGGGTTTGATATTATGTTTAAAAGGATCCGTTGGTGGCGGGTGTTACCGTATTTATTGATCATGGGCATGGCGGTGCTACTTGTGGCACCGCAAGTCATACTGCACAGTACGATCGTGGGGTCGGATGCGATTTTCCATTTTAATCGAATTTATGATGCGGCAAAGCAAATCCAACACTTTAATTTTAGTTATTTTCAAACGAATTATGGTTTTCAACAAAGCGGGCGCATCATTAATGCCCTGTACGGACCATATTTTGCTTATTTAAGTGGTGTTTTACTGATTTTGGTTCGGAGCTGGTATCATTTTCAAATTATCTCCACGTTGCTAGTTTATACTATTGGCGGTATTGGTATGTATCGGTTAGCAAGTCAAATGCAGGCAACAAAGCGAATTGCCTTGGTGGCAGCCCTGTTATTTATGAATGTTGGTTGGCTACCTAGATGGGGCTTATCACAAAACTTAAATGCGTGGGGAGCCGCGTTAGCACCATTTATGTTGCTCTGCGCAGTCAGGATGATCAGTGATCATCAGCGGCCGGTTAAAATAATACCATTAGCACTGATCATGGCGGTGATCATTGAGATCCATATTTTAAGTACGATTATTTTTACATTGGTTTTACTGCCGTTTTTTGTGATTGGGTTGTGGCAGACACAAAATAAGTTGAATATGGTTTTTAAAACGGTTTTAGCGGCGCTACTAACTATTTTGTTAACTGCTAATATTTGGGGAAGTTTCCTGACGATCTTTGCTAATAATCGGATCGCCGAACCGGCAAAATTTGACCTAGAGCATAACGCGTTACAATTTTCAATGATTTTAGGGCAACGCAATCAATTAGGGGCGGTTTGTTTAGTGCTATTTGCAGCACAAATAATTTATGTACTGATCAGTAAGAAAGTGACCAGTGTTAACCGTATTGTGACGGTACTTGGCGGATTAATTTTATTTATTGCTTCTGATCTATTCCCGTGGGTGACTTTACAGCGTCTGTTTCCTTTTTTGCAAAGCACATTACAGTTTCCAGTGCGCTTTACGATTATTGCCTATCCGTTGTTATTTTGCGGTGTTGCGATTAGTGCAACGCAGTTATATTTAAATCGGCGTGGCAAGCCGCTGTACTATCAAATTGGTGCGTTGGTGGCAGTTATTTTGTGCTTAGCACCTAATATGCTCGGTATGGCACTTAAGGCAGAAACCTATCATTCGGTTGATGTGCTTGACAGCTGGACTGGGGTGACCGTTTTGGCGGATACACCTAATCAGATTCGTAGTTCACTGCATGCTAAACACCCTGGTCAGTTATTGACTTTGGTGGAAAAGCGTCATCCGGATTATTTGCCAATTCCAACCGAATTTAAGCGGCTAAGTTTTAAACGCTCGGATGAGTATGAAAAGCAAATAATTGATACTCACAGAAAGTTTAATCATCAAGTTCTTGCTGGTGGTCGGCTGCGTTTGACCTGGGAAGCCGATCGCCAAGATTATCGCCAGGTTCCATTGATCGTGTATAAAGAATCTAAGCTTGAGCTTAATGGGCGACCACTGACAACGGCCGAATATGATGAAACTAATATTGGTGCTCCTGTTGTTCCTCAAAGAATTGGGCACAATACGCTTATTTTAAAATTTAAACAGCCTAGCAGCTTCACTAATTTACTTATTTTATCCCTGATTTCTTGGTCAATTTTATTAGGAGTAGGTTTGGTTAAATGGTTTAGTAAATACGCTTTGCGAAAACTAGTTCTGTAATTTGGGCCAGTCTTTAATTTAGCGGTTCATAAAAAAGCGCTGGTGCATAATTTAGTTCAATTATGCCCAGCGTTTTTTAACTATTTTCGTTTAATTTTTTACTAATTTGCTGATAAAGTAGGGCAGCACTATCGCCAAATTGTAAGAAGGAAATGTCTTTGTAGGCAAGAATAACGGGTTCACCATGTTGGTAGGTTAATGGATCAAATGGCAGACAAGTAAAATGATGGGCGGTGGCGGTGACGATCTGATTGACGGGTGCAATATCAAAGCGGCCGGCTAAAGTAATATAAGCACGTTGCTTAGTCAGTAACGCAAATAAATCCGGTAATGGGTGTTTAGCCCATTTTGCGATCAAAGGACTTTTAGCGCTAAGTTTAAAGGGATCGTACTGTTGCTGCTCCTTTAAATAGGCTTGATAATGGTCGAGAATTTGTAGGTAAGTTGTTTTACTGTGAACGCGCTTGATTCGCTTAAGCGCAAATAAGGTATAACCAGCAAACTGACCTTGATTATTTAAGGTAGCTAAAATCAACCAGCGATGATCACTGATCAGCGGATAGCCGACCTCAAATTCGCCGTTTTCTTTTTTGACGTAAACCTCTATTAAAGTATGTTGCTGTTTTGCTTTTTCAATTTGACTTAAAATTTTTGCCGCTTTCAATACCAAACACCTCACAATTAGTTTCCGTCATCATTGTAAAGGATTTACCGTTGAAAAGAAACGGCAAATTTTGAAAATTACTACTTAGCTTATTGTAATAGCGTTCTCATTTCGCTAAACTGGGTAAGGATCAAGCAAATGGATAAAGGAGTCACTAATGATGTTACGAAAACGACAACCACTTATTTTGGCAGTAGTTTTACTGCTTTTACCACTGGTATTAACTGCCTGTTCGGCTAAAAAAACGACAGCACCGGTTATTTCTGAGCCGTACAAACGCAGTGAATTTATGCTGGGTACGATTTGTACGCTGTCGATTTATAATAAAGGCAAGAAAAAGGTGCTGCAAAAAGGGTTTGATCGGATCAAACGAACAGAAAAACAAGCAACCTTGACGAAGGCGCATTCTGAATTAGACAAAATCAATGCGAATGCTGGCATTAAACCGGTTAAGGTCAGCAAAGATATGTGGCCGTTAATGGAAAAGGCCATGTACTATAGTAAGAATTCCAATGGCGCGTTTGATATGTCGATCGGCGCGATCACTAATTTATGGAAGATCGGTTTGCCAGGCGCCCGGGTGCCAGCGCAGTCAGAAATTGATCGGGCGCTACCGTTGGTGGATTATCACGATGTTAAATTAGATGCGGCTAAGCGTACTGTTTACTTAACAAAAAAAGGAATGCGGCTCGATTTTGGGGGAATCGCTAAAGGCTATATTGCTGATCAAGTACGTCAAGTTTTCCGGCAAAATGGCGTTAACACCGCGATCATTGATTTAGGCGGTAATGTGGTAGTAATGGGGTCATCGCCTGATGGTAAAAACAAACCTTGGAAGGTCGGTGTACAGGATCCGTATGCAGCTCGAGGAACGGCTCTAGGAACATTGCCAGCAAAAAATTTATCCGTGGTGACGGCCGGTATTTACGAGAAATACTTGAAGGCCAATGGCCACACTTATATCTACTTATTTAACCGTAAAACGGGCTATCCCTACGAAAACAATTTGGCTGGGGTAACGATCATTTCACCGAAGTCGGTTGATGGTGATGCATTATCTAATGCGGCCTTTAATAAGGGCGTTAAGGCTGGTTTGGCTTATATCAACGGTAAGCATAAGAAAAATATTCAAGCTGTTTTTGTGACTAAGGATAAGAAAGTCTATATCAGTAACGGGTTAAAGAAAACCTTTAAATTAACCAAGAAATCAGGCTATAAAATGGGCGATCCTAGTAAATTAACTGTACAGGATAATTAACATAATTAAAATTATGTAAACTAAAGGCTAGCAACTGCAATTGTTGTTAGCCTTTTTGTATTCACAACAAAAGTAAAATTAATTTAATAGATTAAATATTCTTTTTATAATACTTGTAAATAGATATTTAAAATTAATTAATATTAACAGTTCTTTTTTAATTCTAAATAAAGAATGATAGTTCTTTTATTGGTCAAACTTTGACTGATTTCAGCGGGTAAGGGAGCCTGCGGATGTGTTTTTTCGTAGTGTGTGATCCAATCTAATCGAATTTGAAGTCTTGTGGTCAATAGTGTTTGGTACGTAGGATCGCTAAAATCAACTGGAAATTCAGCCAGGGGTGCATAATTTAGGTGAGCTAACGAACCAAAAGCCTGCCAAGTGATTTTTTGTTCGACAATAGCTTCCAAAATACTTAAAGTCACTTCTTTGGATATTTTTTTACCGTTGTAAAAACCAGTATTTAGAATATAGCAAGCAACCTGCCGTTCGGCGAACAAGCCTTTGAAATCGGCATAATCTTCGGCTAATGGGTAGGCCCGAAATGGGTCAGCAAACGGCTCAATAACTAAAGCATTTCGATCTACTGTGCCAACCAAGTTTTCGGCGGAAGAGCGTTTTGTCGCTAGCGTTGCCCCAAAGGTGGCGGCTAAAGTTGGATCTGTAATTTGAATCACTGGTGGCAGGCTATCGTCCTTCATGATCCAGAAAATAGCGTCGATCGGCGCCGCTTCTTTATCTACACGATTAGCTGAAGCATAACGTGATTTGACCGTGCGGCCATTGCCGTTACGCAGGTCTTCAGTAACTAGTACTTTTTTGCCGGTCTGATTTAACGTGACACCGACGTTCATTAAGGTCATGAAATACTTAGTTTCTTCAGTTCCGGAAGGATAGTCGTTGGTTTTGTCGAAATAAGCGGGTTCTAACGCGACGGAACTGCCGTCGGTTCGGGAAATAATAAAAGCATCATCGTGTAATACCGTGGTTTTAAAGCGTCCGCCGTGTTTGGCGTGCGTTAAAGTCGATTTACCGGAGCCGGAAAGACCAAACATAGCGAAAACTTGATCGGGACGATTAGCAAAATGAAAAGCCTTTTCGCCGCCATGACACGCGACATAACCATGGCGGTGGGCAGTCGCCCAAGCCAAAGATAAAGTTGCTTTTTTTAATTCACCAAAATAGCGCATGCCTAAAATAGCGGCAACATTATGTTTAGCATCAAATAAGGCCAGGCCATCAGGAAATTCGGGATGATGAAAACTAGGGTCAGCGTAAATGAAAATGTCGCCTTCTGGATAGGGTTTAGACTGTCGATAACGGGTCTGATAAGCTTGGTTTAACGGCTGGAAATTTAACAGGTAAGAAAGCAGATTGTTTTCGTAACCTTTAGGAACAGCAAGGTGCGCGCCAATCATAAAATCTTCATCTAGACCAACCACGACCTGTGTTTTGTAGAATTGTTGCTGGGTCCCTGCAAAAATAGCATCTCGTAAAAGACCGGCCATTTTTACATCGTCGACATCGGGATCTCCGATTCGCCGACGAGCGGCTGCAGTGCGCCCAATTACGCGGCCGTGATTATTGACCAGCATCACTGCATCCGCGGGTAATCCTAATTCAGCAGCGTGACTGATTGGCAGATCAGTTACAGTGGTTTCAGGAGCTATCTTAGCAAGCTTGTAGGCAGTTGCAACGTCGTTGACGGCCAACATATTGTTACCGTAAAAAGCGGATTCAATAGTCGTTCTGATTTGCGAAAAAAGTGGATTAGCTGCGCGAATATCCTTTTCATTATATCGAACGATCGTGCTCATAAAGATCACCTCTCCTTTGTATACGCTTACAGGGATGATACCACAAATTTGCGCAAACAAGTCAGCTTAATGCTGCAGGTAGTTGCTAAAATTTAGTTATGATCTAGAAATTTGGTTTGTCCAGGAATTAAAAAATGCTACAATAAATAGCAAATAATTTTCGGAGGAGTTTTGAAGATGGCTCAATCTTTAGATGCACGTTTAATTGGCCGCCATTTTATTATCGATCAAACTAATATTGCTGGAACTATTAGTTTCTTCGGAATTTTTTATCATTTTGTTGGGACCGCGCCATTGACGCTAGGGGATGAAGTTGTGGTCACAGGGGTCACGGCTGAACAGCTGACAGTGACTAAAGCGACAGAGTTGTTAAATTATTAAGGAAGGGATCTAGATCGTGAAAACAAAACAAACTTTAGCGTTGGAGCAGACACTATATGCATATTGTCGCGAGAAAGGATTCTCAGCAGTTGAAGAAGTAGCCTTGCCGGATGACCTGGGCATCGTTGATACCTTGGCTCTGCGAAATGATGCTGATCAGCAACCGGAATGGCGGTGTTATGAGTTAAAGATTTCTAAGGCCGATTTTCATTCAAATGCGCGACTTTCTTTTGTTGGTCATTACAACTATTTTGTTTTAACTGCAGCATTATATGCGCAAGTAGCCCGGGAAATCCCGGCACATATTGGCGTGCTAGTTTACCATTCCTACAAACGCGAATCAGCTGTTGCTGTACCGGGTTATTTAACTGTCGCTAAGGCGGCCCGCCGCCAAGATCTACAAACCACTGCGGCGGTTTTAATGACTCATTTTATGTTGGCGTTAGCACGGGAAGCCGATAAATTTAAGCAGGCCAAGCTTGGCCTAGCGGCGTATTCAACGGAACGCCTGTATGCTGAACTACGTAAACGCGGTCATCATTATGATCCTAGTCAGCTACGAACCAACTATTACGAGCAATTCATTAAAGAGGTGCGTAGTGATGCTGTTGATCAGTTGAAAGCCGAGTTGGCGGCCACTGAGGCGGATTATCAGTAATTACTGCAGCAAATTCATCAAGCTAATATGGTTGCCGATTGATGCGAATCTATTATCCTTATTTGCGGGGCAAACAGTTTGAATTACAGGCACTTTTGGCACTCCAAAAAGCCGACAAATTGTCTTTGGCAGTGATACCCATTATTGAACCAGTACGGGATTCGCATTATTTAGCCGATTGCGTGGCAACCTTTATAACAGCTGGGCGACCACTGATTATCATCAGTAATCCGCAAGTCGGTACCTATCAGCAACATCGGCAGCAGCGCTATCCGTTAACTCAATGGCAAGCTAGTCCGTATTTTAAACATGCGTTATTGGTCACTAAGGCAACCTCATTAGCCGACTATTTAGCCGCTGACGTTTTACTTTTTACGCATCCTGATGTGTTGACTGTCTTTCCAGAGCCACAATCACAGCAGCTAGTTATTGTTGGCCCCAGTCATCGACTGCGGCGGCAACTGAACTATCAAGTTACATTGACTGATCCAACACCACAAGGATGGGATGGTGCCGATTATTTATTACAACCACAAACTTTTTTCAGTGATCAGCCGTGGTTCGCGACTGCAACTGGTTTTAGCGATTTTGTGACGGTCGGGGCTGGTTATAGTGATAAAGGATATCCGGTTCCTTTTATAAAATTAACACTTACTGTGCCGCGGTCACGGCAGTTGTGGTTACATCATTTTATTTCGACTGATTTTAGTGATTTTAAACAGCCTAAGGCCAAATATTTTAGTGCAGGCACCCAGCTAGTGGCTTGGCTAAAGTTACATCCAGAAGTGCCATTAACTCTGGGCTTGGCTGCTTTGCAGACTAGTATTCAGCAAGCGCATTTTCCTGGTTTAGGTAAAGTTAAGCAATGGTTGTTGATGCATCATCTGGAATTAGTGGCCCAAATTCTTAATGTGAATAACCATGAATGTTGATCCAACAAGGCTATCATGGTAAAAGACTGGTATCATCATAACGAATATGGCATAATTGAAACAGCAAAAAATTGATGTCAGTAAAACCTAAGAAATAGATGATAACTCAGCGCCTTTTGCTGAAAGTTGAATGGTCATCGTCCGTAACATCAGAAAGTTGGCTAGCGGATTTAAGCTAGCTAACTTAACTTTAATTGTGAAGTAGAGCCATGTTTCAACTCAGCGCCTTTTGCTGAAAGTTGAATGGTCATCGTCCGTAACATCAGAAAGTTGGCTAGCGGATTTAAGCTAGCTAACTTAACCTTAATTGTGAAGTAGAGCCATGTTTCAACTCAGCGCCTTTTGCTGAAAGTTGAATGGTCATCGTCCGTAACATCAGAAAGTTGATTAGCGGGTTTAAGCTAACCAACTTAACCTTAATTGTGAAGTAGAGGGGATCAATGTGGCAATTGAACAGCTTTGGCACGTTTTATTTTATACAAAAAAATTTACTGCAGAACAGGTGCATACCTTCGTTGATGATCTAAAGAAGGAACCTAATTTCGGTGGCTTACCGATCAAAAAGGTTAGCTTTGACTATACGACTAAGGAAATGCTGTATACAACTTTTATTTTTAGTGCACCGAAGGCCATTGAAAAGCCAATGCAACATGAGATGGCGAAGTATTTGTATGCACGTGTGATCCATCCTGGTAGTTTAGACACTAAGCAATATTACGATGTAGTCAATCAATCAAGCCAGGAACTTGGTATTGAATACTTTAATTATGCAGATGGTTCCTTAGACATTATGCTTTGGGGTAAACAGGCTGAATAAGGTTGTAAAAACTCGTCGGTTAAACTGGCGAGTTTTTCGTGTTATAACTAAATTGGTGATAACGGAAAGCAGATGCTCAGTATGCTACAGGATTATTTTGAACAAGGTGATACGACCACTTTAGCCCGCCAATTATTAGGTAAGCAGTTGTTTTATCATAGTCCTGCCGGGGTACTTTCTGGTTATATTGTGGAAACAGAAGCTTATTTAGGTGAACTTGATCGGGCTGCACATGCTTTTGCTGGGCACCGTTCACCTAAAAATGAGGCGCTCTACCAGGCCGGCGGGACGATCTATATCTACACCATTTATGGACAATACCTATTGAACGTCAGCACACAACCACAAGGAGTGCCCCAGGGGATCTTGATTCGTGGCTTGCAACCTCATTTAGGTCAAGCAATCATGCGGCAACATCGGCCGCATGCACGAACGGATTTTGAATTAACCAATGGTCCTGGTAAATTGATGGCAGCTTTGGGGATTCAGGATCTTAGCTTGAATTTACAGAACTATACGGATAGTGCGCTGACTTTAAACTTAACCGCAGGCAAACGGCCATTGAAAATTGAGGCTGCTTCCCGAATCGGTATTGGTGTCCAGGGGAAGTGGCAGGCCGCACCATTGCGTTTCTATGTGGCCCACAATCCGTTTGTGTCCAAAATACCAAAGCGCGCGCTGAATTTAGAAAATTATGGGTGGCAATCATGAAAATAACTTTATTAGATTATTTAGCGACACAAGTGGCAGATTATACAGGCGACGGGCAGTTAGAACTTAATTGGGATAAACGGGAGCACGTGTTTGAATTAATATTGAATTTAACGGCGCAAAATCAAATTGGCCAAACAATAGCTGACGCTGACGGTAAAGTCAATGCACAGAATAAAATCGATTTTCAAGATCAAATTTTGTTTTACGACGCGACCCGCTTGGATCCGGCAACCGTAGCGGCCGATTATTTGGCCCTGATCCCATTTGATGGCAAGCGTGGACTAACACGGCAAACACTTGACGGGTTGTTCAGCTATTTACCTGATTTGTTAGCCGATGGTCTCAGCGATTTAATGGACTTCTTAAACGAAGATACGGTCACAACATTTGGTTTACATTGGCAGCCCGCTGTTTTTCAGCAACGAATTGCTGCACAGCCAGCCCATTTGGTTGAATATTTGGCTTATCCCCGTTATTAAAACGATAATTTAATCAGAAAGGCGGTTAATTTAATGGAATGGACAGAGGTAAAAGTAACCACGACCACCGAGGCCGTCGAAGCCGTAGCTAATATCTTAATGGAGGCTGGTGCAACCGGCGTACAGATCAATGATGCAGCTGATTTTAAGCCACAGTCATTGGGCCCGTATGGTGAGATCTTTGACCCCACGAAACATGCGCATATTCAAGCAGGTGCAGAAATTTCTGCTTATTATCCAGAAACAATTTTTGTGCCGGAAATTTTACCACTGATCAAGCAACGTGTTAATCAATTACCGGAATTTGGTTTGGCAATTGGTGCTAATCAAGTGACCACTGCGTTGGTTAATGAAGGCGCTTGGGCAACCGCCTGGAAAAAGTATTATCATCCTGTACGAGTCAGTCGTTACTTAACGGTAGTCCCTAGTTGGGAAAAATATCGACCACAACAGGTTGGTGAGCAATTGATTATTTTAGATCCAGGGATGTCATTTGGTACTGGAACTCATCCCACCACCAAATTAGCGTTACAAGCATTAGAAACTACGATTCGGGGTGGTGAAACTTTGCTGGATGTGGGCACTGGTTCTGGTGTACTGAGTATTGCGGCGAAACAATTAGGTGCCGGTTCGGTTTTTGCCTATGATCTTGATGAAGTGGCGGTAAAGGCGGCGGCTAGCAACCTGGCCTTAAATCCAGTTGCTGCACAGGTGCCGGTTAAGGCCAATAATTTATTGACTGGGATCACGCAATCCGCAGATATCATCGTGGCCAATATTTTAGCAGAGATCATTTTACCGTTGATCCCCCAAGCTCAGCCTTTATTAAAGGCAAACGGTTATTTGATTTTGTCAGGTATTATTGCGGCTAAAGTAGCTAGTGTTAAGCAGGCACTTATCGCGGCAGATCTAACCATCGTTCAGGTTCTTAATGAAGGTGATTGGTATGGGATCATCGCCCAGCAACAGGAGGACTAAGCATGCAACGTTATTTTATTGACCAAACGGCGGCGGCTGGTGAACAGGTGGAAATAACCGGGACCTCTGCGCATCATATTCAACGAGTAATGCGCGCGCAGGTGGCCGATCAGATCGAAGTGGTAACGGCGGCACACCAAGCTTATTACGGTACAATCGAAAACTTGACCCCAACAAAAGTTGCGGTACGTTTAGGCACAACGCTGTTAACTAACACAGAACTGCCTAGTCAAGTGGTCATTGCCTGCAGCATTGCCAAAAAAGATAAGGCCGATTGGATCGTTCAAAAAGGGACCGAACTTGGTGCCAGTGGATTTATCTTTTTTGCTAGCCAATACGGAATCGCCAAGTGGGAGCCACAACGGCAGGATAAGAAATTAGTCCGCCTGCGTAAAATTGCTTTGGAAGCGGCCCGCCAGGCGCACCGTAATTTGATTCCCAGTGTAACGATTATTTCCGGACTGGCCGCTTTGACTAAAGTAGTCAAGGACTATGGCATTGTGGCGTATGAAGAATCGGCTAAACAAGGTGAAACAGCGGCTTTAGTGGCGACAGCACAACAAGTACAGGCACAGCAAAAATTAGTGGCGGTATTTGGCCCAGAAGGTGGGTTGGCGCCAGCAGAAGTTGCCCAATTACAGGCCGCTAATTTTGTTGCTGTTGGATTAGGTCCCCGAATTTTACGGGCAGAAACGGCACCTTTATATTTATTAAGTGCATTGTCAACGTTGTGGGAATTACGTTGATAAGTTTAAGACACGGAGGTTTAATTTTGACAAAAATCAAACAATTTATGCAACATCCTATGGCGCAATTGATTTTATTTAGTTTTATCGTGACTTGGTTGTTACCGCTAAGCTTCCATTGGTTAGCGGTGGCCAAGGTCACACGGATCGCCGTTCTTTTTATTATTGTTAATATGTTGGCTGCCATCGCTGTTGGTATTTTCTTAGCTAATCGGCATTTAGCCGGTTGGTGGCTAGTGATCTTCCCTGGTATTTTTGCTATTATTGTTTATTTAATGTACGGTAAATATGGTTATTGGTTTGCCGGTATCTACCTGTTTTTAAGTTACTTGGCATACAGTTTGCGCAAAGCAGCGCTGGCGGTTGCAAAATAGTCGCCCTTAGGTATAATTTGTATTGAGTCTGTTAACTGTGGATCATGCTAGCCGTGTTATAATCAGATACAGTACTAGCGGTATTATGATCAAGACGATTAAGTGCGTACGGTAAACTATCGGCACGCTAATTAATCATGATTTTAGGCACGCATGCTTGATAGCTACCGTGCTGTTTTTGTATCAAAATGAATATGAGGATGTGGGGTTTATGGCTGAGGATAAAGTTTATACAGCTAACGAAAGTATTGCGTTAGTTAAAACTTATATGAATGATGAGCATGTTGCGTTTGTGAAAAGAGCGCTTGATTTTGCGACTTACGTTCATAAAGAACAATCGCGTCAATCTGGTGAACCCTATATCATTCATCCAATTCAGGTCGCGGCGATTTTGGCAGAGCTGAAAATGGATCCGGCAACTGTGGCGTCAGGTTTCTTGCACGATGTGGTTGAAGATACGAATATCACTTTAGGTGACATTCAAGAATTATTCGGTCAGGATGTAGCTGTGATTGTCGATGGTGTTACTAAATTGAGTAAGATCAAATATGTGGCCCATAAAGATGCCTTGGCCGAGAATCATCGTAAAATGATCTTGGCGATGGCTAAAGACCTCCGTGTCGTCATGGTCAAGTTAGCTGATCGGTTGCATAATATGCGCACTTTGAAACATCTACGACCGGAGAAGCAACGGCGGATCGCCAATGAAACTTTGGAAATTTATGCGCCATTAGCCGATCGCTTAGGGATCAGTCAATTTAAATGGGAATTAGAAGATACGGCATTGCGCTATTTAAATCCGCAGCAATATTATCGAATCGTCCATTTAATGAATTCTAAACGAACGCAACGCCAAGCTTATATTGACGAGGCGATTAAACAGATCAAGGCCTCGATGACTGATTTTAATATTAAGTACGAAATTTATGGTCGGCCTAAGCATATTTATTCGATTTATAAGAAAATGCGGGATAAGCATAAACAATTTGAAGAGATTTATGATCTGCTGGCCATTCGGGTGATCGTGGATACGATCAAGGATTGTTATGCCGTTTTAGGCGCGATCCATACTAAATGGAAACCGATGCCTGGGCGCTTTAAGGATTATATTGCGATGCCTAAGGCCAATATGTATCAGTCATTGCATACGACAGTGATCGGTCCTAAAGGCCAACCGCTGGAAATTCAAATTCGTACTGAGGAAATGCATCAGGTTGCTGAATTCGGGGTGGCTGCACATTGGGCCTACAAAGAAGGCAAACGGGATGAGGTCAAGTATGATTCTAACGGTAAAAAAATTGATATGTTCCGTGAAATTCTGGAATTAGGCAACGAAACCTCCGATGCTGCCGATTTCATGGAAAGTGTCAAAGGTGATATTTTCTCAGATCGCGTTTACGTTTTTACACCTAAAGGCGATGTTTATGAATTATCCCAAGGATCAGGGCCACTGGATTTTGCTTATACCATTCACACTGAAGTCGGTAATAAAACAGTGGGCGCCAAAGTCAATGGTAAAATCGTGCCGTTAAATTATCAATTGAAAAATGGCGATATTGTTGATATTTTAACTTCACCAAATTCTTCACCCAGTCGTGACTGGATCAATTTAGTAAGCACTAGTAAGGCCCGCAATAAAATCAAACGGTTTTTCAAACAGGCCGATCGTTCCGAAAATATTGAAAAAGGTCGGGATATGCTTGAAAAGCAGCTGACTGAAATGGGCTTTTTGCCTAAGGACTATTTAAATAAAGAGGTTCTAGGGCAAGTCACTAGCCGGTTTAATTTCAGTAACACGGATGAATTATTGGCCGGGGTCGGTTACGGTGAGTTATCGCCGTTGGTCGTTAGTAACCGGCTAACTGAAAGAGCGCGGCATCAGCGTGAAAAAGCTGCCCAAGAAAAGCAAGCACAGACGGTTTTAGCCGATACAACCACCGTTAAGGGTAAAACTAAGGCTAAGACAAAAGAGCCATCAGAGAAGCTTAAAATTAAGCACGAGGGCGGCGTTGTGATCCAAGGCGTTGACAACTTGTTGGTTCACCTAAGCAAATGTTGTAACCCGGTTCCTGGCGATCCCATCGTCGGTTATGTCACCAAAGGCCGCGGTGTCTCAATTCACCGTGCCGATTGTCCCAATGTTCAAAATGCAGTTGATACAGCCAATCGACTGATCGAAGTTGAATGGGAAGATGCAGCGGCTAAAGGCACAACCTATGATGCTAATCTGGAGGTTTACGGTTACAATCGTTCTGGTTTGTTAAATGATGTTTTACAAACGTTGAATGCACAGACTAAGAATTTGACTTCGGTTAGCGGTAAGGTTGATCACGATAATATGGCGACGGTTCACGTCACGGTGGCGATCACTAACTTGGCCCATCTAACTCGCTTGATCGATAGTATCAAGAATATTCCTGATGTCTATAGTGTTAAGCGCTCAAACGAGTGAGTTAGGCGGGGACTATCAACTAAATGGGAGGATCCTAAAATGCGGGTGGTTTTGCAGCGTGTTAAAAAAGCTAGTGTAGCAATCGATCAGCAAGTAGTTGGGGCCATACAGCGTGGTTATTTATTGTTAGTCGCTGTCCGAGATTCAGACACTGAAGCTGATCTTGATTATTTAGTTCGAAAAATTACTAAGCTGCGAATTTTTGAAGATGAACAAGGTAAAATGAATTTAGCATTAGCGGCAGTCCAAGGCCAGATTTTATCGGTTTCTCAATTTACACTTTACGCGGATACAAGTAAAGGCAATCGACCGGGTTTTGCTACTGCAGGTCAGCCAGCTAAGGCGGCCGAGTATTATGATTGGTTTAATCAAAAACTACAGGCAGCTGGCGTTGAAGTGGCTACCGGTAAGTTTGGTGCGGATATGGCGGTAACATTAGTCAACGACGGTCCGGTCACCATTTTGTTTGATACTGAGAACAAGTAGATATTTCACAACATTACGATCAGGCGATTTCGCTCAAATGATTAAATCAGCAGATAGAAAGTAAGGGATTATTATATGCTACAAGCGGCAATTTGGGACTTTGATGGCACACTTTATGATACATATTCAGGAATTATGCAGGCATTACAGCAATTAGTAACTGAATATGGCCTGAAAGTTGACCGGCAAAGTTTATACCGCCTAATTAAGGAAGATTCAGTTAAAACTGCTATTGCACAGTTTGGCCAAACCTTAGCGATCGAGCCTGCAGTGCTTTCAAAACGCTATCACGAAATCGAACGGCAAACACAACAGGATCCGCAGCCTTTTACTGCGGCATTAACCACTTGTCAGGCCATTATTGCCAACGGCGGGCAAAACTTCTTAATGACCCATCGTGATCGGGGTTCAGAACGATTTTTGGCTGCCGGTGGTTTTACACCGCTATTTAGTGAATATGTAACCAGCGAGCAGAATTTTAAACGGAAACCAGATCCAGAAGCAATCAATTATTTAGTTACTAAGCATCAATTGAATCCAGCTACGACGGTGATGATCGGTGATCGGCCATTAGATGTTGTTGCTGGACAAAATGCGGGTATTAAAGGCTGTTTCTTTGATGTTGATCAATTTCATAGTGCACCAACAGCCGACATTGTGATCACAACTTTGCCAGAGATCATTCCCTATTTTCAAGCGCGCGATTAAAAGAGGACTATAAATTTACCAGTCCATTATGGTATAATCGCTTAGGTTTGTTTGCTAGATTTGGAGGCTTACTTTTGAAAGTAGAGGACAAAAATTGGTTTAACGTATTTAAAATTGCCTTACCACTTTGTATAAGTTACGTGCCAATCGGATTGGCCTGCGGGATTTTGTTACATTCAGCAGGTTTTAATATTTTGTTTGCGGGCTTGTTATCAATTATGGTGTTTTCTGGTGGGGCACAATTTTTGATCGCATCGATGTTGGCAATTCACGCCCCGATGCTGCAAGTTTTGTTGATGTTACTTTTTTTGGAGATGCGCTATGCTTTATTGTCCGCCAGTTTATCGCCGTTTTTAAAAAAGGAACCTTTACCTTTTTTGATTTATTTCTCCAGTTCAATGAACGATGAAAATTATGCGATCAATTATTTAAAGTTTGCTACTGATAAGAAGTGGAATGGACACCAGGCTGTGATGGTCAATCATTTTTCTTTATTGTTTTGGACGATCAGTAACATGGTCGGGTCAACGATCGGAAACTTAATTCATTTTGATGTTAATCTAGTTAATTTTACTTTAACGGCATTGTTTGGTTATATGCTGGTCATGCAGGTGAAAAATTTACTTTCGATCATTGTGGCGGGGCTATCTGCTGTGTTGTCCGTTTGGCTGATCATTATGATGCGCAGTACGATGGGGCTGGTAATCGCGACGTTAGTAGCATCGTTTGTTGGTTTCATGTTGGAACATCGTTTAGAAGGTAGATCCAATCCGTTACTGTTGCGCTCATTACGTTTGCGCCGCCGACATGAAAGTTTTAAAGAATTACCAAAGGAGACGACCGACGACCATGAGTAACCTTGATTATCTCATTTTGATTGTATTGGCGGCGGTAGTTGCCTTTATCCCGCGGGTCATTCCCTTATTATATTTTTCAAAACGTAAGATTCCCAAATGGTTTGATGAGTGGATGAAGTACATTCCTGTGGCATTATTTACCGCTTTGATCGCCAAAGATGTTTTTGTCACTGCACAATATACTTATAATACAAAAAATTTAACCGAAATTTTTTCAACTATTTTAGTTTTTGTTGTGGCAGCTAAAACCAAATCAATGTTAGTCACGGTGGTGGTTGGGTTAGCTGCGATTATGGGCTTGGCACTGGTTTTTTGATCATTACCGCACCGCTACGGCAGAATTGTTGCTGGGCGGTTTTTTTTATTGTAATCAAATACCCGCTTACTGAATCAATTTTGTTCAGTAAGCGGGTATTTTTGTGCTACGTAATTACTTGAAATATTGTTTTAAGCCTGTGTAAATATCATCGGCAACTTTAGTTTGATAATAACTGGAACGAATTCGTTTATAGTCGTGACGGTCATTGATATAACCCATTTCCAGCAAAACAGCAGGCTGCTTATTATCCCGCAGAACTAAGAAATTACCGAATTCAACGCCACGATTGTCTAAAGTCAAATTATTGAATTGCTGATTTAAGGCTTTGGCTAGGGGTTTGTCCTTGCTTTTACCATAATAGTAAGTTGTCGTGCCGCTGGCCTGATTATCCTTAGGGCTAGAATCAAGGTGAATACTGATAAACGCGTCGGCGTGGACTTTTTTGGCCAGAGCAGGTCGCGGTGCTAAGCCCACATATTTATCTTTTTTCCGGGTTAGCACGACACGGGCACCGGCCTGCCGCAATTTAGCCGCAATTTTTTTGACGATCTGCAAGGTGTACGTTTTTTCGTAAGTCTTTTTCTGGGACAAAGCGCCGGAATCACGGCCACCGTGGCCAGGATCTAAGACAATGGTGGCCTCCGCTAAGTCGCTAGCGTTAGTGGTTACTGGCTTATTTGAAGTCGAGGGGGTCACCGCCCAGTTAGCGACGTAGCCAGTTTTACCCGCCTGAGTTTGGACCTTATACCAATCGCCGGCGGTTGCCAAATAAGTAAGTTGGGTTTTACGAGTTAGCGTTGCCGCAATACGACCTCCAAGTGCGGGGGTCGCTCGCAACTTGGCGTTGGCTTCATGGACTGTCATGCTTTTAATACTTTGATCGACAGTTAATTGTTGTGTGGATTTTTGTGTGTTATCTTTGTTTTTTTGTTCAGTGATGTAGGCCGTTTTGATCCAAGCTACTGATTGTTTAAATAGGATCTGACTCCAGCCAGCTTGCTCATAAACTACTGTTACTGCCGCATTTTCCTGGAGGGTGCCTAAGGTATCGCTGTCGTCAGCCGGATTTTCTTTAGCAGCGACGTTAGCAGTATTGATGGTACCCTTAACATTAGTTGCCGAACTGATTTCAGTATTTTTTAGTAACCAGCTCGCCACCCAGCCAATTTTATCACTGGCCAGCCGGACTTGATACCAGCTGTTTTTTTGAGTAATCACGGTTATCTTATCGCCTTTTTTTAACTGGGCCATGGTATCGTACGCTAAGCCAGGACCCATACGGACGTTAACGGTATTGGCAGTAACGGTAATCGTTTCTTGATGCGCATAAGCCGTGGCCGGCACACTGAGCCAGCTACCACTAAAAATGAGACTTAGTAGCAGGACAGCGCTAATGATTTGTTTAGTTGTGTGACGCAACTCTTCACCTTCAAAAAATTAATTACTTTAATTATAGCAAATCCTTGGGTGGGAAACAGTACTTTTCGCCAGGCTGACTTGACTTTTAACCTTATTTTCGGTAACGTAATTGTGAACTTAATATGACCGAAGACAAAGTAAGCTTGTAGGTAGATTGTTTTTTAGAGAGCGCTAGCTAGGCTGGAACTAGCGTAAACACACCTGCAACATGACACTTTTGAGGTAAAGCCTGGTGCTTTCGCGAACAGCGTTATCTGATAAGTGATCTAATTTATAATTTTAAATGACGGTCGAGTAATTATTAAGGTGGTACCGTGCAATCAATGCGCCCTTGTCGAAGACAGGGGCGCTTTTTAGTTAATTTTATTGTACGTGCGCCAAAGAAAGGGAGTTTAGTATGGTTTATCAACGACCAAAAGGGACTGCGGATATTTTACCTGGTGATACCGAAAAATGGCAATACGTTGAACAAACGGCACGTCAGGTTTTCAGTCATTACCAATTTAAAGAGATCCGGACGCCAATTTTTGAAAGTTTTGATGTGTTTTCCCGTTCAGTTGGGGATACTTCGGATATTGTGACTAAGGAAATGTACGACTTTTACGACAAAGGCAAACGCCACATCGTTTTACGGCCAGAAGGAACGGCCGGAATTGTCCGTGCTTATGTTGAAAACAAATTATTTGGTCCGGAGCATCCTAAACCTGTCAAAGTTTATTATATGGGGCCAATGTTCCGGTATGAACGGCCTCAATCTGGGCGGATGCGTGAATTCCATCAAATCGGGGTTGAAGCGTTAGGCAGTCCTAGTCCAACAGTTGATGTTGAAACGATTGCTATGGCGTTAGGCTTATTTAAAAAAATCGGTATCGGTGGTCTAAAATTAGTGATCAATACTTTAGGTGATCTGGCTTCACGTCAGGCGTACCGGCAAGCATTGATCGACTTCTTGGAACCGCATTTTGCCGAACTCAGTCAGGATTCACAGGTTCGCTTACACAAAAATCCATTGCGTGTCCTCGACAGTAAAGATAAAAAAGATCAGGCAATTGTTGCTGATGCACCGTCAATTTTAGATTTTCTGGATGAAGAGTCGACGGCGCACTTTACAACGGTTAAAGCGCTGTTAGATAACCTGGGTATTGCCTATGAAGTGGATGCCACCATGGTTCGTGGATTGGATTATTACAACCACACGATTTTTGAGATCATGTCCAACTCAAAAGCTTTTGGCGGACAGTATATGACAGTTTGCGCTGGTGGCCGCTATAATGGTCTGGTTGAAGAAATCGGTGGGCCAGCTACTCCTGGTTTTGGCTTTGGTTTAGGCCTGGAGCGAATGCTACTAGTGATGGCGGCTGACGGGATCGAGGTGCCGAATACGGCTGATTTAGCGGCTTATGTGGTCGGTATCGGCGAAGAGACCCAGGCCGCGGTGGTCCAAGTGACCCAGGCTATTCGTAATGCCGGCTTTACTGCTGAACACGATTATCTAGCGCGGAAACCAAAGGCACAATTTAAAATGGCTAACCGCTTGAATGCGGAAGTGGTAGTCACGATTGGTGAAAGTGAATTGGCGGCTAAAACGGCGCATTTGAAAAATATGGCAACAGGTAATGAAATTACGGTGCCACTGGCTGAGATCGAACAGGATTTTGCCACGGTGATCGCACAAATAAGGGGAGAAAAACGTGGATAAACGCACAACTTATGCAGGGTTAATTGATGAAAAGTATGTCGGTCAAGAAGTGACTTTAATGGGCTGGGTTCAAAAACGACGCAATTTAGGTAACTTGATCTTTATCGATTTACGTGACCGGGAAGGCATCGTACAGTTAGTTTTCAGCCAAGAATTTGGGCATGATGCGTGGGCAGTTGCCGACAAAGTTCGGTCTGAATACGTGATTGCAGCCAAAGGTAAAGTCACTAAGCGGGCTGCCGACGCGATCAATTCGAATATGAAAACCGGTAAAGTCGAAGTTGAGATCCATGACGTTACTGTTTTAAATAAAGCAAAAACGCCACCATTTTATATCGAAGATAACATTAACGTTTCTGCTGATTTACGAATGAAATATCGGTATTTGGACCTGCGCCGGCCGGAAATGTTGCAAGGCTTATTGATTCGCAATAAGATCACTCAAGCGGCGCATCGTTATTTGGACGAAACCGGCTTTATCGATGTAGAAACACCTGATCTAACAAAGTCAACGCCGGAAGGAGCGCGTGACTACTTGGTACCATCACGGGTTTATCCAGGTCATTTTTACGCGTTACCGCAGTCACCACAATTGTTTAAGCAATTATTGATGGGCGCCGGGCTAGATCGTTATTACCAAATCGCACGTTGCTTCCGTGATGAAGACCTGCGTGGTGATCGCCAACCAGAGTTTACCCAGATCGATATGGAAACTAGTTTCCTTAGTGCAGAAGAGATCCAGGAATTAACGGAAGGCTTATTGAAGGCCGTTATGAAGGCTACAAAAGGGATCGAATTAACAACACCGATTCCACGGATCACTTGGAATGAAGCCATGGCTCGTTTTGGCTCTGATAAGCCGGATATTCGTTTTGGCTTGGAATTAACTGATCTATCTGATTTGATGCAGGAAACTGAGTTTAAGGTCTTCAGTGGCGCTATTGCTGCTGGTGGTCAGGTTAAAGGCATTTGTGTTCCAGGTGCTGCCGACAAGTATTCCCGCAAAGATATTGACAAAATTCAGGATTACGTTAAACGTTTTGGCGCTAAGGGATTAGCTTGGCTAAAGCTAACTGACGATGGTTTTACCGGCCCAATTGCTAAATTCTTTAAGGGCCAAGAAGCTGTTATTAGTAAACGCTTAGGCGCTAAGACCGGTGATTTATTATTATTTGCTGCTGATACGCGTAAGATTGTCGCTGATACACTCGGCTATTTGCGTAAATTCTTTGCCAAAGAACTGAATTTGATCGACGAAAGTAAATTTGCCTTTATCTGGGTAGTTGACTGGCCATTATTTGAATACGATGAAGGTATCCAACGTTGGACGGCAGCGCACCATCCGTTCACGATGCCTAATGAAGAAGACATCCATTACTTAAATGATGGTGAAGATCCCCATAAGGCACATGCACAAAGCTACGATATCGTCTTGAATGGCTACGAGCTTGGTGGCGGTTCGATTCGTATCCATGATCGTGATCTCCAAGAAAAGATGTTAAAAGCTTTAGGCATTTCACCAGAAAAAGCGCAGGAACGGTTTGGTTTCCTACTGGATGCTTTGACTTACGGTTTCCCACCGCATGGCGGCTTAGCTATCGGGTTAGACCGTTTTGCAATGTTATTAGCAGGTAAGGATAATATTCGGGAAGTGATCGCCTTTCCGAAGAACTCTAAGGCGGGTGATCCTTTGACGGATGCCCCTAGTAAAGTATCCAATAAACAATTATTAGATCTGGATTTAACGGTTTACGATAAATAAGTGCCATAAAAAATGACCACTGGAATTAATTCCAGTGGTCATTTTGTTCGTACTAAATTATTTTTTTAGATTAGCTTCAATGAACTGCTTGATTTCGTCCTCACTTTTATCGCTGGTGTACGGCTTAACGTCAACAACGGTCTTATCGGTGTTGTGATTATTCTTTTCCATGAAATAATCCCAGATTGCATCGCGGACGACCGTATTGCTATCGCTCCAGTCAAATGCCTCGCTCATTTTTTCGTTAAGAATATGTGCTTCTGTGACTTCTGCCATAATATCTACCTCCTAGATTTAGTTACGGACTAATACCTTAGTTCACTTTCTAGTATAGCGCTTTTTGAAAATAGTGGGCAAGTTATTGACGTTGAAAATTAGATTTGTCAGCGGCAGTGCGAACTAAAATTGATATGGTATAATGCATGAAGTAGTGCCAAGTAGATGGGGTTCAGTGAACAAAATTAAAAGAGGTTAGATAAAGAAAAATGGATGATTTACAGCGCGTGATGCGGCGTCATCAATATACCGCTAAAGTTTCAACGGCTTTTTTATATTCAATTTGCGTTTCGATCGCAATGAACTTTTTCTGGCAACCGGGAAATATTTACGCGTCAGGGATCACTGGTTTTGCACAGCTATTGTCGACTTTAAGTGGGCGTTTTTTTTCAGTTAGCATCTCGATCCCTGTTTTGTTATTCTTACTTAATTTGCCATTATTCGTTTTAGCGTGGCGCCAGATCAGTCACCGCTTTACGATCTTTACCTTCATCGCGGTTGTTTTTTCCAGTGTAATGATGAAGCTGATCCCGATTACGCAAATCACGTTTGATCCCATTATTTGTGCGATTTTTGGTGGGGTAGTCAATGGTTTTGGGACGGGTTTGGCCTTGAAAAATGGTATCTCAACTGGCGGACTCGATATTATCGGTTTGGTGATCGGTAAAAAAACCGGGAAAAGTATTGGCACCATCAATATCAGCTTTAATGCCTTTATCATTGTGGCGGCCGGTTTTGTTTTTGGTTGGCCGTACGCGTTTTATAGTGCGTTGAGTATTTTTGTCAATGGGAAAGTTATGGATATGGTTTATACTCGGCAGCAAAAAATGCAGGTCATGATCGTCACTGATAAACCACGTAAAGTGATCGATCATATTCAAAATCGAATGCGTCGGGGAATCACCATTGTGCATGATGCTGAAGGGGCTTATCAACACGATGAAAAAACAATTTTGTTTACTGTGATCTCACGTTATGAGATGCATGACCTCCAAGTCGCAATGCGTGATTCTGATCCTAAAGCCTTTGTTAGTATTTCGGATACCGTTAAAATTCTCGGTCATTTTTATGAGCCGATGATTTAAATAAATAATCGTTGAATTACCTCGTCGTGAAGGCGGGGTAATTTTTTTGGCGCGGCTATGTGAAATAAGTAGCTAACTATAAAATAAGTGTTTTCAGCAAGCAGTTATCTATGCTATAATTTCTTTTATGTAAGCGGTACCAATACAAAATAACAATCACAATAATTTAGCGATCTACCAGCACAACAGGCTGCTTAAACCTTTGATCGCGTGTAGCTGGTACGATTTTTGTTGTGAATACCGTTTACCGTACCACCACATATTATAAATTGGGGACATTTTACGAAATGTGCCGCATACCTAGGAGGACATTATGGACCATAGTTTGATGACGCGGACGATTGCCGAGTTTATTGGTACGGCCTTATTGGTGATTCTTGGTAATGGCTCGGTGGCTAATGTTGAATTGAAAGGAACAAAAGGTTATCACGGCGGCTGGGTTTTGATTGGCCTTGGCTACGGTGCTGGGGTTATGATTCCAGCAATGATGTTTGGCTCGGTGTCAGGAAATCACATTAATCCTGCCTTCACCTTAGGCCTGGCCGCCAGCGGTTTATTTCCTTGGAATGAAGTGATCCCGTATTTGATTGCTCAAATGCTCGGGGCCATTTTTGGCCAGTTAATCGTTATCTGGTGTTATAAACCATTTTATGACAAAACAACAGAAGACGAAGCGATTTTAGGTACTTTTTCCACGATCGACGCTATTCACTCTAACAAGAATGGTTTTATCAATGAATTTGTTGGTACTTTTATTCTCGTTTTTGGGGCTTTAGGTATTACTCACGGTATTTTCTTCAAAGACAATATTTATTTGGCTAATTTCACCTTAGGCTTTCTGGTGATGACTTTGGTCGTTTCATTAGGTGGTGCTACGGGGCCAGCGTTAAATCCAGCCCGTGATTTAGGGCCGCGCTTAGTTCACGCGTTATACCCGCTAAAACATAAGGGGAGTTCGCAGTGGAACTATAGCTGGGTGCCAGTTATTGCACCTTTATTTGCTGGTTTAGTGGCAGTTGCCTTGTTTAAAGCTATTTTTATGTGATTTATATTATCCAATAAAAGGTTAAGCAGCCGTAACAAAAAAGCAGAATCCTGATCGGGATTCTGCTTTTTAAATTTGTTGGGTGGGTGTTTTTGGTGGTAAGAAATGTGCTAAAAGTAAGCCTAGCACTAAACCACTTAACGCTGGAATTAACCAACCCATACCAAACTTGAAAAAAGGTAGGTAGTTAGTGGCCAAGTTAACGATTGTTTTAGCCATAGTCGTTTGAGCGATTGCTGCTGGTGCTGCGTGAACGCCGTCAGCAATCGCCGCAATCAAGGTAAAAAGAGTGGTGGTCACATAAACGATTTGGCGGTGCTTAAACAAGGCGCTGCCAATACCTAGCAACATTAACGTGATCGCCAATGGATAAATGAACATTAAAATTGGCGTGGAATAAGCAATGATCGCCGTTAAACCAACGTTAGCAAAAAGCGCCGGTAAAATACTGGCCCCAGTAATATACCAAAGATAATGGCCCTGAGGAAATAAGTCTTGAAACGTTTCGCCAAAAGCTGATACTAGGCCAATTGCGGTTTTAATACAGGCGAGGATAACTAACAAAGCTAATAAAAAGCTACCAAAGTCACCAAAATAATAATGAGCGATCGCGGCTAAAGCAATTCCACCATTAGCTGCTGGTTTAAATTGACCAAGACTCATAGTTCCCATCAGGGCTAATAATGTGTAAATAACCCCCATTAAAATAAGACTGATCAGGCCAGATTTCATGGTATCCAGTGCAATCGTAGTGGGTTTGGTCACGCCCAACTTGCGAATTGTATCCGTGACGATCACACCAAAAGCAAGTGCAGCTAAGGCATCCATGGTGTTATAGCCTTCAGTAAAACCGACTAAAAAGGGCTGTTGCTGATAGGCGTGAGTGACCGTCGCGTGATCAATACCACCCATTGGTCGAGTTAACGCGGTGATCAGTAATAGCCCCAGAATGATCAAAAAAGCCGGGGTCAAATATTTACCGACAACAGCGATCAATTGTGATGGCCGGCGGGCAAACCACCAAGTAATAGCGAAGAAAATAATTGAAAAAATAAGTAGAGCGCCAGTCTGTTGGCCGGCTTTTAAGAAGGGAATGATCCCAATTTGAAAAGAAGTGGTGGCTAAACGTGGTAACGCAAAAAAAGGGCCGATGGTCAAATACAATAAGATCGTAAATAGATAGGCATAAGGGCGACCGACCCGCTTAGCTAATTCAAAAACCCCTTTGCTCTGGGACATACCAATGGCAATTACCCCTAATAGAGGTAACCCGATACCAGTGACTAAAAAGCCTAAATTGGCTTGGCCAATGTTTTGCCCGCTATTTTGACCAAGGAAAACGGGGAAAATTAAATTACCAGCCCCAAAAAATAAACCAAAGAGCATAGAACCAATATAGAGATATTCGCGCTTAGTCAAACGATGTTGCTGCACCAAATTATTTCCTCCTCAATTGCATTTGTACTGCTGATTATGCTTAAATAAAAACTAGATTGACCTTATTAGATTACCTAATTTTTGAATAAAAGTAAAAGGATGCGGTAGTAATGTTATTAATTGGTTCTCATGTGGCTATGCGCGGTAAAGAAATGCTGTTGGGCTCGGCTAAGGAGGCAGCAAGTTATCAGGCGACCACGTTTAGTATTTATACTGGAGCACCGCAAAATACACGGCGTAAGCCAATAGCTGAGTTAAATATTGCTGCAGGTCAGGCTTATATGCAAACCCATGGCTTACAAAGTCTTGTGATCCATGCACCGTATATTATTAATTTGGCTAATACGATCAAATTAGATCATTTTGCCTTTGCAGTGCAATTCTTACAAGCAGAGGTTGCACGGGCCGAAGCGTTAGGTGCTAAGCAAATCGTCCTTCATCCTGGTGCACATGTAGGTGCCGGTGCGGCCGCCGGGATCGCTAATATTATTAAAGGCCTAAACGAGGTATTGCAGCCTGACCAAACGGTGCAGATCGCATTGGAAACTATGGCTGGTAAGGGGACCGAAGTTGGTCGCCGCTTTGAAGAACTTGCCCAGATCATTGCAGGGGTCACGTTGAACGAAAAATTAAGTGTTTGTTTTGATACTTGTCATACTAATGATGCTGGCTACAATATAAAAGATGATTTAAGCGGTGTACTCACCGAATTTGATCAAGTGATCGGTCTTGAGCGCTTACAGGTTGTTCACTTAAATGATTCTAAAAATCCGCAGGGTAGCCATAAAGACCGCCATGAAAATTTAGGTTTAGGTACAATTGGTTTTTCAACGCTAAACGCTGTTGCCCACTTACCTGAGCTAGCCCGCATCCCTAAAATCATGGAAACGCCTTGGGTCAAAACAACAACTGGGACAAGTTATGCACCCTATGGTTATGAGATCGCTATGCTAAAGCAACAGCAAATGAAGCCTGATCTAATAGAAGCAATTACCAGTCAACGGCCATTTGACCAAAATGTTGGTTAAATTAAAACGTACTGCTACTAAAAAATGAATTAATTTAGTAGTAGTACGTTTCTTAAGTTAACTACGTTGGGAGTTGTGCTGATCCTAACAACTGACTGAAAGATAAATACTTGCCCAACTTAATTTCATTGTTTTCACGTAAGCGCAATTGCTTTTATTAAAGATTTTTATTGCCGTAATGATCTAAGCCCATATGCTCCAGGATCAAAGTAGCAGTTTCTTCAATTGAACGGTGCGCAGTGTTGATCACATAGCAACCGATTTTATCGTAAAGCTGCTTAGCAAAGTCTAATTCGGCCGTAATTTGGTTCATGTCAGAGTAGGCTGTATCCGGATTAAGTCCGTAGGCAAGCATGCGCTCACGGCGGAAATTATTTAAAACCGCAACGTCAGTGGTTAAACCAATAATTTTTTTGGGATCGACTTGCCAAATTTGTTCGGGAATATGGGCAGAAGGAACTAGCGGCAAATTGGCAACTTTTAAATTACGGTTGGCTAGAAAAAGTGATAATGGCGTTTTCGAGGTTCGGGAAACACCTAGTAAAACAATATCGGCTTCAAGAAAACCTTTGGGATCCTTACCGTCATCGTACATAACGGCAAATTCCATGGCGGAGATCCGATCAAAGTAACGATCATTTAGGCGATGGATCGCGCCAGCTTCACCATGGGGCATTTCTCCGGAACGGCGGCTGATCTCTTGCATGATCGGACTCAGGAGATCGTAGCAAGTCAATTTTTGTTCAGCCGCAAAGTCGTTGACTCGTTTGGCTAGATCACCAGTGACCAAGGTCTGGATAATAATTGGCCGTTCGGTAACGGCCTGTTTAAGGACACTGTCTAAGCGACTATGGGAGTTTGTAAAGGGAAAGCGGTAATAGATTGGATCAACGGTTGTAAACTGGGCTAAGGCAGCACGGGCCATATTTAAGGCTGTTTCGCCAACGGAATCAGAAATAATAAAAAATTTGATCTCAATTTTACTCGGCATGTGACGTTGCTCCTTTATAGTAAGATGATTTAGGGTGAGTAGCCGTTGCAGATGCGGTGGACTCACGTTTCTGTAATTGTTTTCATAATAGCATAAAATACAAGCCGATTAGTATCAAATTAAAAAAGCAAGCAAATATTATCGTTTGCATGCCGCTTTCTTATTGACGGGGCGGCAACCGTTGGTTATAATAAAAAACGAATCGAATTTTATGAGAGCAATCTTGCAAAACGGTTCCATTTTTGAGCTCGGAGGGAGGGATATCATAATGGCAAAGACAGTCGTTCGTAAAAACGAATCTCTTGATGATGCTCTTCGGCGCTTCAGACGCACTGTGTCCAGAAATGGTACATTGCAAGAATACCGTAAACGTGAATTCTACGAAAAGCCTAGTGTTAAACGTAAATTAAAATCAGAAGCAGCAAGAAAACGTAAAAAGTTCTAGTTTACTTGCCTACTAAGGGATGAGTATCCATGAGTCTGATCGCGACGTTAAATGCTGACTTGAAGACCGCAATGAAAGCACGCGACAAAGCTACATTAGCTGTTGTGCGGATGTTGAAGGCCGCCGTTACGAATGAACAAATCAAGCTTGGTCACGAACTTAATGAACAAGAAGAGCTAGCGGTACTTGCCACTGAACTGAAGCAACGTAAAGAGTCGCTAGTTGAATTTTCTAAGGCGGGGCGTGAAGATTTAGTCACACCGCTAAAGACGGAAATTAAGCTAGTCGAACATTATTTGCCGCAACAGCTGACTGAAGCTGAAGTTAGTGACCTAGTCACAACTACTGTTGCCAAACTTAATGCCACGTCGACTAAAGATTTCGGTAAGGTTATGCAAACGCTAATGCCTCAAGTTAAGGGCAGAGCGGATGGTGCCTTAGTCAATCGCTTAGTCAAAGCAGCTTTAACTAAATAGTCAGTAAAATAGCCGCGCAGCTGCGTGGCTATTTTTTTGGCGCTAAAATTGACTGGTGACTTGCGGATGCTTTTTAGGCTGGGTTGTGCTATCATTTTTAATGATAATCAAGTCGTGAAATTTAGTGGGTTGACCCGCTAAGTTTACTTGAAAATGTGAGGTCAAAGCGAATTTGACTCACGTCATTAATGATGGCATACAGTAAAAATTCTATGGAGAAGGAGCACGCTTTTGACAGAAGAACAGGACGTTAAGGTATTTCGCGTCAGTAGCCCCGAACAAGCACTTAGCTTAATGGGTAATCAGGATAAGAACTTAAACCTATTAGAAGATGGCCTACACGTTACATTAAACGCATTTGGTAATGAAATTAAAATTACTGGGACCAGTGAAGCGGCCAGTCGAACCTACGCTGTGTTAACCAATTTATTACAGTTATTAGGGCAAGGAATCGCCATTAGTGGCGAAGATGTGGTCAGTGCGATCAAAATGGCAACCCGGGGGACCTTGGACTATTTTCAGGACCTTTATGCGACTGAATTGATCAAAAATCGCCGTGGCAAGCCGATTCGGGTCAAGAATTTTGGCCAGCGTGAATATGTTCAAGCAACCCAGCATAATGATGTGACTTTTGGGATCGGACCGGCTGGTACTGGGAAAACGTATTTAGCAGTGGTCATGGCAGTAGCTGCGTTAAAAAGTGGTGCGGTCGAGAAAATAATTTTAACGCGTCCAGCTGTTGAGGCCGGTGAAAGCTTAGGGTTCTTGCCTGGAGATCTCAAGGAAAAAGTTGATCCGTATTTACGGCCGATCTATGATGCGTTGTATGATATTTTAGGTGCAGAACACACCACCCGTTTAATGGATCGGGGTGTGATCGAGATTGCACCGTTAGCGTATATGCGTGGGCGAACCTTAGATAATGCTTTCGTCATTTTAGATGAAGCACAGAATACCACTCCGGCACAAATGAAAATGTTTTTGACCCGTTTAGGTTTTGGATCAAAAATGATCGTCAATGGGGATGTAACGCAAATTGATCTACCACGTAGTGCTAATAGTGGGCTAGTTCAGGCACAGCGGATCTTACAAAATATTCCGCATATCGCTTTCGTTAGCTTTAGTGCCGCTGATGTGGTGCGCCATCCGGTTGTTGCCAGCATTATTGCTGCCTATGATCGGCAGAGTCGGCAAGCTTAAATATTATTTTTGAAGGGTAGGAAGTTGTGTGGATTTAGAAATATTTGACCATACGGAAACTGCGTCACCAGAACATTTGCAATTAATTCGGGATGTTTTGGATTTTGCAGGTAATTATATGAAATTACCAGCAGATACGGAAATGTCTGTGACGTTAATGCATAATGATGAGATTCATCAGATCAATAAAGATTATCGGGATACTGATCGGGCCACTGATGTGATCAGTTTTGCTATTGAAGAAGATCCTGATGATCAGGATGTGATTATCATGCCTGAAGGCGAACATGTACCACGCAATATTGGTGATTTGATGGTTTCAGTTGATAAGGCACAGGAACAAGCTGATGATTATGGGCATTCTTTTGAGCGTGAGCTTGGTTTTCTAGTGGTTCATGGGTTCTTACATTTAAATGGTTATGACCATATGCGCTCACCAGAAGATGAAAAGATTATGTTTTCTCTACAGCGGGAAATCTTAGATGCTTATGGCCTTAAAAGATAAGCAAACAACTAAAAACCACAATTTAGCACAAAGTATGCAACATGCTGTGGCGGGCCTAGTTACTGTGGTGCAGATGGAACGTAATATGCGTTGGCATTTATTGGCCAGCTTATTGGTTATCGGTGTCGGTTGGTGGTTGCAACTAACGCGCAGCGACTGGCTATGGCTATTATTGGCGATTTTCATGGTACTGCAAAGTGAGTTGGCCAATACGGTCGTTGAAAATGTGGTTGATTTGTTAACCACGCATCATTATGTCAGCGCCGCCAAATATGCGAAAGACATTGCGGCAGCGGCAGTTTTAATGGCGGCCGGTTTTGCCATCATTGTGGGGCTATTGATTCTGGGACCACACCTGTTAAAGCTATTTTAGTTATCTAATTTGAGGAGCAGTGAATATGAGTGAAGAACAAGCAGCATTCCATTCTGGATTTGTCGCGATTGTAGGGCGCCCGAATGTGGGTAAATCGACCTTTTTAAACCGAGTTGTTGGTCAAAAAGTGGCGATCATGTCAAACAAGGCCCAAACTACCCGTAATAAAATTCAGGGGATCTATACGACGAAACAAAGTCAAATCGTTTTTATTGATACACCTGGTATTCATAAGCCACAGAATAAATTAGATGAATTTATGATGAACTCGGCGACTTCAGCTTTAAATGAAGTTGATGCGGTTTTATTTATGGTTAGCGCCCGCGATAAAATTGGGCCTGGGGATGCCTTTATTATTGCTCAGTTGAAACGGGTCAAACAGCCAGTTTATTTAGTGGTTAATAAAATTGACACCGTCCATCCCAATGATTTACCGGCGTTTGTTGAACAATATCAAGCCGAAATGGACTTTGCCAAAGTTTTCCCAATCTCAGCTTTGGAAGGCAACAATGTGGCTGAATTATTAACGACTTTGGAGCAACAATTACCGGTTGGTCCGCAATATTATCCCGACGATCAAATCACCGATCATCCCGAATATTTTGTGGTCTCCGAATTGATCCGGGAAAAAATTCTGGAATTAACGCGCGATGAAGTTCCCCATTCCGTAGCGGTTAATGTTGAACGGATGCGGCGTAATGATCAGGACAAGTTAAAAATCGAAGCGACGATCATTGTTGAACGCGATGGTCAGAAGGGAATTATCATCGGTAAAGGTGGTAAAATGCTGAAAGAAATCGGTACGCGGGCGCGTTTGGATATTGAGCATTTATTAGGCGATAAGGTTTATTTGCAGTTATGGGTCAAAATTGACAAAAATTGGCGGGATAATCAGCGCTATTTAAACGAATTAGGTTATCAGAAAAAGAACTATTAGGCAGTTATAGGAGGTTACGTTGGCCCAACGAGAAATTACGGATTTTAATGGGATCGTTATGTTGCGTAAAGATTATCGGGAACGCGATATGCTGGTCAAAATTTTAACCGATCAATTCGGAAAGAAAATGTTTTTTATCCGCGGGGCACGTAAACGTGGCTTTCGCCTAGCAGCAGCCATTTTGCCTTTTACCCATGGGACCTTTGTCGGTAACATTCGGGATGAAGGGCTTTCATTTATCAATGCGGCTAAAGAATATCGACAGTGGCAAACCATTAGCCAAGATATTACCCTAAATGCTTATGCAACGTATATTCTCGGCTTGATCGATGTGGCTTTTCCCGATAGTCAACCGCTGGCGCAATGGTACCAGCAAACCCTATTAGCTTTGCGCTATATTGACGATGGTTTTGACCCGCAGATCATTACGAATATTATGGAGGTCCAATTGTTGCAAGTATTTGGTGTTGCGCCCCGGCTGGAAAGTTGCGTTATTTGTCAGCGGACGGATCTGCCGTTCGACTATTCGCAAAGTTACGGCGGGCTTTTATGCCAGCAACACTGGACCTTAGATCCATACCGCTTTCATGCAAGTCCGCGGGCAATTTATTTATTACGTTTATTTTCCGTGATCGATTTGCACAAACTGAATTCAATTACGGTTAAGGCAACGACTAAGCAAGAACTGCGGCGGATGTTAGATCGTATCTATCAAGATAGTGTTGGCTTATCGTTGAAGAGTAAACACTTTATTGATGAAATGGCTAAATGGGATGATTTGTTGAAACATGATTGACAACTTTTATAAAAAGCCGTAAAATCTGTATCAGTGAATGAAGACGGAACGGTGTTAAGTGGTCCTATTAGCGAGTCTGTGGCGGTGTAAGTCAGGCAAGTGATCATTTAGCGTGGCACTCTCGAGTTCGAATTAAATCATAATTAAGGGTTAGCGGAGTTGATCCGCTAGAACTAGGGTGGAACCGCGCATTAGCGTCCCTATGTCGTGTTTTTGGCGACATGGGGACTTTTTATATTCCGTTAAAATAAGAGTGGAGGATTGATCATGAGTCAAAAGTTAAATATTCAAGATATGATTTTGACCTTGCAGCGCTATTGGGGGCAACAAGGTTGTATGCTGATGGAGGCCTACGATACGGAAAAAGGAGCGGGTACCATGAGTCCCTATACTTTTTTACGGGCGATCGGTCCGGAACCATGGAATGCGGCCTATGTGGAGCCTTCCCGGCGTCCTGCTGATGGTCGCTACGGTGAAAATCCTAATCGTTTGTACCAACACCATCAATTTCAAGTGGTCATGAAACCTTCGCCGGCTAATATCCAAGAACTTTATTTAGGCAGCTTACGGGAATTAGGTATTGAACCTTTGGAACATGATATTCGTTTTGTTGAAGATAATTGGGAGAATCCTTCAATGGGTTGTGCCGGTGTTGGTTGGGAAGTTTGGCTCGATGGAATGGAAGTTACGCAGTTTACTTATTTCCAAGTTGTCGGTGGCTTAAACGTTAAACCCGTTACTTCCGAGATCACTTATGGGATCGAACGCTTAGCTTCTTATATCCAAGACGTGAACAACGTTTTTGATCTGGAATGGGGCGACGGCGTTAAATATGGTGAAATTTTTAAAGAACCAGAATACGAGCATTCAAAATATTCCTTTGAAGAAAGCAACCAAGAAATGTTACTACAATTATTTGATATGTACGAAGCGGAAGCTAAGAAGCAGATCGAAAACGGTTTGGTTCATCCTGCCTATGACTATATTCTTAAATGCAGTCATACCTTTAATTTGTTAGATGCTCGTGGTGCGGTTAGTGTGACTGAACGGGCCGGCTATTTAGCACGAATTCGTAATATGGCACGTTCCGTTGCGCGGGCCTTTGTGGCGGAACGAGAGAAATTAGGATTCCCATTATTAAAGGATACGGCTAAAAAGGAGGAGGCATAATCATGGGACAAACATTTTTATTGGAAATTGGCTTAGAAGAAATTCCGGCGCACGTCGTTACGCCTAGCCGGCAACAGTTAGTTAAGCGAACAGCCGATTTTTTAAAAACGCAACGTTTGGCGTATGGTGACATTAAATCTTACGCAACACCACGGCGTTTGGCGATTATGCTGACTGACGTAGCTACCAAACAGGCCGATGTCAAAAAGGAATTACGCGGTCCGGCCAAACGAATCGCCCAAGACGATGCCGGCAATTGGACCAAGGCAGCACAAGGCTTTGTTCGTGGGCAAGGACTGACTACGGATGACATCACGTTTAAAAAACAAAAAGGTGAAGATTATGTTTTTGTGAACAAATTTACGCCTGGTAAAACTGCGGCGGAGGTGCTAAGTGGAATAACGGAAGTTATCACCAGCATGACCTTTCCGACTAATATGCATTGGGGCAACTTTGATTTTGAATATATTCGGCCGATCCATTGGTTGGTAGCATTACTTGACCAAACAGTCGTCCCCCTGCAGGTGTTGAATATTAAAAGTGGCCGAACAACTCAGGGACACCGTTTTTTAGGCCAGCCAGTTGACTTAGCACAGGCTAGTGATTACGAAACGGCGTTGGCTAAACAATTTGTGGTGGTTGATCCAGAAAAACGTAAGGCTACAATTAAACAACAGATCGAGGCTTTAGCGACTAAAAATAATTGGGTTGTCGCCTTAGATCCAGATTTACTGGAAGAAGTTAACAATTTAGTTGAGTACCCGACGGCCTTTGCTGGACAGTTTAAAACTAAGTATTTACAAATGCCTGATGAAGTACTGATCACCTCAATGAAGGATCATCAACGCTTTTTCTACGCTCGCGATCAGGCCGGTAAATTATTGCCGATTTTCATTTCCGTACGTAATGGTAATGCTGATTACTTAGATAATGTGATCAGCGGTAACGAAAAGGTGTTAACTGCACGGCTGGAGGATGCCCAGTTTTTCTATAATGAAGATCAGCAGCAGACGATCGCCACTTATGTTGAGCGACTTAAAAAAGTTACCTTCCATGAAAAAATTGGGACACTATACGAAAAAATGCAGCGTGTTCAGTTGATCGGGCAAGTATTAGGTCAACAAATTGGTTTAACTGCACCTGAATTAACTGATTTAAAACGGGCCAGTGAGATCTATAAATTTGATTTAATGACCGGAATGGTCGGTGAATTTCCCGAATTACAGGGGATCATGGGTGAAAAATACGCCTTATTGCAAGGTGAGAAGCCTACAGTTGCCACGGCGATCCGTGAACACTATTTGCCAATTTCTGCCGATGGCGTCTTACCACAAACTAAAATTGGCGCTGTTTTGGCGGTGGCCGATAAATTTGATAGTATTGCCAGCTTCTTCGCGGTTGGACTGATTCCTAATGGTTCCAATGACCCGTATGCATTACGGCGACAAGCCGCTGGGATCGTCCGCATTGTTAAGACCGAAGAGTGGCACCTCAATATTACTGCTTTGCAGCAGCAGATCGGTCAGGTTCTGACTGAGCATAAGGCCACTTATGGGTTGAAATTTGCTGCTAATGTGACGGCCTTTCAACAGTTTATCAATGAACGGATGCGGCAATGGTTTGGTCAGCACAAAATACGCTACGATATCGTCGACGCTGTTTTGGCCAGTCATGAAAATGACTTAAAGCAAATGTTTGCGGCAGCTAAACTATTGGAGCAGCAAAAAGATGATCCGGCCTTTAAGCCAACTATTGAAGCACTGACCCGTGTTTTACGTTTAAGCGAAAAAGCTGATTTTAATGATCAGGATACATTGACGGTGGATCCAACCTTATTTGAAAACGATGCTGAAAAACAACTGTATACGGCAGTAGAAAAATTGCGCCAGCAAGCTGATCAGCAAACGCTAGCCGAAAATTATCAGGCGTTAGAAGCATTACGGCCCTTGATTGCCGCTTATTTTGACGCGACGATGGTCATGGTGGATGATCAAGCAGTACGAACTAATCGGCTGAAGCAATTAGTTATTTTGGCGCGTTTGATTTTTGGTATTGCCGACTTAAACCAATTGATTATTAAATAAAATATTCGGTTAAGTGGTTAAGCAAATTCATTGCTGCTCTAGTCTAGTTGTGCTATAGTTAATGATGTATTTTTGTGCTCATTCGGCAGTGAAAAGTCGCACTCATTTTGGGTGCGACTTTTCGAAGCTTAGGGCTTAAAGGTAGGTGATCACTTTGGCAACAAGAATTCCAGAAGAAGTGGTGGAACAAATTCGCGGTGCCGTTAATATCACTGATGTGGTTGGACAATATGTCCAGTTGAAAAAGTCTGGCCGAAACTTATTTGGTTTATGCCCTTTTCATGAAGAGCGCACACCGTCATTTTCAGTTGCTGAGGACAAACAGATCTTTCACTGTTTTAGTTGTGGTCGTGGTGGTAATGTTTTTAAGTTCATCATGGATGTTGAAAATTTATCTTTTCCAGAAGCGGTGACCCGGGTAGCTGAACTTGGCCATGTGGGAATCGATTTATCTGGCTACACGGTGCAGGCGCGACCAGAAACGGCGTTAAATTCACAGCAAAAGCAACTACGCCAACTCTATCAGGATGCAGCAGCGTTATTTCACCATATTTTACTCAACACAAAATTAGGGGAGCAGGCGTTGACTTATACACAGCAACGACAATTAACGCCGACGCTTCTTGATACGTTTGATATTGGCTATGCGCCAGAGGAAAATAACTTATTGACGCGCTTTTTTGCCGAGAAAAAACTTGATTTTAATCTATTGCGTCATTCTGGTTTATTTTTAGAAAATAATGATGGTACGCTACGGGATCGCTTTGTTGATCGGGTCATGTTTCCAATCAAAGATGCACAGGGGAATGTGATTGCTTTTTCAGGCCGTGCTTTGACTAAGCGTGAAGGCCAACCTAAGTATTTGAACAGTCCAGAAACTGAGTTGTTTAATAAACGCAATGTGTTATTTAATTTTGATGTGGCCAAGACCGAAATTCGTAAGGCTAAGCAAGCCATTTTATTTGAAGGTTTCATGGATGTGATCGCTGCCTATCGCGCAGGGATCACCTATGGCGTTGCTTCAATGGGGACTAGCTTGACCAATGAGCAGCTCTATTTATTGCAACGATCAACGGATCATTTAGTAGTTTGTTATGATGGTGATACGCCGGGAATGAAAGCAACTGATCGGGTGATCACTTTGTTACATGATGATCCCCGGTTTCAGTTAAGCATTGTTACGCTGCCGGAACAACTTGATCCAGATGAATACGTCAATAAATATGGGGAGCAGCGTTTTCGTGATGTGATCGGCGGTGGTATGGAAACTGCCGTTGGCTTTCGACTGCGCTATTTAAAACAAGGTCGTAATTTAGATAATGAACAAGAGAAGTTAACTTATATCGATGCTGCCTTGCATGAACTTGTTAATGTTAGTTCTGCAGTTGAGCGTGATATTTATTTGAACCGGTTAAGTGAGTCGTTACAGGTCACTTATGAAGCCTTAGTGACACAGTTACAAGATTATTTGGTTGATGCAACAGTTAAACGCCAGCCACCGGCACAGCAGGCCCAGATGGCAGCACCAATGGCGGTTCCACAAGTACATCAACAGCAAACTAAATTGACCCGTGCCGAACGTGCCGAACGGGGCTTACTGAACTTGTATTTTAAGGTAGCTGATGTTCGAATTGCGTTACAAGAACAAACGGATTTTAAGTTTATTCATGAGCGGTACCAAGCGATTTATCAGTTAGCGATCGGGTATTTTGCTGACCATGATCAGTTTGTGATCGCTCAATTTATGAATCAAATCACAGATGATCGTTTGCAGAGTTTAGTGATCGCCATCGATCGGCTAGCTTTTGATGAGAATACGGTACAGGAGCAGTTGCAAGATTATTTACGAGCGCTGCAACAAGCTAGTTTGGAACAACAATTAAACGACGCACAAGCTCAGTTGCAAGAAGCTAGTCGTGGTGGTGATAACGTGGGCTCGTTGCATGCCTTGCAACAAATCATTCGTTTAAGAAAACAAATGCAGCCAGTAGCACATTCGGCGGCTGAGCAAGGTTAAAATAGGTTAAGCATTCATAGTGTACCTAGCGCATCATTAGCGTTATTATGGAGGCGATAATGAGCAATTACTGTGACTTTTAGTAAAGGTGTACAGCATTGGTTAGCGTGAGATTGAAATAGGGAGGCCGAGCGAATGGCAAAAGAGAATGTTAAGAGCGACAATAAAAAGTTAGAGGCTGCACTCAAAGCACTTATTAAAGAATATAAACCGGATAAACAGATTCAAGAGGATAAATTGACTGCTAAGATCGTTGTTCCGTTTAATTTGGAATCCGAAGCAATTGAAAAAGTTATTCTTCGAGTCGAAGACCAAGGAATCAGTGTCGTTGATGAAAATGGTGAACCATCACAGCAAAGCTTAAAAAAAGAAAAGAAAATTTCTAAAAAAGCTTTAAAAGATACTTCGGCGCCAGCGGGAATCAAGATCAATGACCCTGTACGGATGTATCTAAAGGAGATTGGTCGCGTTTCGTTATTGACAGCTGACGAAGAAGTAGCGTTGGCATTAAAGATCGAACAAGGTGATGGTGAGGCTAAGCAACGTTTGGCTGAAGCTAATTTGCGGTTAGTAGTTTCGATTGCTAAGCGCTATGTTGGTCGTGGTATGCAATTCTTGGATTTGATCCAAGAAGGTAATATGGGCTTGATGAAGGCGGTCGAAAAGTTTGATTACCGCAAAGGGTTCAAATTTTCAACTTACGCAACGTGGTGGATTCGCCAGGCGATTACCCGAGCAATTGCTGATCAGGCGCGGACGATTCGGATTCCGGTGCATATGGTCGAGACGATCAATAAGCTGATTCGGATCCAACGGCAATTATTACAGGATCTTGGTCGTGAACCTACACCAGAAGAAATTGGTGCAGAGATGGATATGCCAACTGATAAAGTGCGGGAGATTTTGAAAATCGCACAAGAACCAGTTTCATTGGAAACGCCAATTGGTGAAGAGGATGATTCACATTTAGGTGATTTCATTGAAGATCAAGACGCTACTAGTCCAGCTGATCATGCGGCTTATGAATTATTGAAAGAACAATTGGAAAGCGTACTTGATACGTTAACTGATCGGGAAGAAAATGTGTTGCGCTTACGTTTTGGGTTAGACGACGGACGAACACGAACTTTGGAAGAAGTTGGTAAAGTCTTCGGTGTGACCCGAGAACGGATTCGGCAAATTGAGGCCAAAGCGTTACGCAAATTACGTCACCCTAGTCGGTCTAAACAATTAAAAGATTTCTTGGAATAAGGGTTTGAGCAATTTAGATATAGGGGCAACTTGTAATTGATTTTGCTTAGGATTGCGGCAGTATTTTTCTAACTGACTGCCACTAGCTTGATTAGGAAAACTAATTAAAAAATAAATGATTAATACAAAAAAGACGGTCGTCAGCGATGAAGGCCGTCTTTTTTTGTCGTTTTTTTGGTGTGCCGTACAAGCGGTTGTTGATTAGCATAAAAGATTTTCAATATTTGGCCTGACTGTTACAATAGAAGTAACCTATTCTGTGGAGTAAAGGATGGAAGATTGTGAATAAAAATCATTTAACTAAGCGTTTAACGGCAGTGGCTAGCTATGTTCCCCAAGGTGCGCGTTTGGCCGATATTGGTTCGGATCACGCTATGATACCAATCAATTTAGTGGCCAACGGAAAAGTGGCCAGTGCAGTTGCCGGCGAAGTGATCATTGGCCCGTTTTCAAGAGCACAAACTGCGGTGGCTGCAGCAGGATTAACCACACAAATTCAAGTACGGTTAGCCGATGGTTTAACCGCAATTCAGGCCGGTGATCAAATTGACACAATCGTGATCGCCGGAATGGGTGGCAATTTGATTCGGGATATTTTGGCGCGGGGCAGCCAAAAGCTTAAAAACATTCAACGGTTAATTCTAGAGCCCAATGTCCAAGCAGATGTTGTTCGTACTTGGTTGGCCCAGCAACAATTTATGATTGTGGCCGAAACTATTTTACGGGAAGATCAGCATACTTATGAAATCATCGTGGCTGAACCAAGCTCACAGCCTGTGGTGTACACCGCTCAACAAATCAAGTTTGGTCCTTGTTTAGTACGAGCCAAAACCCCTATTTTTCATGCAAAATGGCAGCACCAATTATTGACTAATCAGCGGATATTGGCGAATCTAACGCAAGCTCAGCAGCCACAACCGGCTAAAATTAGTGCCTTAAAAACGGAAAATCAGCAGATCATGGAGGTATTGAATGGTTAAAGTTAAGGATTTCATTCAGAAATTTGAACAATTTGCACCGCGGTATTTAGCCGAACCAGGTGATCCAACTGGGATGCAGCTAGGGTCGATCGAACAGCCAGTGCACCGGGTATTGGTTACTTTGGACGTGCGTCCGGAGGTGGTCGAAGAAGCAATTGCCCAAAAAGTCGATTTTATTTTTGCACACCACCCAGTGGTTTTCCACCCCGCTAAAAATTTGGTTACTGATGATCCGCAAAATGCGATGTACGCCAAATTATTAAGCCATCAGATCGCTGTTTATGCCGCGCATACAAATTTGGATAATGCTAATGGTGGCATGAATGACTGGCTGGCCCAACAACTACGTTTGCAGCATGTACAAATTTTGCGGCCTAGTTATCAACGTAAGATCAAAAAATTGGCAACCTATGTTCCCGAAGCTAATGCAGCGGCGTTGCGACAAGCATTGGCTGCAGCCGGTGCTGGACAACTAGGCGATTATTCGGCGGCAAGTTTCAGCCATCCCGGTACTGGTCGTTTTACTCCAGCCGCAGGGGCACATCCATTTATTGGGCAGGTTGGACAAGCTGAAGCAGTGGCTGAAGTTAAAGTGGAAGTCGTTTTTTCAGAGGAATTGACGGATAAGGTTCTGGCAGCCTTATTGGCGGCTCATCCTTACGAAGAGCCGGCCTATGATCTGTTAACTTTGGATAATACTGGTGGTGAACAATTTGGCCTAGGTCGCATCGGTGAGCCGGAGCGAACCATGACAATTCGACAATTTGCAGAATTCACGAATCAGGCTTTTGGATTGCAGGGTTTACGTTTGATAACACACCATCCGGATGAATTGGTGAAGCGGGTGGCAGTGATCGGTGGTGACGGCGGTAAGTTCTATCCTTATGTTTTACAGCAACAGGCGAATGTTTTTGTGACTGGTGATGTTTACTATCACACGGCTCACGATATGTTGGCCGCTAATTTATCGGCAATCGATCCTGGCCATCACGTTGAAAGCATTGTTAAAGCTAAGGCAGTACCGTTGTTTCAACAATGGGCGCAGGCCGCCGGTTGGAACGATGTGACTTTTCATGCGTCAAAAATAAATACCGATCCGTTTACTTTTATTCATTAAAACTAAATTTTGAGTTGGAGGAAAAATAAATGGCAACTTATACAACCCTAATTCCCCGTTTCTTACGTTACGTCAAGGTAAATACACGTTCAGACCCAGCGGCAACAACGATCCCTTCGACGCCGAGTTTGACGGCTTTTGCTCATGAGCTAGCTGCAGAAATGCGCACGATTGGCTTACAAAATGTTCATTACCTTAAGCAAAGTGGTTATGTGATCGGTACTTTACCTAGTAACCTAGATCATACGGTACCGGTGATCGGGTTTTTAGCCCATTTTGATACAGCTGATTTCAACGCTGAAGGTGTGAACCCGCAAATTGTTAAGAATTATGATGGTCATTCACCGATTCAATTGGATACTGCTGGTAAGTATACCTTGAATACTGACGACTTTCCTTTCTTGGCCAATTACACTGGGCATACTTTGATCACCACGGATGGTAGTACTTTATTAGGTGGTGATGATAAGGCTGGTGTCAGCGAGATTATGACGGCTATGGAATATTTAGGCCAACATCCGGAAATCAAACACGGTGAATTACGAGTTGGTTTTGGCCCTGATGAAGAAATTGGTACCGGTGCGGATCATTTTGATGTAGCGGATTTTAATGCTGCGTTTGCGTATACAGTTGATGGCGGTTCCGCTGGACAATTAGAATACGAAACTTTTAATGCCGCTGAAATGAAGGTCCATATTCAAGGCAAAAATGTGCATACTGCAACGGCCAAAGGGGTAATGATCAACGCCTTACAGTTGGCTGTCGATTTTCAAAACGGCTTACCGCAAGCTGAAGTTCCCGAGAAAACGGCTGGCCTACAAGGCTTTTTTCACCTTTATCAATTAACTGGAACGGTAGAAGAAGCGGATATGACTTATATTATTCGTGATTTTGAGCGCGCTGGCCTCGCAGCACGTAAGGCGCAGGCGCAGGCAGTTGCTGATCAGTTGAATCAACAATTTGCTGCAGAACGGGTCAGCTTAGATATTTTTGATCAGTATTACAACATGATTGAAATTTTGAGAAAAGATATGACCAGTGTTGAGTTAGCAAAAACGGCGCTGGAGAATTTAGCGATCAAGCCGATCATCGCGCCTGTTCGGGGTGGAACGGATGGATCAAAAATCTCGTTTATGGGGTTACCAACGCCTAATTTATTTGCTGGTCCGGAAAATATGCACGGCCGTTACGAATTTATTTCGGAACAAGTGATGACCCAAGCAGTTAATGTTATTCTGGAAATCTCCCGCCTAAATAGTCAAAAATAATTCGGTCTGCAGTCGGAGTTAGTAGCATGTAAAAGTGTGGTAGGGTAAGGTATCAAGCATTTAGTCAAAGATAGTCAAATTAGTTGTTTTGAACACCTGTTCGTGCTATCATTTAACTATTGATAATTAAAGGATAGGTCGGCGGTGTAGTGCTGCCGATTTTTTCATTGTTACTTTACAGGGAGGTTATACTTTGAATCCAGAAAAATTAACCCAAGCAGTTCAGGATGCTTTAGCAGAGGCACAACAAATTGCGGTGACCCGAAAACATCAAGAAATTGATGTTGTGCATTTGTTTAAATTTTTAATCCAGCCGGGTCAATTAGGTCGTAAGATTTATGAAAAGACTGGTGTTGATCTTGCCCAATTTGAAACGCGGATCGACCAGTTATTAGACGAGATCCCTGCAGTTGAAGGCAACGTGCAATACGGGCAAAATATGAGCCAGAATTTATATAAGGTTTTACAGGCCGCGGATCAAGTACGGGCCAGTTTTGAGGATGATTTCATTGCTACAGAAAGTGTTATCTTGGCGTTAATGACGCTAAAGTATCACCCGTTGACCCAGTTTTTAACGCAGGCTGGGATCACAGCGGCAAAACTACAAGCAACGATCACGGAAATGCGTGCCGGTGAACGCGTCACTTCAAAAAATCAAGAAGAACAATATCAGGCTTTAGAAAAATATGGGAGCGATTTAGTTAAGGCCGTCCGGACCGGCGATCAAGATCCAATCATTGGCCGGGATGAAGAAATTCGCAATGTGATCCGCGTTTTATCGCGTAAAACTAAGAACAATCCGGTTTTGATCGGTGAGCCTGGCGTGGGCAAAACGGCGATCGTTGAAGGTCTTGCACAACGGATCGTCAATAAAGACGTACCTGATAATTTAAAAGATAAAACAATTTTTAGCTTAGATATGGGCGCTTTAATTGCGGGTGCAAAGTACCGTGGTGAATTTGAAGAGCGTTTGAAAGGTGTTTTGAAGGCGGTCAAAAAAAGTGATGGTCAGATCATTCTTTTTATTGATGAGATTCATAACATTGTTGGTGCAGGTAAAACCGAAGGTAGTATGGATGCAGGTAATTTACTAAAACCGATGTTGGCGCGCGGTGAACTGCATTTGATTGGAGCTACAACATTAGACGAATACCGACAGTATATGGAAAAAGACAAAGCCCTTGAACGGCGTTTTCAACGAATTTTGATTCAAGAGCCAACGGTGGCGGATACAATCAGCATTTTACGGGGACTTAAAGAACGTTTTGAAATTTTTCATGGTGTGCGCATTCATGATAACGCCCTAGTTGCGGCGGCAACCTTATCAGACCGCTACATTACCGATCGTTTTTTACCGGATAAAGCAATTGATCTTGTCGATGAGGCCAGTGCTAATATTAATGTGGAGATGAATTCACAACCCACTGAATTAGACCAGGTTACCCGGCGATTAATGCAAATGGAAATCGAAGAGGCGGCCTTAAAGAAAGAAACTGATACGGCTTCAAAAAAACGTTTAGCGGACTTACAAGGTGAATTGAGTAATTTGCGTGAAGAGGCCAATAATTTAAAGATGCAGTGGGAAGCAGAAAAAGAAGATATCACGGCGGTCAATACTAAAAAGTCGGAACTTGATAAAGCCAAGCGCGCCTTACAAGATGCTCAAGGCCAATATGACTTGGAAACTGCGGCCCGCTTACAACACGGTACGATTCCGGAATTGGAAAAACAATTGGCTGATTTAGAACAACAAGATCGACCGGAAGATTGGCTTGTCCAAGAGTCAGTTACTGATGAAGAGATTGCGGCGGTGGTCAGCCGTGAGACTGGCATTCCCGTGGCAAAACTAGTACAAGGAGAACGCCAAAAATTACTGCATTTAGGGGATAGCCTACATCAACGGGTAGTCGGTCAAAATCAGGCGGTCACTGCCGTCACCGATGCGGTGCTCCGCTCGCGCGCCGGCCTGCAAGATCCCAATCGGCCGTTAGGATCATTTTTATTTTTAGGACCTACCGGAGTTGGTAAAACAGAATTGGCTAAAGCTTTGGCGGAAAATTTATTTGATTCTGAGTCCCACATGGTGCGAATTGATATGAGTGAATACATGGAAAAGGCTTCGGTTTCACGTTTAGTTGGTGCTGCTCCTGGCTATGTTGGGTACGAAGAGGGCGGCCAGTTGACGGAAGCCGTGCGGCGGAATCCTTATTCAATCGTCTTACTCGATGAAGTGGAAAAAGCACATTCGGATGTGTTCAATATTTTACTACAAGTATTAGATGATGGTCGGCTAACTGATGGTCAAGGGCGAACCGTTGATTTTAAAAATACGATCATTATTATGACTTCTAATCTAGGCTCAGAGATCTTGCTGAATGGAGTGGATTCACAAGGCCAATTGACTGCTGCCAGTCAAACGCAGGTACAACAGTTGATTCAAACTAAGTTTAAACCAGAATTTCTTAACCGGATCGATGATATTATTATGTTTACGCCGTTGAGCCTAAGTGATGTGCAAACCATCGTCGTTAAGTTATTACAACAGCTTAGTCAGCGGTTAAACGCACAAGAATTAACTTTGACTATTTCTGATAGTGCCAAGAAATGGATCGCTGATCAAGGCTACGATCCGGCCTTCGGGGCACGGCCGCTGCGGCGTTTTATTACCCGTGAGGTGGAAACTCCGCTGGCCAAGGAAATTATTGCTGGCCGGGTTGCGCCTCACACAACCATTAATATCAATTTAATCAATGGGCAATTAGTTTTTGAAAATAAAGTTATTGCAGAAAAATAAACAGCAAAAAAGACCGGCAATGAGCCGGCCTTTTTTATTTACTTGTTGCTGATTTCGTATCCATAATATGTGGTAAAATACAAACGATCAATCCGAAAATTGCCGAGATGATTGCCACAGTTACTGGACTATAGGTCAATGAAGTCACGGCAGCACCAATATAACCAACTAATTGACCAAGGATCACAGCCCAAAGCACGACGATAATTTCTTTCATGTCGCCACCTCTTTCTACCTTGATGATTTTAGCATAATTTACGGCTAAGTTAAAGGATTGAATCAACAATGACTTAGCCGCCGTGCCAATGCTGAAATTAATAAAAATGATATTCGCTGAGACGCTAATAAAACTTGGGCAAGCAATTAGGGGAACCTGTTGGCGTTTGTTATAATTAAAGGGAAGACAGAAAGGACGTGGCGAGTTGACCTTTGTTCAATTACAAGTAAAAAGTGCCTATAGTTTACTTGAAAGTTCGTTGACGATCGCCGAGTTAGTCAAAGGTGCGCAGGAGCGGGGTTATACCGCGTTGGCCTTAACTGATTTTCAATCATTATCAGCCAGTATCGACTTCTATAATGCTTGTCAAGCGGCGACAATTAAGCCAATTTTAGGATTGACGATTGCCCCCCAAGGATTATTGGCGACTGAGCAAGTGGCTCCGCTATTAGTGTATGCCCTTGATCAGGCCGGTTATCAGGCTTTATTAAAATTATCAACGCATTTAATGACAAGTACAACACCAGTGTCGTTAAATGAATTACGGCCATATTTACAGGCTTTGGCGGTGATCACACCGGCGTATGCGGCCGAACTTCCTGAATTGTTGGCTGCCAGTGACTTGACCCAAGCACAACAGTACATTCAACAATTGCAAGCTTTACAACCGGCACAACTTTATTTAGGCGTTAGCTTACAGCCAGAAGGACAACCTTATATTCCGGCGTTAAAGACGGTCAGTCAGCAAAGTAATGTACCGCTGATTGCCTTAGAGGATGTACGTTACCTAGATGCACAGGATGCTTTTAGCGTTACCGTGTTACAGCACATTAAGGCGGGCACAACACTTGCAGCGGATACGCCTCAAGCAGATGGGACCCATTATTTAATGCCTGCCAGCTCTGTGGCTGAGCGTTATCGTGCTAACGGCTTAACGGCAGCAGTAACGGCAACAACAACGTTGGCAGCAGGCAGCCAGTTGACCATTAAGTTGCACAATAATTTACTACCTAAATTTCCCGTACCAACTGAGCAATCAAGTCACGCTTTTTTGCGGCAGGTGGCCCAGCAAGGATTGCAGCAGCGTTTTACAGCGGGGACGATCCCGCCTGCTTATCAACAGCGGTTAGATTATGAATTAGGCGTGATCCAAAAAATGGGCTTTGATGATTACTTTCTAATTATTTGGGATGTGATGCAGTACGCCCACCGAGTCAATATTTTAACCGGGCCGGGGCGTGGTTCGGCCGCTGGGGCCTTAGTTGCTTATGCTTTAGCAATCACTGAAGTTGACCCCCTGCAGTACAATTTGTTATTTGAACGTTTTTTAAATCCAGAACGGCACAATATGCCGGATATTGATCTGGATATTCCGGATAATAAACGGGAACAGTTGTTACAGTATGTCCATCAAAAATACGGGCAGCAACATATGGCGCAAATCATCACTTTTGGGACGTTAGCGGCTAAGCAGGCGTTACGGGATGTTGGTCGGGTGTTGGGTTTGACTCAATTTGAGCTGGCCGATTGGTCCAAAGCAATTCCCAATGTGTTACACATTGATCTAAAAACTGCTTATCAGCAATCACTACGTTTACGTAATTTAGTCAGCGATAGCTCGCGGAATCAATTATTATATACAACCGCTTGTAAGTTAGAAGGCTTACCCCGGCATTATTCGACACATGCGGCGGGGATCGTACTTAGTGATCAGGATCTAACTGATTATGTACCGTTACAAACTGGCAGCGAAGGGATCCTGCTGACCCAATTTCCGATGGGTAACGTTGAAGCTTTAGGTTTGTTGAAAATGGACTTTTTAGGTTTGCGTAACTTAAGCATTTTGGCTAACGCGTTGAATTTAATTAAGCAACAAACTGGTAAAGTGTTACCCATCGCGCAAGTTCCGTTAAACGACACGGCAACGATTGCGTTGTTTCAACAGGGAGATACCGATGGCGTTTTTCAGTTTGAATCAGCGGGAATCAAAAACGTGCTAAGAGAATTACACCCGACTGGTTTTGAGGATATTGTGGCGGTCAATGCGTTATACCGACCAGGACCAATGGCGAATATTCCCACTTTTATTAAGCGCAAGCATGAGCAAAAAGAACCTGACTATCCGGATTCACGAGTTGCTGCTATTTTGGCGCCGACTTATGGAGTATTAGTTTATCAGGAACAAGTTATGCAAGTTGCGGCCGTCATGGGTGGCTTTAGCTTAGGTGAAGCCGATAGTTTACGCCGAGCTATGAGTAAAAAGAAAAAAGCGGTGATCGACGCGAAGCGCAGCGAGTTTGTTACCGGGGCACAAAACCGCGGGTACGCGCAAGATGTTGCGACGCAAATGTATGATTACATTGAGCGCTTTGCAGATTATGGCTTTAATCGTTCCCATGCAGTGGCTTATAGTATGGTGGCTTTTCAATTAGCTTATTTAAAGGCCCATTATCCGGCTGCTTTTTTTGCGGCATTACTAAATTCAGTGATCGGTAATCCCACTAAAACCAAAAGTTATTTGGCGGAGGCCAAAAAACGGCATTTAACGATTTTACCGCCGGCCATCAATCAAAGTCAGTTGACTTATACTGTCCAACGGACGAATAAAATTATTTTTGGGTTGTTATGTATCAAGGGTTTACGCCGCCAATTTGTCGTTGATTTATTAACTGAGCGGCGAAATAATGGTCGCTTTACTTCATTGGAACAATTTCTACAGCGCCTGGCACAACTCAACGCTAAATGGCTTAGTATGAGTTATTTAGAACCATTGATCTATAGTGACGCTTTTCATGAGTTTAATCCCAATCGTGGTGCTTTACTAAAGCGTGTGCCGCAGTTGATCGCCAATACGGCGTTTAGCGGGCAAAGTGAGTTGTTAGCCGAAGAGTTGGCTTTGAAGGAAGAGGCAGTTCCTGATTTAACCTTAGCAGAAAAGTTAGATCAAGAAGAAACTTATTTAGGCGCCTATCTTTCCGGCCATCCAGTGGAAAAATACGCTAATTTACAATGGTTGAAACCGACTGTGAATGTCAGTGAATTGGTGATCGGTAAGCGGCAGGCCGTTTTGCTATTCGTTAAGCGGATCAAGGTGATTCGGACTAAACGTGGTGAGCAAATGGCTTTTATCACGGCCAATGATCCTACGGCAGAGTTAGATGTGACGGTTTTTCCGCGATTATATCGGCAAATCAGTCAGTGGTTGGAAAAAGGTCAGGTTATTTATGTAGCCGGTAAGGCCGATGAGCAGCGGGGAGCACTGCAATTAGTCGCCGAACAAGTTCAGGCAGCCAGTGTGCTGGCTAAGCAATTGCCGCAAAAAATGCTTTTTCTACGGTTAACGGAAGAATTAACGACTGCTGTTCAAAAATTGTTGCAACAAAATAAGGGGCAAACGCCGGTATTGTTATTTTACCCAGCAACTAAGCGTAAATTATTGTTGCATCAAGCTTATTGGATTGATCTGACGAGTGAGGTGGTTGACCGCTTAAAGACCGTTTTAGGAGCAGACAATGTGGTGGTGAAAGCGCAATCCTTGCCAGCACTGTGATTGAAAACGATTTAAAGTTAATTTGTGATGAAAATTTCAAAGATAAAGCAGACATATTTTCTGAAAAGTGGTATGATATTGTCTGGGTTTGAGTACAAGTGTTTGTGCTTTAACAACTTAATCAAAATGCCTGAGGTGAAGAAATGAAACGCATTGGGATTTTAACCAGTGGTGGCGATGCGCCGGGTATGAACGCGGCAATTCGTGCAGTCACTCGGAAAGCAATCCACGAAGGATTAGAAGTATACGGAATTAACTATGGTTATGCTGGCTTAGTTGCCGGGGATATCTTCAAAATGGATGAATCCTCAGTTGGTGACAAGATTCAGCGTGGTGGGACGTTCTTGTATTCAGCTAGATATCCAGAATTTGCTCAAGTTGAGGGTCAATTAAAAGGTATTGAACAATTAAACAAGTTTGGTATTGAGGCGTTAGTCGTTATCGGTGGTGATGGTTCTTATCATGGTGCTTTACGTTTGACTGAACATGGTTATAACGCAATCGGTTTGCCAGGAACGATTGACAACGATATCCCTTACACTGATTTTACCATCGGCTTTGATACTGCGGTTAATACCGTATTGGAATCAGTCGATCGTATTCGTGATACAGCAACTAGTCATGAACGGACTTTTGTCATTGAAGTAATGGGTCGCGGTGCCGGTGATATCGCCTTATGGTCGGGTGTTGCTGGTGGTGCGGAAGCAATTATTGTTCCCGAAAAGGAATTTGATATGCAGGCCATTGCGGATAAAATTCGTGCCGGTCGTAATCGTGGTAAGAAACACAGCTTGATCATTTTAGCCGAAGGCGTGATGCACGCTGATGAATTTGCGGATGAATTAGCTAAGTTTGGCGATTTCCATACACGGGTTACTGTATTAGGTCACGTTCAACGTGGTGGTTCACCGACTGCTCGGGATCGGGTCATGGCTTCACAAATGGGTGCCTATGCAGTTGACTTACTATTACAAGGTAAGGGTGGCTTAGCAGTTGGTGTCGAAAATAACAAGATCGTGTCGCATGACATTTTAGACTTGTTTGATTCCAAGCATCATGCCGAATTATCATTGTTTGATTTAAACAGTAATATTTCGTATTAATTCAAGGTAAAAATGACGTTAATGTCTTTTTATAAAAAATTCCAAGGGAGAGATTCTACCTATGAAGAAAACCAAGATCGTAAGTACACTTGGTCCTGCTAGTTCCGATAAAGCAACAATTAAGAAATTGATCGAAGCTGGTGCTAACGTATTCCGTTTCAACTTCTCACATGGTGACCATGCTGAACATGATGATCGGATGCAACAAGCACGTGATGCAGTTAAAGAAACTGGTAAAATGATCGGCTTTATGCTGGACACTAAAGGTGCTGAAATCCGCACTACAGTTGAAAAAGAAGGCAAAATTGCGTTCAAAACCGGTGATGTAACACGTATTTCAATGGATGAATCTATTGAAGGGACTAAGGATAAGATTGCGGTTACTTATCCAGGTTTATACGATGATGTTCAGGTTGGCGGGCATGTCTTATTTGATGATGGCTTGATCGACATGAAGATCACTGAAAAAGACGAAGCTAACAAGGAACTTGTCGTTGAAGTTGAAAACGACGGCTTACTTGGCTCCCGTAAAGGTGTTAACGCACCTGGTGTTTCAATCAACTTGCCTGGTATTACTGAAAAGGATGCCTCTGATATCCGCTTTGGTTTAGACCATGACATTGACTACATTGCTGCAAGCTTTGTTCGTAAAGCACAAGATGTTTTAGATATTCGCGAATTATTAGAAGAAAAACATATGGAACACGTCCAAATCTTCCCTAAGATCGAATCCCAAGAAGGCATTGATAACATCAGCGAGATCTTAAAGGTTTCTGATGGTTTGATGGTTGCTCGTGGTGATATGGGTGTTGAAATTCCAGTTGAAAATGTTCCAATTATCCAAAAACGTTTGATCAAGATGTGCAACGTTTTAGGCAAACCCGTTATTACCGCAACACAAATGTTAGATTCAATGCAAGAAAACCCACGGCCTACTCGTGCCGAAGCGACTGACGTTGCCAACGCCATCTTTGATGGTACTGACGCAACGATGCTTTCTGGCGAAAGTGCTAATGGTAAGTACCCAGTTGAATCTGTTGCGACAATGGCTAAAATCGCTGAACGCGCTGAAAAGTCAATGGTCGATGCTGATTCATTTGCTTTGAAGGAATTCAGTAAAACGGATGTCACTGAAGCAATTGGTCAATCCGTTGCCCACACTGCACGTAACTTAGGTATCCGTACGATTGTTGCTGCGACTGAATCTGGCTTCACTGCCCGGATGATCTCCAAGTATCGGCCTAAGTCAGATATCTTGGCCATTACGTTTGACGAACGCACTCGTCGCGGCTTAGCCGTTAACTGGGGTGTTCAACCAATCGTAACCGACAAGCCTGCATCAACTGATGACATGTTCAACTTGGCTTCACAAAAAGCCCAAGATTTGGGCTTCGCTAAAGAAGGCGACTTGATCTTGATCACTGCCGGTGTACCAGTTGGCGAACGTGGGACAACTAACGTTATGAAGATTCAATTGATCGGCTCAAAATTAGTTGAAGGCCAAGGTGTTGGCGATCAAACCGTTATTGGTAAGACTGTTATCGCGACTTCAGCTGCTGAAGCTAATCAAAAAGCTGTTGAAGGTGGAATCTTAGTTGTTAAGACAACTGATAAAGATTACTTACCAGCAATTGAAAAATCAAGCGCATTGATCGTTGAAGCTGGTGGCTTGACTAGCCATGCGGCCGTTGTGGGTATTGCAATGGGTATCCCAGTTGTCGTTGGTGCAACTGACGCAACTTCATTGATTGCTGACGACGAAGTGATCACCGTTGATTCTCGTCGTGGGATCATCTACCGTGGTGCTTCTAACGCAATGTAATTTTTGAATTAAAGCCGTCGTGTTTGACACGATGGCTTTTTTTTGTGCTATGATTAATCTGAGAATGGCTAAGTTTGGCAAAATGGTCGCAAAAAATGTATTTAGATTTTACAGCTTTGCAGGCGATTTTGGCTTGGTAATTAACAGTGATCAGTGATTTTAATTTCAGTATTAGGGAGGACCCATGGAAAGTTGGTTATTTTTAGCGATTATTTTGCTAGTCGCTTTTTTAGGTAAAAATCAATCGTTGGTGATTGCGGCGGTGGTTGTTTTAGCATTAAAATTGATTCCCCACACACAAAAACTGTTAACCACGATCCAAGCTAAAGGTATTAATTGGGGCGTCACGGTAATTTCAGTGGCAATTTTGGTCCCGATTGCTACGGGTCAGATCGGGTTTAAGGATCTGTTTAATGCCTTTAAATCGCCGGTCGGGTTTATCGCTGTGGCCTGTGGTATTTTAGTGGCAATTTTATCCAGTAAAGGGGTCGGTTTACTCGCACAAAGTCCGGAGATCACCGTTGCCTTAGTCTTTGGAACGATCATGGGTGTAGTTTTGTTTAAAGGTATTGCGGCTGGTCCGGTGATCGCTTCAGGGATGACCTTTGTGATTATTCAAGTAATGCAATCTTTATCATTGATCAAATAAATTGATTAAATTTTATATTTTAAGAATGGAGTTATTATGACAGCAAAACAGGCAATTGGCCAAAAGATTTCGGTGACCATCACCGACGAAAATCAAGATTATTATTTTGCACAGCGAGAAGGTTTTACTTACCGGATCGCCAAAAGTGAATTGGAAAAAATTCATAAGGTGACCGACGCAATCACCGGTTTTGCCTATGAAAATGAAGATCACGACCTACAGCTCACCACTAAGATTCCCCGAGTACAAATTGGGCGCTTCGACTTTGCTCCGGTTGTTGCCGTGCGTCATGATCTCGGTGTTTTCGTTGATATCGGTCTACCTAATAAAGACGTGGTCGTTTCCTTAGACGAGCTCCCAACTATGAAACAACTTTGGCCGGCGCGAGGTGATTATTTATTAGTCAGTCTGGAAGTTGACGATAAGGAGCGTTTATGGGGACGGCTTGCTGATGAAGAACGATTCCAGCATATGGCCCAAAAGGCAGCACCTTCATTAAAAAATGCCAATATTAACGGTACTGTCTATCGTTTAAAAGTGGTTGGCAGCTATGTTTTTACTGCGGAACATTATTTAGGGTTTATCCATCCTAGTGAACGTGATGCTGAGCCACGCTTAGGCCAACACGTTAAGGCACGCGTCATCGGGGTACGGCCAGATGGGATTTTAAATTTATCTTTACGGCCCCGCGCCTATGAAGCAATTGGGGATGATGCGCAAATGATCTTAGCAGTTTTACAACATCAACCTGGTCAGAAAATGCCTTATACGGATAAAAGCAGTCCGGATGCGATCAAACAGTATTTTGGTATTAGTAAGGGTCAATTTAAGCGGGCGTTAGGTCATTTGATGAAGGCTGGCGTGGTCAAGCAGGTTGCTGGCGAAACAATTTTAGTGGCGCAGATTGAACAGTAAATAATTGATGTGAGTAAAAGTGAGGGGATCTACATGGTCGATCAGGCATACGTTAAAAAGATTAAAGCGCAATTGCATCAAGCGGGTTTTAAACTAACACCTCAACGGGAAGCAACGGTCGTTTCCTTATTACAAAATGAGACAGGTCATTTAAGTGCTGAAGAAGTTTACTTATTAGTTAAAAAATCGACGCCGGATATTGGTTTAGCGACCGTTTATCGGACTTTAGAAATTTTAACTGATTTAAGGATCGTTAATAAGGTTAGTTTTACCGATGGTTTGATTCGGTATGACCTGCGCCGTGAAGGACCACAACATCACTTTCATCACCATTTGCAATGTGTTCAATGTGGAAAGATCGAAGAAGTACATGAGGATCTACTACATGATGTTGAACGTTTAGTTGAACAACAGTATCACTTTCAAGTTCAGGATCATAAGCTGACTTTTCAAGGATTATGTGCTGATTGCCAGCGGCGTAATCGTGAGGCTAAGGCTGCTAAAACAAAGAAGCAATAAGCGAGTTGACGTATATTGGATGTTATGACCAATCAAATGGCCGATTTTAAGCGCTATTTATTAGTAGAAAAAGGCCTAGCCCAAAACACGGTTAGCAGTTATACCCGTGATTTAACTAAATTTAGTTCATATTTACAGCAACAAAAGTTAACTGATTTTGATCAGGATCGTTTTGTGATCCTTAATTTTTTGGCAACATTGAAACAACAAAAAATGGCCAATAATAGTGTGATTCGAATGGTTTCCAGCCTACGTAAATTTTATCGGTATTTAGTGGAAACTGAACAGTTGACCATTGATCCAATGCAGCAGGTGGATTCACCTAAAAAACAGCAGCACCTCCCACAGGTACTGTCCCAAGCAGAGATCACACGGTTGTTGGCTGTACCGGATACGACCAACGCCATTGGCATTCGCGATCGCGCAATTCTCGAAGTACTTTATGCCACTGGCTTACGTGTCAGCGAATTGACCCATTTGAAAATGGCTGAATTGCATTTAAGCTTAGGCTTGATCCAAACCTTGGGTAAAGGCGATAAGGAACGCTTGATTCCAATCGGCGATGTTGCTATTGACTGGATCCAACGCTATTTAGAAACTAGCCGGCCTAGTTTTTTGAAACCAGGGCAAACGGAACCGATACTGTTTGTTAATCATTACGGCCGTCCTTTCACGCGCCAAGGCATTTGGAAGAATCTTAAGAAAATGGTTCAGGTAGCAGGTATCAATAAAGATATTACCCCGCATACACTGCGCCATTCTTTTGCGACGCATTTATTAGAAAATGGGGCTGATCTGCGGGTCGTTCAAGAATTATTAGGTCACGCTGATATTTCCACCACCCAGATCTATACACATGTTAGCCAAAAGCATCTCCGTGAGGTCTACAATCGCTACCATCCGCGTGCTTGACATTAAACTCATTTTTTGTAAGTCGTGCTAGCTAACATGAGAGTGGTATTGTACCGGGAATATTGTTATGATAGGATAGCTATGGTTAACAAACGAACGGTAAGGGCTGGGAGGTCTAGCATGTTATTAAAGTATAAAGTGGACTATGAGAAGATTGCGATGGGTCTTCTCTCCTTTATTCCTGACTTGGATGATGTTGGTCATCTAAAAGCGGAAATTCAGTGGTACCAAACCGAAACGGGCCGGCAATTGTTTTTGTGGAAGAACGCTACCGGTGATATTGCTGGTGTAGTTGGTGTTGAACAAAATAAAGATTATTTGATTGTTCGCCATCTATCGTTAAGCCCATCAGATCGGGATGAAGGAAATAGTTTTACGATTTTAAATGAATTAGCGCAACTGTATCCTAATTATAAATTGATGGGCACGATCGCAACGTCACCATTAATTGGTAAGTGGGAGCAGCGGCATAAAAAGGATGAGTTTAGTGGCCTTAACGGTTAAGTTACCTGAATTTGAAGGACCTTTGGATCTTTTATTGCATTTGATCAAGGATTCCGAAATGAATATTTATGATATTCCGATTGTTGCCATTACGTCACAATATATGGACTATCTACACTCAATGCAACAGATCAAGCTTGAGATCGCTGGTGATTATTTTGTGATGGCAGCTACGTTAATGCGGATCAAAAGTCAATGGCTATTGCCCCAACCTGAATTATCAGAATCAGCTGAACCGGATGAGATCACCGAAGATCCGCGGGATGAATTGGTCAGTCAATTATTGACTTATCAGGCTTATAAACAGGCGGCAACCGAGTTGCAGGCCCATGAGCAGGCGCGTCAGGCTTATTTTAGTAAGGCCCCAAGTGTGTTTGCTAGCGCTGCCCCGGTTCCAATGCCTAAGCAGCCAGTGGCACTTGCTGATCTAACAGCGGCCTTTAGTCATTTATTGCGGCAACAACAGATACAGGCGCCGCATATCCGTCAGGTTCACCAAGAAACGATCACCATCGCCCAGAAGGTTACCCAGATCACACAGGCGCTGCGCCAAAGTAGTCAAGGACAGTTAAGCTTCATGCACTTGCTTTCAGCAGTACCATCCATCGAAGAAATGGTGACCACCTTTATGGCAGTATTAGAATTAATGAAAAATAAACAAATCGCTTGTTTTCAAGCGCAAACGTTAGCGCCAATCACGGTTGCCTTGCAAGAGGAGATTGCATGAACATCACAGCAGAATTAGAAAGTTTATTATATGTTGCCGGCGATGACGGTATCAGTTTAGACGAATTAGATCAGTTATTGACCATTTCTCGTGCAACAATCAAACGTGCATTGGCGGCTTTTGCGGAGCAACTAGCAGCGGATAAGCAGCGCGGACTTTTGTTGTTTCATTTTGGTGATCGGTATAAGTTAGTGACAAAAAAGGCTTACGCAACTTTGATCAAACGCTATTTTGAAACGCCTTTGACCACTAAGTTAAGTCAAGCATCTTTAGAGACTTTGGCAATTATTGCTTATAAACAACCGATCACGCGTATTAAGATTGATGAAATTCGGGGCGTCCAAAGTGGCGGTGCGTTACAGCGATTAATGTTGCGCCAATTAATTGAAGAACAAGGTCGTAAAAATGCACCAGGGCGCCCAATTTTATACGGTACTAGTGCCTTTTTCCTGGATTATTTTGGCCTGGAATCTTTAGCTGCGCTACCGCCGTTAACTACGGCAGTGGCTGATACGACGACCGCCGCTGATTCTGATTTGTTTGCGCAGTTTGAAGCACAATTAAAAGATAAGGAAGAAAATCATTAATGGAAAGACTACAAAAAGTGATCGCTGCTGCCGGTGTTGCCTCACGGCGTAAGGCTGAACAATTGATCAGTACCGGCCACGTTCAAGTGAACGGTAAAGTTGTTAAAACAATGGGCATCCAAGTGGAACCCCATGATCATGTCGAAGTTGACGGGGTTCCCTTAGCAACTGAACAAAAACGGTATTTTTTACTTTATAAGCCTCGGCGCGTTATCTCGTCCGCCCATGATGAAAAGGGACGTAAAACTGTGCTCGACTTTTTCCCTGAAGTCAGTGAACGCTTATACCCAATTGGGCGCTTAGACTATAATACTTCTGGATTGATCATTATTACTAACGATGGGGAGTTGGCTAATCTACTGACCCATCCGCGGTACCGGATTGAAAAGCAATATACGGCTAAGGTCGAAGGAATTCCTACCGTGGAAGCCTTGAAAAAGTTACGTGCTGGGGTTGACTTAAAGACTAAGAAAACGGCACCGGCTAAGGTTAAATTACTGTCCAGCGATCGCGCAAAAAAAACCGCGTTAGTCAATTTAACGATCCACGAAGGAATGAATCATGAAGTTCGTGATATGCTGACTGCGGTGGGTTATCCTGTTGAGAAATTAAGTCGTGAGCGCTATGCTTTCTTAACCACAGATAGTTTGACTGCTGGCGATTCTCGCCCGTTACAGCCCCAAGAAGTTGCGGCGTTAAAAAAATTAGCACGAACTGGTCGATTACGGTAACCAGTAGATGCTAAGTTAAGTACGGGGCGCCTATGGTGCACCGTGCTTTTTCAGTTTTTGGTGGTAAAAGGTTTATTTTGGCGCTTGATGGCACCTGTTGGACAGGCCCGATAGGCTTGTTTAAAGGCGGCTAATTGTGCAGCGGGGATCGGCGCTTGGCCCTGATTATGATCAAGTCGGTAGAAGGCGATCCCTTCCGTATCGTAATCGAATAATTCTGGTGCCCGTAATTGACATAAACCACAAGCAATACATTGCTCACGTTGAACCTGACTATACATGATAAAATCTCCTTAAGGTGGAAAAATGGACGATCAATTATATTTACTTTATTTGTTCGATCAAAGTCAATGGCGGCGTCCGCTGGCGTTGCAAGCACTGATCAAGGGTAAACGAACTGTTTCTAATCTTTATGCTGGTCTTGACTATGGTTTACTGTCATTATACCAACTATTGCCGCATTTAGCGGCACCAAAATTTCAACAGGCACTGGCCCAGCTACTAGCAGCCGGGTGGTTGGAGCAGCAGAAACGGGCTGTGCGTCTAACTGCTGCTGGTGTTGCCGCTAAAACAGCCGTTCAGGATCAAATTTTTTTGCCGCAACACTATGCTGGTTTTAGTTTTCAGCATAGTCGTGATTTTAGTAACAGTTTATTTCTAGCGACCCAAGTCGTGTCCGAATTACAGGCCCATAATCGTCGTTATTTTCCGTTGGCGGTCAGCTTAGCGACCCAATCGCGAGTTAAACAGTGGCTTCAACAGCAAGATGCTAGTTTAATGGCGGAGCGTTTGCAGCATGAGTGGGAGCAGCTTCTAACGGTTTTACCAGCGCAGCAAGCAGATTATTATAGTCAGTTTTTATTAGGTCACGAGGTGCAACGCGCAACTGTGGCGCAGGCTGATCAGCTAGCCGGTTGGAGTTCTTTGACTGGTGAGCTTGTGCGGCAAGACATTAGTCATCATTTACTAAGATTGATCACTGCTCAACCGATGCGTTTTCCTTTGATGGTAGCACTGTGGCGACCTTTGGCTTGTGGTCCGCTTAGCCAGAGCGCAACTGTGACCATGAATCTGCTGGATCAAGGCGCTTCATTGGCACTGATCAGTCAGAAACGACGGGTTAAGATCAATACTTTGAAGGAACATTTACTAGAAGCGGCGATCCTATTAGCCGACTTTCCGTTTGCAACTTATTTATCTGAGCCGACGCAACAAAAATTAGCAACTGTGTTTGCGCAGCAACCGTTGGAAACTTGGCGTTATGATCAATTAGCTACAACGCCGATTAGTTTTTTTGAATTTCGTTTATATCAAATCAAACGGAGGAAGATCCATGGTTGAAGCAGCAGAAATCAAAAAAGTATTAACGCAACGCTTTGGGTACACCGCCTTTAAACCCGGTCAAAGCGAAGTCATCCGCGCTGTTTTAGCCGGCCAAGATACCTTTGCTATTTTGCCGACGGGGACTGGTAAATCACTTTGTTATCAGCTGCCAGGGTATTTATTAACGGGTCAAGTAGTGGTGATATCGCCATTACTTTCGTTAATGCAGGATCAGGTTGCCCAATTACATTATTTAGGTGAAAAGCGGGTATTGGCGTTGGCCTCGGCTTTAGATCCAGCAACTCGTCGGGCTAGTTTGGCCCGCTTTGCACAGTATAAATTTGTTTTTTTGTCACCAGAAATGGCCAACCAACCACAGATCCGCCAAAAGTTACAGCGCACACAAGTTGCTTTATTGGTTGTGGATGAGGCGCATTGTATTTCCCAATGGGGCGTTGATTTTCGACCGGATTATTTGGTCTTAAAAGCATTGCGGGCAGCAATTGCGCCACAGGCGACCTTGGCCTTGACTGCTACTGCCACTAAACGGGTTCAGGCAGATATTTTAGCTAAATTAGGGTTAACCCCCACCACAACTAAGCAGATCATTCACTCGGTTGATCGGCGCAATATTTATTTAGCCAGCGAACAGGTTAGCGATGAAATCGAAAAAAAGCAACGATTAGTGGCTTGGTGTCAGCAATTAAAACGACCAGGGATCATTTATTTTTCCAGTCGCCAAAAAACTGAAGAAATCACCGCTTTATTGCAGAAAAAAGTAACTGCTCGGGTTGCCTTCTATCATGGCGGTATGACCAGCCAGGATCGTTTTGCCGTGCAGCAGCAATTTATGCACGGTAAGTTGGCCTTGATCTGTGCAACTAATGCGTTTGGCATGGGGATCAACAAAGCCGATGTTCGCTTTGTGATTCACTATCATCTGCCTAGTAGTCTGGAAAGCTATCTGCAAGAAATTGGGCGAGCCGGCCGTGATGGTCAGGCTAGCATTGCAATCACACTTTATGAGGAACGCGACTTTCAACTACAGGCTAATTTAGCGACTAATACGTTGCCGGATGCGGCGTTGATTAAACAATATTTTGCTCATCCCCAAAAGTTTTCGTTGGCCGCAATTCCAGAAATTGACTTACTGCGTTTTTATCTGCAACATCACCAAGACGAAACAACGGTGCAACATTTATTTGCTAAACGGCGAGCTGAAAAACTAGCGGCACTACGCAGTATGTTAGCCTTCTTACAGACGCCTGGGTGTAAGCGTCAGTTTATTTTGGATTATTTTGCAGATCCTACAACGATCATTCATGATGAAACTTGCTGTGATGCCACCCAACCACCACAGCTAGCCACTTTAGGTTTACAGCGAGCAGCGGATGAATCAGAAATAAAGGTGGGTGTTGCGAGCTGGCGGGCACGCTTAGCTGCTATTTTTGCACCAACGACAATGCTTTAAACGAATCTTAAAGAATTTTAAATAAGATTATGTTACAATATTTGCTGAAGGTTTGGCAGGAAGACTATTGTTAATTGCTCACATGCTAGTACTCACTGGCTTATTTCCTGTTAAACAATGACGCTTGGTGAGCAAGAAGGAGCATCGATGAGTAAACGAGATCAAAAACTAAATGATGAGAAACCCTGGGACGCTCATTTTGAGGATGACCGCGATGACAAAGGTAATTTGTCGCGGGCAGCAACCCATCGTAAAGATAAAAGTAATGCATTATTCGTTACGATTTTAACGATTGCACTATTGGTTTTGGCGGCCTTGCCAGTAGGTGCCTGGACGATCTGGCAGAATCAGATGAACCGGCCAGTTGCTACTGAAAGTTCAGTTTCTAGTAGCAGTAGCGCTAAGGAATCGGTGGCGGCTAAGAAGACAACTAAGACGTCAGCAAAGGCCAAACATACTACTAGTAAGCAGACCAGTGATACAGCAGCTAATACCTCTAGTACGGCTGAAACTAGCAGCAGTGTTGTGGCTACAAGTTCGAGTACGGCCGCTTCATCGAGTACCGCTGCTTCATCGTCGAGTGCGGCTAGCAGTAGTTCTAGTAGTGCGAATGCAACCTATGTAACGGTAACTCAGGGGCAAGGAGTTTATCGAATCGCAGCTAATAATGGACTGACTGTAGCGGAATTATTACAATTAAATGGAATTTCCAGTACGAGTACGATCACCGCAGGACAGAAGTTACGTGTTAAATAATTAATTTGGTCATCACGAGATTGGGGCTTGGGCCACGATCTCGATTTTTTTGAATAAGGGGTTTAGGTAATGACATTAGGTGTACAAATTGCGATTGATGGGCCTGCATCAGCAGGTAAAAGTACCGTGGCCAAGTTGGTGGCTAAGCAGCTACGCTATACATATTGTGATACTGGTGCAATGTACCGTGCACTAACCTTAGCGGCAATGTGCCAAAAAGTTACGTTAAATGATGAAGCGGCCGTTTTACGGGTGTTAAAGCAAATTACGATCAGCTTTAAGCCTGGGGAACCTGAACAGCAAGTCTTTATTGATCAGCAGGAAGTGACAGAAGCAATTCGGCAACCTGACGTGACTAATAATGTTTCGACAGTTGCTGCATTGGCAGGTGTTCGGCGCCAACTTGTTCAGCATCAGCAAGCAATCGCGGCCAAGGGAAACATTGTGATGGATGGGCGCGATATTGGTACAGCTGTTTTACCGCAAGCGGCGGTTAAAATTTTCTTAGTGGCTAGCGTGGCGGAACGAGCGCAACGTCGTTATACAGAGAACCTGCGCAAGGGAATTAATACGCCTTTAGCGGTTTTGCAGACAGAAATTGAAGTTCGCGATAAAAAAGATTCGACTCGCGCAATTTCGCCATTGACCCAGGCAAAAGATGCTGTATTGGTCGATACGACAGCGTTATCAATCGAACAAGTGGTTGCGAAAATCATCACAATTGTGGCCGAAAAGCAGAAAGATCAGAATAAATAACAGCTTTTTGTGGCAATTCAAGCCATTTTACTATAAAATAGATAATGTAGTTTCAAGCTGTTAAGGAGGATTTTGGCATGGACGAAGATAATACAAACCAAGTTGAAAATAAAAATGCCATGGCGGACGCTTTAAATAGCGTTCACGATGTAAAAGTCGGTGACATTGTGAAAGGTGAAATCTTGGCGATCGACGATGATAAGCAATTAATCGTTGGGATCCAAGGTACTGGTGTTGAAGGGGTTGTTCCCGTCAAGGAATTAGCTAGCCAACCGGTTGCTGATATCAATGAAGTTGCTAAGGTCGGGGATGTTCTTGATCTTGTTGTAATTTCGACAATTGGCAAAGATAAGGAGAATGGTAGCTACTTACTTTCGAAACGGCGCCTTGAAGCCCGCAAAGTTTGGTCCGAAATTCAGGACAAATTTAATGCTGGCGAAAACATCACTGCACCAGTTACCGAAGTTGTTAAAGGTGGCTTGGTCGTTGATGCTGGCGTTCGTGGCTTTATCCCGGCATCAATGATTCAAGATCATTTTGTTGATGACTTAAATGCTTATAAAGGTAAAGAATTAGAATTAAAGATCATTGAAATTGAACCAAGCGAAAATCGTTTGATTTTATCACACCGTGCAATCGTTGAAGCTGCTAAGGCTGAACAACGTGAACAAGTTTTGGCAACACTTAAGGCTGGCGATACAGTTGAAGGTACGGTTGCTCGTTTGACTTCATTCGGTGCTTTCGTTGATCTTGGTGGTATTGATGGGTTAGTCCACGTTTCAGAGATTTCATTTGAACGGGTCGAAAAACCATCTGATGTTTTAAAGGTTGGTCAAAAAGTAACGGTTAAGGTTTTATCTGTTGATGCTGATCGCGAACGGATCTCATTGTCGATCAAAGCGACTTTGCCAGAACCATGGACCGGTATTGAAGAAAAAGCACCAGCTGGTAGCGTTTTGGAAGGTACAGTTAAACGTTTAACTACATTTGGCGCCTTTGTTGAAGTTTTCCCTGGTGTTGAAGGGTTAGTGCATATTTCGCAGATTTCCCATCAACATATTGCAACTCCGAATGAAGTTCTTTCGGAAGGTGAAGACGTTAAGGTCAAAGTCCTTGAAGTCAATCCAGACGCGCATCGTTTGGCTTTGTCGATCAAAGCTTTGACACCAAAGCCATCTAGCGAAGAAAACCATTCAGCACCAAAGGCTGAAACTAATCATTATCAAGATAACAATTCTAGTTACCAAGATAACGATGATGGTGGCTTCACCTTAGGCGACTTGATCGGTGACGAATTAAAACACAGCACTGATAACGATCAAAAGTAGTTGATCACCGGTGCTAGGCGGAGAGATTGGCATTGGCCAATCTCTTTTTCTATGCTTCCAAGAAGCATGTAAAACCTTAACGGTGTCCTTTTACCGTAATTTATGCTATGATCAAGGAATTGCAGATTTAAGGGCATAAATAGAAGCAAACTGGAAATTATTTAGAAAGTAGGCGATAGAATGGCAAAACCAGTCGTTGCCATTGTTGGTCGGCCCAACGTAGGTAAATCAACTGTTTTTAATCGAATTGCCGGGCAACGCGTTTCAATCGTTGATGATGCCCCTGGGGTAACCCGGGATCGTATTTATACTTCGGCTGAATGGCTCGGTCACGAATTTAATTTGATCGACACCGGGGGAATTGATATTGAAGATCAGCCCTTTGTTGAACAGATCAAAGAACAAGCAGAAATTGCGATTGCAGAAGCGGACGTGATTGTTTTCGTCACTAGTGTTCGTGAGGGCGTTACCGATGCGGATGAAAACGTGGCCCGGATTCTTTATCGTTCTGATAAGCCAGTTGTTTTGGCAGTTAATAAAGTCGATAATCAAGAACTACGGCAAGATATTTATGACTATTATGCATTAGGGTTTGATGAACCAATTGGTGTTTCGGGGGTTCACGGAATCGGCGTTGGTGATCTATTAGATGCGATCATCAAGCATTTTCCGACTGATATTGAACCTGAAGATGAAAGCCGAATTCGTTTTAGTCTGATTGGTCGGCCTAATGTTGGTAAATCATCGCTGGTTAACGCCATTTTAGGTGAAAATCGGGTGATTGTCTCTAGCGTTGCCGGAACGACACGTGATGCGATTGATACGCGCTTTGCGGCTGCTAATGGGACTGAGTTTAATATGATCGACACAGCTGGGTTGCGTAAACGCGGTAAGGCCTATGAAAACGCAGAAAAATATAGTGTCTTACGGGCTATGTCAGCGATCGACCGCTCTGACGTTGTTTTAGTGATCTTAAATGCTGAAGAGGGTATTCGCGAACAAGATAAAAAAATTGCTGGCTATGCCCATGAGGCCGGCCGCGGCATTATCATTGTAGTCAATAAATGGGATACGTTGAAAAAAGATAATCATTCGTTGAATAACTTTGAACAAGCGATTCGGGCCAACTTCGCTTATTTGGATTACGCACCGATCGTCTTTGTTTCGGCTAAAACCAAACAGCGACTCAGTCAATTACCTGCAATGATCGAAAAGGTTAGCGCAAATCAAAGTCGACGGATCCCTTCAGCTACCTTAAATGATGTTTTATTAGATGCGATTGCAACTAACCCAACACCATCTTCCAATGGGAAACGACTACGAATTTACTATACAACCCAAGTTGCCGTCAAGCCACCGACATTTATTGTTTTCGTTAATGATCCGGATCTGATGCATTTTTCGTATGAACGTTTTTTAGAAAATCAACTGCGGAATGCTTTTGAATTTTCAGGAACTCCGATCCATATCATTGTACGGCGACGGAAGTAGCGTAAAGCTTGTTCTGTCAATAAAAACATCGATTTATGAAGAGAATTCTCATATTTGCCGGTTTTTATGGAAAAAGCGCTTAAAAATGTGAAAAAACCTTGCTATCAAGGCGTTCCTATGATATCTTTGATTCAGAAATGATGACGTTGTTCATTATTTCAGAACTGCTTGATGCAGTACTCATTTTATTTTAGACATCTGTCTAATTGTTGCTCAGGAGGTGACATTCACTATGGCAAACAAAGCTGAATTAATCGAAAACGTCGCTAGCCAAACTGGTTTGACTAAAAAAGATGCAACTGCTGCTGTTGATGCTGTCTTTGGTTCGATCCAAGATACATTAGCAAAAGGCGAAAAGGTTCAATTGATTGGTTTTGGTAACTTTGAAGTTCGTGACCGTGCTGCTCGTAAGGGCCGTAACCCACAAACTGGTGCTGAAATTGAAATTCCAGCCAGCAAAGTACCTGCATTCAAACCTGGTAAAGCATTAAAAGATGCAGTTAAATAAAGTAATAAAATGAACTAGCAATTTTGGTTGCTAGTTTTTTTGTAGGTAAGTGTAACTACATTTGACACATGAACCCAAGCTTTTGCCGCAAGTAAAATTCAAAAAAATAAGCGATCAGGACTTTTGTCCTGGTCGCTTATTTTAGTTGCTGATTAGGTTTTCGCAGGCAGCGCCTTCATAAAGTCTTCAAGTTTTAGCAAAAAAATAGTCGTACATTAAATTTAAGCTTAGTTTAGATAAAAAGTTAGCGCTTACGGATAAGCCTATCTTGTAACTGCAGGTCAAACAGAATCTAGATTCTTTATGCTCGGCCGTGCGCGCTTGTTATGGTTGGTATAGCTTATCAAAAAACGGGACGCTTCATTAAGCGCAGAAAGGAGTTAAAATGTTTAAAGCGGATTTGCTTGATAAGCCTGATCGCTTATTGGTGTTATTGTTAGAAGACCTTTATTTGGCCGATGGGGCAATTAGTAAGCAAAAGTTAAGCCAGGATCTGGAAATTTCTTTATCATCGCTGAATCGTTACATTTTACAATTAAAGCAGCTTTTAGCACCGCAAATTAAGCGTGGACTAATTAAATTAAATATACATTCTCAGCAACTTGATCTGAAATTAATTGGTCAGATCACGTTAGATGAATTATATTGTGATCAGGCGCTGCGTAACGCAATTAATTATCAAATACTCCTACTGCTCTATCGTAAAGGTAAAGTTACTTTAGCAGAGTTTAGCCGTGAATTGGCGATTAGTGAGGCGTCATTTTATCGTCACGTCAAGCAATTGAATCTCTTACTGACGGAATTTAATTTGGTTATCAAACAGGGAGTACTGTGTGGTACTGAACTGCAGATACGCTATTTTTATTATCAATTATTTAGCTTGCTTCCGCTGACGACCACCAAAACAAATATTTTACATGAGCAATATATTCAGCTTTTAGAAGAGCGCTTTGCTTATCAATTCAACACAGTGGCGGCAGCGCGAATCAAATTGTGGATCACGATTTCATTACAGCGTCAATTGACCACTTTGCGGCCGGATCGCCGTTTGCCAGCAGCAATAACTGAATTAAGCCGTAACAATGTTCTGTTCGATCAAATGAGTGCTAATTATCGTCAGTTATTCGGTCAAATGGATAATGCCGCGGCAGTCTTTGAGACCAAAGCGTTGTTCGCCATGTTGATCAGTATGACGGTTTTTAATAGTCAGGCGGCCTTGGTATGGGAGTTTGCCGATATTTATACGCATAACGATACAGAGTTGAGTCAATTATTACTGGCCTTTAACCAGTCCGTTTGCCAAAGCTTGGCGATTCAGCCGGAGCGTTGGTCGTTTAGCTTTTCCAAGCTACTATTTGATACGTTAACTCGGCCGTATCTTTTTACTGGGGAATTAAATAAATTTACGCTTAAGCAGACCGCTTATTATCGCACATTTTATTTTACCCATGAAATACAGCAATCAGTGCAACGGCTTTTGCAGCATTTAAAAAATGCCTCATGTGTCAAGCTGCGACAGCTGGTCCTTAAAAATGAGGCCTATTTTCGGCGTTGCTTATTATTAGTCATTACTGAATTTGCTGGGCAACAAACACAAGAGATCACGATTGGCATTGAAACGGATTTGACCGATGCGCTAGTGCATCTAGTGGTCAATAAGCTCCAACAGCAAATGGCGGGTCAGGTGTTAATTGAGGTGACCGTTTATCAACCAGGCCATGATTATGATTTAGTGCTGACCAATCGACGGGTAACCGCAGTCGCGTCGGGACAGCCACTTTATCATTTCGCTGATCTTGGTAGTTGGCGTGACTTTCAGAATATAAAAAATATTATTATCAGAATAGGTCATAAAAAAACAAATCTAACGAAATTTAATTAGTGAAAATAGCACTAAATCAGTATATAGGCGACTGATTTAGTGCTATTTTTTTGTCTAATTAATCATTAATAGAATTATTTTCTATCAATTTTGATATAATAATTGCTATTTTTGATAAGGTTATTTGTTGACATCGGTTACAATAAGTTTGTAGGAAAATAGTTGTGGGAGGTGAACTTATGGGCAAAAGGATGTGGCGCCGCAGTTTAAGCTTGTTGGCCGTACTAAGCGTGTTTTTAGGTATTGTGCTTAGTTCAGCCCGTGCGGCGGCCACAACACAATCGGTAATCACCCTTAGCGGCATCGACCAAATGCAAGTTGGCGAAAGCAAAACACTTGTTATGACGTTAGTCAAACTGCCAGCAACAACAATTAAGCTGACTTTACCGGCTGGTTTAAAATTTGATGCGGCTAGTTTTGAACAGCAAACCGCTGCAACCCAGGAACAAATTAGTGTTCAAGAAGAACAGGGTAGCGTGCTGCTCACAACACATACAGTAACGACAGCAAAAATCAACCTACCGTTACTTGCGGTGAAAGCAGGTGATTATCGACTACAGGCGGTCACTAACACGTTTCAGTCCAATCAACAAGCAATCGCAGTAACGGCCGCAAACGAGACAACTACGGCAGTTGCCGAGGCCACTACTACCAGTGATGACGGTACAACGACTAAGCAGGCAGATGCTACTGTTCCAACTGTGGCAAGTCCTGCTGTACAGGCGGCCTCAAGTATTGCCCTAAAGGTAGATCAAGCGGCGGGTAGTGGTATTGTGACTAATAATTATTATGGGGGTGACTATCAAGTCAGTGGAACGGTTTGGGATAATACTAGTGAAACACTTTCCTTCTATGCAGTCATGACTAAAATCAGTGGTAATGGTGCTACCCCCGTTAAGGAACAATTATTAGGTACGGTTAAAATGAGCAGTAATGTCACACAAAATTGGCAGTTTGCAATTCCGGATAGTTACCTGCCAGATGTCACCGTACAATCAGCAGGTTCGCTTTACCGTATGCGGATTGAGGCCCGACAAAGTACAACTAATTTTGGTAGTGGTAATTTTCAGTTAGCCTATATTCAAGGTAATCTGGGCATCACGGCACCAAGCACCATCACGTTTGGCAATAATCTCAGTGTAAACGAAACTCAGCAATTAACCTATTTAGGAAAAATTGCGAGCGGTGATCAAGCGTTGACGGTTGTAGATACCCGCACGTTTCCGGCGAGTTCGACACTGAATGGTTGGCAACTCACGGTCAGCCTGGCCCAACAAATGACGGGTAACCGGACGGGGACGATCTTAACTAATAGCTTGCATTATTTGAATGATGGTACGGACTACACCTTATCTAGTGCGGCTAGTCCAGTAGCAAGTCTAGTAACTGCTACCCCAGGTAAAAATACGGCGGTCTCGGCTAATTGGAATGCGCAAAATGGCCTGGCCTTTGAGCCGACACCGGGACAGCCGCAAGCTGAGCAATATGGCGGCAGCGTCATTTGGAATCTGCAAGAAACGCCACCCAATAAGTGAAAGGAGTGGCATCGATGAAAGTAAAAACGGTAATTCTCGGTTGGCTGTTTATGATGACACTGCTCGGTGGTAGCACCCTTAGTCAAGGTGCGGTTATAACCAGCCAGGCGCAGACCAGTTTTGTCACCGCTACTAAAAATACCCCAACTGTAACAAAACCACGGCTACCCTATCAAAGCAGTCGCCAAGAAGTGCAAACAAATCAGTACCAGCAATCAGTTTTGCCGCAAACTAGTGAACGTTCTGGCAGGAGTCTTTCCCTAGTTGGAATCCTTATTCTAGTCAGTTTAGCAAGTATCAAGTTACAAACTAAATTTAAGCAGCATCAATCAATTGAGGAGTGATTTTAGATGATGAAAAAAAGTGCTTTATTAACGGTGACTGCCATGAGTGGTCTATTACTAAGCGGGTTTGCAACCAATGTCAGTGCCGAAACAGTGGCTTCTACCGCTAAATCGGATGCCACCGCTACTTTTACGGACGCTATCGATCCTACTAATCCGATTGATCCGACTGACCCAACTGATCCAGAAAATCCAGGTGGTGGGCCTGGTACCGGTAATTCTGGGCCATTATCAATTGATTATGTTTCTAACTTAGAGTTTGGTGAGCATGATGTGCCAACTAAGGATGAAGTGTATACGGCTCAGGATGATCAAGATACTGATGGTAATGCGATTCCCAATTACGTTCAGGTCACGGATCAACGTGCAGGAACCCCTAAAGGTTGGACATTATCAGTTATGCAGGAAGCTCAATTTGCCAGCGCCAATGATACGGCCTTAGATGGCGCACAGCTATCTTTTTCCGGAACGGCGATCACTTCTAATGAAACAACAGACAGTCCTGCTAGCGTACACGATGTTACCCTAACACCAGGCAACTCCACAACCATCATGGATGCTGCTACCGGTAATGGCTTTGGTACTTGGGCCGATAAATGGAGCGATAGTAACGATAAGTCCACTGCCACGCTAGCCGTTCCGGTGGCGGCCCATCCGGAAGCCGAAGATTATAAAACAAATTTAACGTGGACCCTGACTGATACACCGGCCAATGCATAATAGTTCTGAAGTGCTTTAACTTAACTAGTCAAAAGGACAGCGTAAACTGTCCTTTTGCTCTGAATTAATAACTAAAAGGAGGTGCGTCTGTTGAAAAAACAAAATTTAGGACTAATGATCTTAGCAGTTATATTAGGATTATTGATTTTAAACCGACCAGTCGCGGCTAATGAATTAACTTTTGGTGTTGAAACTAATTTACCCACCAATCAACTCACTAAAAATGTTAATTATTTTGATTTAAAGCTTGCCCCAGGTCAACAGCAGACGATAAGTGTAACGGTGACTAATAGCACCAGTAAGGCGGTTAAGCTGAAGCCGGAGGTCAATGCGGCAACGACTAATTTAAATGGTGTTGTAGAATATACAAAAGCTAAGGCCGTTGCGGACACCTCCTTGCGCTATTCATTAGCCGATTATGTGAAGCCAGAACAAACAACAATAACCGTTCCGGCCAAGCAAAAAAAGCAAGTTAACTTAAAAGTTACTATGCCGCAAGGTCATTTTAATGGGGTTATTGCTGGTGGCCTGCGGTTACAGGATGAAAATGCGGATCAGCAAAGTAAAGCAACTAAAGGCACGACGGTTCAAAATCAATACGCTTATGTTATTGGGATTGTTTTGCACCAAAATACCCGGACCGTTAAGCCAATCTTAAAATTAGGTGAGGTCGGCGCTAGCCAGGTCAATTATCGCAATGTGATCAATGCAACATTGCGTAACGTGCAAGCAACCTATATTAATCAGCTGCAGGTCAAGGCTAAAATTTATCCACGTGGCAGTAAAAAAGTAAGTTACACCCAGACTAATAAAGGGCTCCAAATGGCACCGAATTCTAAGTTTGCACTGCCGATCCGTTTAAATGGCCAAGCGCTTAAGGCCGGACAGTATACGCTGGACTTAAAGGCGACTTCAAAGGGACAGAAATGGCATTTCAAACGTAATTTTACGATTGCTGGTGCTCAAGCGGCTAAGCTAAATAAGCGTGATGTCACGATCAAACCTAATTATACCTGGTTGTATACTTTGATCGGCGCCGTGATCATTGTACTTTTAGTCGGTTTGATCTGGTTCTTTAATCGGCGTCAATTAAAAGCCAAAGAGCGCGAAAATGCGGCATTACGGGCAGCACTGGATAAAAAGAAATCCTGACGGCCACTGAAACAGAAAAGATTGGCTTAATGAAGCATATTTTGGCTAGATTGTAGGGGCAAGCAAATAGTGGGGCTGGGACAAAAGTCTTAGCGCCACTATTTTATTTATGAATATTACGTTAATGCGCCCAGGCCAACTTTTAGGGCCTTCTTGTTACCTAATTTTGGCCGTTGCAGGTCACCAATAGCTAATCTTTTTAAATTATTAGGTAAATATGCTAAAATAATTTAGTTTGAAACAATTTGGCGAATGGAAGGTGCGGTTAATTGAGTTACGCAAAACAAATGTTGGATGCTTTAAAAGCGGGTCGCTTAGAAGCGTCTAAAACGGCCTTTAATCACGCATTACGGCATGATGATGACGAAACGTTGTATAGTTTGGCTGAGGATCTTTATGCCTTAGGTTTTTTGCGTCAGGCACGACGCACCTATTTACAATTATTGAAAAAATATCCAGATGAAGATGAATTACGGACAACTTTGGCCGATATTGCGATCAGTGACGGCAAAACCGATGAAGCTTTGACTTATTTGCAGGCGGTGAAGCCAGAATCACCAGCATATGCGCAAAGCCTGTTGGTCAGTGCTGATCTTTACCAACAGCAGGGCTTATATGAAGTTAGCGAACAAAAATTATTGACGGCCCGGCGTTTATTTCCTGATGAACCGATCATCAGTTTTGCTTTAGCAGAGTTTTATTTTGATAGTGGTGAATACCAAAAAGCAATCGTGCACTATGAAGCTTTGGTCGAAGCTGGTGAAACTGAAATTGCTAAAGTCAACTTATTTCAGCGTTTAGGAATTGCGTCTGCTAATAGTGGTGAATTCGAGCAAGCCCGCGATTATTTACAGAAGATCCCCGCGGCTGAAATGGACAGTAATACGTTATTTCAAAGTGGTTTTATTGCCCTACAATTAAAGGACTATACGCAGGCGATCACTCGTTTTGAAACCGTTGTGGAACAAGATCCACAATATAGTTCCGTTTATCCGTATTATGCGGATGCCTTAGAGGCTGATTCACAGTTGGCCGCGGCATTACGAGTTGTTCAGGCCGGTTTAGCCGTTGACCAGTATAATGAGGTGTTGTTTGATAAGGGGGCGCATTTAGCGTTGCGTTTAGCGGATAGTACCACGGCAGAAACTTACTTACAGCAGCTGTTGCACATTGATCCGGAAAATATGCAAGCATTGATCGAATTAAGCAATCTTTATGTGAAGTTAGGTCGGCATGAAGAAAATTATGCTTTGTTGGCGCCAGCGTTACAGCAAGGGGATGTTGATCCGCAGGCCTACTGGAATTTTGCCCGTTCTGCGGCGGAATTAGAACACGCCGATACGGCCCGTTCTAATTATTTGTTGGCTTATCCCACTTTTAAAAACGAGCCGGCCTTTTTGAAAGAATTGATTAATTTCTTCCGCGGTCAGGGCCTGCGTGCTGAAACGTTAGCCGCTTTGCAACGCTACGTTAAGTTGGTACCCACTGACGATGACATGGCCTATTTATTGGATGATTATTTAGCTGATCAAAATTAAGCAGAAAAGTGTAACCGCTGTGGTTACACTTTTTTGGTAGATTCGATTGGTGTAAAAGAATTTAAGACAATAGACTACGATAATAATCTAGGGATGCCGGGTCTAGCCGCAAATATTGTTGGAGTTCAGCAGCACTACTGGTGCGATGAGCGAGCAAGTAATGCAGAATATAACCTTGATGCAATTTTTGCGGGGTTAACGTAAAATCAACTAGTGGTGTATCCTTTTTTAAATATTTATGCAAGGCCGGAGCTGATAATTGGGGATGTTGCCGATCCATACGTGTTTTTAAAAATAAGTCCCTGCTAGCCTGAAGCAGTTGCAATGGTTGCAAAAATTTTTGAAAAGCTTGCATGAATTTGCGTTGGCCTGCAGTCAGCTTTAAACGTGCGGTTAGTTCGCCAAAACCGGGTGCCAATATTTCCTGACTGGTAAAGCCGTATGCGCTAAATAGCAATAACGCGCGCGTATAGAAACTAAGTTGTTGATTTTGCAATAGGCTGGGCAGCTGATTAAGCCAAGTAAAATCGATTGCTGGTTGTAGGCTGACTTTACTCATACCCTTTAAGGCCACTGTAGGGTAGTGGGTGATCAATTCATGGGTAAATAAAAATTTAAAATAGCCATTGAGGTGGGAGAGAATTTTATTATAAGTGTCATTTTTTAAATCACGTTGCTCTAGCAACATGGTTAGGTAATCGCGTACATCGTTTTCAAGAATATTATCCAAGCGCGGATCGCTGCTAAAAGCCCAATTAAAACGGTGTAAGTATTGAAAAAAGTCGGTTAAAGTTCGCGAATATTCTGTAATGGTTACGGTTGCTAATTCTTTTGTTGCTAGAAAGTGTTGAAAATTTTTTTGGTAAGGGTAGGCCAAGTCGATCATCTCCTTATCCATAGTATAACATAAAAAAGTTACTTTAACTTAACCGATCAAAAAAACAAAGCGCAGACAAGCTGCGCACAAAATCAAAAAATAGATCGTCTTTTCCGTTCATACGTAAAACCTTCACCAATAACTTCATGAACATTGATCACCGAAATAAAGGCTTTTTCATCATGATGCGCAATAATTCTCTTGATCAAAGCAATCTCGTTGGGAGCAACAACGCAATAAATAACTTTTTTAGCGCTGTGCTGATAGCCGCCCTCGGCATGAAAAAAGCTTGTTCCTCGATCTAGCTGTGCCATAATATCATCAGCAATTGCTTGATAATCATCGCTGATGATCAAAATTCCCCGCGCTGCATAGGCACCTTCCTGGGTAAAATCGACTACTTGTGAGAAAATAAATGAAGCCAATAGGGTATACATCATATGGCGTATGTCTAAGTAACTTAATGATAATAGTAAAACAACTACGTCGAAGAAGAGCAACGTGCGGCCCATAGAAATACCACGCTGGCGCTCGATCACTCGGGCCACGACGTCGCTGCCGCCAGTAGTGCCACCAGCGCGATAAATCAAGCCACTGCCAAAACCACCACACAGACCGGCTAAAACGCCGGCAATAAATAAATCATGGTGTAAATTTAATTGAACTGGTAGTCGTTGCCAGAGCCAAAGAAAAACGGACAGCATGACTGTGCCGTAAATAGTTAATAACAAAGCATCACGGCCTAAAAATTTATAGCCCACAATAATCAGCGGAATATTCAATAATAAGCTGGTATAAGCAGGATCAAAATGAAACCAAAACCTTAAGATCAAAGTAATCCCAGTAATACCACCTTCTGCTAAATGGTTATGAATATTAACGCTGACTAAGCCTAGTGCGTATAGTGCACACCCCAATGTGATCAAAAGAAGATCACGTGCCCGAATACCTCTTTTTTCCAATTAATCATCACCTTTAAGTTTTTTTGCTTTAAAATTTAGCTTGACCAGCTTATTCGCCCAACACTAATTGCATTATACCGGATTTTACTAACCACGAATATTTTAATTGCTGCGATAATTTGTTAGTATGGTAGTTAATAGTTAAATTAAATGAAAAAGGTGATCGTTTTGACGAAAATTCTTGTTGCTGGTTTTAAAGGGCGGATGGGTGCTACAGCGACCCATATGGTTTTAAAAAATACTGATTTTGAATTGGTTGGGGTTTATGATCCAGTTGCTAAGGAAAAAGATTTGGCAGAGATAGCCGAATTTGCGGGTCAGCATGCACCAGTATTTACTGATTTAGAGGCCACATTAACGGCTGCACCAGAAGTTTGGATCGATTTTACTGTTCCCAAGGCAGCAGTAGCCAATACGCAATTTGCCTTGGAACATAAAATTTCGCCAGTTGTTGGCACCACCGGCTTTACTGCTGCTGCAATCAAAAAGTTACAGGAGCTGGCCGCTAAGCAAACTACTGGGGGGCTGATCGCACCTAATTTCAGTTTAAGTGCGGTTTTGATGATGCAATTTTCTAAACAGGCCGCTAAGTATTTTCCCGATGTGGAGATCATTGAAATGCACCACGATAATAAATTAGATGCACCAAGTGGCACAGCAATCAAAACGGCTGAAATGTTGGCCGAAGTTCGTGGCGACAAACCACAAGGTAATCCCAACGAAACTGAAAGTTTACCGGGCGCACGCGGAGCTAATTATGCAGGTATGCGGATTCACAGTGTCCGTTTGCCAGGATTGATCGCTCACCAACAAGTTCAATTTGGCGGGGTCGGCGAAGGCTTAACAATTCGTCAAGATACTTATGATCGCGAATCCTTTATGACCGGGGTTGCTCTAGCCTGCCGTAAAGTTCGCCAAACAAAACAACTTTATGATGGACTTGAATATTTACTATGAAATTAACCCAATTACCAACGGAATTTGTTCAGGCCTTACCGGTTTTGCAAACGATCACGCAAGCAGGCTTTGAAGCTTACTTTGTTGGGGGAAGTGTTCGCGATGCCTTATTAGGCAAAAAGATTCATGATGTTGATATTGCGACTAGTGCCTATCCCGCTGAAATCAAACAAATTTTTCGCCGTACCGTTGATACTGGCATTCAGCATGGAACCGTAACAGTATTACAACAAGATGCTGCCTACGAAGTGACCACTTTCCGTACAGAATCAACTTATCAGGACTTTCGCCGACCTGATCATGTGACTTTCGTTCGTTCATTACGTGAAGATCTAAAACGGCGCGACTTTACCATCAATGCCTTGGCCTTACAACATGATGGTACGATCATTGATCTTTTTTCTGGTCTAACGGATTTAGAAAATAAAGTTATTTGTGCAGTAGGTGATCCCGATGAGCGCTTTCATGAAGACGCTTTGCGCATGATGCGAGCCGTTCGGTTTGAAAGTCAGTTAGGTTTTACGATTGCATCGGCTACAGAGGTGGCTATTAAAGCACATCATCAACTGCTGGGAAAAATCGCTATTGAGCGGATTCACGACGAATTTGTTAAATTAATGCTTGGTCAAGGTCGTAATAATGGCCTGACCAGCTTTATTCACACTGAGCTCTATCAACAATGCCCAGGTTTTGTGTCCGCTGCGCCGGCCTTGCTGGCGATCACTGACTTGGCACCAACGGCTTTAACGGATGAACGTAGTGTTTGGTTATTGCTGGCACAGCAGTTACACTTGGACAACGCAACGGTTAAACCATTCTTGAAACAATGGAAGTCTGCTAATGACCTAATCCGTGATGTTAGTATGTGCTTACCGATTTTAAACCAATTTTTAGCACACACAACACTGACTAACTGGGCTTACTACCAAACGGGCTTAAGCAATTTATTGATAGCTAATCAAGTTGCTCATTTATATGGTGCCGGTGTTGATTCAAATAAGTTAAAGGCTAGGTATCAGCAATTACCAATTAAACAGCGCAGCGAGCTTGCCGTGAATGGCGGAAATCTTTTACAAGCGTTAAACCTGCAACCAGGTCCACAATTAGGACAAGTGTTGGCACAATTGGAACAGGCGGTAGTAGCGGCCGAATTGTCAAACCAAACGGTCGCCTTGATCGCTGCTGCTAAGAAATTAATTAAAGCTTAGATTTAGCATAAAATGAAGTGAGTGTGCTGATAGCATTATCAAAAGCACTCACTTTTATTTTGCGAGTAAAGTGGATTGTTTTTTCGGCAACAATCTTTTATGATGGCGATGTAGAAACTGAGGTAGATAATCAATGCAAACTTTAACCGCGGAAAATTTAACTAAAACTTATGGCGAAAAAATGCTGTTCGATCATATTTCTTTTTTCATTAAAGAAGGTGATCGAATCGGCCTGATCGGCACTAATGGCGCCGGTAAAACCACGTTATTAAACGCGTTGACCGGGCACGATACTTTTGATCAAGGAACGATCACGACGCCTAAACAGTACCGAATCGGTTATTTACAGCAAGTCCCACAATTGCCGCAAAATATGACGATCATGGAGGCTATTTTTACTGGCGATAACCCATTATTTCAAGTGATCGCTAACTATGAAAAAGCTTTGACGGCTTTAAGTCGTGATGGTAATAGTGAAAAGGCACAAGCGGCTTACACTAAGGCGGAGGCCGCTATGAATCAAGGTGACGCCTGGAATGTTGATACACAGATCAAAACGATTTTGTCTCAATTGAAATTAACCGACTTAGATCAACCGATCAGCCAACTTTCCGGTGGACAACAAAAACGGGTTGGTTTGGCACAAGTTTTGATCGAGTCACCTGATTTATTGATTTTAGATGAACCCACTAACCACCTTGATTTTGCTTCAATTGCCTGGCTGGAAGATTATCTTGCTAGTTACAAGGGTGCATTGCTGGTGGTTACCCATGATCGGTATTTCTTGGATCGAGTCACTAATCAAATCTACGAATTAGCATTTGGTCAACTGGCCGCTTATAGCGGAAACTTTGAAGATTATTTACGCCAAAGTGCTGCTGCGGCTGCGGAGGCCAGCGAGCAGGCCGCTAAACAAGAAAAACTTTATAAAAAAGAATTGGATTGGATGCGTGCTGGAGCCAAGGCTCGTTCGACGAAGCAACAGGCACGGATCAATCGCTTTAATGACTTAAAAGTCCAAGTCAATAAAGGGGTCGAACAAGCGGCCACCGTTGATATCAATTTAGGACAAAAACGTTTAGGTAAAAAAGTACTGGAGCTAAAGGCTGCTACTTTAAACTTTCACAACCATCCCATTATTAAGAATTTTGATTTAATGGTTCAGGCCAATGCTCGTTTAGGCATTACTGGCGAAAATGGGGCAGGTAAGTCCACCTTTCTTAATGTACTGGCCGGGCGATTACCGCTGGATTCTGGCGTGATCACGCTGGGTGAAACCGTCCACTTAGGCTATTATACACAGATGACTGAGGCACTGGATCCTGATAAGCGGGTGATCAGCTACCTCCAAGACGTTGGTGAAGCCGTAACCGAGCGTAATGGCAATGTGATCAGCGTTACACAATTATTGGAGCAATTCTTATTTCCACGCTTCATGCACGGTACTTTGATCCGTAAATTATCCGGTGGTGAACAACGACGGCTTTATTTATTAAAAATACTGATGCAACAGCCTAATGTCCTACTGTTGGATGAACCAACCAATGATTTAGACATCAGTACTTTAACAGTTTTAGAGCATTACTTAGATACGTTCAATGGCGCTGTGATCACGGTTTCGCATGATCGGTATTTTCTTGATCAAGTGGCTGACGAATTATTGATTTTTAACGGCCATGCGCAAGTCACTCGATTTACTGGTGCCTTAAGTGATTATTTGGCACAACAGCAGCCAGCTGTAAAAGCAACACCGCTAAAAACTGCACCTGCGGCTAAACCTAGCAGCAAGAAAAAGACTAAGCTAACTTATAATGAACAAAAAGAATGGTCAACCATCGAAGCAGATATTGATCAGCTTGAACAACAGTTGGCAACCGTTCAAAAGGCCATGCAGGCTAACGGTGCGGATTATGGCAAATTGGCGGAACAACAAAGCCAAGTTGATGATCTAAACCAACAAATTGAAACAAAAATGCAACGGTGGGATTATCTCAGTCAGTATGCTTAGGCAACATTAAATTCGATTAAAGTAGGGAGAATAATAGTATGGAAGAAGCGTATCTCGATTTAGCTCGAAAAATCCTGGCTGAGGGCCACTACAAAAATGATCGTACCCAAACTGGTACCTATAGTATTTTTGGTTATCAAATGCGCTTTGATCTTAGTCAAGGTTTTCCGTTACTGACCACTAAAAAGGTCCCTTTTGGCCTGATCAAAAGCGAGCTGCTCTGGTTTTTAAAGGGCGATAGTAACATCCGTTACCTACTGCAACACCATAACCATATCTGGGACGAATGGGCCTTTAAACATTATGTGGAAAGTGCTGACTATCAAGGGCCTGATATGACCAATTTTGGTCATCGTCATTTGACTGATGCAACCTTCGCGGCGGCCTATAAACAGCAGAAACAACTATTTTGCGAACAAATTTTGACCAATGATCAATTTGCAGCAAAATACGGTGAATTAGGAAATGTTTATGGTAAGCAATGGCGTGCTTGGCAAACACGCAGTGGTGAAACCATTGATCAGATTAAAAATGTGATCACAGCGATCAAACAAACGCCAGACTCGCGCCGTTTAATTGTTTCTGCATGGAATCCTGAAGATGTCCCTAATATGGCGTTACCACCTTGCCATACGCTTTTTCAATTCTATGTTGCTGATGGCAAATTAAGTTGCCAGCTCTACCAACGCAGTGGCGATGTTTTCTTAGGTGTACCATTTAATATTGCCAGTTACGCACTATTAACGGCCTTGATCGCCAAGGAAGTGGGCTTAGAAGTCGGTGAATTTGTGCACACCTTAGGTGATGCGCATATTTACAGCAATCATCTGACCCAAATTAAAGAACAACTGACGCGAACACCGCGGCCAGCACCAACTTTAAAATTAAATCCAACCAAGCACAGCATTTTTGATTATGATGTAACGGATATCCAATTAGAAAATTATACGCCTTACCCGGCAATTAAAGCGCCAGTAGCGGTTTAAGGTTGATAGGAGGACACACACATGACGATCGCATTTATGTGGGCCGAAGCGCACAATCATTTGATCGGTGATCACGGCCGATTACCTTGGCATCTGCCGGCTGATCTGCAGCATTTTAAACGAACAACGTTAAACCAAATCGTGGTGATGGGGCGTAAAACCTATGCGGGTATGGGTAGGCCATTACCAAGTCGAACTAACATCGTTCTTAGCCATCAGACTGATTATTCGGTGGCGCCAGGGGTATTGTTACTTCATGATGTGCCCGCGGTGTTAGCGTACGCGGCGGCGCATCCTCAGCAAGAAACGATCATCATTGGTGGCGCCCAAATTTTTGCTTTGTTTAAAAACCAAGTTGAGCGCCTCTACGTCACCAAAATCGATACCAGCTTTACTGGTGACACGTTTATGCCGGCGTTGGATTGGGCGGCGTTTGAACAAATTAGCTTAATTCCTGGTAAAGTTGATGCAAAAAATCGTTATCCCCATGCCTTTATCACTTACCAACGCCGGTCAAAATAATTTACTGATGGAAAAGTGAAAAAATAAAGCTAATCTGCTATACTGAATTAGTATTCAAAGATCAATTAAATGTGGTTGCACGGCTTGATCAAAAAGGTTTCGATCAGGCCAAATATTATCTGCAAACACAAGTTGAAAACAATTTGTAAGAAAGTGTGGCTGAAGTTCGTGGCAACTATAAAAATCGTAACCGATTCGTCGGTTCAACTCACCCCTGAAGAAGTTGAAAAATACAATATCACGGTCATTCCACTTTCAGTTATGATTGACGGTACCGTTTATATTGATGGTAAAACCATTACGCGTTCAAAATTTGTCGAGCTGATGAGTCAATCGGCTGCACTCCCAAAAACAAGCCAACCACCAATTGGCGAATTTATAGAATTATTTGATCAATTAGGTGCTGATGGCAGTCAAGTCATTGCTTTACACATGACGGACGCGATCAGTGGCACTGTGAATACGGCTCGCCAAGCAGCTAATCTCAGTAAAAGTGATGTCACCGTTATCGACTCACGGGAAACTGATCGCGGTATGGCATTCCAAGTTTTGCGTGCAGCTCAGTTAGCCCAAACAGGAGCTGACAAGGAAACGATTATTAGTTCCTTAGACCGCGTGCGTAATAGTACTAAACTATACATGGCCGTTATGTCCTTGGATAATATCGTTAAAGGCGGCCGAGTTAGTAAAGTAACGGGCTTGATCTCTAACATCTTAAATATGAAAGTTATTTTTGAAATGATCGACGGCGAATTAAACGTCAGAGCCAAGGGCCGGGGTATGAAAACAGTCAATAATTTCATGCGTACGTTGATCGCTGATTTGGCCACTAAACCCAATATCAAGGGAATTGGGATCTCGCACGTGGCTGCTAATGAGATCATGGAAAAATTTAGGACCGAGATTCACGCGGCTTTGCCGAACGTACCACTGTTGATTCGCGAGACAAGTCCGCTGATTGCAACTTATGCTGGTATGGGTGCCTTTGCAATCATGTACTATACGGAAGATTAAATACTGGTAGTAAAAAAGGGGCTGCGACGAGTTTGTCAAAGCCCTTTTAATATAGGCAACTCAATCGGAGCTAGCCTACAAGAATGACACATCGTCCGCAACATCAAAAAGTTGGTTAGCGTAGTTAAGCTAACTAACTTGACCTTAATTGTGAAGTAGAGGAGTTTCAATATTGCGTGGTTTAAAAAAATTAAAGGAAATCGGGTTAGTGGTTATCGTCCTTGGTCTGATCGCTGGCGGTATTTATGCTGGTTTGACCTATTTTGGACCAGGTACGATCAGCCAACAAACAACTAAAATAAAAACGCAACCGACCGTTAAGAAGAAGTCACAAATTAAGTTGGTAGCCGTTGGTGATTCATTGACGGAAGGTATTGGTGACGGCCTAAAGCAAGGTGGTTATGTTGGGATCATTAAAAATGAACTGACCACAAAACAAAAAGTCAAAGCAACTACGAAAAATTATGGTATTGCGGGTGAAACAAGCACCCAAATCGATACGCGCGTTAATAATGATCAGTCATTACGTCAAGATCTAAAGCAGGCCGATGTTATCACGATGTCAGTTGGTGGCAATGATCTAATGGCCGTTTTACGGCAACAAATGCTTAACTTAAATGAGGCGGATATTAAACGAGCACAAACTGCTTACATTGGGCATTTAACGACACTATTACAAGATGTTCGCCAACAGAATCCAGACGCACCGATTTTTATTTTTGGCATTTATAATCCTTTCTACTTGTATTTTCCAAAAATGACGAAAATGCAGGCAGCAGTGGAAGATTGGAATCAGGCTTCAGCTAAGCTTATTAAACAGCAAAAAAATAGTTATATGATCGATATTTGTGAACAGCTATCCAAGGGTGAAACGCTGACCGCGCAAAAAAAGCACAGTTCCAAAACAGTCAGTGATTCAAGTAGTGAAAAGAACACCTTGATCTTTACTCAAGATAATTTTCACCCTAATCATTCCGGCTATCAAGTAATGGCCGATGATCTGTACCGCGTTATGATGCAACAAAAGAATAAATGGCTAATAGATAGGAAATGAGTATGGATAAAAAAAAGCGGACGACTAAATCAATAACCACTAAAACACCGATCAATTGGTGGAAGTGGCTTTTTATTGCCTTAGTCGCAATTTTATTAGGCAGTGGCGCCTACTTAGGGGTTAAACTGACCACGCCGCCACCTGCAGATACGACTAGCGAAAAATTGATCAAACGTGATCCAACTTTTGCCGTGAATTTAAAGAAATCTCAAGTAAATGCAGTTATCAGTTATTATCTGAATCATTACCAAAAAGATAGCAAAATTAAATACGAATTTGATTTAGATAATCAAGCGATCTTAAAAGGAAAATTTAAATTATTAGGCTATCCAGTGCCGTTTTCGATTTATTTTGATCCTTACGTTAAGGCCAATGGTGATGTACAACTGAAAGCGCGGCGCATGGCAATTGGTAGTCTTTCGGTCCCGATCAAAACCGTAATGAATTATATCAGTCATAGTTATAAATTCCCTAAATGGGTGGTCCTTAATAGCAAACAGAAGACCATCCTAATCAAACTGAATCAGTTTAAAATGAAAAATGGTATGCAAATTAAAGCAACACGAATTGACTTACCAAATAACCAGATCAGTCTCAATGTTTATATTCCGCAACTTAACGATTAGGTGGTGAGATAATGCGAAAAAGTTTTTATCAGTATTTAATGACCTTGCGCGATCCAGAAAGCCACGATGAAATTGCGCAATTTGCGAACAATGCTTTTTTTGATCAAAGTTTTCCCAAATTAGAAGAAGCGTACGAACCCTTATCCAAATATTTAGAAGAGAATGCCGGCTATTTACCTAGCATGACGATTTTTGATGCAACTTTTCAGAAATATCAGGAACAAGCACAGGCACTTTAATTTGACAAGTAGGTGATTTTATTGGAAGAAGAACCCAAAAACAAACAAAAAACACCAAAACGGCCTAAAAAAAGGGTCAGTTTGTTAGTTTATATTAGTTCCACTTTGTTGGCATTATTCGTTGGTATTTTTATGACGATCTTAGTGATCGGTTTAAATAATCGGACTAGCCAACAACTTGATAGTTCTGCAAGCGGACTTAATAAAATCAGTTCGGTTTACCAAACGATCAGCCAGCAGTATTACCGTAAAACCGATAAAACTAAACTGATCAACGGCGCGATCAAAGGCATGATTGCGAGTTTAGATGATCCCTATTCGGAATATCTTGCTGGCAGTGATGCTAGTGATCTGGATAATACGATTTCCGGTAGTTTTGAAGGAATCGGTGCTGAGATTCAGAAAAAAGGTAACTATATCGAAATTGTATCACCAATTGCTGGCAGCCCGGCTAAGAAGGCTGGTTTAAAGGCCAATGATATTATTACCGCGATCAACGGTAAGTCAACGGCTGGCTGGAGCGCAACAAAAACCACTAATAAAATTCGGGGTAAGAAAAACACCAAGGTCACTTTGACCATCAAGCGTGGTAAACAAAGCTTTAAGGTCACCTTAAAACGCGATGTGATCCCGGTTAAAACCGTGAATGCGCGCCTAGATAAAAAGCAACCAACTATTGGTTATATTCAGATCACCAGTTTCTCGGAACCAACGTTTAAAGAGGTCAAAGCCGCTATCACTAAATTACGTAAACAAGGTGCTAAATCCTTTGTTTTAGACGTACGGAGTAATCCTGGTGGCATTATGCAACAAGCGTTGAAAATTTCAAGTATGTTTGTTGCCAATGGCAAAACGTTGATGCAAGTTAAAGCGCGGACCGGTAAAGCGACAGTGTATCGTGCTAGCAAATCACTTGACGGTGGCTTTAAAGTTAAAGAGCCGGTTAAAGTTTTAATCGACGATGGCAGTGCCAGTGCCTCTGAGATTTTTGCGGCGGCCTTAAATCAATCCGCCAACGTTGAATTAATCGGTACCAAATCATTTGGGAAAGGTACCGTGCAACAAGTCAGTCAGTTAAGCAAAAAAAGCGAATTTAAGATCACGGTGGCCAAATGGTTAACCCCAAATGGTAGTTGGATCAATAAGCGTGGCTTAACACCAAACATCACGGCTAAATACCCAAGTTACGCCTATTTACCAGTTGTTAGCGACCAAAAAACTTATCAACTGGATGACGTTGCAACACCGATCAAAACCTTGCAAAAGGAATTGAAGGCTGTCGGGCAAGATCCAGGAGCAATCAACGGCTACTTTGGTCAATCAACTAAACAAGCTGTTACTGCTTTTCAAGCGGCAAATAACTTAGATCAAACTGGTAAGCTAGATCCCACCACCATTGATAAGTTACAGGCTGCGATCACTAAGAAAATTAGTGCCAACGATGTCGCGTATAATAAGGCAATCGAGCAATTAAGTAAGTAAAAATCGGCCAATTTTAAGGCGCACTATTGTTTTGGCTTTTTGTCCAAGCCTGGTGATAGTCAATTTTACAGCGTTAGAAGTTAAACAACTTCGGCTCTCTGTCAAATCCTGTTGATAGTCAATTTTACAGTGTTAGAAGTTACTTAACTTCTAATGCTGTTTTTTTACTTGGTTTGGTCCGCATTTGTTGC
>NZ_BJDN01000011.1 GCF_005405165.1 Loigolactobacillus binensis
CTATAATAATAAAAGAATTAGAACAAAACTGGCCGGAAAAACTCCGGTTCAATACCGAAATCTTTCCGACCAGTTAGTTGCTTAAAATTTACTCCAATTTATGGGGTTCAGTTCACAGTCCCTTTTTTGTGCACTCTATAGTAACAAAAATTAAAACGTTGTTGACAAAAAATATATTATTCGATAAAATGTAAGCGTTTACTAATAGAATATCAGCTATTTAGAAAGTGGGTAATGTAATGTCAAATTTAGGCAATCATCAAAAAGTTGTTTTAGTTGGTGATGGTTCAGTTGGTTCAAGTTACGCTTTTGCTATGGCTCATCAAGGAATTGCTGAGGAATTTGTGATCGTCGATATTTTGGAGGATCACATCGTGGGTGATGCATTGGATTTGGAGGACGCCCAAGCATACACAACACCGAAGTTTTTCCATGCCGGGACTTATGCTGACACGAAAGATGCCGATTTAGTCGTCATCACTGCCGGCGCACGGCAAAAACCTGGTGAAACACGGTTAGAATTAGTCAACAAAAACTTGCGGATCTTCAAGGGTATTATTAGTGAGATCGTCGCTGCAGGTTTCGATGGCATTTTCTTAATTGCTTCAAACCCAGTTGATATTTTGACTTATGCAGTTTGGAAATTCTCTGGCTTCCCAAGCGAACGCGTGATTGGGACCGGTACTTCACTGGATACTTCCCGTTACATGGTTGCTTTAGGCAAACTTTTAGGGATCGACCCACGCAGTGTCAACGGCTATATTTTAGGCGAACACGGCGATTCCGAATTTGCGGCCTTTGATGAAACCACAATTGGTGGCGTTCCTTTGAAGACTTTGACTAAGGAAAAGGGTGTTACGGACGAAGATCTAGCTAAATTGGAAGATGATGTACGTAACAAAGCTTACGAAATCATCAACCGTAAAGGGGCAACTTTCTACGGGATCGGGACTTGCCTAATGCGGCTTTCCAAGGCTATTTTACGTAATGAAAAGAGTGTTTTGCCAATTGCGGCTTACTTAGATGGTGAATATGGCTTGAAAGACATCTTCATTGGTACACCAGCAGTGATCGGTAACAAAGGGGTTGAACGTGTCTTCGAAGTACCGTTAACTAACGGTGAGGCCAAAGCCATGCAGCAATCGGCAGCGACTTTGAAGCAAACAACTCAAAATGGTTTAGCTGAATTAGAAAAATAATTTTTTCAGTTGAGCATTATAAAAACAGGTAGCGCGGCTTTATTGCCGCACTACCTGTTTTTTTGGCTGGACTGGGTGAAGCGCATATCCCTGAGTTGGCCGGTAACTTGGCCAAAGGTAACGCGCCTTAGTTAGTTTCGCTAGGCAACAGAATCGTTTGCCGGGAGCCATCATCATAGGCGAGAACCGTTGCTGGGTAATCGCTGGTGTATGAATAAGGTGTATCAAAGCTCGCAACGACTTCGTGATCCTGCACGTAGTCATAGGTGACTTGACCTTTATTGTTACTGATTTCAAAGACTAATGTCGTTGCCAATGGGAAGACACCTTGAAGGTTGTTATCAATGATCGACCAGATTTGATCGATCATTTCTCCGGGGATGCTGGCAACGACTCCGTAAGATGCAAAACGACTATGTTGATTACTAAACATATTTCAGCCTTCTTCCTGTTCCGCGTGACTATTCTAGTTGATTATTATACGCCATTCGGAGTTAAAATACTTAATCAGACCTTGTTTTCATCTAAAATAATCGTTTTTGCAAATAAGCCAATTTATTCAATATCAATATCGCCACTGTGATTGATGATCTCTAGACGATCGGCGGCATTGGGGTCATGATTATAGGGTGACGCGTGTTGTTTGTCGTGAACATTGATTTCGCCAGAGTCGGTTTTTAAACAGTAACCGGTGGTGGCACTGTTGTTGAGTTCAACGTCACCGCTACTGTTGGTCACGCTGGTCACGCCGCTAAGTTGACTGTGTTCGATAGCGGTATCACCACTATTGTTGATCGCGGTGAAGCCTTTCAAATGGCTGGCAGTGATCGCTAAGTCACCTGAGTTTAACTGGCTGGTCACCTGATTCAAGGTGGTGTGGGCAAACGCAATATCGCCACTATTGTTTTTGATGCGGCCGCGCTGGTTAACGCTGAATTGTTTGGCCGTTAACTGACCAGAGCCGAGGGTGATCGTCGCCGTATTTGTGGTGAGCTGCCGAATGGTCAGATCGCCACTATTAAGTTTAAGGTTAAGTTGGGTCAAGGTTTTCTGCGGCAACGTAATTTTGATCCGCGGTTGCTGATCGGCAATAAAATTAAAGCCAAAGCCCGGAATTTCCGCGGCCCGACTGACCGTTAAGTTACCGTTACTGACGTTGACTTTAGTCGCTTTGACTTCAGGACCGGAAATGGTGACGCGGGCTTGTTGGCCGGCCACTAATTCGACGGTTGCACCGTCAACCTTTAGATTGACTTGGCGAATCCGGCCTAATTTGCGCGTTGTCGTGCCATCGTGGACGATCCGGAAACCATGATCATAAGTGATGCTGTTGACGCCGCCGAGTAGCGCACCGATCGCGGCAAAGAGGAAGCCGATCAGTAAAACGATCGTTGCCCATTTAGCTGTTTTTCTCATGCGTTACGCGCCCCTTTCTGATGACGAGTTTGTAATTTGTGATAAATAAATTTAATGATCACGACGCCCATTTGGAGGAGGACTTTGACGACCAAATAACCGATCAGTAAGGCTAAAACGCCGGCCCCCAGTGTTGCTACGCCAGCCCCAATGTAGAAAATACCGGTTGCGAAGGATTTTAGTAAAAGTGCCAAGCCGCCGATCAAAGCAAAACCACCGGCCAGCATTAAACCGGCGACCACCACTACAGCCGCTAAGATGATCGCACCGACCACTAAAATACCGGCTAATAAAAGCGCGATCACGGCGAGCGCCAACGGAATGGCGAGCGGTGAAGCAAATAAGGCTAAAACGATGATCCAAATCAGCCGGGCGTTATGCCGCGGTGTGGCCATTGTCGGCGTAGTTTGCCGCAGTGAATAATCGGCCAGCGTTTTGCGCGCTAACTGTTGCGGGGTGCCTAATTTAGTCATAGCTGCCGTATAGTCAGCCAGATCAGCGTCTAAAATATATTCTTGATAATATTCCAACACGTCGCTGGTTTCAGCGGTATTTAGTCCCGTCAATAAGTGTTCAAATTCGTGTAAATAATCCCCGGTGCGCATCAAATTTCGCCCTCCTTTTTAAGTAACCAGTCAATATTGTGTTTGTAGTCCTCCCAATCATGCCGAATTTCACCGAGCCGCTTGGTACCGGCCGGCGTAATACGGTAGTAGCGCCGGTTGCGGCCCTTAAAAGCCTCGTCATAAGTTTCCAACGCGCCGTCTTTTTTCAAGCGGCGTAAAACCGGGTACAGCGTTGATTCTGAAATGGTGATGGTCTGCTGGATCTGCTGGGTGATCGTGTAGCCGTAATAATCCTTAGCGGCCAGCAACGCTAAAACGCAGCCGTCCAGCAGTTCTGAACTCACGGGAATCTTCATAGTTATGCTCCTTACTATATTATATGACGTATAGTATTGATTCATAAATATCATAGCGGCTGGCGGATTATCTGTCAAGTAATAAAAAAAGAGTGTGCCATAAGGCGCCCAGCTTTTGAGCATTAGCCTAGAGCGGCGAATAATTCACGCAGTGGATTATTTGACGATCGTAGCTAAGCGGAAAAAGTTGCCTTATGTCACACGTTTTGGCTATATTGTTCGGAAGTACAAAGAAGGAGTTGGGCATAAATGACTTATGTCACAACTCCTAGATAAGTGGGTTGATTTAGTCGTTACTAACGACAGTTTTGTTTTTGGCTTTATCAATGGTCAACAGATTACCGATCACAGGTAACTGCCCCATGCTGTCCGCCGTTGCATTCGGCAAGACCACCGTGTTAGCTGAGCTTTTAGCTAGATCACGGAAAGCATCAATGTTTTGTTGAACGAAGTAATTCTGTCCGGCATCCGCTAAGGCGGTGTTTAACTGCTGGGTTTGATAAACTTGGGCATCGGTTGTTGTCCGCAAGGCGGTTGCCTTAGCCGTTGCGGTATTGACTAAAACTTGGTTGTTAGCTTCGTTGGTTTCCAGTAGGGCCTGATTGTTAGCTTGGTTTTCTAGGGTGATCGAACGAGCTTTACCTTCAGCGCTGGCGATCGCTGCATCCCGTTCACGGGTAGCTTGTAACAACTTATTCATGGAAGCCTGGATATCAGCAGAAGGGTTGACGGAATCAATGTTGATCCGGTCAACGTTCAGCCCATAGCCGGCAGTAACCGAAGAGATTTCTTTGAACAATTCTTTGTTGATTTCTTGCGTACCGTTTAAAACTTCATTTAATTCTTTGTTACCGATGATTCCCCGTAACGCCGCACGGGTATCTTGGATCATGGAACGGACGGAGTCTTCATTTTTAAAAGTGAAATCTTCGATGTCGGTTACGTGGTACTTCAAAGAGATCTTCACCGAAATTTCGGCGTTATCTTTAGTGATCACCACTTGTTGGTTCAGATCCACAGGTGTTTGCGCGGTGCCGACGGTAATAATATGGGAAATAAACGGTTTGATAATGTGGATCCCAGGTTCCAAAATACCATCGAAACGACCTAAGGTGACGACCACCCCTTTGTTAGGTTGATTGACGATCTTGACTGTTAATAACAACAGGATAATAACGAGAATAATGATGATGCCGCTCACGATCCATGTGCCCATTTTAAATTCCTCCAATTAATTTGTTCCCTAAGCCAGTCTAAAAAATCAGCTTAGGGTTACTTGATCACTTATTTAACGCAGTCGTGCAGGTGAAAGCCAAAACTTTAACCACTTCTGGCCCGTAACCATACGCTAAGTATACCTGATTTAATCAGACAAAAGGGGCATAACTTGTTAGCTGCAAAAAAATAGTACGGTGGCCCGGTTATGGGCAGGTTTGCCAGCAAGCTCTTTTGCAACACTGACTAGTTTTTTCCGGGGTGGATGCGTTAAACTAGAAGTACTTAATGTAAGGAAGTGGCAAAATGATAAAATTAGTGGTTACCGACATGAATGGAACTTTGCTTAACGCCGCCCAACAGGTCGATCATGCCCGTTTAGCCCATTTGCTGCAGCGTTTGGCGCAGCAACATGCTTATTTTGTTGTTTGTAGCGGTAATCAATATCGTCATTTACGCGAAGTGTTAGCACCGCTTAACGCCACTAACTTGGTGTACGTTGCGGAAAACGGCGCTTCAATTTATTGGCACGCGCAGCAATTATTCGACGGGGCTTTGCCCGCCCAGCAGCTGGCCGCATTTCTAACGGCTTATCAGGCTCAGGTGTCGGCATTGCAACACGCTTACGTTATTTTAACGGGCAACGAACGCTCATACACAAGTCAAGGGGTAGCGCCGACGTTACTTGAGCAGGCCAGCAAGTTTTACGCTAATTTGCAGGCCACCGATTTGAAGCAGGTCACCGATTCGATCAAGAAAATTAGCTTAGCCTACCGGGGCGGCCACGCAGCGGACCATGTGGCCGCGTTGAATCAGTATTTTGCTGGGCGTTTAGTGGCGCATGACAGCGGCTATGGCGTCATTGATCTTGTGCGGGGGGATGTTGGCAAAGCTGCCGCCGTTACTTTTTTGCAGCAGCACTGGCAGATCACCGCTGCCGAGACGGTTGCTTTTGGTGACGGAGCCAACGACATGGCCATGTTACAAGCAGCCGGGCAGAGCTACGCCATGAAAAACGCGGCTGCTTTTGTTAAAACGGCGGCCCAGCAGGTTACCGAATTAGACGCGGAACATGGCGGTGTTTTGGCGACGTTAGAAACTTTATTGGCCTAAACGAAAAGAGTCAGGAACAAGGTTGGCTTGTTCTTGACTCTTTTTAATGGCCGGTGCGCCGGGTGCCACGTTTGTGAGCACTCAGTTGATTGGCCTGCTTTTTGAATTTTTCCCAAGTCTGTTCACGCTGGCTGCTATTAGGATTGCGCGGGCGTTTGGTGTACTTCATTGCACTCACCTCTGTTCAAAATTAGTCCTTACTGGTTGAATTAGTGGTTACCATTATAACGCAGATCCGCTGCTTGTCCATAATAACTTGACCGGCGGAAGGGTGCCGCGCATAATGTGAACAACTAAACAATTATGGAAGGTGATTTAATTGATCGATTTAACAACGATCGCCACGCAGGTCAAACAAGGCGCCAATGAGTTGCTGGCGCAGGCCAAGCTTGCGGCTGGTGATGTGTTTGTGCTCGGCTGCAGTACCAGTGAAATTCAGGGTGAGCACATTGGCCAGGATTCCAGTCGCGAAGTGGGGCGGACTGTGGTCAAGGCTTTGCGGGAACTTTTGGTGCCGCAGCAGATCCAGTTAGCGGTGCAAGGCTGTGAGCATATCAACCGCGCCTTAACCGTTGAACGGGCAGTAGCTGCTGCCCACAATTGGGAAATCGTGAGTGTGGTTCCGGCTTTGCATGCTGGTGGCGCCACGCAAATGGCGGCTTTTGAGAGCTTTGCTGATCCTGTCGAAATCGAACACATCACGGCGCAAGCAGGCATGGATATTGGCGATACGGCCATTGGTATGCACGTTAAATTTGTTCAAATTCCCGTTCGGACTAGTATCCAAACCGTCGGCAGTGCGCACACAACTTATTTACGGAGCCGGCCAAAATTGATCGGTGGTGCACGGGCACAATATGTTTGGGAGGCATAAGCATGACTGAAAAAAAGGCGTGGTATATTAATGGGTATGTTGGCATTATTATTTTGTTGGTATTGACGTTGTTAGGTATTGGTTTGACTGCCATTGGGGCTTTACAACAGCTTTGGTTCAGCTTGGTCGTAGGGATCCTTATTTTAGTTGTCGCCGCATTTTTCTTCAGTGCTTTGACGATCATTGCGCCTAATGAGGCTCAGGCGTTGACCTTTTTTGGCCAATACATTGGGTCGATCAAAGCCAGCGGTCTTTTCATTACGGTGCCGCTGACAAATAAACGGCCGATCTCGTTGCGGGTGCGGAATTTTAATAGCGATATTTTGAAGGTCAACGATGAACAGGGGAATCCAGTGGAAATTGCGGCGGTGATCGTATTTCGCGTGACGGACACGGCTAAGGCTTTATTCAACGTGGATCATTACGAAGAATTCGTGCAAATTCAAAGTGAAGCGGCGGTGCGCCACGTAGCTAGTCAGTACGCGTATGATACCTTTGCGGACGCGGATGCGATCACGTTACGCGGCAATACCGCCGAAGTTTCACAAAAATTATCGGCAGAGTTGGAAGCCCGGCTGCAGGTGGCCGGTGTCGAGATCATCGAAACGCGGTTGACACATTTAGCTTACGCGACGGAGATCGCCAGTGCGATGTTACAGCGACAGCAAGCTTCAGCCATTTTAGCTGCCCGTAAGATTATTGTGGAAGGTGCGGTAGCCATGACGGAGGATGCGCTGACACAGCTAGAAGCCAACGATAAATTGAATTTTGATGACGAGCGCAAAATGCGGATCGTCAATAATTTATTGGTGTCGATCATCACCGATCGGGGCACCCAGCCAGTGATCAACACTGGGGAAACGGAGCGCTAAATTGCAAAACTAGCGAATTCGATCTCTGGCTTACAGGTAAGCAGAGAGTTTGGTCAGGTTCCATTCCGGCGCTGGCGTATGGAACGCGTGCGACTTGGACTTGCCGGTTTTTGGCTTAGTCCAATCGACAACGGGAAGCACGTTCTGTTTAGCGAACACGTTCAAACAACAAATGTTTGCTAAATTTAGTTTCTAAAAACGGGCGATAGTGGCGCATTGACAAGCTAATTTTCTTTCCGATTAAAAACCAGTCGGAAAAGAAAATGGATCTTGTCAAACGCGCAAGGTGCTAAATGACCACAATTCGGTCATCAAGCACCTTCGACACAGCTGCGACTTGAACTTGGCGGTCTTTGCCTTAGTTCAATCGACAACGGGAAGCATGATCTGTTTAGCGAATACGTTCAAACAATTGATGCTTGCTAAAATTAGTTATTAAGAACGAGCGACAGTGATATGCCAGCGCCTCCATTCCACCTTGGCAGTGGTTGAACATCAACTGTCGATCAATTTAATCGTTTGGTTAGTCAATCAGGTGTGACTAACAGTTTTAGTAGTTCGCAATTCTCAAGTTGAGCAGCACTATTAACTATAAGTAACCCTGGAAACAAATTTTTCTACTACACTCGACGGTGTACTTTCACTATAGCTGCCGCCTACACAAACAACATTTCAATGCTCGGCTGCGGCCAGATGGAATGGAGGGACGCGAGGATCAGCTGTGTCGATAGTTCTTAATGGTGGTCCTTACCATTTAGAACTATGCGGTATTGGCGAGATCCACTTTTCCACCCGCTTTTGTTTTAAACTGGAAAAGCTAGCTCGCCAAACCGCCACGCGTTGCCATGTTTCTTGCGGCCCGGTTTTGGCCACAAGAATGGACAACGACGCGTTAATCAAGACTTTGGAACAAAGTCTACCGCTATTAGCTAGTCCGTCCTCGCGTCCCGGAATGGAATCTAACCAGTTCCGCTTTGTTCTAACTAAACTTTAGCGCTTTGAAAATCAACTACCTGCTTTAATGTGCTGATCATGTGCACTAAATACACGCAAACCATAAGGTAATAAAACAACAGCCACCTTCAAATTGATCTTGAAAGGGGGCTGTTGTTTTATCGTTTTTTACTGTTTTGAATATGATTTATTGGTGATCGACGGCGTAAGTTAATTCCACTAAGCGGCCGATCTTTTTAGTCGCGATCAGATTTAATGGGACGTCCTTTAAATTGGTATTCAGTAACGGGGTGCCGGTGCCTAGTAAGACAGGCGCGATCGAGATGATCAATTTATCAATTTCGTTAGCTTTAAGTAACTTGGCAAATAGATCGGGACCGCCGACTAGCCAAATATCGCCGCCTTTTTCTTGTTTCAATTGGCGAACGAATTCAACCACATCACCGGCGACAACGGTTGCGCGGTCTTCAGTATCATGCATGGTCGTTGTGAAAACAAAACTTTGTTTGTCGCTGTATGGGTAGCTACCAGCCCGTTTTGTGGCCCGGGTATACGTTTTGCGGCCCATAATAACGGTCTCGACACGGCTGTAGAAATTTTGAAAGGCGCTGTCTGCTTCTGTTGTGTTGAGCTGTTGTAACCAAGTCATGGTGCCATCGCTTTCGGCAATATAGCCGTCAAGACTTTGAATCAGATATAAAAGAACGTTGCGTGTTTCTGCCATAAATTTCACCCCGTTAATTTTTCTTTTAAACGCAATACAGATCGCAAAGGCTATCTTTGCCGACCTGCGGACACTAAAGCTACAGTTAGGTAATCATTGAAATTATTTCCCAGGCTACCTTAAGTTAATTATATCACGAAAGCGCTTTGATTAATATGCATAGCTTGGTTCACAAGCGGACCGCGCTTTGCTAGAATGGAACATGACAGGTAAAAAGTGGAAGGAAGCGCAGCGATGACAGAAGAATATGCACCAGCAGTAAATAAATTAATTGATGAGGCACGCCATGTGCTTAAACGTAAGGTCATGGTGCAGCTGGGCACCAAGGCGGTCGGCTATATTCGCCACGGTCAATCACGGCAAGTCGAACATCCCGATGGTGATATTACGATCAATGTGACCGACACCACCAACGTTGACTATACCTTGAGCCATGAATTATTGCATTTATTATTAGCGCATCACGATTATCCGCAGATTCGGTTTGACCTGACGACAGGTAAGGACATGATGGATCGACAATTATGGGCGACCGCCATTGAACTATACAATGTGGTGACCCACGTGATCATTGGCGCGCAGCAACGTGATCTTGGTTTGGTGGACGAGCAAGTCCGGGAACAATATTTAGAGGGTATTTTAGCGGAAATTCCGGCGGAAGAAAAGGATGATCATATGATCGTTTTCCGTGTACTGGCGTTGCTGGATACACTCGTCTTTTTTGAAGGGGAATCGGCGCGTTTTGAACAACAGTTTGAGCGTCAGTACCCGCAGGCCTTTGCCGGTGCCCGCGAATTATACGCGGTGATCGCGGCCAAACCGATTGATTCGCCCTTTACATTTCGCCGGGCGGTGGTCAATTTATTCGCGGCCTTCGATCCATGGTTGGCTAGTGTCGGCTTGCAACCGACCAATCATAATCAGTTGATCACACTGGACGGCGTTTTTTCCAAGCGCCAAGAACGTTTGGAAATGCGCCAGGTATTTGAAATTTTGCATTCAGAATTAAATATTCGGGCCAACGGGCAGTCAGCCTATATTGGCTTAGGCAAAAATGATCAGCAAAATACATTTGTGATCGCTGCGCCGGCAGGTGAAACTGAAAGTGCGGCGTATTTCAAAAAGATCTATGATCAATCCGTGCAGACCTTCATGCAGGAACAGCACATCACGTTCATAGAAAGGAAATGAGTAGATGGTTGATTTAAAAGCGGCCATTCAGACGGCAAAATTTGTCACGTTTTTAACTGGTGCTGGCGTTTCCGTACCTTCCGGAATCCCGGATTATCGTTCGAAAAATGGCCTTTACGCCCATCAACAAAATCCAGAATACTTACTGAGTACGGACAATTTGCAGGCGCACCCGGCGGATTTCTATCAATTTGTGAAGTCGAGTATGTATTATCCCCAGGCTAAGCCGAATGTGATCCACGAAAAAATGGCGGCGATCAGTAATCAAAAGGGTGCCATCGTGACGCAAAATGTGGACGGCTTGCATACTGCCGCCGGCGCTAAAAATGTGGTGGAGTTCCACGGCAATCTATACCGTATTTATTGTCAGCACTGCCACCAAAGCTTTGACTATCAACAATATCTAAAAAGTGATCGGCACGCTGCCGACGGTGGTATTTTGCGGCCGGACATCGTTTTATACGGCGAAGCTTTGTCCCAGCAGGCGATCAGTCAGGCGATCACAGCGGTGGGCCAAGCCGATTTGATCGTGATCTGCGGGACGTCATTTCAGGTCGCGCCGTTTTCGCTGCTGGTTAATTATGCCCAGCCAGGGACCCGCGTGATCGCCGTTAATGAACAAAAACTGATGCTGCCGTTTAAATTTGAGATGATCCAGGCGGATGCCCAAGCCATTTTTGCGCAACTTTAAGTTCGTGGATTTGATTGCAGGCTGTGTGCTATGAGTTTTCAGCATAGGCTGACGCAGTGTAACTATCACAATTAAAGGCTTTAACTAATTTTTAGAATTTTGAAGTTTTTGAAGCTTGGTTGGAACGAAGCAGCGCTAGTTAGATTCCATTCCGGGACGCGAGGACGGAACGCGTGGCGGTTTGGCGAGCTAACTTTTCCAGTTTAAAACAAAAGCGGGTGGAAAAGTGGATCTCGCCAATACCGCATGGTTCTAAATGGTAAAGCCCACCATTAAGAACTATCGACACAGCTGATCCTCGCGTCCCTCCATTCCATCTGGCTGCAACCGAACATTAAAATGTTGTTTGTGTAAGCGGCGGCCATAGTAAAAACAGTTATACCATCAAGCGTAGTAGAGAAAGTTTATTTCCAGTGTTGCTTATAGTTAATGCTGCTACTCAACTTGAAAATTGCGAACTATTAGGGCCGTTAAGCCACACCTGATTGACTAATCAAACGATTAAATTGATCAACAGTTAATGTTCAACCACTGCCAAGGTGGAATGGAGGCGCTGGCGTATCAGCTGTGTCGAAGGTGCTTGATGACCGAATTGTGGTCATTTAGCACTTTGCGCGCTTGACAAGATCCATTTTCTTTTCCGACTGATTTTTAATCGGAAAGAAAATTAGCTTGTCAACGCGCCACTATCGCCCGTTTTTAGAAACTAAATTTAGCAAACATTTGTTGTTTGAACGTGTTCGCTAAACAGAACGTGCTTCCCGTTGTCGATTGGACTAAGCCAAAAACCGGCAAGTCCAAGTCGCACGCGTTCCATACGTCAGCGCCGGAATGGAACCTAACTAGCGCTTCGTTTAAATAGCAACATGGCCGAGATCAGCAGTTTTTTGGCAGTCCATCGGCGCTAATTTTGGTGTCAATGAGCGCTAAAAACTAATTAAAAGCGCGTTTACCCACCAGGTCTAACTTGTTTTGCGCCGCTAATTTGCTTAGAATTAAAACTAACTTAAATTTGGATGGTGAAATTAACATGTTAGAAGCTGAACGTCAAGAGATCAATGCGATTGATGCCCAATTAACGGCCTTATTTGAAAAACGTTTGGCTGTGGCCCATAAAATTGCCACGGTCAAGTACCAGAATCAATTACCGTTGACCAATGTTTTACGCGAGCAGGAAGTGATCAAGCAACAAACGGCGGCCTTAGCCGATCCGCAATTAGCACCGTACCTCACTGATTGGTACCGCACGACCATGCTGATCGCGAAACAGTACCAAGCACACGTTATCAAAGGGCTGCAAAACGACACCCAAGCTTAGGTATGCTAAAATTTAATTAAAGGAAGCGCTGATCAAATGGCTTATAAATACACTTTAGCGTTACTTCACTACCAGGGACAATTGCTAGTGCTTAATCGGCGAAAACCACCTTATCCCGGCCAATGGAACGGCGTTGGCGGTAAATTGGAACCGGGTGAGGCACCTAGTGCAGCCGCTAAGCGCGAGATCTTTGAGGAAACTGGCCTTAGTGCCACTGCCTACAAGCTAAACGCTGCCGGCGTGATCGATTGGTTTATTGCTGGCGCTTATCAAGATAGCATTTATTTATACGTTGCCGAATTACAGCAGGTCGCGGTGACGGCCTATCCGCAGTTAATGCGGGAAGGCTTATTAAATTTTTGGCCAGTCACATGGCTGACGCGGCCGGATAACTTAGGGGTCGTTCCTGATTTTAAGCGCCTGATCACTCCTGCTTTAGCCGGCAAGCAGCAGCGGTATATCACTAATTTTGTGGCTGAACAATTAGTTGATTTTTGGGTCAAGCCCTTGGATCAGCCTTGAATGCCAATAATTTTAAGCTTTAATAACAGAAAGGAAGTGTCGCCATGCGTCTCGATTTTTCAGTAGCAGTCCATAGCCTGCTCTATTTAGAACAGAAGCAACCACGGTTAGTTTCTAGCCGTGAGCTGGCGGTTTCGATGGCGACCAATCCAGTGATGATCCGCAATATTTTATCGGTGCTGCATAAACAGCATTTTATTCACGGTGTGGTCGGCAAAAATGGCGGCTACCAACTTGATCAGCAACTTGATCAGATCAACGTGGGTGCGCTTTACGATTTAACGATCCCGCCGACGATCAGTTATGCCCGCTTTACAACCGGTAATACCGCCGCGGTGGGGGATGGTAGTGAGATCAGCCGCAACATTGCCGAAACGCTGACCGATCTTTTTACCTTAGCCGATCAGGAATACCGTGCGTTCTACCATCAATTTACCATTGCTGATTTGAAGCAGGACATGCGCCAACATGGCTACTTTAAGTCGTTGAGTGCTAAGCCGCATTAGGAGGCGCACACGGCCGCTACATTTGGGTCAGAACCTGATGGCAATAGGTGCTTTGAACTGACTTTAAAATCGTGTGGCCCGCTAAAGCGCTGCTGCCAACGCCTATTAGGTACATTAAGGAGGAAACAATGGCCCGTGAGGATCTGATCCTGGTATTACAATTGATCACCCAGCGTCTGCGCAACGTGCGCCGTTTACAATTTACGCTTGATTTTCTGTTTGCGTATATTTTATTGCGGGTGCTCGCCAGCGGGCAGCAGCTAACTATTTTAAGCTTAGGCTTCACACGCGGGCACGCCTTGGCCGTGGCTTTTTTGCTGGCGCTGGTCGGGTTATGGTTACACCGTATCCGGCAAGGTTACCGCCGGAATGGTCAGGAAGTTATTGTGCTCCTCGGCGAAGCGCGTGACCCACAAGAAGTACAGCTCTATCGCCAGTTTAAACGCTATTAGTCTTAGAAACGGGGGAAGAAAATGATCACACTTGGTTTGACGACTTGGAGCGAACACGGCAGTTTGTTACATGAAGGCCGTGAGCGCAAATTAACCTTGTCTGAATACAGTCAGTTTCTACCTTGTGTCGAGTTGGATACGCCATTTTATGGGATCCCGCGGCTAAGCTCTTTTGAAAAATGGGCTGCGGCAACACCGGCTAACTTCCAATTCATTGTTAAAGCGAATCAGATCATGACCCGTCATCGCGGCCCGGAGACTGCTGGTGCCTTAAGCGAAGAAGAAGTTTTTGCCCACTTCAAACAAAATAGTGCACCATTAGTGGCGGCAGGTAAGCTCAAGACGATTCTGCTACAGTTTCCGCCTTTTTTTGGCGTCACCACAGAAAACGTTAATTACCTGCAAAAAGTCCGCACTTATTTAGGCACGTTACCTGCGGCGGTTGAGTTTCGCAATCAAGTTTGGTACCAAGAAGAATTTCGCCAACAAATGCTCGGTTTGCTGCGGCGGTTGAATTTTAGCCACGTGATCGTTGATGAACCGCAAACCCCGACTGGCAGTGCGCCGTATTTTCCGGTGGCCACCAATCAGCTCGCAATTTTACGTCTACACGGCCGTAATTTTGCTGGCTGGGCCAATCAAGGCAAGGATTGGCGTAGTCAACGAACCTTGTGGCGTTACAGTCAAAGTGAGTTGCGCAGTTTTGTGCCGGACATTCAGCGCCTGACGCGGGAAACGCAAGAAGTTTGTGTGATCTTCAATAACAATTCTGGTGGTGACGCAGCGGATAATGCGTTGGCTTTACAAAAGTTATTAGGACTTGAATTTACCGGTCTAGCACCACAACAGATCGACTTGTTTTGAATTTAGAGGGGTTTTAAAAGATGACAGAGCAACAACGCTGTAGTTGGGCGAATTCCAGCCCGGCCATGCAGGCTTACCATGATCAGGAGTGGGGGCGGCCCACCCAGGATGATCAGGAATTATTTGAACGTTTATGCATGGAAACTTACCAAGCCGGTTTAAGTTGGTCCACGGTATTAAATAAACGGGCGGCATTTCACCGTGATTTTCATGATTATCAAATTCAGGCGGTGGCGGCGATGACACCGGCGGAAATTGCTGCGGCCATGGATGATCCGGCCATTATTCGCAACCGCCGTAAGTTGGCGGCCACCGTGACGAATGCGCAGGCGTGGTTGAAAGTCGCCGCTGCTGAAGGCAGCTTTGCCCACTATTTTTGGGCGTTTATTGGGGTGCCACAACAACATGACGGCCAAACAGTGCCTACGCAGACGCCATTGTCAGCGCGCTTAGCCAAGGATTTGAAGCAACGCGGTTTCAAATTTATTGGGCCGGTGGCCGCCTATGCCTTTATGCAAAGCGTCGGTGCGGTTAATGATCATGAACTAAACTGTGCTTGGCGTTGAGTTTCAGAGCGATGTTCAAAGTCTGGGGCAATCCGTTTTAATGTAAACGCTACGGCCACAGTCGCACTCAAAAGCTGAGTGCTTTTTTTAATACCTACGGCAAGATCACCGGCCGAGCTATTTCCTGGTTTTTATTATCGCGGGAAGCCCCAACCGGCCGTTTTTTTGTGCTATAATTTTGGTAACTATCTACACAAAAGCGAGGAACAAAAATATGGCAGCAGAAACTAAACCAACATTCTACATCACATCACCAATTTATTATCCATCTGGGCGGCTACACATTGGCAATTCGTACACGACAATTGCCTGTGATGTGTTGGCGCGTTATAAGCGTCTGTCCGGTTACGATGTTTTTTATTTGACCGGGACCGATGAACATGGCTTGAAGATCGAACAAAAGGCTGAAGAGATGGGGATCACACCACAGGAATACGTGGACAATATGGCCGCTGACGTTAAGAAACTGTGGCAATTATTGGAAATTTCCAATGATAAGTTTATTCGGACTACCGATGATTATCACGTGAAGGCGGTACAAAACATCGTCGACCGGTTGATCAAACAAGGCGACGTTTATTTAGGCGAGTACGAAGGGTGGTATTCCGTTTCCGACGAGGAATACTTCACTGAATCGCAATTAGCTGAAGTTTACCGCGACGATAACGGTAAGGTGATCGGTGGCAAGGCGCCTAGTGGGCACGAAGTTTCCTTGGTCAAGGAAGAATCTTATTTCTTCAAGATGGGCAAGTACGCTGATCGCTTGGTTAAATATTACAACGATCATCCCGATTTCATTCAACCTGCTTCACGGAAAAAGGAAATGTTGAAAAACTTTATCGAACCAGGTTTGGAAGATCTAGCCATGTCACGGACTACCTTTAATTGGGGGGTTCCTGTTAAAGGTAACGACAAGCATGTGGTCTATGTGTGGGTCGATGCGTTACTGAACTATATTACGGCACTTGGTTACGGGACACCTGACGATACCTTATTCAAGCGTTACTGGCCTGCGGATGTGCAACTGGTGGGTAAGGAAATCGTGCGTTTCCACACGATCTATTGGCCAATTATTTTAATGGCTCTAGATATTCCGCTGCCTAAGAAGGTTTTCGGTCACGGTTGGTTGTTGATGAAGGACGGTAAAATGTCCAAATCAAAAGGCAATGTGGTGTACCCCGAAATGTTAGTTGAACGCTATGGCTTAGACGCGTTGCGTTATTATTTGATGCGCGCTATTCCGTTTGGCAACGACGGGGTTTTCACACCGGAAGATTTTGTTGCGCGGATCAATTATGATTTGGCCAATGATCTCGGTAACTTATTAAACCGGACGATCGCAATGATCAATAAATATAATGGCGGTGAGGTGCCTGCTGCGACGGCCAACGTCACTGAGTTTGACGCTGACTTAAAGGCTGTGGCTACGGAGACCCTTGCGAAATACGAAGAACTGATGGATGATCTGCATTTTTCCGATGCGTTAGACGAAGTTTGGCGCTTGATCAGTCGGGCTAACAAGTATATTGACGAAACTGAACCTTGGCGTTTAGCGAAAGATACCACTAAAAAGGCCGAATTAACTAGCGTATTGGGTCATTTGGCGGAAAGCTTACGGTTAGTGGCGTTGTTGTTACAGCCGGTAATGACGCACGCACCGAAGCAAATTTTCACGCAATTAGGTTTGAATTTTGACGATCATGCTAACCAAGAGTTTAGTTTTGGCCATTTTCCAGCGAACACGCAGGTGATCGCCAAAGGCACACCAATCTTCCCACGTTTGGATATGGATGAAGAGGTTAAATACATTCAAGCACAAATGCAGATGACGGTGGGCACCAACAAGAAGGAACAAGAAAAGACCAATGCCCCTACTGGCTGGGATCCAACCCAAACAGAATTAGCGTTGTCGAAAAAGGCGATCAAGTTCGATGATTTCGACAAGGTTGAACTGAAAGTGGCGGTGATCAAACACGTCCAAAAGGTGGCTGGTGCGGATAAGCTATTACAGTTCCGTTTAGACGCTGGTGACGGTGAAGATCGGCAAATTCTTTCCGGGATCGCTGAATCTTACCCGAACTTTACGGAATTAACTGGCAAACACGTCATCATTGTGGCTAATTTGAAACCAAGAAAGATGCGGGGTCAGGTCAGTCAAGGAATGCTACTCTCGTCAGAAGAGGCGGGTAAGATCACTTTATTGACCGTTGATGAATCCATCCCTGCTGGTGCATTAGTCGGTTAAGTTTAAGGAGAGTATGACATAAGGCGCCCAGCTTTTGAGCATTAGCCTAGAGCGGCGAATAATTCACGTAGTGGATTATTTGACGATCGTAGCTACTACGCCACAATAGTGGTTGATTTTCGTACCGAAAATCTTAAATGTTTCGGACGTTGACCATTCAACTAAGGCGAAAACCGCCAAGTTGAAACATGGCAAGCGGAAAAAGTTGCCTTATGGCACACGTTTTGGTTATATTGTTCGGAAGTACAAAGAAGGAGTTGGGCATAAGTTACTTATGTCACAACTCCTTATTTTTGGAGGCAGTTATGCAAATTTTTGATTCTCATACCCATTTAAACGACGCGCCATTTAAAGGCCGAGAAAGTGCTTATATTCAGCACGCGCAGGAATTAGGGGTCACTAAAATGGCGATCGTTGGCTCCGATGCAGCCTTAAATCAAGGCGCATTGGCGCTGGCGGCACGTTTTGATAACTTATATGCGATTGTGGGCTGGCACCCTGAATTTGCCATGGACTATGATCAACAAGTGGCTGACCAGTTACGGCAGCAGTTGCAGCAGCCCAAGGTGATCGCGGTTGGCGAGATCGGGCTGGATTATCACTGGGACAGTGAACATCATCCGCAGCAACAGCGCGTTTTTCGTGAACAAATCGAATTAGCCCGGGCGTTACATTTACCGATCTCCGTGCACACGCGGGACGCACTGGCCGATACCTACGCTATTTTAAAGGACGCCCATATTGATGAATACGGTGGGGTCATGCATAGCTTTAATGGCAGTGTTGAGTGGCTCAATAAGTTTTTAGCGCTGGGGATGATGATCTCTTTTAGCGGTGTGGTCAGCTTTAAGAACGCCCCGTTGGTTCATGAAGCGGCTAAGGCGGTGCCCAGCGATCGGTTGCTGGTGGAAACGGATGCGCCGTATTTAACACCGACACCGTACCGGGGCAAGCAAAACGAACCAGGTTATACTCGCTATGTGGTGGAAGCAATCGCCAAGCTCCGTGGGGTCAGCGTGGAAACGATCGCGGCACAGACTTATGCCAACACGACTAAGTTTTTTAAGGTGACGCCATGACCGAAAAAATCAGAGAAGTGATCGTCGTTGAAGGGCGTGATGATACCCGTCGTTTGCAAGATGTGGTCAATGCTGATACGATCGAAACGAATGGCTCAGAGATCAGTGCGGCGACCTTAGCCGAAATTGCGTTGGCCCAAGAAAAGCGCGGGGTGATCGTTTTTACTGATCCTGATTTTCCCGGTGAACAGATCCGTAAAACAATCAGCCAGGTGATCCCCAATGCTAAACACGCTTTTTTGCGTTCGGGGCAAGCACAGCCGGCGGATCACCACAGCAGCCTAGGCGTGGAACATGCCAGTAATAAAGCCATTTTGGCGGCGCTGGCACATTTGTATACTTCGATGCCGGACGCACCAGCTGTGATCAGTCGGCAGGCGCTACAGGCGGCCCGTTTGACGGCGGGGCCAAACGCCCGGGTACGGCGGCAGCGCTTAGGCGATATTTTGCATATCGGCTATACTAATAGCAAGCAACTTTACAAGCGGCTGCAGTTATTTCAAATCAGTCCGACTGATTTTGCGGCTGCAGTGGCGCAACTAAATAGAGAGGAACAAGTTAATGACTGAAGAACAAAAACCGATCGGCAGCCGGGCGCGGACGCGCGAAATTTTGGCAGCTTATGGCCTGACCTTCAAAAAAAGTCTGGGGCAAAATTTTCTGACCGAGCCCACGATTTTACGCCAGATCGCCAGTGCCGCTGAATTAACGGCGGCCGACGATGTTTTGGAAATTGGTCCGGGGATCGGTAGCTTGACGGAACAATTAGCCCAAAATGCCCACCAAGTATTAGCTTTGGAGATCGATCAACGGTTGTTGCCGATCTTAGCCGATACGCTAGCGCCTTATCCCAACGTGACCGTGGTGAACCAGGATGTTTTGAAAAGTGATCTTGCAACCTTGATCCGGGACCATTTTGATGGTCAGCATCAGATCAAAGTGGTGGCCAATCTACCCTATTACATCACGACCCCCATTTTATTACGCTTGTTGGAAAGTGGGGTCGCGTTCAGTCAGATTGTTGTCATGATGCAAAAGGAAGTCGCTGAGCGTTTGGCGGCAGCGCCAGGCAGTAAGGCTTATGGTTCGTTGTCAGTAGCAGTGCAGTACCAAATGGCGGTTAAGTTAGCCTTTATCGTGCCAAAAACCGTTTTCGTGCCCCAACCCAATGTGGATTCGGCGATCGTCGCCTTGACCCGCCATGTAACGCCGCCGGCAGTGGCCACCGACGATAAGGAATTTGCGCGGCTAGTGCGCGGCAGTTTTGCCCAGCGGCGGAAAAGCTTGTGGAATAATTTAACCGCCTTGTATGGCAAAGATGAGGACACTAAAGCTGCCTTGACCGCAGTTTTAGCTGCCGTGGAAATCGCGCCTGGTATTCGCGGTGAACGCTTAAGCGTAACCGATTTCGTGCGCTTGGCGAACGCAATCACGGCGAATGTGAAACTTTAATTTTTTTCCTGCGCTTTTTGTTGCGCTAAATAAAAGCTTGTGGTATAATTGCAAATTTTACCAATTCATGATATACTAGACTTTATCTTAAGAAGAGGTGAAGCAGATGCCAATTACACTAGCGAGCATTAAAGCCAATCTCGATAGTAAAGTCGGAAAGAAAATGATGGTCGTCGCGCAAGCTGGGCGGAAGAAAGTTACCAAACGCAAAGGAATTTTGCACGAAACATACCCTTCCGTTTTCGTCGTTGACTTAGATCAAGAAGAAAATGCTTTCGAGCGGGTTTCTTATAGCTATGCCGATCTATTAACGAAAACAATTAAAATTGAATTTGATGATGACCAGCAAACTGCGGCATCTTAAAAAAAGAATTTTTGACTCAGGGCTAAATAAGCCCTGAGTTTTTTTGTCCCCAATTCGGGCTAATGAGCGGAGCGTTTATAGTTAAATTGGATTAAGATTGGTGGATTCCATTTCAGCGCGAGTGGACGGAACGAGTGGCGGTTTGGCGAGCTAACTTTTCCAGTTTAAAACAAAAGCGGGTGGAAAAGTGGATCTCACCAATACCGCATGGCCCTAAATGGCAAGGACCGCCATTAAGCGCCATCGACACATCTGATCCACTCGCGCTTCCATTCCATCTGGCCGCGATAACACGTGCCAAATCTAGTTACGCAGCTGGCAATTATTATTGCACAACAAATATAAGCTGTACGTAAAAGTGCCAGTAAAAGCAGTTAGACCTGTTTTGAATTGCAATAGAAAAGTTAGATGATTTATATTTTAAGTTAAGCTGCCATGGTTTGGTGCCGGTATTCCACAGGGGTCAGGCCATTTTTGTTTCTTGGGATTCTAACGTTGTTGAACCGGTCCACATACACAGTTACGAGTTTACGCAGATCAGTCAAACTCATCAATCCGATATCTATTTAAGCATTCACGCTTGAGTAGGTTGAAGAAGTTCTCAATCGGCGTGTTATCAAGACTTTGGCACAACGCTATCATCCGGCCAGGGCAGCTAAGCGCTTCGTTTTCATCCCATTTCGGCGCGCGCCATTTCTTTACTGCCTCCAAAATAATTCGCGTAAAATAGCCAAATTAATTTTGTGTAATATTGATCATGAAAGCTGATAAAACATGGATTTGTTTATTATATAGCCTTAATTAATAGATGAATTCTATTGATTCGTTCACGAATTATTATTTATTTTATCGTTATTAAGCGGCATGATTACGGTATAGTCAATCAACTTATTTTAGTCGTCTGCTTGTGGTGTGGGTGCCCAATAAAAATATTATTTCACAATTAAGTGGTCAACCAAAACCAGTAGGCGGTGAAAACTAACTTTGCAGTCTTTGCTCAACCCAGCAAGGTTAATCAGTATTTTGTCAGAACCTAATCGATGAACGTTTAACAGGAGGTTATGATCGTGAAAACATTAGATAAAATTACGGCCCAAGCGCAAGGACATAACGGCCCGATCACTTTTGAAGTTGCAGTGGATAATGATCATATTGAGGATCTACAAGTGGTACGTCATTCGGAAACACCGGGGATTTTCAATCAAGTATTCGATAAATTAAAAGCCAGCGTACTGGAACAGCAAACGTTTGACGTTGATACGATCAGTGGCGCCACAGTAATGACCAAGGCGATTCTAGATTCAGCGCAAAAAGCAGTTCGTACGCAGGGGGTCAAGTTGGTGCCAGCGACCACTAAGAAAGTTGCGCATGAAACGGTTGCTGTTACCGCGGATGTTGCGATCATTGGTGGCGGTGAAGCGGGGCTAGTTGCGGCTTGCCGGGCCCTGAGTTTAGGTAAAAAAGTGGTACTAGTCGAAAAAAATGGCTATTTAGGTGGCGCTACAATTTTAAACGGCTCTAATGTGGTTGGTACCGGGTCTAAGGTTAGCCAGGCCATTTTTGGCACCGCAGCCGCCGCTGATTCACCTAAGCGGTTATTTGACGATGTTGCGCGTGAAAGCGGCAACACCAACTATCCGGAACTCAGTTATTTAATGGTGCATAACATTGGTGCCGCAATTGATTTTATCAGCCAGTTTGCCGGGTTAAACTATCAAAAAGCGCAGACGCAAACCCCAGAGCATTCACTGGAACGGCAAATTGAATTACCAAGTGCCAGCAGCTATGAATTTATCAAAAATGTAGCGCAGGCCTTTGCGGCTAAAGGTGGCCAGATTTTGCTGGATACGCGGGTCGAGGAGCTGTTGCGAAATAAGTCTGGCCAACTAACGGGTTTTGTGGCGGAAGGCGCGCATAAAACAACCCAGGTGCACGCAAAGGCGGTTGTACTGGCTTCCGGTGGTTACGGTGCCAACGATAAGATGCGTAGCACTAAAAGTCAGCAGATCGACTACTACGGGCCGATGACTTCCACTGGGGACGCCTATCAATTTATGGCACCATTGAACTTGAAGACCCACGATCTTGATTGGTATAAAGTTTATCCCCACGGTGTTGAGGTGGAACCAGGGATCGCGAAGTTGACCACCTACGCCTCCAAAAAGGCGACGGATATGGGGGCCATTTACGTCAATAAAAAAGGTCACCGGATCGTTAATGAATCTGATGTTTACGTTAAATTCCGGGACGCGATTTTACAGCAGCCTGATTCGATCGCCTTTATGGTGATGGATGCGCGGACTTGGCACGAATTTTATCATTTGTTAGTACTGCACGACTTTACTGCCGCAGAGATCGCAGGTTATTTTGCTAACAACGGGCAACATAGTCCGATTTTAGTCAAGGGCTCCTTGACCACCGCCGCAAAAGCAGCGGGGATCGATGCGGCGCAATTAGCTGCTACCGTAAGCCACTATAACGACTATGTTCGCGCCCAAAAGGATCTTGAATTTGGCCGGCAACCAGAATTCTTGCATGAATTTGTTGGTGATACGTACTATATTATTGAGCAACGGGATCGTTTTGCCACGACTCTAGGTGGTTTTTCAGCGCGGGCCAATACCTTAGCGTTGGAAGACAATAACGAACAACCGGTGGCGCATTTATACGGCGCAGGTGAAGTGGTCGGCGGCGCCAACGGCCATGATTCAATGCCGAGCATGATGAATACTTGGGCGATCGCTTCGGGCTACATTGCCGGAGCGGCGGCCAGCAAAGGGCAATAAGCACGCAAAAATGTGGCGCACGTTAGCGGTGATCGACTGCAGACGTGGCGCCACATTTTTAAAGCAAGCGTTGGGGAGTCGTAAAATTTTCCTGGCAATAACGCTCAACAAAATTTTGAAAGCGGGTTGCTGAAGGGGCAATGAAGTGGTTATCTTTTAAGACCAAATAAATTTGGTGCTTGGCGTCGGCTTCTTTTAGGTGAATAATATGTACTAGGCGGCGGTCGAGTTGTGGTAGGTTAGGCACTAAAGCGATACCGTAACCATATTGAACAAAGCCGATCACCGTGTGATCCTCTTCAATTTCACTTTGAATGTTAGGTTGAACGTGAGCGGTCTGTAATAATTGATCCAGCAACGGGCGCAACCCACTATTTTTGGTAAAATAAATTAAGGGGTAGTTCTGAATTTGCTTCAACGAGATCGTATCAAAGCGCGCTAAGGGATGTTTGTTAGGCACCGCCAAAACGATTTCTTGCTTGACCAAAGGCACAAAAGTTAATTTATCGCGCAGGCTTTGGTTGCCGATTTTGGCGATATAAGATGACAGAACGAAATCGTATTGGTCATTTAATAAGCCGGTTAACAATTCGGTGGTGTTGTTTTGGCTAAACGAAAAAGTGATCTGGCGATTGCTTTGTTGTTTTTGAAACTCAGTGACTAATTCAGGGACCAAACGTTGCCCGAGAGTGTACGTGAAACCTAAGCGAATGTGGCCGGCGGTGACGTCCAGGAGCTGTGCAATCAATTCATCCCCGTGATCGAGTTCATCCAGCGCCCGCTCAACAAAGGCCAAATAAGTTTTGCCGATCGCAGTTAATTTAATATTACGGCCGGTTTTTTCAAATAGCGGCGCGCCTAGTTCTTGTTCCAAATGACTGATGGCGTAACTTAACGATGGTTGGGAAATATCTAAATTTTCCGCAGCCTCAGCCATGTACTGCGTCCGGGCTAATTCCCGGAAAAAAATTAAATGACGAAGATTCATGATGTCCCTACTTTCTTAACGCGGTTTAAAATAAGGTAAACTGATCAGCGAATCGAGTTAGCTTGGTTCCAACTAAACTTCAATGTTCTAAAATTATAATTATGGTGCTAAATGACGCTAGTTTCATTTTAAGCTGAAACATAGATAAATTCTATTAGTATTTACTTTTCATTAAATTTTTAATGGTTATTTCATGAAAGAAGGAAATTTTATTATGGTTGAACGAATTGATGGGCACACAATTTTAATTGGCTTAATGGCGTATCCGATCCGGCATTCAATGTCGCCGACAATGCACAATAATGCTTTTGCTAAATTAGGTTTGAACTACGCTTATTTGGCGTTCGATGTCACTAACAAAGAATTGCCGGGAGCTATCGCAGCGATCCGCAGTTTAGGGATGCGCGGGTCGAATATTTCCATGCCGAATAAACAAAAGGTGATCCCGCTGTTAGACAAATTGGATCCGGCAGCGGAAATGGTCGGCGCCGTGAACACCATCGTCAACGATAATGGAATTTTAACCGGTTATACGACTGATGGGACGGGGTTCATGCAATCTTTAGCCGACGAAAACTTAGATATTCGCGGCGAAAAAATGACTTTGGCCGGTGCAGGCGGTGCGGGAACGGCGATCGCCATTCAGGCGGCGTTAGATGGCGTTAAGGAAATCACCATTTTCAACGCTCAGGATGCGCAATGGGCCCAGGCCAAGAAGAATGTGGCCACGATCAACGCTCAAACAAAATGTCACGCGACTTTGTATTCATTAGATGAACAGGCTAAGTTACGTTCTGAAATTGCTGAGTCGGCGATCTATTGCGACGCAACTGGGGTTGGGATGAAGCCGCTGCAAGAGATGAGTTTGATCACGGATTCCACCTTCTTCCGTAAGGATATGATCGTGTTCGACACGGTGTATGCACCACGGGAGACTAAATTAATGCAGGTCGCGCAACAAGCTGGCGTTGCGCACGTCTTTAACGGCTTAGGTATGATGCTGGAACAAGGGGCGCAAGCGTTTAAGCTTTGGACTGGCGTTGCGATGCCGGTTGACTATATTCACGAATTACTGTTCACGGATGCCGGTAAATAAGTCACGCTTAAAAAGGAGTGTTGAGATTGACTACGCAAGTCGTTAAATTAAACCAAGTCACCTTGGGACAGGGACAACCAAAAATCGCCGTGCCATTAACTGGGCGCGATCAGGCTGCCGTGTTGGCCCAAGCCGAACAAGCCGTCGCCGCGCAACCTGATCTGATTGAATGGCGGTTAGATTATTATCAGGCTATTTTAGACGCCGCAAGTTATCGGGCTACCGCCACCAAATTATTGCAGTTATTGGGGCCGATCCCGTTGTTGACGACTTTCAGAACACAAGCAGAAGGTGGCGCAATGGCGTTGACCACCGCGGCTTACGCCAGTATATACCAGCAGGTGATCGCTGATCAGCTGACTGCGGCGTTGGATATCGAACTATTTTTGCCGGCTGCGGTGGTTAAGCCATTGGTGGCCGCGGCGCATGCGGCTGGGATCGCCGTGATCATGAGCAGTCATGATTTCGAAAAAACACCGCCGCAAGCAGAAATTGTCCAGCGTTTGACGCAAATGGTAGCTTTAGGTGCGGATGTGGCTAAAATTGCGGTGATGCCGCAATCGGCGGTGGACGTAGCGACCTTGTTAAGCGCCACGGCAGTAGCGCACCAGCAATTAGCGGTGCCTTTGATCACCATGGCCATGGGCGAGCTGGGTAAGGTGAGCCGGATCAGTGGCCAAGTTTTCGGCTCAGCCTTAACTTTTGGTACGGTCGGTGCAGCCTCCGCGCCGGGACAAATTGAGCTAAAAACCCTACGGCAACAATTACAAGCCTTAACGTTGGCTGATTGATCCAATCTACAATTGAGAAGTTAAACTCAGAGTTGAGAAGACGCTGAGTTTTTTTTATTATTTTTTAAACGAACCCTGCACGTTCTTCGTGAAAAAATGACTTTGGGTTCAGTTGGCTAGATCAAGGGCGGGGCATTACTTTAGCCATCCCGAGAACGATTTTTGTGCAAAAATAGGCAAATAAAGCGCAGGATTGATCTAAGTTGGCTAAGGTAAAAAGGATTACAGCAGCAATGAAATCGGTTACAATGTCATTATCGGCTGATATTAATTTTATTATAAGGAGGTACAATTTATGCATTGGGGATTATTTCTAACGGCATTGTTACCAATTATTTGGCTTATTTTTGCGCTAGGCGTATTGAAAATGGCAGGTAGTAAAGCTTGTTCCATTGGACTTATTTTGACGCTGGTATTGGCAATCTTTGTTTTCCGGATGAATATTCTTGATAGTTTGACAGCTGCTCTGGAAGGTGCGGTAATGGGGATCTGGCCGATCGTCTACATTATTATTGCCGCAGTTTTTACGTACAATTTGACCACCGCCAGCGGCAGTATGGCAACGATCCGTAATGGTTTATCTAGTATTACCAGTGATAAACGATTATTGGTCTTGATCATTGCTTGGGGCTTTGGTGGTTTTTTGGAAGCTATTGCCGGGTTTGGTACAGCCGTTGCCATCCCAGCTAGTATTTTGATCGCATTTGGGGTCAATCCGATTTTATCCGCAACCATTTGTTTAATCGCTAACACGACGCCAACTGCTTTTGGTGCGATCGGCTTGCCGGTGACCACCTTGGCGCAGATCAGTGGTTTAGACGTGATGCACTTATCTTACTTAGTCACGATTCAATTATTACCGTTGATCATTATCATTCCATTTGTGATGGTTGCTTTGATCGGTGGTGGGTTTAAAGCCATTCGCGAAGTTTGGGCACCGACGTTAGCTGCCGGCCTTGCTTTTGGGTTACCCCAAATTTTTGTTGCGCGTTTTCTAGGCGCAGAATTACCAGCAATTATTGGTTCCATTGTTTGTATTATCGTCACGGTTTTATTCGCACTACGGTACGAACATAAGCATCCAGGCACGAAAAAAACGGCGGTCGCTGCGCCTAAGGCCAACGAATTTGTGTTAGCTGCCATGCCTTTTATTCTCGTTTTTGTTTTCGTCATGTTGGCCTCACCATTAGTACCACCATTGAATCACTTCCTGACTGGAATCAAGTCAGCGATCACGATCTATACTGGTGCTGGTGCCAAGCCGTATGTTTTCAATTGGGTATCGACGCCGGGGACGCTGATTATTTTAGCGACGATCATCGGGGGACTGATCCAGAAGATGAAGCTCGGTGAAATTTTCAAAATCTTAGGCAAAACGGCGGTGCAGATGGTCCAAACTTTGATCACTGTCTGCGCGATCGTCGCCTTAGCCAAAGTGATGGGTTACAGTGGCATGATCGCGAGTATCGCCGCAACCTTAGTGGGCCTATTGGGCGCGTTCTATCCGATCGTGGCGCCATTGATCGGTGCTTTAGGCACCTTCGTAACGGGGTCTGACACGTCGGCCAACGTGCTATTTGGTAACTTGCAGCGGCAGGCGGCCGTTGCGCTACATGATAGCACCTACTGGGTCGTCGCCGCCAATGCCGTTGGGGCAACTGCAGGTAAAATGATTTCCCCCCAAAGTATTGCCGTGGCTTCGGCTGCTACCAACTTGCAAGGTCAAGAAGGTGAGATCCTTAAAAAGAGCATGAAGTTTTTCTTGATTTATTTAGTGATAATTTGTATCTGGATCTTCGCATCCGGGTTATTCATTCACGCACTGCACATTTAATTTTAGTGAGCTAGCCGGTGCTTACTTCACATTATTGCTCTAAAAAAATAGACGCAGTTGGTACGCATGGTTTAGGTAATGTTGCCGCTGCGTTTTTAAGTTGCTTTTTGATAGTTGATCCTACTTTTAACTTGGCGTAAAAGTTAGTATAATTGGAAACAAATCAAGTGATCAGGTGGAATGAGCATGGAAATAACGGAGAAGGCACCGGCAAAAATAAATTTAAGCTTAGACGCCCTTTTTCAGCATGCCGATGGTGAGCACGAATGGAAAATGGTGATGACTTCAGTCGATTTGGCGGATTACGTTGAGTTGGCAACAACCACAACCCGACAGATCACGGTGACCACAGATAGCGGCTTCTTGCCGGTGGATCACCGTAATTTAGCTTTTCAAGCGGCCCATTTGCTGCAGCAGCAAGCAGGCGTGACTTATGGTGCGCGGATCCATATTCGCAAACAGATTCCGGTGGCCGCCGGCTTAGGTGGTGGCAGTTCGGATGCAGCGGCCGTCTTACGCGGGTTGAATCGTTTGTGGCAATTAAATTGGCCGCTGGCAAAGCTGGCCCATTTAGGCTTGGCCATTGATTCGGACGTTCCGTACTGTGTCTACTCGCAAACGGCGCTGGTGACTGGACGCGGGGATGAGATCACCTTGTTGCCTAAGTTACCGCCGTTTTGGGTGGTGCTGGCTAAACCTGGCGCCAGCGTTTCGACACCTAGTATTTTGCGCGCCATTTCGTATGATGCGCAACTTTACCATCCACCGATCGACCAAATGGTTGCCGCTATTGAAACCGGGGATTATCCGCAAATTTTGGCTAGCATGGGCAATACTTTGGCCGAGATCACTAGTCAGCGTTACCCGCAGATCAAGCAATTGCGCCAGCAAATGTTGCGCTTCGGTGCCGATGCAGCACAAATGAGCGGCAGTGGGCCTACGGTTTTTGGCTTATGCGCCAAATATTCACGGGCGCAGCACGTTTTCAATAGTATGAAAGGCTTTTGCCGCGAAGTTTATCTGGTACGGCCATTATTAAATGGTTTGAACTAGCAGAGTGGGTTTGATTCCATTCCGGGGCGCGAGGACGGACTTGCTAATAGTGGCAGACTTTGTTCCAAAGTCCTGATTAACGCGTCGTTGTCCATTCTTGTGGCAAAATTAAGGAGCGTAGTTGTAAAGTCCGCAACTGCGTTTCCTCAACGCAAACCGTTTCGGTCACCGCAAGAAACATGGCAACGCGTGCGACTTGGACTTGCCGGTTTTTGGCTTAGTCCAATCGACAACGGGAAGCACGTTCTGTTTAGCGAACACGTTCAAACAACAAATGTTTGCTAAAGTTAGTTATCAAGAACGAGCGCCAGTGATACGCCAGCGCCTCCATTCCACCTTGGCAGTGGTTGAACATTAACTGTTGATCAATTTAATCGTTTGATTAGTCAATCAAATGTGGCTTAACGGCTCTAATCGTTCGTAATTTTCAAGTTGAGTAGCAGCATTAACTATAAGCAACACTGGAAATAAACTTTCTCTACTACGCTTGATGGTATAACTGTTTTTACTATAGCCGTCGTTTACACAAATAACATTTCAATGCTCGGCTGCGGCCAGATGGAATGCAGGGCGCGAGGATCAGCTGTGTCGATAGTTCTTAATGGTGGGCTTTACCATTTAGAACTATGCGGTATTGGCGAGATCCACTTTTCCACCTGCTTTTGCTTTAAACTGGAAAAGTTAGCTCGCCAAACCGCCACGCGTTCCGTCCTCACGCCCCGGAATGGAATCTAACCCACTCTGCCCTGTTCCGGCTAAACTTCAAAGTCCTAAAAATTAGTTAAGGCCGTTGATCTGATAACTACGATGCATTAGTACTTTTTGCGCGCCACACTAGTCCCTTTTTAATTAAAAACGAACTATTTTGGCTAAAAGACGATAAATGCTAGCCTTTTTGAGGTAAACTCTATATAATAGACAAGCGAATGTCTTGAAATGAGGTGGATTAATTGAAAATAAGACGAAGTGAACGGTTGATCGATATTACCCGCTATTTATTAGAGCGGCCCCATACATTAGTCCCATTAACTTTTTTTGCGAAGCGTTATGAATCGGCTAAGTCTTCGATCAGTGAGGATTTAGGTATTGTACGCCGAACCTTTCATAATCGCGGAACTGGGATCTTAGAAACGATTCCTGGTGCGGCTGGTGGTGTCCGCTTTATTCCAACGATCAGTCAGGATGAAGCAACAGAATTTATTGAAGCGATGACGGCTGAATTGTCCGAACAAAGCCGCCTTTTACCTGGTGGCTACGTTTATTTATCTGATCTTCTCGGGCAGCCAGAAGTTTTACGTACGGTTGGCCGGCTGATCGCCACCCAATACGTTGCCCAAGAGGTTGACGCGGTGATGACGGTGGCAACCAAAGGGGTCCCGATCGCACAAAGTGTGTCCCAATACTTAAACGTTCCGTTTGTGATCGTGCGCCGCGATTCGAAAATCACTGAAGGATCGACGGTTAGCGTTAATTACGTTTCCGGATCGTCCGAACGAGTGGAAAAAATGGAATTATCCAAGCGCAGTTTGAAAAAGGGCTCGCGTGTTTTGGTCGTTGATGACTTTATGAAAGGCGGCGGCACCGTCAACGGAATGAAGAGCTTGATCGAAGAGTTCGAGTCTGAATTGGTTGGCGTGACTGTTTTTGCTGAATCAGCGTTTGCCGGTGAGCGGGCGATCGCCGATTACACGGCTTTGTTGTCGGTGGATAAGGTTGATAGCCGAGATAAAACAATTCACGTGGCCCCAGGCAATTATTTGCGCCGCACCTTTAAGTAACGTATGCGCGCTTATTTATACCCAATCAAAATCGCATTGTTAGTTTTTCCATTTCTAGCGTTAGCGATCACGATCCCGTTTTTGATCCATCAATACCGTAAGTATGGCGCGCTGACTGGTTGGCGTGCTTTTGTTTTGTATACGTTTGTTTTTTATTTGTTGACGGCTTACTTTTTAGTCGTGTTACCGTTACCGCCACGGCATTTGGTGGCGTTATACACATCGCCACACTACAATTTAAAACCATTTTTATTTGTTCGCGAATTCATGCAGGAAACGGTTCTACAGTGGCGTGAGCCGAGTACTTATTTGCCGGCGCTTAAGCAGAGTGCCTTTGTGCAGCCAACGTTTAACGTGATTTTGACCATTCCCTTTGGTGCCTACCTGCGTTATTATTTTCAGCGTCGTTTTCCGCAGGTCTTGCTGTTAAGTTTTGCCTTGACCCTATTTTTTGAAACGACACAACTTTCAGGCCTTTACGGGATTTATCCACGGCCTTATCGGCTATTTGGATGATTTAATGCTCAATACGTTAGGGGGACTGATCGGTTATGGGTTAGCGCCTTTGCTGACACCGTTGTTTCCAACTTCACGTCAAATGCTGACCACGGCGTTAGTTAGTTAAAGGGCGCCGGGTCAGTTTTAGCCGCCGGTTGGTCGCCTTGATCGTTGACTGGTTATTTTTGACGGTGGTCAGTGCGCTGGTCGACTTGTTAAGTCGCGACTTGCCGTATAATGTGACCCGCATTCCCAGCTTGTGGTACGCCTTAGAAGTATTAGGCTATTTTGTGATCTTGCCTGGTTTGTGGCGCGGCAATACGCTAGGTAAATGGGTGGTCAAAATTCAGATCACTGCCGCTTTGCCCGTTCCGTTACGGTGGTGGCAGCTGTTCTGGCGGCAACTATTATTGTACGGCGCAGTGGTGCCGACACTTAGTTTACCTGTGCTTTTGCTACACGGGTTAAGTCGGGCACCGCGCAGCCAGTTTGATTATTATTTACTGGCGTTGTTAGTGGTCGGGGTGGTGCTGGCTGTTTTTGGCCTGCACGTTATGCTGACAATGGCTTTTCGCCGGGACCGTTTATTTTATGAGCGGCTCAGTCATACCAAGGAAATCAGTACGCTGACAACAACGGCGCAGCCAGATTGATAGAAGTGCAACCCTTAGCCAAATCGACTGTGGGGTGCACTTTTTTTGCGGCCTAGGGCAGTGCTAACGGTGAGCGTGCTGCTGACACACCGCCTTTTTGGCCCTTTTTCGGTGGCACCACTTGTCAGTGATTTATGACTAGGCTATGATAGTTAGGTAAATGCTGTTTAACCAAATCATTGGTCTAGCGGAGGTAGCAATTAGTTTGCAGCGTATTTTTCGCTTGCTTGCGCGGCTTATTCGGCAAGCTAACTTTTTTGCTATTTTCTAGGTCATTGCAGTGGTGCGGCAGCATAATCGCGGAATAGAGGTAGAGAAATGACAGCAAAGTACACGGTGATTTTGGCGGCTGGCCAAGGGACCCGCATGAAATCAAAATTAGCAAAAGTTTTACATCCCGTTTGTGGTCGGCCGATGGTGGATCACGTGTTGACCCAAGTCGAGCAATTGCAACCGGATAAGATCGTTACGGTGATCGGCCACGGGGCTGACGCGGTGAAGGCAGCTTTAGGTCAACGAACGGATTATGCGCTTCAGGCGGTGCAAAAAGGTTCTGGGGATGCCGTTTTGCAAACGGAGGCGCAACTAGGTGATCAAGCAGGGATGACCATGATCGTCAGTGGCGATACGCCACTATTGACCGCTAAAACTTTTGAACAGTTATTTGAGTACCATAAGGAAAAAGGCGCCAAAGCGACTGTTTTGACGGCGACGGCAGCGGATCCCACAGGGTACGGGCGTATCATTCGTAACGACTTAGGCGTTGTGGAAAAAATCGTTGAGCAAAAGGATGCCAGTCATGAAGAGGCTGCAATCACGGAGATCAATACCGGCGTTTATTGCTTTGATAACGCGGCGTTATTTGCGGCTTTGCATGAAGTCGGGAATGATAATGCCCAAGGTGAGTATTATTTAACGGACGTGATCGGTATTTTAAAGGCTAAAGGCGAGATCGTTTCGGCTTACCGGATGAAGGACTTCGAAGAATCACTTGGGGTCAATACGCGGGCGGCCTTGGCACAGGCCACTGCGATCATGCAGCGCCGAATCAATGAACAACACATGGTCAACGGCGTCACGTTGATCGACCCAGCGGCGACGTATATTGAGATCGGCGTTGAGATCGGGGCCGACACCACCATTGAAGCCGGGGTCACATTAAAAGGAAAAACGGTGATCGGCAGTGACTGCTATATTAGCGCGGGTTCAACTTTGCGTGATGCAAAAATTGGCAATGATGTTCAGATCACCAGTTCCACTATCGAAGAATCGGTTATGCATGACCACAGTAATATTGGCCCAATGAGCCATTTGCGGCCTCAATCTGAGATCGGCGAATACGTGCATATCGGTAATTTCTGTGAAGTTAAGAAAGCACAATTAGGTGCGTACACGAAGGTGGGCCATTTATCCTATGTCGGGGATGCCACCTTAGGTGAACATATCAACGTTGGTTGTGGGGTTGTTTTTGTTAATTATGATGGTTTGAATAAGCATCACTCCAACGTTGGCGACTGGGCTTTTGTTGGCAGCAACGCTAATATTGTTGCGCCGGTCGATATCGCTGACCATGCTTTTGTTGCGGCAGGCTCTACGATCACCAATGATGTGGCTTACCATGATATGGCCATTGCCCGCGCGCGGCAGACCAACAAAGCCGATTATTGGGCCAAACTACCCCACGAACCTGAAAATTAATCTTTCATGAAAATAGCGTAAGTTTTCGCAGTCACGCTTGATTTGTCCGGCTAAATTACCTATTATTTATAATGTGGGTTTAACTTAAACGACATTAAATTAAAATGGAGGCTCTCATGTCAGAACATTATTTTGATCCAAAGCTAAAAATCTTTGCTTTGAATTCAAACAAGCCATTAGCGCAAAAAATTGCCGATGAAGTCGGGGTCGAGCTTGGTAAGACCACGGTGGATCGCTTTAGCGATGGTGAAATTCGCATCAATATTGAAGAAAGCATTCGTGGCGACAACGTTTACGTGATCCAATCAACTTCCGCACCAGTTAATGATAACTTAATGGAATTGATGATCATGATCGATGCTTTACGCCGCGCTTCTGCTGCATCAATTAATCTTGTGATGCCTTACTATGGTTATGCGCGGCAAGACCGTAAGGCGCGTTCGCGTGAACCGATCACGGCTAAGTTAGTGGCTAATATGTTAGCAATGGCAGGCGCCACCCGAATTTTGGCGTTGGATCTGCACGCTGCGCAAATTCAAGGTTTCTTCGATATTCCCGTTGATCATTTAATGGGGGCACCACTGATCGCTGACTATTTCTTAACACATGGTGTTGACGATGATGCGGTGGTGGTTTCACCTGATCATGGTGGCGTTACGCGGGCCCGGAAATTAGCAGAATTCTTGAAAGCACCATTAGCGATCATCGACAAACGGCGGCCTAAGGCTAATGTTGCTGAAGTTATGAACATCATCGGTGACGTTAAAGGTAAGAAATGTATTTTGATCGACGATATGATCGATACTGCCGGCACCATTACTTTAGGGGCGCAAGCCTTAATGGATGCTGGTGCAACCGAAGTTTACGCCAGTGCGACCCACGCCGTTTTATCTGGCCCAGCGATCGAACGTATTTCCAATTCACCGATCAAACAGTTAGTGGTCACTGACTCGATCCAACTGCCTAAAGAAAAATTGATCGCCAAAGTCGTTCAGATCTCCGTTGGCCCACTGATTGGCGATGCGATCAAACGGATCCACGAAAACAAGCCAGTAAGTCCCTTGTTTGAAAATAAATTCCATAAAGAAACGAAATAAAGTTTCGACTTAGAGCATATTTGGATAATTAGCGGTATTACTAATGTGGTATTTAGCCAGCATGACTGAATACTATTCCAAATACATTCTAAATAAGCGTGCTAAATTAGCGGTTAAATGGCTAGTTTGAGCACGCTTATTTCGTTAACTGAGGTGAGTGATATGTGGTGGTTGATCGTCTTTTTAGGTGCTTTTTCACTGCTTTTGGCTGCTTGGCGCCAGCAATTTTGGTTGGCAGGTTATGGCCTAGTCGCAACCGGCTTATTGCTTGTTTGGCAATTGGATCTGGTTAGCCGCTTGGCGCCCCTTTTGCCGGGACTTTACGTGCTGACTAGTGGCCTATTTTGGCTGATCGGTTATTTATTTTGGCGCTTTGCTCGCCGGTTGATCCGCCAGCACGGTGAGCACTTGGCCTACCGCGCTTTGCAGTTAGTGGCCTTGCTTTTACTTGCTTTACCGCTGGTGACGCTGTGGTGGCCAAGTCAATTGCTTCGATTGTTATGGTTAAGTGTGGGGTACTTCAGTGCCGGTTGGGTGGCGTACGTGCTGGGAAGTTTACTTTTGGTGCTTTATCCGCAGTCCCAGGTACCGGCAACAATCATTGTGTTAGGCTCCGGTTTGCGTCCCGATGGGCAATTATCGCTGACCTTGGCTTACCGCGTCCGTCAAGCAGCCCGCCTTTACCAGCGTTATGGTTGTCAATTGGTGGTTTCTGGTGGGCAGGGAGCAGATGAGCCCTGGTCGGAAGCACAGGCGATGGCCACCGCGTTACAGCAAATGGGGGTACCAGCCGCAGCCCTTATTTTAGAGACCCGCTCAACGTCGACTTGGGAGAATTTACAGCTATCGGTGGCCAAATTATCCGGCACAACGCTAGGGCTATTGACCAGTAATTTTCACCTTTTACGGGCGGCATTGTACGCCCAACGTTTGCCGTATCAGTGGTGCTACTACGCGGCGCCGACGCCACTCAGTTACATTGGCTTAGGGGCTTTACGCGATTATTTGGCGCTATTGGTGCTGACGCGCTGGTGGCAATTTGGCGGTTGGCTTTTGGTGCTAGCGCTTGGTATTTGGTATTAAAAAAATCCGCAATGCTTGCGGATTTAGGCCCTTTATTTATTTTGTTGCTGTTGCGTTAATAAATCGCGAATTTCTTTCAGATATTCTTCTTCCTTAGTTGGTGGTGTTTCTGCTGCAGCGGTTTCGTGGGCCGCTAGATTCCGCAGTTTGGTAATGCCTTTTAGCAGTAGGAAAATGACGAAAGCGATCACGATAAAGTTGATCACGTCATTTAGAAACGCACCGACTTTGAATTGCGCCGTGCCTAAAGTCAAAACGATGCCAGATAGATCGACTTTACCTACGAACAAGGCCAGTAGTGGATTGATCAGGTTAGTGGTCAGTGACTTGACGATCGTGGTAAAGGCGCCACCAACGATCACGGCCACCGCCAGATCCATTACGTTGCCGCGCATCAAAAAGTCCCGAAATTCTTTTAACATACTAAAACCCCCTTGTTAAAATAAGTATAACTAAAAAAGTAGCAGAACCCAATCACAACGCGTCATTTTAGCGCGGGCAACGAATTAACTTGCGTGGTGCGCTGAGTTAGGCTAACATAAGCGTTATTGTGAACACAGAAAAACGGAGGCAGGATAATGGCAAAAACGTCCATTTATGGATTGAACAAACAAGATTTAATTGATTGGTTTATTGAACATGGTGACAAAAAATTTCGGGCAACGCAGGCGTGGGATTGGCTTTATATCAAACGGGTAACTAGTTTTGCAGCGATGACAAACCTGTCTAAGGCAACAATCGCATTATTGGAAGAAAATTTTGATTTTACCCCCTTAAAATCATTGGTGGTTCAAGAATCTAAAGATGGCGAAACCGCTAAGTATTTATTTGAGTTAGAAGATAAATTAATGATCGAAACTGTTTTAATGCGCCACGACTACGGTTTATCCGTCTGCGTGACCACGCAGGTCGGCTGCAACATTGGCTGTACCTTCTGCGCCAGTGGCCTAGTTAAGAAGCAGCGGGATTTGACCGCCGGCGAAATTGTGGCCCAAGTCGTCCAAATTCAACGGCATTTAGATGAAAAAGGTGAAGGCGAGCGGGTCAGCCACATTGTCGTTATGGGCATTGGTGAACCGTTCGATAACTTTGACAACGTGATGAAGTTCTTAGAAATTGTTAACGATCAAAAAGGCCTAGAGATCGGGGCGCGCCACATTACCGTTTCCACCAGCGGTTTAGCCAACAAAATTCGTGACTTTGCGGACCGGGATACGCAGGTCAATCTAGCAATTTCGTTGCACGCACCTAACGATGAGTTACGTAGCAAGATCATGCGGATCAACCGCACTTGGAATTTAGACAAGCTATTCGCTGCGGTGCATTATTATCTGGCCGCAACTAACCGCCGGATCACGTTTGAATACATCATGCTTAATGATGTTAATGATCACCCAGAAGAAGCGCTACAATTGGCGGCCTTGTTGAAGAATATCCGTCATTTGGCTTACGTCAATTTGATTCCGTATAATCCAGTTGCAGAACACGATCAATATTCACGTAGTCCCAAAAAGCACGTTATGGCGTTTTATGACACCCTGAAAAAACAGGGGATCAACGTTCAGATCCGCCGTGAATTTGGCACGGAGATCGACGCTGCTTGTGGCCAGTTGCGGACCGAAAAAATGAAGGAACTAGACCAGTTGCAGAAGTAACTATTGTTTTAAGTGTTCCCTTGACGATAAAAGCGTGCCTAGCTGAACTTAAATTTTAAGTTCAATTAGGCACGCTTTTTACTTTGGCGAACAGGCGTAAACAACGGCTGCTTGCTAAATTCAGTTATTAAGAACGGGTGCCAGTGGGGTATTGATCGGTTGTAACGCAGCTACTAGTTTATTTAGCGTATTTTAAGTTGAATTCATTTTTCCACTGGCCACTCGGCAATGAGTCAGCTACAATATAGATAATTTCAACATTAGCCTTAAGTCAGGCTAGTGCGCCAAATCTGCACGCTTTTTTAAACACACGCTAGGAGGAATTAATTGTGGACGAAATTGTTTTTGGTGAACGCGATCCTAAGTTAACTTATAAAACGCGAATCGGTGCGTATGTGGTCGTGCCGGATGCCGCCAAGCAGCAAATTTTAGTCGTTGAGCCGCCTAACCATACCTTTTTGCTACCAGGTGGCGGCATTGAGCCTGGTGAATCTGATGTTGAAACGATTGCCCGTGAATTGATCGAAGAGGTCGGGGGCACTTTGCAGATCACCGCTTATTTGGGCCGAGCTAGTGAATATTTTTATTCCACTTGGCGCAAACAGGCCTATTATCATCCCGCCCATTTTTATGCCGGAACGGGTTTAGTCAAAACCCAAGCGCCACTGGAAGGTGATTTTAATCAGATCAAATGGCTACCGTTAGCTGAAGCCGCGCAAAAGCTAAAACGGCCAACACATCGGTGGGCGTTAGCGCAGTGGTGCCGGCAACAAGCGCTTTAAGGCACCAAAGTTCCGTTTAAAATATGACTTTGAAATGCTTGATAAGTTGAGGCGAATAGGTTGCCGGTGTTTTCGCGGGTCAACATTTCCTTAGGGAAGAAAAAGCGTTCATCCCCCGTCATTTTGCCGCTGATCGCCGCCACAATATCACTTAGCGTTGACAATTCGATCAAGCTGCCATCTGGTTGGCTGATCTCGATTTGCGTTTTGGGATTTGCGGCGTGCGGATCATAGGCATCGTAAGGCAGATCGTAGCTGTTATTGATCGCAGTATAATAGGTGGTATCATAGCCGACAGCGGCGATCAATTGGCGCATCTTGGGCAGCATGCTTTGCGTTTTTTCGGTGACACTCACGGATTTAAGCGGCCGCCGGTTTAAGAAGCGGCTGGCCAGATCACTTAGGATCGGGTCGTCGAAATCCTGCCACTGAATGAAGTAGGTGGTCAGCACCCCATCATCTAATTTAAGGTAATCAGCTAAAGTGAAGTCGTTTTCCAAAAATGGCAACAACAAATGGGGTACATTTTCGGCGGGGAGGGCGCCTTCTTCATACAACGTTTTCGCCCGCTGCAGTAAATGCTGTAGGATCATTTCCATTGAGCGGGAAACCGGATGAAAATAAACCTGTAAGTACATTTGGAAGCGGCTGAGAATGTAGTCTTCAACTGCGTGCATGCCGTCCATGGAAAAGGCGATCCCTTCCTTATACGGGCGCATAACCCGCAGAATTCGCGTTAGATCGAATTTACCATATTCAGTGCCGGTGTTGTAAGCATCGCGTAACAAATAATCCATCCGATCGGCGTCGATTTGGCTGGAGATCATTTGCACAACTTGGGGATTAGGGTAGTCGTGGGTGATCACACTGGCGACCTGCTCAGGGAAATCTGGGCTGACGCGTTGCAAAACGGCATTGACCTCGGTGGTTGGATCCGTTAAAACCGCAACGGTGATTTGTTCGTGATTGGTTTTGAAAATATGCTCAAAAGTATGCGAGTAGGGGCCATGACCGATATCGTGTAACAGAGCCGCACATAAGGCAACTAAACGTTCGTGGTCGTCCCATAAGCCGTCACCAGGCTTTTGCGTTGGAAAATTACGCTGAAAGTTATCACAGATCTGCCGGGCAATTTCGTACACGCCAACCGAATGACTGAAGCGACTGTGTTCAGCACCGTGAAAAGTAAATGAGGCCGTCCCTAATTGTTTGATGCGCCGTAAACGTTGAAATTCTTTGGTATTGATCAAGTCTAAAATAACTTGATGCTGCACGTGAATATAATTATGCACCGGGTCGCGCAAAACTTTTTCACGGGGTAAAATTTGATTACGATAATCCATAATAACTTCCTTTGATTGATTTTTTAAGGGCTGCGCGTTGCAATATTAACAAAGCGGCCACTAGTTAAGTACTTTCAGTAATTTTATAAAAGCTGCCTGTGAGCCGCACGTAAATCCGGCGTAGTTCCAGCTGTTCAGGAGCTCAATACTTTTGCACACACCGCCTTGCGCTGGTGTCTGATCACCTCATTATACCTTTTCCGTAAAGTCCCTGCGACTACTTGAAGTTGGATAGTACGCAGAAAGTGGCGGGACTGATATAATGAATCTATAGACTTTGAAAAAAGGTGGCAATAAATTATGGATCTTTCAACAAGCTTACCGATCATGATTCATTTAGAGACGGTGGTACAACAAGCTGGTGACTCGACACAGCATATTTTTGATGAACCTGGCCAGTTAGTGCAGGTGGGGCGGGCCCTCTATATTCGGTATAAAGAAACATCCGAAGACGACGGCACACCGATTCCGGTGACGATGAAGTTGGAGGCTGATGGCGATGTTAAACTCACGCGTGGTGAGCAAAAAGGTAACCAGCGGCTACAATTACATTTTAGTCGTAACACCCGCGTTATCGCCCGTTACCAAACGCCATATGGTGTGATCCCGATTGAAACGGTCACGCCGCGACTAGATATGCGGATCAAGGAACAGCCGGTTTCTGGAGAGATTTACATTGAATATCAATTGTTTGCTGGCAGCGATCATCTCGGCGATTATCAATTGCGACTTGTTTTTACGGCTTGATATTGCTTTTTCAAATTTGGCATAGTATGATGTAGGATAGACTGCAGAGCCGTGCTCCTTGCGGTGACCGCAACGGTTTGAGTGGGGGAAACGCAGTTGTGAACTTTGCAACTGCGTTCCTTAAACTGGCCACAAGAATGGCTACTGCCTGAAATAGCAGCACCTTATTGGTGGCCTTGAGCCGATAAACTAACATTAATAGCGGCGTGAAAGGACGTGTACCTGTTGGAACTCGACGTTTTTAAAGGACAGAAAAAAAACGAATTATCAATGATCGAAGTGGCACATGCGATCTTAGAACAAAAAGGGGATGTTTTACCTTTTGCCGACCTAGTCAATGCCATTCAAAAATATTTAGGTGAAAGTGATGAGGAAGTCCGTAATCGGCTGTCACAATTTTATACGGATCTAAATGTTGATGGTAGCTTTATTTCATTGGGTGAAAACGTGTGGGGTCTACGTTCGTGGTACCCATTCGATTCAGTAGATGAAGAAGTCAACCATCCAGAAGACGAAGAAGATCAACCACAGCGCAAGCGGCGCAAGAAGGTCAATGCCTTTTTAGCTGACGTCAGTGATGATGACGATGTGATCGACTATAACGATGATGATCCTGAAGACGATGACGATGATCTCGACGATGAAGAAGATTATGTTGACGACGATGACGATACCGGCGTTAGCGATCATACTGATCATGATCTGTTAGCCAACGTTGACGATGATAGCGATGATGCACCAGACGAAAGTTTGCCGGATGGTATTGAAGGTGAATTAGCTGAGTTTGATGATGATGATCTCGACGCGGACGATGACGATGACTTCGGTACCGCCACGGACGCAGATGATGATGACGATAAAGCTTAATTGCTTGTTCTTGAAATTGAATGCTTGACGCTTAAGTGATTTCCATGTATTATATTGCTTGGGCGCTTTACAAGTATTTGTAAAGCCAATGAACGGTTATGATAAGCTCCCTATTCTAAGGAATGGGGAGCTTATTTTTATTTTGAGAGTGTTTTGAAAGGCGCCTAGGTTATGGAGTTTAGCCTAGCTTACTGATAAGATACGCGTAGCGGATCGTTCAGCAAGCGTAGCTAGACGCAATAACCTGCCTTTCAAAACACGTTTACGTTGAATTTGCTATGAGCGAATGACAAAAACGTGGCCCACTCTCAGGTGTTCCCCCGAATAATATTGAAGGAGTTATGTTATGACCAAGTATATCTTTGTAACAGGCGGCGTTGTTTCATCACTAGGCAAAGGAATTATTGCGGCATCATTGGGACGGCTACTGAAAAACAGAGGTTTGAAAGTAACGATTCAAAAATTTGATCCTTATATCAACATTGATCCCGGCACAATGAATCCCTATCAACACGGGGAAGTCTTTGTGACCGACGATGGTGCAGAAACCGATCTTGATCTTGGTCACTATGAACGTTTTATTGATGAAGATTTAAATAAATACTCCAACGTTACGACAGGGAAAATTTATAGCGAAGTTTTACAAAAGGAACGGAATGGTGACTATCTCGGCGCTACCGTTCAAGTAATTCCGCACATCACGGATGCGCTGAAAGAAAAAATCATGCGCGCGGCGAAAACAACTGATTCCGACATTATCATTACGGAAATCGGCGGGACCGTCGGCGATATTGAATCGTTACCGTTTGTGGAAGCAATTCGCCAAATGAAGGCCGATGTTGGGCGGGATAATGTGTTATATATCCACGCTACTCTGATTCCTTATCTGCGTGCGGCTGGCGAAATGAAAACCAAGCCAACGCAGCATTCGGTTAAAGAATTGCGCGGCATGGGGATCCAACCTGATATTTTGGTTGTTCGTTCTGAAAAACCGATCACGCAAGATATGCGCAACAAAATTGCGCTATTCTGTGACGTTACACCAGAAGCCGTCATCGAATCCTTAGATGTTGATACGCTATACCAAATTCCAGTTAATTTACAAAAGCAGAAGATGGATGACATCGTGTTAGATCGGTTCAACATGAAAAATGTTCCGGCTGCTGATATGACGGAGTGGAATGGCCTGTTGCAAAAGGTTCGCAATTTGAAAGGCAAAACTAAGATCGCTTTAGTTGGTAAATACGTTGAATTACAAGATGCCTATATTTCGGTTACCGAAGCGTTGAAGCATGCCGGTTACTTCTACGATGTTGATGTGGAAATTGCTAAATTTAATTCCGAAAATGTTAACGACGCGAATGTGGCGGAATTGTTAGGCGATGCTGATGGGATCTTGGTTCCCGGCGGTTTTGGCGACCGGGGCCTTGAAGGTAAAATTACGGCCATCAAATACGCGCGGGAAAATAATGTGCCGTTCCTCGGTATTTGCTTAGGTATGCAAATGGCTTGTGTTGAATTTGCCCGCAACGTTGTCGGCTTGAAGGCTGCTGGTTCCACGGAAACCCAACCTGATATTGCGGATCCCATTATTGATTTAATGGCGGATCAAAATGCTAAGGAAAACTTAGGTGGGACTTTACGGTTAGGCCTATATCCTTGTGTGCTTAAAAAAGGTTCCGTGGCCGCTGCTGCGTATGATAACGTGCCTGAGATCCAAGAACGGCATCGGCACCGGTATGAATTTAACAACAAATACCGGGAACTTTTAGCTGCTAAAGGGTTAGTTTTCTCAGGTGTTTCTCCTGATAACCGGTTAGTTGAAGTAATCGAATTACCACAAAATGATTTCTTCGTGGCGGCGCAATATCATCCAGAATTTTTGTCCCGGCCAAGTCGGCCTGAAGGGTTATACAAAGCCTTTATCAAAACCGCTAGCCACAGCTAAGCTTTTTCCAAAATGAACTAAATAGCTTAAATTAGAGGGCTAGCGGCTGATTTAACTGCGGCCCTCTATTTTTGTCAGTTGACAGACGGCTTAAAATTCTGTTAATAAGCTTAAATAACAGATTACAGTAGATGACAAATATTAAGAATTGGTAAAATCATAAAACTGGTTTTACTGATTATTTTTCGGTATGGTTAGCCTAGATAAGCTTTGCGGCTGTAAAGAAATTGTTAGAAATTACTAACCAAAGCGGCTAAGGTATTGTATTTTTAGGTTACATTCTTTATCATTGAAATGATTATAATTGAAGTGAGGAAAGTAGCATATGAAGAAAATGAGGATCCAAGGTGGCAAACCGCTATCCGGTACGGTGACGATCGGCGGCGCAAAAAATAGTACCGTTGCGCTAATCCCCGCATCGATCTTAGCTGATACGCCGGTGACACTGGATGGGGTACCTGATATTCGGGATGTACATAATTTAATGTCGATCTTGGCATCGATGCACGTGACCTCAACGTTCACTGCGGATATCCTCAAGATCGACCCAACAAAAATTGTACCTACACCGCTGCCAAATGGGCGCATTAAAAGTTTGCGCGCTTCTTATTATTTTATGGGGGCTTTGTTGGGTAAGTTTGGTGAGGCAATTGTTGGCTTGCCTGGTGGTGATGATATTGGCCCGCGGCCGATCGACCAACACATTAAGGGCTTTGAAGCGTTAGGTGCGCAAGTTACCAACGAACACGGTGCGATGTACATCAAGGCACCAGCTGAAGGATTACACGGTGCGCGGATCTTTTTAGATATGGTTTCTGTTGGCGCAACAATCAATATTTTATTGGCTGCAGTTCGCGCAAAGGGGCGGACGATCATTGAAAATGCCGCTAAGGAACCGGAAATTATTGATCTAGCTACATTTTTAAATAACATGGGCGCGCAGATCCGTGGCGTTGGGACCGATATTATTCGGATCGACGGTGTGGATCGTTTAGAAGCGCATAATTCACATACGATCATCCCTGACCGTATCGAGGCCGGCACTTATTTAGCGATGGCGGCAGCGGTCGGCAATGGTGTTTTGGTCAAGAATATTATTCCGGAACATTTAGATGCCTTTCTGGCAAAAATGGAAGAAATGGGTGTCCAGCTGGATTATCATGAAGACAGCATTTACGTAAACCCTTCGGATCATTTGAAAATGGTCCAGATCAAAACCGCCGTTTATCCTGGTTTCGCTACGGATCTACAGCAGCCGATGACGCCGTTGTTGTTAAAAGCGCGGGGTGAAGGCTTGATCATTGATACGATCTACCCGAAACGGGTCAAGCATATTCCAGAGTTGATCCGGATGGGCGCTGATATCACCATTGAAAATGATGTGATCATTCTGCATCACGCTGACCAACTTTACGGCGCTGAGGTTTCGGCTGACGAAATTCGGGCTGGGGCGTGTTTAATGACGGCAGGGCTGATGGCGCAAGGTGAAACCGTGATCAGCAACGTGGAAAATATTTTGCGCGGATATGAACGGGTCGTTGATAAACTACGTGGTCTTGGTGCACAAGTTGAAATTGTGGATGATGTCGAGCAAATTTCGATCACATCCCGATAAAAATAGTAATGGAACGAAAGGTGACGGCTGCGCTGGTAAGCAAAAGCAGTGCTTTTCGTTCCGTTTTTTGTATTAATTTAAATGAACGGAGCAATTTAATGAGCGACTTTTTGACCATGGGCGAATTGGAAAATCAAACCCTGAAAGAAATTTATAAGTATGCGCGTGATTTCAAGATTCCTTATTACAGTCAAATGAACAAGAAAGAATTATCCTTGGCCGTGTTGCGGGCACAGGCTAAAAAGCAAGGTTTTGTTTCAATGGAAGGCGTTTTAGAGATCGTAGGCAGCGAAGGCTTCGGTTTTTTGCGGCCGATCAATTATGGTCCTTCCCAAGAAGATATTTATATTTCGGCTTCCCAGATCCGCCGTTTTGGCCTACGCACCGGCGATAAAGTGGTGGGGCGGGCGCGGCCACCTAAGCCGAGTGAACGTTACTATGGGTTGATGCACGTTGATACCGTTAATGGCAAGAATCCAGAAGAGGCGAAGCAGCGGCCGCATTTTCCTGCTTTGACCGCTTTATATCCGCGACAACAAATTCGCTTAGCCACCAGTGAACAACAACTGGCCACGCGTTTGATCGACATTTTTGCGCCGATCGGTTTCGGTCAGCGCGGGTTGATCGTGGCGCCACCTAAAGCCGGGAAAACCAGCTTACTTAAGGCCATCGCAGCCGGTATTGCCCAAAATTATCCGCAGGCGTATTTGATCGTCCTTTTAATTGACGAACGGCCGGAAGAAGTAACGGATATTGAGCGTTCAGTCAAAGGTGATGTGGTTTCTTCCACCTTTGATCAACAACCGGCCAACCATACGCGTGTGGCCGAATTGGTTTTAGAGCGGGCCGAACGCTTAGTTGAAGATAAGCAAGACGTGATCATATTACTGGATTCGATCACGCGCCTTACGCGTGCTTATAACTTAACGACACCGTCCAGCGGGCGTACCTTATCTGGCGGGCTTGATCCAGCTGCCTTTTATCGGCCGAAGCGTTTCTTTGGTGCGGCCCGTAACATCGAAGAAGGCGGTAGTTTGACTATTTTGGCCACAGCGCTGATTGATACGGGTAGCCGAATGGATGATGTGATCTATGAGGAATTCAAGGGAACCGGTAATTTGGAATTACATTTATCCCGGGAATTAGCTGAACGGCGGATCTTCCCGGCCTTGGACATTAAGCAATCTGGTACCCGTAAGGAAGAATTATTGTTGCCTAAGGCGGAATTAGAGGCCTTGTGGAAGCTTCGGCGTTCAATGACCGGCGATGCGCTAGATTACACGGAGCCGCTTTTACGCTTTATGCAACGCACATCTGACAATCACGCCTTCTTCCAAAATTTGAATAAATTGGATTTAAGAACAACACGAACAAAAAATTTTCATCACTAATTGCAAAATTAAGCGGCACATGGTACTATTTATTAGTTGTGTAACCAAATTATCTCTGTTTCGCAGGCTGGCTTAGGTTTAACTAGTTAGGCTGTTTCCGGCTAACGACGTTAACACGCTAATGTTAGTATGATTCAGGGCAAAGGAGCGAATAGTAATGAAAAAAGGAATCCATCCAGATTACCATCCCGTCGTTTTCCGTGACTCCCAGACAGGTTTCCAATTCTTGTCCGGCTCAACGAAAACATCTGACCAAACGGTTGAATGGGAAGACGGTAACACTTACCCATTAGTTTTAGTTGAAATCAGTTCCGACTCACATCCTTTCTACACCGGCAAGCAGAAGTTCACGCAAGCCGATGGTGCAGTTGATCGGTTCAACAAAAAATATGGTTTTACCGATGCCAATGCGGCACCTGCTAAAGACTAAGCAATTGCAATGGACGCCTGATGAAACTATGGTTTTGTCGGGGGTCTTATTTTTTTGCTTTAGAATAGGGTGGTTCACTAGCCAGATAAAGCAGTAACCCATCCGCTAGTTCTTGATTATGGTATAATCGATTCGCTTTCTAATATTTCCGGTGCAAAAATTGAATTACGAGGTGAGATTTAGTGAAAAAATGGCGTTTTTATAATTATTTGTTAGCCTTTATTTTGCTCTCAATGTTACTGTCGTTAACCTTGACGGTCGTTGCCGTATCGACAGTGCCCGTTACTGGACGCGGTAAGCAACTTTTTCTATTGTTGGAAATTATTCTCGGTGTGGTGATCTTATTGTTGCCCCAATGGATCGCGCGCTTAGGCCATTTTGAATTGCCAGAGATTTTATATGTGTTGTTCCTACTATTTATTTACGGTTCCGTTTACCTAGGCACAGTTTATCAGTTTTACGGTCGCGTTCCGTATTGGGACAAAATTTTACATGTCGGCAGCGCGATGTTACTGGGCTGTTTAGGCTACGCGCTGATCGGCGTGTTCTTCCGTGGCAAGCAGTTGACCCAATTATCGCCGCTATTTATGAGTATTTTTGCCTTTACCTTTGGCCTGTCGGTCGGCGTATTCTGGGAGTTTTATGAATTTACTTTTGACGGCTTATTAGGTCTAGATATGCAACGGTTCATGGTGCACGGGGTTTTATTGCAAGGACGAGCCGCATTAATGGATACCATGGGCGATCTGATCGCCGATGCGCTAGGGACTTTTGCGGTGGCAGCGCTAGGTTATATTGGGATCAGACGTGATGTTCATTGGTTAGATAAATTTATGTTTCGGAAAATCCCGCTAAAAAAATAATCGTCAGCTAATTGCCGACGATTATTTTTTTTGCTTAGAACGAAGGCCTTTGGTACTGCGCCAGACCCAAACAAAATTAACAAATTCTAAAGCGGCAGTGGTGAAAAACACGCCGTTGTAACCGAGAAAACCGGAAATACCGGAACCGATCAGTGGCCCAGAAACTTGGCCGACTGACTGGAAGGACTGATTGTAACTAAAGATTCGACCAGCCACAGTGTGCGGCGAGTATTTGGCTAGAATTGTCTGGACAGCCGGCAGTAGGGCCGCATCGGAAATTCCGACAAAAATCCGCAGCACGGCCAGCTGCCAAACGCTGGTCACAAAGCCTTGCGGCAAGTAAATCAGCGTGGCAAAAATCAGGCCTAATAACAAGATTCGTTGTGTCCCAATTCGATCACCAAGCTTACCGAATTGGGGTGCCGCAATTAAGGTGGCGATCCCAGGTAAAGCCGCAACGATCCCACTGATCAGCGGCACATTGCCGTGATTATGCATTAATTCGCGGACAAATAAACTAATGATCGGACTGATCGAGTTGTTGGCGGCCATAATGAACATGGTGGTGACAAACATCCCGATGATCAGGCTGGGATAAGGGAGTTGCTTAATGATTTCTTTTACCGGTTGCTGTTTACCTTTTTCAACTGGTTCCAGCGTTTCGTGAACGAAAAATAGGCATAAAACAAAGCCGGTGGCTAATAAGGCCGCCGTGATCAAAAAGGTGACGCGATAACCGAAGAAACCGGCGATGGTGCCACCAAGCAGCGGGCCGATCATTTGGCCCGTCACACTGCCCGTTGACAAAGTACCTAGTGCTTGGCCGCTTTTATTCCGCGGAGCCGAAGTGGCGATCAAGGCGTTGGCATTGCTGATAAAGCCGGAGACAACGCCTTGTAACGCGCGCAACGCAACTAATTGGTAAACGTTGGTCACAAAAGCCATGGCCCCCATAACGATTGCCATACCGGCGGAAGCCCGTAATAACATTAATTTGCGGCCTTTGCGATCGGCTAAGCGGCCCCACCAAGGTGAAACGATGGCGGTGACTAAGTAAGTAGCGGAGTAGGTGAGCCCGCTCCAAAAATTAAGTTGCATGTGGGAAAAATGGCCTAGTGTGTCGATATAAAGTGACATAAAAGGTAATACTAGACTAAAGCCCATACCCGCCATGAAACAGCCAAACCATAAAACATAAAGATTTTGTTGCCATTGCGGGCGTTTGTGCCGAACCGAGTTCAAGCGCTCACCTTCTTTCTGAAAAACAAGATAATTCTATGTTAGCACGATTCAATAAAAATAAAAGGATGACTATCCCACAATCAGTGCTAAGAACTTTTGTAAGCGTACCTATAGTCTGTAAGCGACTTAGACCAATCAGTAATTTACCGCGAAAAACTAGTAGCAACATCATAATTGACAAGTTGAATCGTATCTGTGACAATTAATGCAAATGAATCAGTTAAAAGAAAAGAGGGTTTGCGATGCTGTGGATTATTTTAATTGCGATTTTATTAGCGGCGGTGGTCGTGATTGGGTATATCGGCTTCTACAATGGTTTAGTGCGCAGTCGTAATTGGACCGATGAGGCTTGGAGTCAAATTGATGTTCAGATGAAGCGCCGGAATGATTTAATCCCTAATTTAGTGGAAACCGTTAAGGGCTACGCTAAGCATGAACAAAGTACTTTAGAGAATGTGATCACTAAGCGTAATCAGTTGGTGCAAGTTCCAAGTGATGATCATCAGCAGGCAATGGCGGTATCGAATCAGCTTACTGCTGGTTTAAAGGATATTTTTGCTTTGTCGGAAAGCTATCCGGACTTAAAAGCAAATCAGCAGTTCGGACAGCTTTTGGATGAATTGACCAATTCAGAAAATAAAATTGCTTACGCGCGGCAGTTATATAATTCAAGTGCCGTTAATTACAACAATAAGATCCAAACTTTCCCCGGCAATATTTTGGCGCCGGTGCATAATTTCCAAAAGATCAATTATTTGGAAACGCCGGAAGCCGAAAAGGCAACACCAAAAGTTTCATTTTAAATTTAAATGAAAGTTAACTGCGCTTGATATTTACGGCGCAGTTTTTATTTTTTTACAGCTATGTGTCAGTTAGGTGAATAATTGTTTTTTGGCTGGTTTTGCTTGCTTTTCGTAGTACAATAAAGTGAGTATTGGTTAAATTGATGTGGAGTGGGATCATGAGTGCGAATGTGGTATACGTCCATTTAGAGACGGTTTCTAATTTAATATTGTCCTATGGCATTAGTTTACAGGATTTTGCTGGTGCGTTACCGCGGGTGCCGCATCATTTATTACTGTTGACGCCAGTTGATCTGGATGATGATGTTGATCCCCACACTGGGTTCAACGTTATTTCGGGTGCGCCGGCGATTGCCTCATACTTGACCGATCCCCATTTGTTAACGCATAAGTGGATCGATTTTGCGCATGAACTATACCTAGAGCAGGTCACGCCGAACGAAGTCGCGCAGCTGCTCTATTTGGGGCATGCTTATACCCATTTGGAATCACCATTCTACTATAAGTTGCAAAACGATTACGTTTATTTGGATTTGCCTGATGGGACGGTTAAAACCTATTATCGGCATTTACCGCAATTTTACGCTGTTTTGAATCGCAGTCTAAAACGGCATTTACAAGAAAAATACCCGGATATGCGTTTCTTGTTTCGGCGGCGGTCACTGATCCAAGATATTGATCCCGTGATCTTGCAACAACTACAACCATTATTCATTGACGGGGCGCTATTTTCGTTTGAGGATATTGATAGCCGGCAGAAGGAGATCCATATTCCGATCCTTTATTTGAATAGTCGGTTTAAGTTAGTTAATGAGGACTGGCACAGTGCTGATCAAGAACGGGTGGCAGAATTGATCTACGACCATAGTATTCAAAAATGGCGGCTAAACGTGATCAACGAAGCTGCCTTCGCCAATTCAGGCTTACTTTGAAAATTAAAATTCAGTCAATAAAATTTAGAATTTGTAGATTAATGGCCTAAATCTAATGCACTAGGTCAGATGTGACGTCACTTTTTTCTACACTAAGAAAGCAGGGCGCGTATGCAGATTTACCTACTTTATGGCGGTCAAAATGCGGAACATGATTTATCGATCAATTCGGCGTTCGCAGTCATTCGCGCAATATATTTTAAATACTATTCCGTGTGCCCGATTTATATCACACAAACCGGTGAATGGTTACGCGGCGCAACTTTACATGAACCATTGAATAATGCTGCCGAATTACGGCTACTTGCTGGGGAGACGGCACATTTTACAGCTGAAGGCCCTTCGATCGGGGTTGCGGTACGTCCCGGGGATATGACCATTACTGATGCAGTCGTTTTTCCAGTGATGCACGGACAAAATGCCGAAGACGGTACGATTCAAGGCTTATTACAGTCGTTGGGTGTTCCGTATGTTGGTGATGGCGTTTTGGCCAGTGCGGTAGGGATGGACAAGATTGTTAGCAAAATGCTATTCCAGCAAACGGGCATTCCGCAAGTACCTTATGTACCAGTATTGAAGGCGCAGTGGCAAGAAGCTGCGGATAAAGTTTTGGCTCGTTGTGAAGGCTCGTTATTGTACCCGATGTACGTTAAACCTGCGAATCTTGGTTCTAGTTTAGGGGTCAGTCAAGTCAGTGATCGGGCCGAATTAATGGCGGCCATCGAACGAGCTTTCAGCTATGCTTCCCGAGTACTAGTCGAGCAGGGCGTGGTGGCTCGTGAAATTGAGCTTGGTCTGTTAGGCGATACGACTTTAAAATTTACGATGCCAGGTGAAGTGATCAAGCAAACTAACTTTGTTGACCACGGCGCTAAACAATCCCGTGGCCAATTGAAGTTAGAAATTCCGGCAGCGATCGCCACCGAAATAATCACCAAGATGCAGACGTATGCGCAACAAGCTTATGCCATCATGGATGGTTCGGGTTTAGCCCGTTGTGATTTCTTCCTAACGGCTAATGGTGATGTTTTCTTGAATGAGATCAATACCATGCCAATGTTCGATCAATACGCCATGTATCCGCAGCTCTGGCAGAAAATGGGACTAAATAGTGGTGATCTGATCGAAGAATTGATTCAATTAGCGTTGAAACGGTTTAAACGTCAACGTGCGCAACAGAATTTTTAAACCTTAAACTTTAAATGATAAGTAGGAGTTTTTAATTTATGAAAATGCAACTTGCAGAAATCGCCCAAGCGGTTGCCGCGGAAAATGATTATTCACGCTGGCAAGATTTAGAGGTCACCAGTATTGGTTTTGATTCTCGCCAGCTAACTGCCGGCGCCTTATTTGTTCCGTTGGTTGCCGCTAATGATGGTCACGATTATATTGGCAATGCCCAACAAAATGGTGCAGTAGCCGCGTTTTGGCAATTAGGCCATCCAGGCAAACCCACTGATTTTCCGATTTTAGAAGTGCGTGATCCACTGAAGGCCTTGCAACAGCTGGCCAAGTATTATTTAAATAAGCTTGACCCGCGGGTGATCGCTATTACGGGCAGTGATGGTAAAACGACTACCAAAGATATGACGGCCGCAATTTTAGCACCTCACACCAACGTTGTTAAAACGCACGGTAACTTTAATAATGAAATTGGGGTACCGGTTACGATTTTAAATATGAGTGCTAACACGGAAACTCTGGTGTTGGAAATGGGGATGGATCGTCCCGGCCAACTCGATTTTCTTAGCCGGCTGGTGGCGCCTGACATTGCGGTGATTACAATGATCGGTGAAGCTCACATTGAATTTTTTGGCACGCGGGCTAAAATAGCCGACGCTAAAATGGAGATCACCCACGGCCTCAAGGAAGATGGCGTTTTGATCTATAACGGTGACGAGCCACTACTGCGCAGTCGGACAAAAGATTTGGCCCAGCGCACTAAAACTTTTGGTCAGGAACCCAGCAACGACCTTTACCCAACTGCGGTGACTGCCGGCAGTAAACAGATCGACTTTACATTAAACCAATTTCCGGAGACCAACTTTCATTTGCCATTGTTAGGCACTTATAATGTGAACAATGCGATGGCTGCGATCACTATTGGCACTATTTTTCAGATCCAACCGCAGCGGATGCAAACTGCTTTAGCTGAATTACAGCTCACCAAAAATCGGACGGAATGGGTCACAGGGGCACAAGGTGAACAAATTTTAAGTGACGTTTATAACGCCAACCCAACGGCAATGATGGCTGTTTTGCGGGCTTTTGCCGCAGTGCCAGTCACCGGCCGGCGGATCGCGGTTTTAGGTGATATGTTGGAACTCGGTGAGCAAGCACCAGCACTTCACGCTGAAGTGGCGCAGGCGTTGGATCCGGCGACAATTGATGCCGTTTATTTATTGGGTTCGCATATGCAGGCTTTGGCTGATGCGTTGGCTAAAAAGCCGGATTTTGCGGGACGTATTCATTATTATCCACTGAATAAGAAGCTGACGATGATCACTGACCTGTTGGCCACGATCACGGCGACGGATGCGGTGTTGTTAAAGGCCAGTAACGGGCTGCACCTCGATGAAGTGCTCCACGCTTTACAGGCCACCGCTTAGTTGACAATATTAGATCATAGCCGAACTAAAAGTCGCTAACCCGGATTTAGGGACTACTTAAAGAATTGCGCCACACAAAAATAGCGCGTTAAAATGATTTAAAAAAATAAACCAAAGGTCATAACCAGCATTAGGACTTATTTAAGTTAGGCTTCAAAATAAGTCCAATGATCTTGTTATGATCCTTTTTAGTTGCTGGTTCTCATTGTAAATGGGGGTCACTGATGTAGCGAATATCAGAACGGTTTCATGAAAATCAATTGTTGCAAAAATTTGTTTTTAGTGGGTATTCATGATAACATAGTAAAGATGCAAATTTGAAAGCATCAAAAGTTTTTGCAAGGCAGACGCGAATGGGATCGGGAACTGTTTTGCAAATCGTTTAACAGACCCGAGGAGGAAACTATTTGAAATTTACAGATTTAGGTTTAGATCCAGAGTTACTAAAAGCAATTAAACGCCAAGGCTTCGAGGAAGCAACCCCAATTCAATCGGAAACGATTCCGTTGGCATTAAGTGGCGTCGACGTTATCGGCCAGGCCCAAACTGGTACCGGTAAAACTGCTGCTTTTGGCTTGGCGATCTTACAGAGAATTGATCTCGAAAATCCTAACGTACAAGCATTGATTATTTCACCAACCCGCGAATTAGCTGTCCAAACCCAAGAAGAACTTTACCGCTTAGGTCAGGACAAACACGCCAAGGTTCAGGCCGTTTATGGCGGTGCTGATATTGGTCGGCAGATTCGCTCATTAAAAGATCATCCCCAAATCATCGTCGGTACACCTGGTCGCTTACAAGATCACATCAACCGGCGGACAATTCGTTTAGACCACGTGCAAACGTTGGTTTTAGATGAAGCTGACGAAATGCTAGATATGGGTTTCTTGGAAGACATTGAAAAGATTGTCCAACAAGTACCCGAAACACGGCAAACATTATTATTCTCCGCAACGATTCCGGCCGCAATTCGTAAAATTGCTGACCGTTTCATGCACGATCCCAAAATGGTTCAAATTAAAGCTAAAGAATTAACGGCTGACTTATTGGATCAATATTTTGTTCAGACAAAAGAGTTTGAAAAGTTTGATGTTATGACCCGGTTGTTTGACGTTCAACAGCCAGAATTGACGATCGTCTTTGGCCGGACTAAACGGCGCGTTGACGAATTATCTAAAGGATTACGTGCCCGGGGCTACAACGCTGAAGGTATTCATGGCGACTTGTCGCAACAAAAACGGATGAGCGTTTTACGGTCATTTAAGGCTGGTCGTTTGGATATTTTAGTGGCTACCGATGTTGCTGCGCGGGGCTTGGATATTTCCGGGGTTACCCATGTTTATAACTATGATGTTCCCCAAGATCCAGATAGTTATGTTCATCGGGTTGGCCGGACGGCTCGTGCTGGCCACAAAGGCACTTCGATCACTTTCGTAACACCTAACGAAATGGGTTACTTACGGACGATCGAAAAATTAACTCGCCTGAAGATGCAACCATTGAAGGCACCAACGGCTAAAGAAGCCCTCCAAGGTCAGTTGTCTTCTGCAGTTGAAACGATCCATGAACTGATCGACGATAAAGATTTGACTGGCTATGAAGCCCAGGGTGAAAAGTTATTAGATGACTACACACCATTGCAATTAGCTGCAGCTTTGTTAAAAGCAACTGCTAAGGACGATGCTTCCGAAGTACCAGTTAAAATCACACCGGAACGGCCGTTACCTCGCCGTGGCGGTGGTCATAGCGGCAATGGTCGCCGTAGTGGTGGCTACCGTGGCGGTCATCGCAATAATGATCGTGATCGGCGTGGCGGCAACAGCAGCCATAATGGTGGCGGCCGCAGTGCTGGTGGTCACAGTAAATCACGCGACAATCGTTATGATCGTAAAAAACGGTTCGATAAAAAAGATGGCGGCAAACGTAATTACACGATCCATACACACGCTTAACCAGTGTGCTAGTTCGTAAATTAAATGATTGCTAAACAAAAAACCAGTAAAAACAGGTAAATCTGCTTTTACTGGTTTTTTTGCGTACAATTTGGGCTATTTCGAGTTACGCAAGGAAATTACCGGTTGCCCACCTAATTCTGACACATGCCAACGCGGTCGAATATAAGCTAAGTCACAGAAAAGAACTGGCAGTATGCCGTCATTTTTTTGTGCGTACAGCTTGTGCACCGTTATTGCTAGTCAGGCGTCCTTTTCTTGTTCTTTTGCCGGGCCTGTTTAAGGTAGGCGCCATTAGCAGTAGTAGTTTCGGTGACAAAGCGGTATAGTCGCCTGTGGTCATCGCCGACGTACAAAACTGGTTGGAGGCGGGCGGGCTGAAATTTGCCGGCCTGGATCAAGTGGTCATTTGCCCAACGTTGCTGAATATGTCCGGTGAAGTTAGTGTAGTCACCAACTACTGTGATCGTGTCGATTTTGACCAGTAAATTGATTTGCGCCTGTTCCAAAAGGGGAATTTTAGTGTTAGCCGCAAAATGATAGGCAATGGCCGTGCTTAATTTTGCTTGGCGATGATGGAAACCTGCCTGTTCGACGAGCAGCATGTCAGCCGCGCCCAGCACATTGAGTGAACATTGGCGGTAATGCGTGATTTGCTGCGCCGCATTGGTGTCGCTGGCGAGGCCAAAAACTAGCATGTTACCTAAGGAATACGATGAACTGCAGGTCGTCAAATTGGCGCCAAATTGCTGATCAGCGTAACCGAGAATGAAAATTGGAAAACCGTAATAAAGTTTGTTGGTTGTTAAAGCTTGCATTTTCTCACCCCATTTGTTGTGAGTATAGCAAGCAAATCGGGACAGTACAAGCTAAAAAAAGCCCAGTTCGCAGTAGTTGCGAATTAGGCTTTTTAGCATAAGTTATTCGGCCGCATAAAGGGCCAGTTTACCTTCTACGATCTGTTCACATAGGTCGGGATAGCTGATACCAGCTGCCGTAGCTTCTTGTGGTAGTAAGGACAGTGGCGTCATCCCAGGCAGTGAATTACCTTCGATCACATAGATACCATCGTCATTCCAGAAAAAGTCGATGCGGCCGTAGTTGGTCAAGCCGAGGACGTCCATTGTTTGGATCGCAATGGTTTTCATCTCGGCGTGAACATCGTCAGGAATAGCGGCCGGTGTTTTAAATGTTGTCTGATTTTCTTGAAATTTATGTTCAAAATCGTACCAACCATCATTGACGATAATTTCAATTGCCGGCATAGCCACACCATTAACCACGCCCATTGAGAATTCACGGCCGTTGATATATTCTTCGATCACCACTTCGTCATCAAACTGAAAGGCATCCGGTAAAGCCGCTTCTAATTCGGCTTGATCATTGGCGATCTGCATACCGATGCTAGAGCCACCATTTGATGGTTTAACCACAACAGGAAAGCCGAAAGTTGGGTGGGGCGCAGCTTGCCCCTTTTTAACCGCAATGTAACCGGCGGTTTTAATGCGATTGTGCAGTAATAATTCTTTAGATATTTTCTTGTCCATGGTGACACCAGATGCTAATGAACCGCTACCGGTATAACGAATGCCAAAAAGGTCAAAGGCCGCTTGGACCTTACCATTTTCACCGTCTTCGCCATGCAAACCGAGAAAAACGATGTCCGCAGCAGCACAAATTTCAAGTACGTTTTGACCAAACAGACCTTTGGTGCCATCTGTGCGTAAAGCGTCGATGGCTTCGTTAGTTAAAATTTCGTCGCTAATGGCATAGTTTGTCGTCGTTGCATCCCGTTGGAAAACCTCATCAACGGTTTTGACGTCACTTAACTTATCGCCTAAGAACAGGTCGATCAAAACGGCTGCGTGACCTTTTTCGCGTAGCGCGTTAGTGATTTTAGCGCCGGATGATAGGGAAACATTTCGTTCAGGGCTACGTCCGCCCGCGAGTATAACAATCTTCATAAATTAAGCCTCCGTATTATATTGAACCTAAAGTTTACCACAAAATCGCCTTAACCGGTAGTTGGAAGCGCTTAAAAAATAAGAAAACTTTTCAAAATGACCACCGCTAGATAAATTTAGCGACAAGTTTATGCAGTTGCCGGCAAAATTTGCTAGAATGTAAAAGTAGTTTATTTTTTAAAATTAGAACTTGATGAGGAGCGCTGACGGTTGATTTTTGGACTGGGTGTTGATATAACAGATATTGCGCGTATTCAAGCAGCACAGACTAAAAATTCGCAATTTAAAGCGCGCGTATTGACTGCTGCGGAATTAGCAATCTATGCAGATTTGTCGCCTAAAAGGCAGGCTGAATATTTAACGGGCCGTTTTTCGGTTAAGGAATCTTTTGGCAAAGCGTTAGGCACCGGCTTAGGCCAAGTTAGTTTTCTTGATATTGAAGTGCTCGATGATGAATTAGGCAAGCCAGTTGTAACGAAGAATCCGTTCGCTGGCCGGGCATTAGTTTCGCTTTCGCACACTGATACTTTGGTGATGTCGGAAGTTATTTTGGAAAGAGGGACCGCTTAATGGTAAGTGGATTACATCGGCCGACGCAATTAGTGATCGATCGGCAAGCAATTAAAGCTAATATTCAACAAGAATTGAAAACACTGCCGCAGGCGACAGCTTTGTGGGCAGTGGTTAAAGCTAATGGCTATGGTCACGGGATGGTTGAAGTAGCGACAACCGCTAAGCACGCTGGGGCAACTGGCTTTTGTGTTGCTATTTTGGATGAAGCGTTAGGACTGCGGCAAGCGGGTTTCACGGAGCCAATTTTAGTATTGGGAATCACCAGTCCGGCTTACGCTAAATTGGCAGCAGCAGCGCATATTTCGTTATCTGTGGGGTCACAAGATTGGTTAGCGGCAGCTTTGCCGGTGCTCCAAGCTGGACAACTGACGGCTAGTTTGGCGATTCATTTTGCAGTGGATAGCGGGATGGGCCGCATCGGTTTTCGCGATGCGCCGGCCTTACAACAAGCAGATACATTTTTACGGCAACACGCCGAATTTAATTTGGAAGGCCTGTTTACGCATTTTGCCACTGCCGATGAACAGGATACAACTTACTTTAAGCAGCAAGTTGCTAGTTTCCAACAGATGCGGCAAGCATTAGCAGTTGAACCGCGCTATGTGCATGTTTCTAACTCCGCCACTAGCTTATGGCACGCGGCTTGTAATGGTAATATGATACGCTTTGGTGTGGCGCTATACGGGCTTAATCCATCCGGGGCGGCACTGCAGCCGCCCTATCCGTTGCAACCAGCCCTAAGTTTTGAATCGGAATTAGTTTTTGTTAAGCAAATTCAAGCTGGTGCTGCGGTCAGTTATGGTGCCACCTATCACGCTAAACAAACGGAGTGGGTCGGGACTTTGCCAGTTGGTTATGCTGATGGTTGGCAGCGGCGGCTACAGGGTTTTCATGTTTTAGTTGCCGGTCAATACTGCGAGATCATTGGCCGAATTTGTATGGATCAATTGATGATTCGGTTACCTAAACAATTGCCGGTGGGAACTAAAGCGACTTTAGTTGGCGAAAATGGTGGCCAAACGATCAGTTTACAAGATGTTGCCGCATATGCGCAGACGATCCATTATGAAATTGCTTGTAACTTAACTGAGCGGGTACCGCGGATCTATTTACCAGAAAAAGCTTAGCTTGTGAATTTACCTTTTCATTCACAAGCTTGCGTGGTACTATAATGGAGATAATATCTTGCACTAATGGGCTTTTGGGGGTCATCAACATGGAACTAAAAATAAAACAGCAGTTGGCGGTTGATCAGGATCAAGCGTTACGCAATAAAGTTAACGTTTTTTGTGATTATTATGGGATCAACGAAACGAAGTTAGATCATGATGACATGCTGGCTTTTTTGGCTAAGCATCAAGCCAAATTAGATTCCCTTGCGCATGGTTACGCGGAAATGGCTTCTTTGAATACAGAAATTTGTGCGGAGTTTTGTAATTGTGAAGAAGAGGCTGCAGCACGTATCCGTTAGTGTAACGGTATCAGTTAGGGGGTGCTGATTGGAGCTAGTTGTTAAGCGCGGTGATATCTTTTTCGCTGATCTTTCACCGGTAGTGGGTTCGGAGCAGGGGGGTATGCGCCCTGTTTTGGTGATCCAAAATAATATTGGTAACCATTACAGCCCGACGGTGATCGTCGCGGCGATCACTGCGAAAATTCAGAAACCAAAAATGCCGACGCACGTTGGTATTAAGGCGCGACAAACGGGAATCGAAAAAGATTCCGTCATTTTATTAGAACAGATTCGGACAATTGATAAGCAACGGTTACGCGATAAAGTTACCCACCTAAGCGATGAGGTGATGACGCATGTTGATGAAGCGTTGGCTGTTAGTGTTGCTCTAAAAAACCTTTAATACTTAGTGGTGATCACTGCGTTGATTGCTGCAGATCAGAACTAACTTACTTAAAGAGGACCCCAGTGGCAGAATTGCTGCGGGATCTTTTTTTATTGGTTGTGTTAGCGCTTACGCTACGGTATTCTAAAGTTATTTAAAATAATGGAGGCGAAATGATTGCTTGAGCTTAGCGATTTAGTGAAAACGTTTGGCAATATGACGGCAGTAGATCATGAAAGTTTTAAAGTAGCAGATGGCCAGATCTTAGGTTTGATCGGCCAAAACGGGGCTGGTAAAACCACCACCTTTCGGATGATTTTAAATTTTCTGACTCCAGATACAGGAACCATTTTATGGAATGGTCAACCGTTGACCCGTCACGATTATAATGAGATCGGTTATCTACCTGAGGAGCGGGGTTTATACCCTAAAATGACGATCGAACAGCAGATCGTTTATTTTGCTGAATTACGCGGTAAAAAAGCGCGGGTGATCAAACCGCAAATTGACGGTTGGTTGGATCGCTTTCAAGTTAAAGGTAAAAAAACGGATAAAATCAGGGACTTGTCTAAAGGCAATCAGCAAAAAGTGCAATTGATCGCAACGATGATCCACCAACCTAAATTAATGATTTTGGATGAACCTTTTAGTGGCCTAGATCCGGTTAATGCAAGCTTGTTAGAAGCTGGTATTTTGGAAATGAAACGTCAGGGTAGCGCGATTATTTTTTCAAGTCACGATATGGCAAACGTGGCGGCGATCAGTGATCATTTAGTTATGCTGCGGGGTGGGCAAGTGGTATTAAATGGGGAAGTTGCTGCGATCCGCAATCACTTCGGGCGAACCAAATTATTTCTGCAGTCGCGGTTGACTGCAGCTGAGTTACATCAATTTACAGGCGTTAAGAAAATTGTGCAGCATGGTGAACGATTTGAATTGACCTTGGCTGATCCAGCAGTGGGTCAGGTGATCTTTACTGCCGCAACTAAAGACGGTTATATTCCGGAATTTAGTCAGCAACCACCGAGTTTAGACGAAATTTTCCGAATGAAGGCAGGTGTTAGCAATGACTAAGTTTTGGGTAGTGACCCGGCAAGTTTATTTGAAAAATTTACGCAGCGGCACTTTTTTGTGGATGGTTCTTTCACCTCTAGTGATCGCGCTGATCGGGGGGATCATTGGCTATTTCTTTGCAACGGGCCAAGAAACGCCTAAGATCGCCGTGATCAGTGATCGAACTGCCTATCAAATCGTGACGCCGACAAAAAAAGCGGCTAATGGGGTTCAGGTCAATCTCAATGATCCCAGCAATAAGAAATACCAAGTCGATCGCAAAATAACCACGTTAACGGCGGCCAAAAAGGCCTTGCGTCAGGAAAAAATCGCAGGTTACTTGACCTTAAAGCAGGCCCAGCAACGCTTAACGGCGACCTACGTCAGTCGTGATAATAGCCCCCAGTTGGACACTAAAGTGCTCAGTGAAGTTTTGACCAACCAGCATATGCTGGTAACGGCAACACAGTTGCAACTGTCACAGGCCGAGCTGACCCGTTTATTACAGCCAGTCACCGTCCAACACCGCACAGTCAGTTTTACTCAAGGTAAGCAAGAAAACCGTTCTAACGCGCAGCAAGCAGCCAATGGTAGCTTAGCAATGGCGATCACGGTGATCATTTTATTGTTCATCATGAGTTATGCGGGGATGATCGCACAAGAAATTGGTGCAGAAAAAGGCTCACGAATTATGGAGATCGTTCTTTCCAGTGTTAGTGCGACGACCCAATTTTTTGGTAAAATTAGCGGTATGCTTGGCTTGGTGATCACCCAACTGTTGATTTATGGTGTTTTTGGTGCAGTTGGCTACATTTTCGTCCACCACTATGCTTTTGCGCAAGCCTTTTTGAACCAACTTGATCTACAACAGTTATTCTCTGGGCCGATCCTCTTCACGATTTTATTTGCCTTTTTGGCGATTTGTTTGTACACCGTGTTAGCGGCCATGTTGGCGTCATTAGTTTCACGTCAAGAACAGATCCAACAGGCGATCACGCCGCTGACCGCGTTAGGTTTTCTAGGCTATATGGGCGGCTTTTTGGCGATGGGCAATAATAATTCGCCGGTGGTAGCCATCAGCTCGTATATTCCCTTTGTTTCGCAAAACGTTATGACTGTCCGTTACGCGATGGGCAATGTTACTGCAGGACCAGCCTATTTGAGCTTAGGAATCACTTTAGTCACGCTGATCGGGTTTACTTTTTTAGCGTTGCAATTATATCGGGCCAATGTTTTAGTCTATTCCGATGCAGGAGTCTTCAAATCGTTGCGCAAATCAATTCGCATCTTGATCGCAGAGCGGCATTCAAAATAGAAAATAAGGCGTGCTAACTTTGAACGATCAAGGCTTACAAGAAATGTAATATAAATGTAACTTACGTGGCGGCTTGATTTTTTGTATACTGATCAACATTGTGTCAGGAATAGGAGAAAAATAATGCCACGTAATTGGAAAGAAGAAGTTGTTTTTACGGCCATCATGGCTGGTTTAATGGTATTCGTTATGGTTTGTTATAACGTTATGCTAGTTCAAGGATTTACCAAGGGCTTTTTGTTAAATTCATTGACTGAATACCCAGGCGGTTTATTAGTTGCCGTTATTTTAGATCTATTAATTGTGGGTCCGATCGCTAAGGGCTTGGCCTTTCGCTACATCATTAACGATTACATGAAGAAAAATGTTGTTTTGATCGGCATTACGATTTCTGTGATGATGGTGCTCGGTATGGTGTCCTGTATGTCGCTTTTCGGTATGATCATGGCGCACAATTTAGGGGGCAATGTTTTAGCTACTTACGGGCATACGTGGTTGTTTAATTTAATCGTTGCCTTACCGTTACAATTATTGATCGTAGGGCCAATCGCCCGGGCAGTTTTAGGTAAAATGCAAAGTGCTGCCGCTAAGGCTAATGCACCGCATGAAGAAACCACCGATGAGATTGATTAAATTGGCTGACTTGATCCGTCTGTTTTGACGGCCATTTTAACCAGCGAGTTTGGTAAACGAGCAAGACGGTGACCAGGTTAGTTCAAGGTCACCGTCTTTTTTGTTTGCCAATCAAAAAATCATTTATTTCCATAGCCGTTCAGGAAATAAATGATTTAAAAAATTAACTTCTATTCAGCACGCAGATCTTCAACTTCAGGAACGGTAAATTCCTTGCGTTGCAGATGATCAATGATTTTGTGTAAAGTGTCTTCAGAAGTACCCGCTGGTAAAGTGAATAAAGTCCGCCGAATCAATTCACCTTGTTCCGAATCTAAAGTAATGCAATTGGCGATCGACACATAGCGCGAGATGATCCGGGACATATCGGTTAGATCCCCGCGCTCACCAGTAGAAACAACGGTCAGCACGTAGCTCCCAACGTTAACGTTCCAAGATTGTGATAACATAGTCATCAGATGGTTGTGGGTCAAAATACCATAAAAGTAATTATGCTGGTCCAAAACGGCGACGTAAGGTAGATCCTTGATCGTAAAGAAAATTTTGAAAAATGGGGCATCGATGGGAATATATTTGGTGGCATTTTTCAATAAATGAGTAACGGGCAGATCCATCGCGCCGCCCCGTGATTTATGCCGATAAATATGCATTTTGTAGATATTACCGCGAAAAATTTGGCCGGATTCATCGAGAATCGGCACGCAACGGTAGCCAGTATCTTCCAAAATGGTCAGTGCTTCAGCTAAGGTTGCAGTTTCCTTGATCGTGGTCACCTGCTCCTTGATTTGCACCAATGATTTTAATAACATGCTTTTTTTGCCTCCAGATTAGATAATTCTCATTTTAATTCTACCATAGCATAATCTATAATCGAATAATAGACCATTATTCGGTTTAACAAATTAGAAAAATTTAATGAAAGTAGGAACGATAGATGCACAATGAAATGATGCACCGCCCAGTCGTTAAGCCTGAGGTACTAGCCTTTTTACGCCAGCAAACGACCCAATTAACGGGCGCTTTAGGTGAGTTAGAAAAAAAGGCCCATGCGGATGGGGTGCCAGTGATTCCACATGAAACAGTAACATTCATGCAAACCTTGATCAACCTGCAACGGCCACGGACCGTGTTGGAAGTAGGCACCGCCATTGGCTTTTCGGCTAGTTTGTTTGCGACTTGCATGGGGCCAACGGGACAGGTGACCAGCATTGACCGTTATCCGTTAATGCTGGAACACGCGCGCGCAAACATTGCGCGTTTAGGTTTAGAAAAACAGATCAATTTGTTGGCAGGCGATGCCGCAGATATTTTACCAACCTTAACGCCTAGCTATGATCTTATTTTTATGGATAGTGCTAAAGCGAAGTATTTAGATTTTCTGGATGATTGTTTACGTCTGCTGGCCACGGATGGGGTATTGTTGATCGACGATGTTTTACAGGGCGGTACCGTTTTCGCCGCTAAAACCACCATAGCTCATCGTAATCAAGCCATTCACCGCAAGTTAAACCAGTTACTTGAACGTGTATTCAATGAACCAACTTTGATCGCAACGTTACTGCCCTTAGGGGATGGCCTGCTGCTGATCACTAAAAAACATTAACGGGACTTGCTGTACCTTGGCTTAGTCCAAGCGACAGTAGGAAGCAAGTTCCGTTTAGCGAATTAGTACGCTAATACTTGCTAAACTGTATTGCCAAAAACGCGCGCCCAATTAAGGTGAAAACCGGCAAGCGGAAAAACTGCCTGGTGGAACATGTTTTATCTATATTGATTGTTCGGCGGTACAGAAATAGGAGTTGTGACATAAATCATTTATGTCACAACTCCTATTTCTTAGAAAATAATAACGGGTGTACCGGCGCTGACGGCGGCATATAATTTAGCGACTGCTGCGGTTGGGGTGTTAACACAACCATGAGAACCATGGGTCTTATACCAATCGCCACCGAATTTCGGCTGCCAAGAAGCATCATGGATACCAACACCAGTATAATCAACTGGCATCCAGTAGCTAACTGGTGAAGCGTAGGCGGAACCATCGTCATTAGTTCCTTTCAGAGTAGCATTGCGCTGTTTGCTCCAAATATAATCGACTCCAGATGGTGTATCCTGCCCAGGTTTACCAGTAACGACATCAGTATCAAGGACTAACTTGCCATCTTTGTAGTACCACATGTGCTGGTTGGTTTTATCAACTTCAACATAGGTATTACCAATATCGGATTTATCCGTACTGTAGCCAGTTCCTTGAATGGTTGGTGTTCTAGTGAAGTCCTTGCCCTCAAGCACCTTGGCCATCAAAGTTGTTGTTTCACTGGCGGTATTGATGCTCCAACCATAGATACCGGCTGGAACCGTGACCGTCCCGCGCTTAGTGCTCTTAAATTGCCGGGACTTATTGATCGTTGCGTATTTTGTATTCAAGCTAGTGATATAAGCTTTAACCTTAGCTTCATCTAAGCTGACTTTACCGTTAGCGAACGTTGTCCAGCTGTAGATCGTCGCTTTAGGTACAACGACCTTGTAACCATTGATCGTGTAAGTGATCTTTTCATTATGAATTTTTTCCAACTTACTAACGGCCGTTTTTAGAGTAGCACTGTCAGCGGTCACTGTTGGTTTAGTGTAAGCAGCCTTGACCGTTATTTGACCGCTACTGGTGGCCAAACCTTGTTGAATCGTTGCCTTTAGTTTTTTAGCACTAAATTGATTACCATTAACGGCTTTGCTAATGGTATAACTGCCATTTTGCTTGATCACCGCAGCATTTTTGCTAGCTGTACGGCCTTGATTAAGTTTGTGCAGGGCCTGTTTATAGAACTGATCAAATGTACTTTGATCAATATTCAAGCTTTTGCTGGCCTGAGCCGTACTAGTGCCGGTCAGCAAATGTAGGGGCCAAGCCCAACGGTTCTGCTGTTGCTTCAACTGGGCCAATTTTTGGCTGAAGTCAGGGTTGACCCCGGCTGTTTTACCGGTAAAACTCAATAATTGCTTTTTACCTTCGACTAAGGTGAATTTTTGTTGCTTGAAATGCTTCTGTAATAGCTGATTGGCTTGGGCTTCAGTTTTACCGCCTACATCGACCCCAGCAACTTCTGTCCGGGGCAAGTAAGTATCACGGTAACGCTGGCTTTGCAAAATATAAAGTCCGAAAACCGCAATGAGTATCACGCTGAAAGCAATCACCAATTGACTGCGATTTTTCATTGGATACGGTCCTCCTATTAATTATTCTTTAGCTGAGTGTAGCATTTCCATCTGGAAAATGATAGCTGTTGAACCTTTAAATTAACTTAAGTTTACGCCAATTAAATTGTAAAAACGTCTTTTAGTTTACAATAATTGAATTAGAAAAAGAAATTTTAATGGTGATCACAACTAGAACCACGGCGCACGATACCGCAGCTTAAGCGCAAAAAAACGCCTGCAATGCGCAGACGCTGCTTCGTAATAGCTGGAAAATAATTTGGTCATTGTTTTCAAATCATTTTAATTTAATGCCTATAAGCCGACCCCTGTGCCCGGTTGGATGCCAGGGGATTAAGCGAGCCAAGTGCAGGAGCACCAAGTTTATAACTAGTGATCGCGGTGGCGGCAAGGAAGCCTGCTTTTTCATTCTAGCCGGTATTGCGACTACCATAGTTCAACCACTATTATAGACTTAATCGTAAAGTAAAAAACGGCTGAAAATTATTTTGTCGGTTTTAACAAGCGCTTTTCGACTGCATTAAAGGCGTTGGCCAGTGAAATAGTGACTAGGGTTGCCACGATCATTTCAACAAAGCCGTTGGAAAGAATGACGCCACCGATCATGATCAGAACCGCATTTAAAGAGTGGTAGCCTAATTGCTGACCGAAAATCAGGCCCATTAAACCTAACACTAAAACCGTATTCGTCAATGAGCCAATAAAGCCGGCGATTCCATAACTTAAACTACGATTGAGTTCTTTTTTGCGTAACAGGGCAAAAACTAACGCTGGCATGATGCCAACCAACACCCGCGGTAAAATTGAAACCACAAGGGCCAAAAGATTGCCGTGACCAGTGCCAGGGACGGGCACAAAAGGTGAAAAAACAAAACTTGTGGGTGTCATTGTGACGGTTGAGCGGTATAAACTCAACAGGCCAAAGACTAGACCTAGGAAAGCACCGCGTTTATAACCGAGCAGGATTGAACCAACGATAACCGGAATATGTAAGGTGGTGATCGCAAAAGGGCCTAGTTGCAAAAAGCCTAGTGGCGTAACGTACAATAAGAATAAAATGGCCAACATGATCGCAGTGTAAACTAATTTTTTTGTGTGTAGATCGTTTGTCATAGCTGTTCGCTCCAATTTTTTAACGCTGCCGTGATTGCGTGGGTTACGAAATAAGCACCAAAATAAATCAAGCAGGGTTTTTAGTTAAATAAATGAATTCATGTATAATAAATGGAGATAAAAACAGGTAATGGTTATAGTCAGGGCAGTCAGTTCAATTAATGATACCGGTATCATTGGGGTGATTATACTTCAAAATGACACGTGTGTCATTAATTATTTTTCGTAGATAAAAGAGGTTTGTTAATGCCAAGCAAAACAAATGAAGAGCGAAAGCAAATTAAACGCGCGGCAATTTTAGAAGGCGCGCGGCAGGTTTTTAGTCGCAAAGGGTTATTAGCTGTGACCATGAAGGACATTATTGATGAGTGCGGTATCAGTCGTGGTGGCATCTACTTGTACTTTGATTCGGTGGATGCAATTTTTATTGCGGTGATCGGCCAAAGAAGTAGTCGCAAATTTGATGGCATCCGTGCTGATATTCGCGCCAATTATCCCTTTGATGATTTACTGGCTAAATATTTTGCCGAACATAAGGATCGCTTATTAAATCACGTCGGCAGCAGTTTGCTGCGTGCAACTTACGAATATTACTATACGCATAACACCGCCGCTGATCATGCCTTTCAACAAGCGCAGATCAACGCTAGTCAACAAACTATTTATGCGATTTTAGAATTAGGTGTGACCCAAAACGTTTTGCGCGCGCAACGCTTAACCGAGCTTGCGGAAACATTCATGCTGATCATTGAAGGATTAAGTGTGTTGGCGATCACTGGTGCCATCACTGCGCAGCGAATCGATGATCAAATTGAGATGATGCAAGCAATGCTGCCCCGCAAATAACCGTTAAAGGATTTGAAAATGATGCCAACTGAGTTATTTAAAAACGCTGATCTACTATTTATTACCAGTCGTGCCGATGCTTTTGCCAATGCGATCGTCATGAGTACGACCACTGCTGGACAACACCTACATTATGATCATGTGGCTTTAGTTGAAGTGACCGCTAAGCACCAGGTTTTTGTGTTACACGCGTTACCAAAAAGTGGCAGCATTCGGGAACCTTACGCAGCGTTTCAAAAGCGTCATTATGCGCTGGTCGACTTATACCGTGTGCAACACCCTTTGCAAGCAGAGCTAATTATTGCTCAGGCTAAAAGCCAATTGGGGCAAGTGTACAATCATAGTTACGCGCCAACAGCAGCCGGCTATTACTGCGCCGATTTTATTTTTGCGGCTTTTGCTAGTGATCAGATTTTTACGTTGCGCCCAATGAGTTTTAAAGCACCTACGCAGCAGACACTGTTGCCTTTTTGGCGCGCTTATTATGCACAGTTGGGATGTGCCGTTCCGGAAGGTGAGTTGGGCTTGAACCCTAACGCCATGGCTCGTCAAAATTGCTTGCGCAAGGTCACGACTTTAGTTGCGCCGTAATTAGGTGATGGGGGTAGCTCGTTTCCCCTAATTATACAGGGTCAAAGCGGCGTGACGGCAGAACGGAGCCGGAAGCGGTATGTTATAATAGCCAGTAATAATCTGTTGTAACCGGCAAATTGGTTTTGCCGGTCGTTTTCGTGTCAACAATTTTTAGACACATTAAGTTTGGACTAGGTCTAAAAAGTGCTGTTGACACAAACAATTAGTCAAAAGATAACGTTTAAAGATAACTTTAGATAAGGTGGAGAGATTTTAAAAATGAAAATGATTGTTGGTTTAGGTAATCCTGGACAAAAGTATTTACACACGAAACATAATGTTGGCTTTATGACGGTGGACCGAATGGCGGCGCAGCATCAGGTCACTTTTAGCCACAATCAATTTGAAGCTAACTACGCCACTTATTTTGAAAATGGTGAAAAAGTCTTTTTAGTTAAACCACAAACTTTCATGAATGATTCTGGGCGGGCGGTTAAACCGTTAATGACTTATTATCAGATCCAGATGGATGAGTTGATGATCGTTTATGATGACATGGATCTCGTACCTGGTGGGCTACGCCTGCGGCAACACGGATCCGCTGGTGGGCATAATGGTATTAAAAGCCTGATCAGTTTCTTACGGACTTCTGATTTTAATCGGGTGCGGATCGGCACGGGCCACCCCCAGCGGCAAAGTGTGGTTGATTGGGTGTTGACGCCTTTTAGTGCCACCACGCGCCCTTTAGTTGATCAAAGTATTGATACGGCAATTGCAGCGTTGGAAGCTTGGGTACAAGGTGCTGGTTTCATGCAGGTCATGAATCAGTACAATCGGAAAGGATAATTATGGATTTAACAGAACTGCTTTTACAAGCCCCTAAAATTAAAACTTGGTTAGGTCAAGTGACCCCCCACAGTCGCCAATTAGTCACTGGCCTGCAGGATTCGGCGCGTTCATTGCTGCTAAGTGCAGTGTTACGTGCTAAGAAGCAACCCCTGTTAGTGGTGACTAATAGCTTGTTTAATGCCAGTCAGTTGGTGGATGATCTGACTAACTTATTGCCAGAGACCCAAGTTCATCTATTTCCCGTGGATGAGGTCATGGCGGCCCAGGTGGCAGTGAGCTCGCCAGAATATCGTAGTGAGCGCGTTCAGGCGCTTACTTTTCTGGCGCAACAGCAGCCGGGCATCGTCGTTGCGTCATTAGCAGGAATCCGGCAATTGTTGCCGTCACCAGATTTATGGCGGGCCAGCGCGCTGACCATTAAACCTGGTGGACAATTAGACCCTTTGCAGCTACGCCAGCAATTAGTCGGAATGGGCTATACGCGGGAACAATTAGTGGGGCGGCCGGGTGAATTTGCCATGCGGGGGGATATTATTGATATTTATCCTTTAAATACCGCCAATCCAGTGCGAATCGATTTGTTTGATACTGAGGTCGACTCTTTACGTTATTTTGAAGCTGGTAGTCAACGGAGCATTGAGAATTTAAATGCGTTCACCTTGTTGCCGGCAACCGACTTTTTGGTGACGCCTGCTTTGTTGCAACAGGCAGCGCCACGTGTGAAGAAAGCGTATCAGGCGGAACTAGCTACATTAAAGGAAGCCAGCGCACAGACCGTCTTAAAAAATAATTTGTTACCGTTGATCACCGCACTGGAAAAAGGTGAAGTGACGCCAGAATTAGTGCGTTACCGGGATATGATCTATACACCGGCGGCTAATTTAACCACTTATTTACCAGCAGATGGGCTGATCGTCTTAGATGACTATCCGCGGATGCAGGAAAGTGAAACCGAACTGGCTGCTGACAGTGACCAATGGGTGGCTGAAGAAATCGCCGCTCAGCGCATGTTGCACAGTCAAACAAGCCACCAAGATCTAAAGGGTCTTTTACGTAAAAATAAACATACCCATATCTACCTGACCTTGTTTCAAAAAGGAATGGGAAATTTACGGTTAGATCAGATCCTGGACCTACAAAACCGGGATATGCAGCAGTTTTTTGGCCAAATGCCGCTGTTTAAGGCGGAAATTGACCGGTGGCAGGCACAGCAGCAAACCGTTGTGGTCATGGTTGGTGATGATGAACGCCGGGAACGTGTTGGTAATATTTTACGTGATTTTAAAATCAAGGCGGTGTTAGCCAAGGAGGCTACGTTACAGCCACAGCAAGTGCAGATTGTTGCGACTAGCTTGCAAAATGGTTTCGAGCTGCCAGACGCTAACCTGGTAGTGATCACCGAAAAGGAATTGTTTAATCAACCGGTAAAAAAGCGGGTTCGACGGCAAACTTTGGCCAACGCGGAACGGATCAAAAGTTATAACGAATTAAATCCTGGTGACTACGTGGTTCACGTGAATCATGGGATCGGTAAATATGTTGGCATGCAAACTTTAGAAGTAGACGGTGCGCACCAAGACTACATTACGATTTTGTATCAAGGTAACGATAAGTTATTTATTCCAGTCAGTCAGCTGAATATGGTCCAAAAGTATGTTGCCTCTGAAGGTAAAACGCCGCGGATCAATAAATTAGGCGGCAGTGAATGGGCAAAAACTAAACGTAAAGTTAGTTCAAAAATCGAAGATATTGCGGATGATTTAATTGAGCTTTACGCCCAACGGGAAGCTGAAAAGGGATTTGCTTTTTCTCCAGATAATGATTATCAACGTGAATTTGAGGATGCCTTTCCTTATACCGAAACCGCTGATCAGCTACGTAGTGTGGCCGAGATCAAACACGATATGGAACGAGAAAAGCCGATGGATCGCCTTTTAGTGGGGGATGTTGGCTTTGGTAAAACTGAGGTTGCTTTGCGGGCTATTTTTAAAGCAGTTCAGGATGGCAAACAGGCCGCCTTTCTGGTTCCCACAACAATTTTAGCGCAGCAACATTTTGATACCATGTTACAGCGCTTTGCCGATTTTCCGGTACAAGTTGAATTACTATCGCGTTTTCGGACGACGAAGCAGATCCATGCGTCCTTGGCTGCCATCAAAAGTGGCCAAGCTGATATTGTGATCGGTACGCACCGTATTTTATCTAAAGATGTTGATTTTCATGATCTAGGGTTGCTGGTAGTGGATGAAGAGCAGCGTTTTGGGGTCAAGGCTAAAGAACGGCTGAAAACTTTGCGCGCTAACGTAGACGTTTTAACCATGACGGCGACGCCAATTCCACGGACGTTGAACATGTCGATGGTGGGCGTACGTGATCTTTCTGTGATTGAAACGCCGCCAGCCAATCGCTATCCAGTTCAAACCTATGTCATGGAGCAAAATGCTGGTGCTTTGCGTTCTGGCATTCAACGGGAATTAGCGCGGGGCGGCCAAGTTTTCTACTTACACAATCGCGTGGAGGATATTGAACGTACGGTGGCCAACATTGAGGCGCTAGTCCCGGCGGCCAGTGTTACCTATGCTCACGGTCAAATGACGGAAGCGCAAATGGAGAACACACTGTATGAATTTGTGCACGGTCAATATGATGTGATCGTCACGACCACGATCATTGAAAATGGTGTCAATATGCCTAACGTTAACACCTTGTTTGTTGAGGATGCCGATCATATGGGCTTGGCCCAGTTATATCAATTGCGGGGCCGGGTCGGACGTAGTAGTCGGGTGGGCTATGCTTACTTCATGTATCGTCAAGATAAAGTGCTGACCGAAGTCAGTGAAAAGCGCTTAGCGGCGATTCGCGACTTCACCGAATTAGGTTCTGGATTTAAAATTGCGATGCGCGATCTGTCGATTCGTGGTGCCGGTAACTTATTAGGTAAGCAACAGCATGGTTTCATTGATTCAGTTGGGTACGATCTGTATTCACAAATGTTAGCCGATGCCGTTGCCCAAAAGCAAGGTAAGGTGGCGCAAGTTAAAAGTGATGCGGAAATTGATTTGGGGATCGAAGCCTATTTGCCCACCGAATATATTAATGATCAACGACAAAAAATTGAATTGTATAAGCGAGTGCGCGAGCTGACTAGCGCGGCTGATCTAGAAGAATTACAGGCAGATCTTTTTGATCGTTTCGGCGATTATCCAGATGCAGTGGCTCATTTACTGGCAATCGGTTTACTGAAAGTGTATGCTGACCAAGCGCTAGTTGAACGGGTTCGACATTTGGATAGCCAACTGCAAGTTAAGTTATCTGCGCAGGGAACACGCCAAATTGCGCCAGAAGATGTTTTCAAAGCGTTGAGTAGAACTAAATTAAAGGCGACGGTGAAAATGGCAGAAGATAAACTGGTGGTCGCGTTGATCATCCAGCCAAAAATGCAGCAGGCCGATTGGCTTATTGAACTGACACAATTTCTTAAAGGGTTAGCTGCGATCGTGCAGCAAACTGCTCCTGCCTGAGGCGTGCGTATGCAGAATAAACAAATGAAACATATGGTCAATGGTGCCTTTATTCTTTCTTTAGCGGCATTTATCGCTAAAGTGCTCAGTGCTGTCTATCGCGTTCCTTTTCAGAATTTAGTCGGTAATACTGGTTTTTATGTTTATCAGCAAATTTATCCGTTATACGGGATCGGTATGACCTTTGCGTTATCCGGGTTGCCGGTATTTATTTCTAAATTGATCGCTGAACAAACTGATCTTGGGTGGCAGCGTGAAATTTTACGGCGCAGTGCGTTACTACTAGCTTTGTTGTCGGCACTAGTTTTTATCGGTTTGCAAATAGGTGCTTCCTGGATCGCGCAAGCAATGGGTGATCTGCAGTTGGTACCATTGATCGATGCGGTGGCGTGGATGTTTCTGTTCATGCCTTGGTTGGCTCTTAGTCGCGGTTTTTTCCAAGGACAATTCAGTATGATCCCCACAGCCTTATCCCAGGTTGCTGAACAAATAGTCCGGGTGGCCGTGATCTTGATCGCTGCGGTTTGGGCGGTACGCGCCCATTGGACGGTTTATAAAATGGGTGCTTGGGCGATGAGCGGTGCTGTTTTTGGGGCTGTTGCCGCAAGTAGCGTGTTGGCCTACTTTTGGTGGCGGCGGCCGCGCGTCCAAGTGGCGGTTACTCAAGTGAGCGTGCCGCGTTACCGGGATCTGTTGCGGCGCTTTTTAGCCGAAGGGGGTTCCTTATGCCTATTTGCTTCCTTGATCGTTTTGTTACAACTATTAGATTCTTTTTCCGTGAAAAATAATTTAGTGGTGGCGGGCTTAGGCCAAGCTGCGGCTAAAAGTTTAAAAGGGGTGTATGATCGCGGTCAGCCTTTAGTTCAGTTAGGGTTGGTTTTGGCGACGGCTTTAGCGACATCGTTACTACCTAGTCTGACTCGTGCTTTACAGCGCAAGCGGCGCAATGAATTCTACCGCCAGGCCGTGATGATGATCCACTTGAGTTTTGCTTTTTCGGTAGCCGCAGCCGGCGGTTTGATCGCCTTGATGCCAGGAGTGAATCGGCTGTTATTTGGCAATACGGAAGGCGATCTGGCGCTGGCAATATATATGCTGAGCATTATTTTAATGGCATTGATCTCCAGTTATAGTAGCGTTTTTCAAAGCTTAGGTGAGTATCGCTTACCAACACTGGCATTGGTAGTTGGTTTAGTGGTTAAATTATTATTTAACGGCTGGGCGGTGCGCCGGTGGCAAATTAATGGGGCTAGTGCGATCACGATTCTGGCGCTAGCAGTAATGTTTGGCTTGATTTGGTGGCGTTCCCGTAGCTATTTGCGCCAGGCGCTGGTTCGTCACTTCTTTTTATTGAAGCTAGTGGCGTGTGCCGGAACAATGACCGTGTTAGTGCGTCTGTTGTTTATGTTGCTTAGCACTTGGTTGCAGCCAGGTCGCCTTGCCACCGGCGGAGTTGTTTTTGTCTGTATCTTACTAGGTGGTGGGTGGTTCCTTTTTTGGGCACGTCAATTGCGGTTATTGACCGTCCGTGAATGGCTAGCACTACCCTTAGGTAAAAAATTTTTACGCCGATTTAAATAACCGGCAAAATTAGTAGAATAATCGTAGGCGTAACAACTTGTATATTGAAAAATAACCTTAATTATGAATAGGAGCCTGTCCGCCTTGCCGCATTTTTTGCGGCTTAGAGCGGAAGGACATCCGTGACGAAAATCAATTTTTCGTTGAAAAATAACCTTAATTATGAATAGGAGCGAATATTATGCGTTTAGATAAATTCTTAAAAGTTTCGCGGATCATTAAACGACGGACGGTTGCTAAGGAGATCGCCGATAAAGGGCGGATCTTGATCAATGATAAAGTTGCTAAATCATCCACAGATGTGGCGGTCGGTGATGTTGTTACCATCAAATTTGGTAATAAAACGTTGACGGTCAAGGTCAAGGCCTTATTTGAAACCACTAAAAAGGATGCTGCTGAAGAAATGTACGAAATTGTTTCTGAAACTTTTGCTGAGAAATTTTAAGTTTAGCTGGCTTGTTATTGCTGTACCTGGGAGCTAGCTTATTCAGTACTTTAGCGGCAACACGGCAAAAATCTAACTGCCGTTTGACACTACTTACTAAGTGATCGCAAAAATAATTAATGCTGATCTACTTTTATGAAATATTATCTGTTTCTACGTGGACACTGCCGCGAAAGCTTGCTATACTTTGGGTAGAATTAGCTGAAAATAAAGGTTATTTTACCAATAGCTTGACTAAATCAACCATATAGTGATGAAAGAGGGATGCGGTTATGCTGCTTACTAAGAAAAAAGCAACAATTAATAAGCAGACAAAAATTGACCCATATGCGGAGATTGCGCGTGTACGGCAGCAAAAGCAGGCACGGGCCAAGTACGTTCAGCATGTGCATAAACGGCGGATCATGCTGATACTTGGTGTGCTGGCAGTCGTCTTTCTGGTGTGTGGCGTACAGATTTATCAAGCGCACCGTTCACTAGCAACTACCAATCAGCAGCTAGCAACGCGGCAAGTGAAGTTAAAAAAAACCAAGGCACGGCAGCGCGAATTAAAACTTAAAGAAAGTCAACTAAAAAATGACGATTATTTACAGCAAGTGATTCGTCAAAAGTACTATTATTCAAAAGGAAACGAAACTATTTATAGTTTGCCACAGGATAAAGCCCCGACGATCTCAGCAAAATAAACCCGAGCGAGACGCTTGCAACCGACCTTTCCTGTGCTATACTTATGAGTACATGATTTAAGGAGGAAAAACTTTTTTATGTCAATTGAAGTCGGAGCTAAAGTTTCTGGTAAGGTTTCTGGAATCACGAATTTTGGTGCGTTTATCGATTTAGGTAATCGGAAGACAGGCCTAGTTCATATTAGTGAAATTTCGGATAGTTATGTTAAAGATATTCATGATGTCCTAACAGTCGGCGATGAAGTCACAGTTAAGGTCATGTCCGTTGGTGATGACGGTAAGATTGGTTTATCAATTCGTAAAGCAGTTGATAAGCCAGCTTCCGAACATCAAGAACACACAAATCATCACGCACCACATCGTTCGAATGATTCTAATCCACGGCAAAATCGCTCTAATCACAACAACACGCATACACAAGGGCGTGCTGGCGGTGGTCGGCGCCATTTCCAGGAAACCAAAAAGGAAGACTTTGACGATCTTTTATCCGATTTTCTTAAAGACAGTGAAGCACGTTTAACTGACTTAAAGCGCAATACTGAAGGTAAGCGTGGTGGCCGTGGCGGTCGCCGTAGCTAATAAACAGTCAACGAGTTCGGGCTAGCCTGAGCTCGTTTTTTTAGTTGACTATTTTTTGGGGGTGGGTTTGTGCAAAATGAATTTAGGGCGCATGTTCGGCGGCTACAATTATGGCCGGCGGGTACGCCGGTACTAGTTGCCGTATCGACTGGTGCGGATTCGATGGCCTTACTGGATCTATTAGCCCATTTACCGGTAACGCTGCGCCCACAGATCAATGTTGTTCACGTTAATCATCAATTACGCGCGGCTAGTGTGCAGGAGGCAGCCTTCTTAACCCAGTATTGTGCAGCACACGGTTGGCCATTGTATCAAACAAAATGGCCAGTAGCGGCACATCCGCAACATGGTACAGAAGCGGCGGCGCGCCAATTTCGGTATACTTTTTTTGCTCAAGTTTTGCAGCAGCACCGGATTCCAGTGTTGTTAACGGCGCACCACGCCGACGATCAGCTTGAAACAATGTTGATGCGGTTGATCCGTGGTGGGGATATTCAGCAGTTGACCGCAATTGCGCCAACGCGACCGTTTCAGCAGGCCACGTTGGTACGGCCACTATTACCGTTTACGCGGCAACAAATTCGTAATTATGTTACGCAACGCCAACTAACTTATTTTGAAGATAAGACCAATCAAGACACAGCACTGACACGGAATCGTTTGCGGCAGCACGTTGTTCCAGAATTAAAGCAAATACAGCCGTTGGCAGCTGAGCACGCTACAGCATATGCGCAACAGTTACAGCGATTGCTCCGTGTGAATCAGCACCAAATGGATGCGCTTTTGATAGCCAGCGGGCATTTCTTAACGCCGGGCTATTATGGTGAGTTAGCAGCCTGGCAGCAAATGACTACTGATGTGCGGTATTTAGCACTAACGCGCCTACTGACCCGATTATTAGTGGCTACAGGCAACCCAGTTAAGCAACGGCAAAAAAACGAGCTGCTTCAACTTTTACAAAGTGAGCGTCCGCAAGGCCAGTTAGCTTTAGCAGGCACTTGGCAACTGGTTAAAAGTTACCACTATTTCACCATTGCACCGCGGCCAGCTGCAGTGGTTACTCCTAATTTTGAGTTGTGGCCGGGCACAACGATTCAAGCCGGACCGTGGCAAATTGGTTTGCAGGCAGCTACCCAGGCGTTACCCACCGGTAGTGCGTGTTTAGAGGTTTGGTTGGCGCCTGCGGAATTACCGTTGATCATTCGTCACCGGCAGGCCGGAGATCGGCTGCCATTGCGGCACGGCCACCAGAAAATCAAACGAATTTTAAGTGATAAGAAGGTGCCTCAACAAGAACGTGAGCAGTTATGGTTGATCGCAACACAACAAAATCTCGTGTTGTGGTTACTAGGAATTAAACGATCACAATTGTTTAACCCGCAACAAACTGATAAAATACATTACAGACTAATTATTAAAAAGCAAACAAGCTAAATGATGACTAACTTATCGTTTAGTCATAACTTATTGTAAGCGGGAGAGGAGTTTACTGATGCATCAGGATATTGAACGTATTCTGTACGATCAAGCAGCAATTGCCCAGGTAACGGAACGTTTAGGGGCACAAATCACCACCGACTATGCAGGTAAAAATCCCTTAGTGATCTGTGTTTTAAAGGGTGCAATGCTATTTATGGCTGATTTGGTTCGCCAGATCGATACGCATTTGGAAATGGATTTTCTAGACGTATCGAGTTATCAAGGTGGAACACAGTCAACAGGTGAAGTTAAGATCATTAAAGATCTTGATACGCCGATCAAAGACCGCGATGTTTTGATCGTTGAAGATATTGTGGACACTGGGCGGACCCTGAATTACTTAGTTGATCTACTGAAATACCGTCAGGCCAAGTCGGTTAAGATCTGTACGCTACTGAATAAGCCAGAAACACGGGTGGTCCCCGTTCATGCTGATTATGTTGGCTTTAAAGTACCTAACGCATTCTTGGTCGGCTACGGATTGGATTATGCGGAACAATACCGTAATTTACCGTATATTGGTATTTTAAAATCAGCAGTTTATCAAACGAAATAATAGTCAATGAAAGTCAAATATGCTATCATCAATAACTGAAATGATATGACAAGGTATCATTTTTAAAATTGATAGCAATTCGGAAACGGAGGTCACGTATGAATAATAAGCGAAATGGACTTTTTCGCAATAGTCTGTTTTATATTGTTATCTTCCTAAGTTTGATTGGGATCATCTACTTCTTCTCAAACGGGCAATCAAATTCACAGTCGAAAGAACTACAGTCTAGCGAATTTGTCAGCCAATTGAAGAGTAACAAAATTAAAGACTTTAGTGTACAGCCAAATAATGGTGTCTATAAGATCACCGGTGACTATCGCAAAGCGCAAAAAGTTTCCTCAAACAGCGGTGGATTTGGCTTAACGTCAAACTCAAAGACAAGTGTTAAAAGCTTTACAACGGTCATGTTGGATAGTGATTCACAAGTTGCCCAAGTGGCCCGCTTAGCTGAAAAGAATAATATTAAGATGGACACTAAGGCCGAAGAATCTAGTGGTTTCTGGATTCAGATCTTGTTGTACGCCTTACCACTAGTGATGATCATTTTCTTCTTCTATATGATGATGGGGCAAGCTGGTCAAGGTGGCGGCAACAATCGGGTGATGAACTTTGGTAAATCTAAGGTTAAACCAGCCGATAAAAAGGCTAATAAAGTCCGCTTCTCTGATGTAGCTGGTGCTGAAGAAGAGAAGCAAGAATTAGTCGAAGTCGTTGAGTTCTTGAAGGATCCCCGAAAATTTGTTTCTCTAGGTGCCCGCATACCAGCCGGTGTCTTGTTGGAGGGCCCTCCTGGTACTGGTAAAACTTTACTGGCGAAAGCCGTAGCCGGTGAAGCTGGCGTGCCATTCTTCTCAATCTCTGGTTCTGACTTTGTTGAAATGTTCGTCGGTGTTGGTGCTAGTCGTGTGCGTGACTTGTTTGAACAAGCTAAAAAGAGCGCACCAGCGATCATCTTTATTGATGAAATCGATGCCGTTGGCCGTAAACGTGGCAGCGGTGTTGGTGGCGGTCACGATGAACGTGAACAAACCTTGAACCAATTGTTAGTGGAACTTGATGGTTTTACTGGTAGTGAAGGGGTTATTGTCATTGCGGCAACTAACCGTTCTGATGTTCTTGATCCAGCCTTACTACGTCCAGGCCGCTTTGACCGGAAGATCTTAGTCGGTAGCCCTGACGTTAAGGGTCGTGAAGCAATCTTGAAAGTTCACGCCAAAAATAAACCATTGGCTGACGATGTTGATTTGAAAGTTTTGGCCCGGACAACTCCTGGTTTCGTTGGGGCGGATCTAGAAAACTTATTGAACGAAGCTGCTTTAGTAGCGGCTCGGCGCGATAAGAAGAAGATCGATGCTTCCGATGTTGATGAAGCCGAAGATCGCGTTATCGCTGGTCCTGCTAAGCGTGATCGAGTGATCAGTCCGAAAGAACGGACGATGGTGGCTTACCATGAAGCCGGTCATACGATCGCTGGTTTGGTTTTAAGTGATTCACGGATCGTCCGTAAAGTTACGATCGTACCACGTGGCCGCGCCGGTGGTTACGCAATCATGTTACCGCGTGAAGATCAATTCTTGATGACTAAGAAGGAATTGACTGAGCAATTGGTTGGCTTACTGGGTGGTCGGACTGCTGAAGAAATCATTTTTGGTACGCAGTCAACTGGGGCTTCCAATGACTTTGAACAAGCAACACAATTAGCACGGGCGATGGTGACACAATATGGGATGAGCGCTAAGTTAGGCGACATTCAGTATGAAGGTCCAGCAATGCAACAAACTGAATTTGGTGTTCGGCCATACTCTGAAGCGACGGCAACCGCCATTGATGATGAAGTTCGGCGGATCATGAACGAAGCGCATCAACAGGCTTACGAAATTATTCAGGCCCATCGTGCGCAACATAAATTGATTGCCGAAGAATTGCTCAAGCGTGAGACTTTGAATGAAAAGCAAATTCTTAGCTTGTTCAATACTGGTGAAATGCCTGATGAAGCAGGTTCACCAGAGTTTCCAAGCGAAAAGGCGGCAACTTTTGAACAATCCAAGCAAGAATTGGAACGTCAAGATGCGGCTAAACAAGCAGAAGATAAACAAAATGCGGATTCAACTGATTCAGCAGCACCAGAATCGGAAGAACCAGCTTCCTCTGCTAGTTCTACTGCTGATTCTGCAGCAGCATCACAGTCTAGCGCGGCTTCTAACGCTGACCAAGCTGATTCGCAATCAGATCATAAAGCATAAAACCAAAGGCTGGAGCAATTGTTCCAGCCTTTCGTTTTGGCAAAATTAGCACCGGCTACACTAAAACTGTTGAACTTTATTGATAAAGCAGCTTTAGGGGCTAGCCTCGTTAACTGAAAAGGAGCAAAAAGTAATTATGAGTGATTATTTAGTTAAAAGCATGGCCTATAATGGAACTGTTCGCGCCTATGCAGTTGATGCCAGCGGCGTTGTAGCAGAAGCACAGCAACGTCATGATACTTGGAGTGCTTCGTCGGCTGCCCTTGGTCGCACTTTAGTGGCAACTTTATTGATGAGTACCGCCGGTTTACAGGATGAACAGAAAATGACCGTTAAAGTACTAGGTGATGGACCAGCTGGTGCCATTGTTGCGGATGGTAATGCTCAGGGTAGCGTTAAAGGCTATATTCAAAATCCGCATGTCCATTTACCATTAAATGCAAACCAGCACATTGATGTTCGCGGTGCGGTAGGCACAAAGGGTACGATCGCTGTAACCAAGGATCTTGGCCTTGCGCAACCGTTTACCGGCCAGACCCCCATTGTGTCTGGCGAACTTGGCGATGATTTCACTTATTATATGGCGGCCTCGGAACAGATTCCCTCGGCCGTTGGTGTTTCAGTTTTTGTGAATCCTGATAATACGGTTGAAGTAGCTGGCGGTTTTTTAATTGAAATGATGCCTGGTGCCGCTGCTGATGTCGCTACCGATCTGGAGGCTAAATTGAAGACGATCCCGTTGGTTTCTGAGTCGTTACGTCAAGGACAAACGCCAGAACAAATTTTACAGGCAATTTTTGGTGCTGATCTAGAAGTTCTTGAAAAATTACCAGTGGCTTTTAAGTGTGATTGTTCTAAAGAACGTTTTGGTAAAGCAATCGCTGCACTAAAGCCAGCGGAGATCCAGGCCATGATCGATGAGGATCATGGTGCTGAGGCGGTTTGCCATTTCTGTGGTCAGAAGTATCAATTTAGTGCCGCTGAGTTGCAGAAATTAAAAGATAACTACGAAGCTTAAGCAATGGTAGAAGAGTCGATCACTTAGTTGGTCGACTCTTTTTTCAGAAACAGGTGAGCTAGTCGGTTTTCGTGCTTCGTATTTTGTGCTATGATACAAAAGATGTTCTTAGCAAAATCTAGCCTATTATTTTGAACTAAGTTAACGTAGATAAACTTGAAAAGCGGTTTGTTCGTGAATGAATAGCTTTTTCAGGTGTGCTGAATTTTAAATTAAAGGTGGTCAAATAAAATGGAATGGCAGATCGGTAATGTTAAAATCCCTAATCAGGTTGTTGTTGCCCCGATGGCTGGGATCACAAATGCTGCGTTTCGGGTCATTTGCCGGCAATTTGGTGCTGGTTTGGTAGTTTGCGAAATGATCAGTGATCGTGGTATTTTACACCACAATACTAAAACCCTAAGCATGTTGTTCGTTGATCCAACCGAGCATCCGGTTAGTGTGCAGATCTTTGGGGGCACTAAGGAAACTTTGGTGGCGGCCGCACAGTTTGTCGACCAAAATACCAGTGCTGATATTATTGATATCAATATGGGTTGCCCCGTAAATAAAGTGGTTAAAACGGATGCTGGTGCGCGCTGGCTGCTGGATCCAGATAAGGTATACGAAATGGTGGCTGCAGTAACGGCCGCTGTCAGCAAACCCGTAACCGTGAAAATGCGGACGGGCTGGGATGAAGATCATATCTATGCTGTGAAAAACGCGCAGGCGGCCGAACGCGCTGGAGCCGCAGCGTTAGCCATGCATGGGCGGACCCGTAAACAAATGTACAGTGGACACGCTGATTGGAATATTCTAAAGGATGTGCGGGACCATATTACAATCCCATTTATGGGTAATGGGGATGTGCGTACACCTGAAGATGCTAAACGAATGTTAGACGAAGTCGGTTGCAATGCGGTCATGATCGGCCGCGCGGCGTTAGGTAATCCCTGGATCTTAAAGCAAACAGCAGAATATTTAGCGGATGGGGTCCTATTGCCTGAACCAACGCCCTGGCAAAAAATTATCACTGCAAAAGCACATTTACATCGCTTAGTAGCGTTAAAGGGTGAACGAACTGGCGTCCACGAATTTCGGACTTCTTCGGCCTACTATTTAAAGGGAATCTCCCGAGCAGCTAAAACCAAAGTCGCCGTTAACCGGGCTGAAGCTGAGGCTGAGGTGGATTCAATTTTAGATGCTTTTGTGGAGCAAGCTGAAGCACGTGAGTTACAACGGACTAAATAATACTGGGGTTAGCTTTTGTTGTGTGCCACCGCTTTTTTGCAATGCCAACTAAAATAGGCTTGCAATTTAAGTGGGAAATCGGCAGAATATAGATATGTGTGACGTTGAAATGGAGGAATTATAGTGGCTAAGAACGGTCAAAAACCGACTGAAATGAATGACCAATTGCGGGTTCGCCGCGAGAAAATGGATGAATTGCGTGAAGAGGGGATTGATCCCTTTGGTCAGCGTTTTGAGCGCGATGCAACGAGTCAGCAGATTCGCACGCAATATGCAGATGAATCAAAAGAGCAATTAGAGGCCGAAGAACATGTGGTAACGATTGCTGGCCGGATGATGACTAAACGGGGCAAGGGCAAGGTCGGTTTTGCAGATTTTGCTGACCGTGACGGCCGGATTCAAGTCTATGTCCGTAAAGACCGTGTTGGTGAAGAAAATTACCATATTTTCAAACGCTCAGATTTAGGGGACATCATGGGGATCACCGGCGATGTTATGAAAACTGATACTGGTGAATTAACGGTTCGTGCTAATCACGTTACTTTTTTGACGAAGGCATTGCGGCCTTTACCTGATAAATACCATGGTTTACAAAATGTTGAACAGAAATACCGGCAACGTTATTTGGACTTGATCGCTAACCGGGATAGTTTTGAACGCTTCATGAAGCGGAGCAAGATCGTTTCGGCAGTACGTGAGTATTTAGATAATAACCAATTTATCGAAGTAGAAACACCAGTTTTACATACCCAGGCTGGTGGTGCTTCAGCGCGGCCTTTTATCACCCATCATAATGCATTAAACATCGACCTGTATTTGCGGATTGCTTTAGAGTTGCATCTCAAACGCTTGATCGTTGGTGGTATGGAACGTGTTTATGAAATTGGCCGGGTTTTCCGGAATGAAGGGATCGATACTAAGCATAACCCTGAGTTTACCATGCTAGAAACCTATGCTGCTTATTGGGATCTTGGCGATGTAATGGATGAAACTGAAGGCATCGTGCGCTTTGCGGCCCAAAAAGTTAACGGAACAGGCCAGATCACTTATCAGGGCCAGCCTATTGACTTAGATAAACCGTTTGCCCGTGCACACATGGTTGACTTGATCAAGGAAAAGACTGGTGTTGATTTCTGGCCAGAAATGACTGTCGCACAGGCTCAGAAATTAGCCGACGAGCATGAAGTTAAGTATGAAGAATGGTGGCAAGTTGGACACATCATCAATGCCTTTTTTGAAGATTTTGTTGAAGATACTTTGACTCAGCCAACTTTTGTGTACGGCCATCCAATTGAAATTTCACCATTGGCTAAAAAGGATCCTAAAGACCCACGTTTCGTTCAACGTTTTGAATTATTTATTCATGGCGGTGAGTACGCAAACGCCTTTACTGAATTAAACGATCCTATTGATCAAAAGGAACGCTTTGAGGCCCAGGCAACAGAGCGTGAAGAAGGTAATGACGAAGCTCACGGTATCGACGAAGATTACGTAGAGGCTTTGGAATATGGTATGCCGCCAACTGGTGGTCTAGGAATTGGGATTGATCGGTTAGTAATGTTGCTAACGGATGTTGATTCAATTCGCGATGTCCAATTATTCCCAACTATGCGACCAGAAAAAGCATTATCTGAAGATGAATTATAAAAATAGGCTCTCTGTCAAATCCTGTTGATAGTCAATTTTACAGCATTAGAAGTTATTTAACTTCTAATGCTGTTTTTTTACTTGGTTTGGTCCGCATTTGTTGT
>NZ_BJDN01000012.1 GCF_005405165.1 Loigolactobacillus binensis
ACAACAAATGCGGACCAAACCAAGTAAAAAAACAGCATTAGAAGTTAAATAACTTCTAATGCTGTAAAATTGACTATCAACAGGATTTGACAGAGAGCCAATAACTTCTAATGCTGTAAAATTGACTATCAACAGGATTTGACAGAGAGCCAATAACTTCTAATGCTGTAAAATTGACTATCAACAGGATTTGACAGAGAGCCCCTTTTTAACCAATCACTTCTTTAAATATGTGATCACATCATTAAATGATTTGATCGGAACAATTCTCATTTTACTGTGGATTCGTTTGGCCGCAGCCTTGGCCACTGTATAATTATTTTGATAATCTGGATCAGCCTTTTTATCCGCCTTAGTTACCGGATCATCAGGAGCAAAGAAAATAGTTGCTCCGGCACGGTTAGCCGCAACCACTTTTTTATCGATTCCACCAATGGCGCCTACTTTACCGGTTGTATCCATGGTTCCAGTGCCCGCAATTTTACGGCCCCGCCGCAGGTGCCCACCAGTTAACTGATCATAAATAGCCAAGGTAAACATGGTCCCAGCTGATGGGCCACCAATATCACCAACCGCAACCTTGACTGGAATCTTAGTTTTAACTTTGGTGTGATCAACTAAGGTGATGCCCAAACCAGGCTGTTTCGTACCCGGTAATTTAACCAGCGGTTGCGTCGTTGTCTTCACCTTTTTATGGTGCACATAGGTTACTGTGACCTTTTGCCCGACCCGCTGCTTTTTTACGTAGTCCATGAACTGCGGTGCACTTTTAAATCGGTGTCCATCGATTTTTGTTACTGTGTCACCAATTGCTAGATGGCCTTTAAACTTAGAAGTTGCTAACAATGACATCACGTAAATACCTAAATACTGTTGGTGATAGCTTTTACCCGCACGCCGGTAAGCAACGGTAATAGCCGCATTGATCGATGATTGCATATAATACGTCTGCATCTGTTCATACGTTTGATCACTGGCATCACCCATTAAAGCCTCCTTACTGACTACCTCAGCAAATGGTTGGGTTTTACTCCACAAATAAGTAAACGGACGTGCTTGTTGCAAAGCCACTGTTGTCAACATATACCGTCCTTTGCGCTGGTCACGATGACCCGCTACAGTGACAAATTTGTTTAACGCTTCGGCAGTCCCAGGCGTTTCTAAATAAAATGGTAACGGCCAAAAAACGCCCAGTAGCAATACTAAAACACCGACGATTAAACCAATTTTGCGCCAATACTTGCGCATGATTTAGCCTTCTTCCTGACTAAATCTTTCTTGTAAGGCGGCAGCAACATTCGCAGGTACCAATGTGGAAATATCACCACCAAACTTTGCTACTTCCTTGATCAAACTTGAAGATAAAAAGGCATAGCGTTTCGCAGCCAGCAAAAACACCGTTTGGATCTCATCAGCTTGGACTAAATTCATTTCCGCAATATCCCGTTCATATTCAAAATCTTTCACATTCCGAATACCGCGTAAAATGAATTTTGCGCCTAAATTATGCGCAAAATCAACGGCCAACTCATCACTTTGAACCATTGCCCGAACGTTAGGTAAACTATTCGTGGCCGTCGCGATCAGCGCCAATTTTTCTGCTGGTTGAAATAAAGGTTGCTTAGACGTATTGGTCATCACAGCGATGATCACTTCGTCAAAAAGCTTGCTCGCTCGCCTAACTGTCTCTAAATGCCCATTAGTAAAAGGATCAAAACTGCCGGGAAAAATTGCAATTCTAGCTGTCAATAACTGTTCCTCCATACTGATAAATCGTAATTGCGGTGATCCTGTAAATTTGGCGCCGTAAGTGGGTAAAACCTGGTAATTGTTCCGGCAACACCGTTTCGCTATTCGTTTCACAAACAATAATAGCAGCTGGTGCTAGCAGTTGCAATTCAGCAAATTTAGTCAATTCGGCCGTTATTTGCTGTGCCTTGTAAGGTGGATCCAACAAAACAAGATCAAACTGCTCCCCATTGACAGCAAACTGTTGAATTGCACGCTCTGCATTGGTTTTAATGATTCGAAAGCGCTCGACTGCCTTAGTTATAGCCACGTTTTCTTTGATCACTTTGATAGCTGCATACTGCCGGTCAACTAAGATCATTGAATTTAAACCACGCGAGATCGCTTCAATACCTAAGCCACCACTACCAGCAAATAAATCTAATCCCCGGCCACCGTCAAAGTAAGGCCCAATCATATTAAAAATTGCTTCCTTAACCTTATCGGTTGTTGGCCGTGTTGCCTGGCCAGGAACGGCCTTTAAGCGCCGCCCACCAAATTCCCCAGAAATAATCCGCATAATTATGAATCCTTCTCTAATATTTCTTTACTTGTCAATAAAATCTTCGGCCCCACTGATTCATGAGGTTCGTGGTCTTCAGTACGTTCTAATTGACCAACCCGTTCACCAAAATTCATATCCAATTCTGGCCGGTGTGAAACTTCAACTTGGCGAACAAAGTGTAATTTTTTAATTTGCTCACTTGTTGGTGCGACCATTGCTTGATCGACGTACAAATAAACGTATTTTAGACGTCGTGACGTGTAATAGATCGTACCATAACGCCGCAGTTGCCGTAACTGCTTCAAACTGTATACCCAGACGACTAACCCTTGTCTAGGTGTCATGGTAAATGCCATCTACTCACCCCTTTACACTGCAATGTTGCGTTTGTTTAGTTTGATAAAACGGATTGCCTGTGACCACTTTGATATCCGGCGAAATACAATCGGCTAATTGTAAACCAATTTCATCTAGTGCAGTCTGCAAGTCCATTTCTGCCCGCTTAAAGGCTGCTACTGTTGGCCACAAAGTTGCCGCACGTTTTAACTGCCGTACCTGCCGACGCCGGGATTGATAATCCGGTGCATGATGACCATAATCAGCAACAGCAGCAAATGCGGTATTGGCCGCATGAAACGCCGCCAGCTTTGCTTGTGCTTGCTTATCTGCCGCTAAATCTGCTTGCGCTTGTTGATAAGCCTTAAACAACGGGCTAGCCGCAAGCGCCGTTACTAAAGCATCGACCTGTGCCAATAACGCGACCGAATTTTCAGTTATGACCATATCATCACCGACTTTCCCATAAAACGACTCTATTTGTTAATTCTTTTCTGTTGTTTTTTCCGGTTTGATTTCCAACATTAAATCATTTGATTCCACACGGTCGCCTTCCTGAACGAATAAATGACTGATTCGGCCGGTAAACGGTGCCTGGATCGTAGTTTCCATTTTCATAGCTTCAGTAACCAGCATTGGCTCACCCTTTTGAACTAATTGGTCAGTGCTAACCAAAACGCTTAGAACTGTTCCCGTCATGGCAGCACCAATTTGTTCACGGTTGGTTGGTTCAGCCTTTTGGGCCACGCTGACCGACTGTTTAGCATTCTTGTCGTTGATCACAACTTCGCTACGCTGGCCATTGACCGTGTAGTAAAGTGTCCGGTTACCTTCAATATCGGGTTCCCCAATTTCGTTTAAGGTCAAAAGCCAAGTTTTACCTGGACGAACATTGATCTCGATCTTTTCACCGATCCGCATCCCCTGGAAGAAAGTTGGGGTATCTAATGTGGAAACATCCCCATACATTTCTTTACGTACATGATAATCCAAAAAAACATCTGGATACATTAAATAGCTTAAAACTTCTTCATGGGTTGGTTCGGCTTGGATTTTTTCGGTTAATTCGGCTTTAACCGCGGCAAAATCAACTGGTTTAGCTAAACTCCCAGGCCGAACCGTTAGTGGGGTCTTACCCTTAAGAATAATTTTTTGTAACTTTTCTGGGAAGCCGCCAACCGGTTGCCCTAAATCACCCATAAAGAATTTGATAACGGAATCAGGGAAATCAATCGTATCACCTTGGGCATAAACATCCGCTTCAGTTAATTTATGCTGCACCATGAACAAGGCCATATCGCCAACAACCTTCGATGATGGTGTAACTTTAACAATATCACCAAACATTTTATTGACGATAACATAGGTCTTTTTAACCTCTTCCCACTGATCGCCGAGGCCAACGGCACTAGCTTGTTGCCGTAGGTTGGAATACTGACCACCAGGCATTTGTGCCGTATAATTTTCCGTGACGGGCGCATTTAAGCCATTAGAAAAGTCATCGTAAAACGGCCGGATTCCTTCGAAATAATGATTGAGTTGCTCAGTCGCTTCAACATCCAGATCTGGTTGCCGCGGATTATCAGTCAACGCATAATATAAGCTTTGCATACTTGGTTGACTAGTGGTCCCCGACAAGGCACTTTGCGCAACATCCACAATATCCACACCTGCAGCGGCCGCTCGCTGGTAGGTAATGACCCCATTACCAGCAGTGTCGTGTGTATGCAAATGAATTGGCAAGTCTACAGTATCCTTGAGGGTTGTGACTAATTCATAAGCAGCTTCTGGCTTCAATAAACCGGCCATATCTTTGATCCCAATAATGTGTGCGCCAGCAGCAGCCAATTCTTTAGCCAAATTTTGATAGTATTTAAGGTCATACTTTTGCTTACTTGGGTCTAAAATATCCCCGGTATAACAAATAGCGGCTTCAGCGATTTTACCAGCATCACGAACAGCTTGAATACTCTTTTCTAACTGTGGTACCCAATTCAGACTATCAAAGATCCGAAAAACATCGATCCCATCTTGCGCCGCCTGCTTAATGAATTCAATCAAAACATTATCTGGATAATTTTTATACCCAACCGCATTACTGCCCCGGAAAAGCATTTGAAACAGCGTATGCGGCATTTTTTTCCGCAGTTGCTTAAGTCGTTCCCATGGATCTTCAACTAAGAAGCGGTAAGCCACATCAAAGGTAGCACCGCCCCACATTTCATAAGAAAAGAGATTAGGCATAGCCGCTTGCATATCACTGGCGATTCCTAACATATCATGGGTCCGCATTCGCGTTGCAAATAGGCTTTGATGTGCATCCCGCAAAGTTGTATCCGTTAAAAGCAATTTATTTTGTTGTTTCAACCATGCATTGACCGCTTCTGGGCCTTTGGCATCTAAAACAGTTTTAGCCGTGACTAACCCTTTTGGAAAAGGTTCAAAGTCAGCTTTAAATTGACCTTCAGGATAATACTTCTTCTTATGGCGATCTAAATCACCATAACCATTGACGGTGATATCGCCAATGAACTGCAGCTTTTGTGTACTATTATCGATCAAACGCGGAATAGCAAATAAAGCCGGCGTATTGTCGATAAACGTGGTTTCCGCATGACCGGAAACAAACTCAGGATGCTGAATCACTTTTTCCATAAAGGCAATGTTAGTTTTAATGCCCCGAATTTGAAATTCACGCAAAACCCGTAACATTTTTTGTGTGGCCTGTTTAAAGGTGAAGGCATGTGTACAAACCTTAACTAATAAAGAATCAAAATAGGGTGTGATCACCGCTCCAGCATAAGCGTTACCACCATCTAACCGAACACCATTACCAGCTGGTGATTGGTAAGTTTCGATTGCCCCTGTATCAGGCATAAAGTTATTTAACGGATCTTCAGTGGTGACCCGACACTGGATCGCCGCGCCATGGAATTGGAGATCCTTTTGTTGCGGTAAACCAATATCTGTGAAAAGATCTTGACCTTGAGCGATCTTCAACTGCGTTTGGACAATATCCACCCCGGTGATCATTTCGGTGATGGTATGTTCAACTTGGACCCGTGGATTAACTTCAATAAAATAGAATTGATCCTTAGCCGGTTCAAATAAAAATTCGATTGTAGCCGCATTTTGATAGTGAACGTGCTCCATAAAACGAACGGCCGCACTGGTGACCCGTTCTCGTTGCTCGGCTGTTAACATGACACAAGGCGCAACTTCAATAACCTTTTGATTACGCCGCTGCACAGAACAATCGCGCTCAAATAAATGTAACACATTGCCATGTTGGTCAGCCAAAATCTGTACTTCAATGTGTTTAGCGGATTTGATGAAACGCTCAACATAGATCTCATCACTACCAAAGGACTGTAATGCTTCACTTTTAGCCCGCGCATAGCTATCCGCTAACTCTGCTGCACTATGTACGATCCGCATACCACGACCGCCACCACCCATGGCCGCTTTGATCATGAGCGGATAACCATACTTCGTACCAAATTCTTCAATTTCAGCTAAATTCTCAACAGGATCTTCCTTGCCAGGGATTGCCTGCACCCCAGCGTCACGTGCTGCCCGCTTAGCCGCAACTTTATCACCGAACATCTCCAGCAGTTCTGCAGTAGGACCGACAAAAGTGATGCCTTCTTCTTGACAGCGCCGTGCTAATTGCGCATTTTCTGATAAGAAACCGTAACCAGGATGAATCGCATCCGCACCGCTCATTTTAGCGATCCGAATAATGTCTTCAATATCCAGGTAAGCAGCAATCGGTTGTTTACCCGCACCAACTAGGTATGCCTCGTCAGCCTTAAACCGATGTAAGGAGTATTCATCCTCCTTGGCGTAAATACCAACAGTCTGTAACCCTAGTTCCTCACACGCACGAATGATACGTACCGCAATCTCTCCCCGGTTCGCGATCAGTACTTTCTTCATACCAATGTCACCCTTTCATTATTAAACTAACCTTTATTCATTTGTTTGTGCTTCGCCTGCGCCCCTTTTTCCGTGGCACTGACGTTTAACGCGACACCGATGGAGATCACCAGCACAAGCATGGATGACCCGCCATAACTAACAAACGGAAATGTTACCCCGGTGATCGGTAACAATCCTATGATACCGCCAATATTAATCGAAGTCTGCACCATGATCATGACTCCAATACCAATACATAGCAGGGCGTTAAATGAATTTTTTGCCCGTATCCCTACTAGTATGATCCGCGCCGCCAAAAAATAAACCAGCGCTAAAATAATGATCACCGCCACCAAACCAAGCTCTTCTGCAGTGATCGACATGATGAAATCCGTGTATGGTTCTGGCAAATAGCCCCGCTTCTGGATGCTATTACCGAGGCCAACGCCAAACCAACCGCCATTATTGATGGCGTAGTAAGAATTGACTAATTGTTTACCATCCGTCCCCGCTAAAGCAAAAGGATGGATAAATGCCATCAGCCGTCGATATTGATAACTGCTACTGGCATTGATCGGTAATTTTTCTAAATAAGCAAAACCAACTGTGATCAAAACCGCAACGATTGCTGTAAAGCCAAGACCGTAACGGACACGAACCCCACTAGTGAAAATTAAAACAACCGTGATCCCAGCTAAAATGGCCGTGCCACCAATATCCGGCTGCAGCATTGCCAGTAGCATAATCCCCCCGACAATGATCCCCGGATAAATCAGATTACGCCCTAAAGCCTTTAGGTCAGCATAAGCCATCTGCTGTTCACGATTACTGAAAACGTAAGCTAAATACCAAATCAAAATAAATTTTGCAAATTCAACTGGTTGAATATTGAAAAAACCCACGTTGATCCAAGCCGCTGCCCCATTAATTGAATGGCCAAAAAAGGCTAAATATAATAAGCCTGCGACTAACAAACCGATCGCCAGCAATATTTTTCGCATGCTATGTAAAACACTTAACTTAAGGCTGTACAGGAAAGTCACAATAAACAATCCTAAAACCACAAATACCGCCTGTTTTAATAAGTACCCAACAGGACTGGCATTACGCATGATCACATAGTCAGAGCTGGCACTATAAACCATCACAATACCTAAACCGGAAAGTAATAAATACGGAATTAAAATATAATAGTCCAAATATTGTAATTTTTGTCGTAATTTCTGTCGCAATGGAGGGACAGCCTCCTTCTAATTCTATTTTTGTTTATCAAAACTATCCGCATAAATGGCGTTTAGCCGCTGTTCCAAATCACGCACTAAATCGTGACCTTGCGTTTCTGTGACTAAGCCAAGACGGACAGCCAGCATGACCTCTTTCGAGTAACCAAACATTTGTGTGTCAACGACTTCTTCAAATGCAGGGCACTGACTTAAGCACAATGAAACCCGCTGTTTATTAACCACCGCTTCGATTTTATCAGCATCTGCCTGCAACAATTTATGTGCAGTTGCAATCTCTGGATTATCAGTCATTACCGCGGCCTCCTTTACCAATTTTTTCGGCCAACTAGGACAAATAATCCGAGTTACCCTTATAAAAGAATATTATACCATAGCAATTTTTGAAAACGCACTCGAGGTTAAGAAAAGTCAGCAAAAATAATGCAAAAAAATGAAGTTTATCGTTCCGCTTATGCCTGTAACCAAGTGACAAAAAAAGAGCAAGCCCACAGAAAAATCTGTTGGTCTTGCTCTTTAAAAATTAATTAAGCTTTTTTAGCAGCAATTTTACGCCGCTTCGAAACACGTTCGCGTTCGCCGGTACTTAAAATCTTTTTACGTAGCCGAATACTCTTTGGCGTTACTTCACAATATTCATCCTCATTCAAGAACTCAATTGATTCTTCTAACGACATTTTGCGCGGTACTGCAATAGCTGCGGAATGATCCTTACCTGAAGCCCGGGTATTAGTCTGTTTTTTACCTTTAGTAACGTTAACGGAAATATCAGTTTCCCGATTACTTTGGCCAACCACTTCACCCTCGTAAACATCGACAGCCGCGCCTAAGAATAATTCGCCACGACTTTCGATACCTTCAAGACTATAGGTGGTTGTTTTACCAGCATTAATTGAAACTAAAGCCCCATTACGCCGGCCTGGTTCCCAATTCTTGATCACTGGCAAATACTTAGCAAATGTATGGTTCATGATTCCGTAACCAGCAGTTTGTGATAGGAATTCTGAAGAATAACCGATCAAGCCACGTGAAGGTGCCAAGAAAGTTAGGCGTGTTTGCCCGTTACCTTCACTTTCCATATTCTGCATTTCACCTTTACGTTGCGACAAAGAATCAATGATCGTCCCCGTATATTGTTCTGGTGTGTCGATCACTACAGATTCAAATGGTTCGCTTAATACACCGTCAACTTTTCGATAGATAACTTGTGGCCGTGAAAGTTGTAATTCATAGCCTTCACGCCGTAATTGTTCAACCAAGATCGATAAATGCAACTCACCGCGGCCAGAAACCAACCAAGCACTACCAGAATCAGTGTCGTCGACCCGCAACGAAACATCGGTATGCAATTGCGTCTTCAACCGTTCTTCCAATTTACGGGCAGTAACAAATTCGCCTTCTTGACCGGCAAATGGTGAGTCATTGGCCACAAAAGTCATCTGCAAAGTTGGTTCGTCGATCCGTAAAATCGGCAAAGCATCTTGATGATCCACAGGTGTAACCGTTTCACCGACGAAAATATCTTCCATCCCTGAAACCGCGATCAAATCGCCAGCCTTAGCTTCATTGATCTCAACTCGCTTCAAACCAAAGAAACCAAATAACTTAGTAACCCGGAAGTTTTTAGCCGAGCCGTCAAGTTTCAAAACAGAAACCTGATCACCGACCTTGATCTTACCCCGGAAAATCCGGCCGATCCCGATCCGCCCAACGTATTCGTTGTAGTCCAATAGGGCAACTTGGAATTGTAAAGGTTCGTCAGAATTATCAATTGGTGCGGGAATTGTTTTGAGAATCGTATCAAACAAAGGATTCATCGTATGTTTTTGTGCAGCTGGATCTGATTCCAAGCTGGAAGTCCCGTTGATGGCACTTGCATAAACCACTGGGAATTCCAATTGATCATCGTCAGCACCTAATTCAATAAATAGATCAAGCACTTCATCAACGACCTCTTCAGGCCGTGCACCAGGACGATCAATTTTGTTAATGACAACGATTGGTGTTAAATGCTGTTCTAAGGCTTTTTTCAAAACAAACCGGGTTTGCGGCATTGTACCTTCAAAAGCATCAACGACTAACAAAACACCATCAACCATTTTCATGATTCGTTCAACTTCGCCACCAAAATCCGCATGGCCTGGTGTATCCAAAATATTGATCTTTTTACCCGCATAATCAACTGCGGTGTTTTTTGATAAGATCGTGATCCCACGTTCTTTTTCAATCGGGTTAGTATCCATGGCCCGATCCTCTAAATGGATATGTTCATCTAAAGTATCCGATTGTTTTAACATTTCATTAACTAGGGTTGTCTTACCATGATCGACGTGCGCAATAATTGCAATATTGCGAATATCTTCTCTACGATTCACTTTACTCTATCCTTTCTACTACTACACAAAATGGTTATTTATTAGCTCAGAACTGCTAATAAATCTTGATGTTGCGGGCGATGGCCATTCAACTCAGGCAAAAACCGCCAAGTTGAAACATGGCTCTACTTCACAAAAAATCGTTATTTATTGACTAGGTCAATAAACTGCATTGTTTTGGCGCCGTACTTTTTGCCTTAACAAAATAACAACGGCCAACAAGCTCTTATTTGGTTAAAACGCACCAGCAATAGATACTTGCTAATAGTGTTGTTGAAAACAAGTGGCTGCCAGCAGTTTATCATCACATAAACTGCTAACTAGCGGCTCGTGATCAAAAATTTCGGACGAAATTCACACTCAACAGCATATTATACCAGAAAATATCGTTGGTGCGCAGCTTTTTCAGAAAACATCCGTCCTAACGCCATAAAAAAACTGTGACCTTTGCCACAGTCCTGCGTTATTATTCATAAACTACCTTTATGACTGCCGGATTTTTTGAACTTCTGGCAGCGCGCGGCGCGTTATTACTAATACAACTTGTGATTCTAGCATATTTAAGGGGTGGCCGTCAATTGTTGTGACTGATAAACCTGCTGTTTCCGCTAAAATTTTTCCGGCCGCAACGTCCCAAGGGGCTAAATGGGAAATATACCCCACTTGGCGGCCACGGATCACCCGTTGAAATTCTAACCCTGCACTACCAATGATCCGCGCGCCAGAACTAGCAAAAGCAATATCCCGCACGTGTTCCCGATTCAAGGCAAACATTGGACCATTCACACCTAACAAACCAGCCGCCAAAGGCTGATTAGCCGGCCCCGTGATTTTTTGTTGATTAACGTGCAAGCCCACACTAGGCCCGCCCCAAAGTAACTCGTCTTGCATAACGTCTAAAATATACCCTAATACATTTTGCCCATCTTCATATAAGGCAATCATCATGGCAAAATCATCACGCTGACGGACAAAATTCATTGTGCCATCAATGGGGTCAACGAACCAGACACGGCCCTGCAGGCTTTGAACGCGGTCACCAAAACCTTCTTCACTGACAATTTGGTCTTCTGGAAAAGCATGGTGAATTTGTTCGACAAGAAAGTGCTCCGTTCCCTTATCAAAATTAGTAACTAGGTCGTTGCGTCCCGATTTAGTGCGCACTTGCAATTGTTCATCCAAATTTTGGCGTAACTCATTGACTGCAGTGGCTAACCAATTTTGTACCTGCGTGTTAATTACTTTGATTTCTGCTAGATCCATCCCTGCCATCTCATTTCATTTTAAATTGCCGTTTAGTTGCTTGCTTAGCCGTCTGCACCGCCCGATAACTTGAATAACCAGAAACTTGGCTAAATTCGCGATCTAATCGTTTTTCCGCAGCCTTTCCTGGTACGATTTTTTTGAAGGCTTGATAGGCACTTAAAAAATCAGTCACCTGACAACCTTGTTCATAGGCCTGCTCAACCACACGATAAAAAGCGATCACCGTTACTAATTCAGCCTTGGTCCAATCTGGATCTAATGGATATTGATAGTTTTGGTTGTTCAAACCCCGATACCTCCTTGTTCGATCTGGGTGATTAGGTCACGAGAAACCGCAATATTGGCAGCTAACTGTGCCTGTTCTTCCTTAGTCAGCGATAATTCAGTGACTTGCCGCGTTCCTGAACCGCTGAGATAAATAGGCGCACTGTAGGCCACCAATTGCTCATCTGCATAACTGTGTAAGGTGGTAAACGTGGATAACAAGCCAGCCTCAAATAACAACGCTTGTAAAACTGTCTGCAAACAAATTGCTTGTAAGGCAAATTGTTCAACGCCACTTTCTTGTTGTACTCGCGCTTCCAAGGTCATCATCTTATCCGCATCAAAGTCAGTGGTATCATTGGCCACCAACGTTAAAACCGGCGCAGCACCAACATAGGTACGACTCCACGCAATAATCGGTTGATGCTGTGTCCCAACAACATACGCACGAACATCGTGTTGGCCGACCCGCAACTGTTTTTGCAAAAGTCGTTCCAGCAATAAACTAGCCGGAAAAGTACCAAACCCGACGACATCGCTTTGCGGTAAACCAGAAAAGCGCCAAGCAAAATAAGTGAATAGTTCATCATATTTTTGGAGTAAACAGATTTTACCGGTAAAGCCATTAGCCATCGCATTGGCAATCAATTTACGAAAATCTGGCAAGACTGCCGTTGCGTAATCGAGAGCACTGACCGCGGCCGGCAAGCTTTTCAAATCAGTGATCAAAAGGAGATCAGCCTTTTTAAAAATTGCGGTCGTTGCTTGTTGAACCGTAATATTATGCTGTAGATCGGCAGCATTGACTAACTCTTGTAGCCGGCCTGCGTTTAGTTCATCATTAACTAATAAATGAATATTTAATGGTAGATCAACCAATAAACAAGCCAAGGTAGCAGCATAAACCCGTTGTTCGCTACCACAAATTATGATATTCTTTTTCATCGGCACCAGGATCCTGATTGTTACTGGATCCCTATTTCAACCCCTTCCCAATGAATCACAATGATTCAACTCTATTTTAAGCTAGAATGCCTAAAATTCAAAAATTTATTTTTAGCGTGTACCGATTGTCTGGCGACTTAGCTTTCAATTTGCTAAATAATTATGCTAAACTATTCTCATAAATGGTAATCAAGCGGAGGTAATAGAAGTTGATCACAATGAAAAATATTATTCGCGAAGGTAAGGACACACTACGCTCAGAAGCCAAAAAAGCGGTCTTTCCTTTGTCTGCCGAACAGCGGCAGTTAGCTCATGACATGATGGAATTCTTGGAGAATAGCCAAGATCCTAAAATTGCGGAAAAATATCATTTACGTGCTGGTGTCGGTTTGGCCGCCCCACAAGTCGATGTTTCGTTACAAATGGCCTCAGTATTAGTTCCCAGCGCGGATGGTAGCGCTCCGTTATTCAAAGACACGATCGTCAATCCGGTTATCATCAGCCATTCGGTTCAAGGCGCAGCTCTTTCCGAAGGCGAAGGCTGCTTATCCGTTGATCGCGATGTGCCTGGTTACGTGGTACGCCACGATCGGATCACCTTGCGCTACTACGATGTTGAAGGTCAACAACACAAAATTCGTTTAAAGAATTATCCAGCAATCGTTTGCCAACATGAAATCGATCATTTACACGGTATTTTATTTTATGATCATATCGACCATGACCATCCATTCACCATGGAAGATGAAGACCTAGTGATCGAATAATTAAAAAGTGAGTCGCTGTTAAGTTCAGCGACTCACTTTTTAATTGGTGCCTTTTTCGACACTTAACTTTCGCATATCCGCTACATAATCCAACGTTGCCTGATTCCGTAAATACGCAATATCAAAATGTAATTGACCGGTTAATAACCAGATATCCGAAACGGCAAATACGGGAATATTAGCTTTAAACGCAGTCAATTGTTGTTGCTGTGCGGCCTTAGCCAAGGCCTGTTCCAACTGATGCGTCAATAAGCGCAATTGCACAGTAGATAAATCGCCAGCCGCAATTTGATATTCAAAAACCAATACCCCGTGTCCCCAAACATCAGCAGCCACTTGAGATACCAACGGTGCCGTTAATGCCGGCAACAAATGCTGCTGATTCAATTGATGAACAGCTGCTGCTGCAGCTGCATCAGTCGCCTTCTGACTCGTTAATTGCAATAACCGCAGAGCACGATTACGCCGTAACCGTTGAGCTAACAATAATACTGCCCCAATAACCACCAAACCTAGGATCACTAAAATTATAAGTAGTATATTCATTATTCTTACCTTCCTAAAAAGTTGGCCGCGCATAATTTTTCTTTAATTTTACTTTACCATATTTTAATTTGCTACGAGAAGTGACACACTTGCCAAAAAATGTGGCGCTAACCACATTTTAAATGTTTTAATTATACTTAAATTAAAGGAACTGCGTATACTCACTTTAGCACAGTTTAGTCGTGAGTATACTTATTAACTATTTTATGCTAAAATTTAGCCATACGTTGTTTTTACAACCACTTGTTCGGAAGAAAACAATTTAATTGCGCACAAAAAGCCCCACATTCGCTGACGTGGGCTTTTTAGTAGCGTCACTAGTTTTTATTTTTATTCTCAAAGGAGCGATCTATTACTAATGATTTTCAAAGTACTTTATCAGGAAAATAAGGCGCTGGCACCTCGGCGTGAAAGCACTAAAACACTGTACATGGATGCAACCGATGCAGTTGCTGCTCGGGCTATTATCGAAACGCAAACCCCCTATAACGTTGAATTCATTCAAGAATTAATCGGTAACCATCTCGAATATGAGCAGAAAAGTCCAGCTTTTAAATTAACGGAGTTTAACCATGAAGAAACTGAACGTCAAGAATAACGAAACTGCTATCTTCGCCATGGGGGGCCTAGGCGAGATCGGTAAAAATATGTACGGCGTTCAGTTCCAAGACGAAATTATTTTGATTGATTGTGGGATCAAATTCCCTGAAGACGAATTATTAGGCATTGATTACGTGATTCCTGACTATGCGTATGCGGCTGCTAATTTGTCAAAAATCAAGGCTTTGGTGATCACGCATGGCCACGAAGATCATATCGGTGGCATTCCCTTTTTGCTACAACAGATCAACGTGCCAATTTATGCTGGGCCATTAGCTTTAGCTTTAATTCGCGGAAAATTGGAAGAACGCGGTTTACTGAAGGATGCCGATCTACACGAAATTAATGAAGACACCGTTTTGAAATTTCGCAAAACCAGCGTATCATTTTTCCGAACAACCCACTCTATTCCCGATACGCTAGGGGTTGCAGTCAAAACGCCGCAGGGGACCATCGTTGAAACCGGTGATTACAAATTTGATTTAACGCCAGTTGGCGATCAACCGGCACCTAACCTACAAAAAATGGCTCGCCTCGGTGAAGAAGGCGTGTTGTGCTTAATGTCTGATAGTACCAACGCCGAGATTCCTAGTTTTACCAAGTCGGAGCGCTTTGTTGAACAGTCTTTAAAACATATTATTGATAAGATCGAAGGACGGATCATTTTTGCCACTTTTGCTTCCAACATTTCGCGGATCAAAGAAGCCAGCGATGCTGCGTTGAAGGCTGGTCGCAAAATTGCGGTGTTCGGGCGCAGTATGCAAAATGCGATTGTTAATGGTACAGAACTAGGCTATTTAGATATTCCGGCTGAAAGTTTAGTCGAGGGTAATGAAATCAACCATATTCCGGCTAATAAAATCATGATTCTTTGTACTGGATCTCAAGGTGAGCCGATGGCGGCGCTAAGTCGCATTGCCAACGGCACGCACCGACAGATTTCGATTCAACCAGGCGACACTGTCGTTTTCTCCAGCAACCCTATTCCAGGTAATACGACTAGCGTTAACCACGTGATCAATGAGCTTGCCGAAGCCGGTGCTGAGGTCATTCACGGTAAGGTCAATAACGTGCATACTTCTGGTCATGGCGGTCAGGAAGAACAAAAGCTAATGCTCCGCTTGATGAAACCTAAATTCTTTATGCCGATCCATGGTGAATACCGGATGCTCCAGATCCATACTGAATTAGCGGAACAAACGCATGTCCCTAAAGAGAATACGTTTATCATGGAAAATGGTGATGTATTGGCCTTGACTAATGACTCTGCGCGAATTGCTGGTCACTTTACGGCTGGTGATGTTTATGTTGATGGCAGTGGTATTGGTGATATTGGTAATGTTGTTTTACATGATCGCCAAGTGCTTTCTGAAGAAGGTATTGTGATCGTTGTGGCAACAATCAACTTAAAAACTAAACAAGTACTTGCTGGTCCTGACATTCTTTCTCGTGGATTTGTTTATATGCGTGAATCTGGTGAACTGATCAGTAAAGGTCAGAAACGGATCTATCGCATCATGCGGAATATTTTTAAGGCCAATGATCAAGTCACGGAAGCAATGCTGCGTGACGCAATTATTGGTGATCTACAGGAATTCTTATTTGACCAAACCGAACGACACCCGATGATTTTACCGATGTTGGTGACCGTTTAAAGTTTGTCATTGCTCGATTCTGATAATGGCTCAAAAGACAAAGCTTGTCTTTTGAGCCATTATATTTTTATTCTAGAAGGAAGTGCCTGCTGTGTCTTTGCATCGTCCCTTTTACATCATTGTTAACAATTACGCTGGTGGTGGTCGTACACGTGCAACCTGGAGTCAGATCGCGGTGACCCTTAACCAACAAAACATTGATTATACGCTGCATTTTACTCAAGCCCGCGGCCACGCTACGCAATTAGCACACGCATTGGCTTTAGAATTTAAGGCAGTTCCTGCTCAAGAAGCGCCGATTTTGCTAGTACTTGGTGGCGACGGTACCTTGCACGAAGCTTTAAACGGCTTACAACAAGTTAGCGCCAATCCAATTGCTTTGGCCTATATCCCCTGTGGCTCCGGTAATGATTTTGCTCGTGGTGTCGGTATCGCCACTAATTCACAAACTGCTTTAACCCAAATTCTAAACGCACAGCAGCCACTATTTTTAGATGTTGGCCGCTGTGAAGATCGTCAACACCAGACGGTCAGTTATTTTAGTAATAACATCGGCATCGGTTTTGATGCTAATGTTGTCCACATCACTAACCGTTCGATCACAAAAAAATATTTAAATAAATATCATGCTGGCTCCTTGGCCTACCTAACATCGTTGGTCAAAGCATTTGTCACGCAAAAGGCTTTCCCAGTCACTGTCACCACAAACGGGCAAAGCTACCAATTTAAGCGCGGTTTTGTTGTGACCACAACTAACCATCCCTATTTTGGCGGTGGCGTTCCCCTTTTGGCCAGTGCGTCGGTTTACGATCATCATCTTGATCTCGTGATCATGGAACGGGTCAATGTTTTTTATTTCATTTTATTATTCGCGCTAATGTTTCGCCAATGGCATACCAAAATGCCACCGGTCCACCATTTTCACACCCGCAAGTTGCACATTCAAACGACCACTGCTGAATACGGTCAGGCTGATGGCGAGGACCTGGGAAAACGACAGTTTGATTTAGAATTTAGTGTGACGCGCCAAGCCTTTTGGTTCGTAGCAAATAAATAGCAGACCTCGATTTTGAGGTCTGCTATTTATTTACCTTAACAAAATCTTGTGGCTTACTACCGGCCATTCCGATCAGCGGATCAATGTGTCCCTGAGCAATTAAGGCGTTAGTCAAAATATGTTCAACCGGGGTGGCCGGTACAGGTGCTTTGCGGTCAGGCTCGGCCACTGATACCGTCGTTGCCATCGGCGTATAGGTGGCCGCTTTATCCGCGATCTTAGTAGGTTCGGCTGTGTCCGGTGCAAATGTTGTTTGCAACCGCAGTTTCAAGGTGGTTTTACGATTGATCGATTCATTGGCCACACTGGTCATAAAAGCCTGCTTTTCGCCTAATAAAATCAATAATTTTTCGGCACGGGTAACTGCAGTGTACAACAAATTACGTTGTAACATTCGCTGATATTGATGGACCATCGGTAAAATCACCATTTTAAATTCACTACCTTGAGCTTTATGGATCGAAGTACAAAAAGCCAAAGTGATCTTAGCCCAATCTGTTCGTCCATAAGTGACTTCGGTGGCATCAAACTGAATCGTCAGCTTATCTGCTTTGTCCTCATTGCCCTTCTCCTTAGCTAATTGAATACTAACGATCTCGCCAATATCCCCGTTAAATACATTTTGTTCAGGACTGTTGACTAAGTGGAGCACTTTGTCACCGATCCGAAAGGTTTGGCCCCGAAATTCAATTTTTTTGGTCTTAGCTGATTTCGGTGGATTCAAAATCTGCTGAACTTCTAGGTTTAGCCGATCAATTCCTGCAGCACCACGGTACATTGGTGCCAACACCTGAATATCCGCCGCACTAAACCCTTTTTGCTTCGCCTTAGTCACCACTTGCGCGATCACGGACTCGACCTGATAAGCGTTACAAGCAATAAACGAACGGTCAATTTTGTTTTCGCCAAAATCGGCCGGCAACTGTCCTTCTTTAATGGCATGTGCCAACGGAATGATCGAAGATTCACCATCCTGACGGTAGATCTCCGTTAATTCGTGACTAGGCAACACTTGACTGCTCAACAGGTCATAAAAAACCTGACCTGGACCAACCGAAGGAAGCTGGTCCTTATCCCCCACCAAAATAACCTGCATCGAACTTGGCACAGCATGGATCAACATCTTAAATAGATAGGTATCCACCATCGACATTTCATCAATAATCAATAAACCACCTTCTAGCTCCTTGGTGGCCACATCGGGATTACTTTCTCGTCCCGTCAAGCCTAACAAACGATGGATTGTGCTTGCAGGAATATCGGTTAGTTCACTCATTCGCTTGGCCGCACGTCCAGTAGGCGCCGCTAATAAAACCGGAAAAACTTGATCTTGCTCCTTATAATCTTTAGGATCTAAGGACAAACCGTTAAGTTCGCCAAATAAACTGACGATTGCATTGATGATCGTCGTTTTACCAGTTCCGGGACCACCAGTCAGCAAGAAAACCCGGTGCGTTAAGGCGGCCTTAATGGTCGCTACCTGGGAAGCACCATAACTGATGCCAAATAACTTTTCTAACCGCCGGATCTCTTTATCCAAATCATGATCGGGGTAAGTGATCTTTTCTTCTTCATTTTCTAACCGGTAGAGATGCTCAGCGATTTGCCACTCTGCACGATAAAGCGACCGTAAATAGATTCGCTCCTCGTCACCAACTAATTTACCTTGATCAGCCAGTTCAATAAACTGCTGTGCTACCTTATCCGGGTCGATCGCTTCATTCCGACTTTCTTGCAGTAAGCGTAGGCTACCTGCTAATAAAGGTTGCGCCGTTGTATAAGTGTCCCCTTCGGCCTGCGTTAGCTCCGTGATCACTTGTAAAATCGCCGCTTGGATCCGTTCGGGTGCATCAGCCGCCGAACCTTGCTGTAAGGCAATATTATCCGCCTTTTTAAAGCCAACCCCCTGGATATCATAAACTAGCTGGTACGGGTTTTCGGTGATCACTTTCAGCGTATCACCTTGATAACGCTCATAGATCGTATAGGCTAGCTGACTACCAAAGCCATAACCGTTCAGGCCAATAATGATCTGATCTAAGCCATTATTAGCCGTTAGCGTATCCACCAAGGCCTGAATTTTGGTTACCGGCAAGCCCAGTGGTTCCAGCACACTGGAATCGGCCAGTATCTTATCGATCGCGCCAGTACCTAATTCGGCCACGATTTTTTCTGCCGTGCGTTTGCCGATTCCTTTAAAATTATCACCGGATAAATAAGTGATCAAACCCTCGGTAGTCGTTGGCTTATTCAATTGATAATTATTTGCTTGAAACTGCATTCCATACTTAGGATGCGTCACTAATTTACCGAAAAATTGATAACTTTCTTCTTCCTTTAATTCACCAAAGCTGCCCGTGACGACGATCTCATCTTCATGCCATTCAAAGCTAGTTTCACTAACTTTAACTAGTACCACCTGATAAAAATTAGTGGGATTATGAAAAAAGATCGCACTGACTTTACCAATCAAATACGGTTGCTTTTCTTCAGTAAAAAGTGGTAATTCCTGTTCTGCCATAATGATATCCTCATTTTTGTTGTGCGTTTAAGTAACGTTCAATATCCGTTAACCGATGCTTCTCATGGGCAAAATAAGTCGGATCTAACTGCTTAGCCTGCGCAAAATAAGTCTGACTACTCTGGCCTTGTGCCAACCGCGCTAGGCCAATCTTAAAATTGGCGACTGCCTTGGTTTTAGCAGTCGCCAGCGCCTTGGTATAATAGGTTTCAGCGTGTTTAAACTCACCTAAAGCTAAAAAAAGATCCCCGACCAATAAGTTAACATCCGTACGCTTAGGCTCATGCTGCTGTGCCGTTAAAGCAAAGGCTAACGCCCGATTATAATCCTGTTGGGCATAATAAGTCGAAGCGAGCATGTACAATTTATCGTTTTCCAGCCGTGGTAGGGTCAACTGCTGAAACTGCGCCAACGCCTTAGTGTAATCACCAGCAGCATAATAAGTTGTGCCTAAACTATAAAGTAGATCTTGATTCTGCGGCAGCTTAACCAAAGCACTTTGTAACAACTTGGCGGCCTGCTCAGTGTCTTGTAACGCATTTAAATAGGCCGCTAATTCTAAATAATTATCCACGGCTAAAGGATCATGCTCGATTGCAGCAACTAAAGCCTTGACTGCACCCTGTTTATCACCTTTAGCCCATAAAGTTTGACTTGTTTTTTTCAAAAAATCACCTAAATCGTATCAGTTTCATCTAGTGGCTTACTTAAGAAATGGGTATCATTCCATTTTAATAATTGATAGGTTGTCCCCGCATCGCAGGTTTCGATCGTCGTTACATTGGTGTTTGAAAGGCCGCCCCGTTTACGAATATCGGCCAACGGTGTGCCTAACAACGATTGGATCAAAGCTGTCAACGCCGCCCCGTGACTGACAATAATATATTGGCCCACACCATTATCCTGCGCAACGATTTCTTTGATCACGGGTTGCATGCGCGCAATCAATTGCGGAAATGATTCACCAGCGATCGTAGTCGGATCATATTGGGCGGGAGCATGACGAAAGGCATATAATTCTGCAGGATAGCGGCGCGCCACTTCAGTAAACTTCATGCCTTCCATTTTGCCTAAATTAAACTCCCGCAAGCGTTCATCGATCACCACTGGTATATTGCCAGGCAAGCGATCATCTAGCGCCAGAGCCGTTGTTTTGGCCCGATTTAACGGGCTACTATAGATCCGCTTAAAATGAATGGGGCGTAAAAAATGAGCCAGATCGTCAATTTCAGTGTAACTTTCCGCCAACAGCGGTGAGTCACCATTTGCGCCTTGATAACGGCCTTCTAAATTCCACTGCGTTTTACCGTGCCGTACAAAAAATAATTTAGTCACCACACCTGATCCTCTTTCCAATACCTTTCCTACTATTATGCGGAAAATAAGCCGGAAATTCAAGCGCTCAGGGCAAACAAAAAAGCTGGCCGCAGCCAACTTTTCAAAAATTAAACGTATTGTAAGACGCGCCCATCATTATAGGCTGCATCAATCGTACCGCTACCTAAACACTCGTCACCATCATATAAAACAACGGCCTGACCAGGTGTGATCGCGCGCACTGGCTCATCAAACTCGATGGTGGCACTTTGCCGATCAGCACTCATATGCACCGTTACACCAGTATCCTGCTGCCGATAACGGAACTTAGCGCTAACGTGGAAAGTAGCACCGCGATCCAAGTCAGTTGTAAAATTAAACTTAGAGGCAGTCAGATGGGTCGCATATAGATGCTCATTGTGGAAACCTTGGCCGACGTATAATGTATTAGTAGTCAGATCCTTACCAATTACAAACCACGGATCGTTAGAAGCCCCATTACCACCGATGCCTAAACCTTGGCGCTGACCGATCGTATAGTACATCAAGCCATCATGATGCCCTTTAACCTCACCGTCAACGGTCATCATTTTACCTGGCTGAGCTGGTAAATACTGACTTAAGAACTGTTTAAAATTCTTCTCGCCAATAAAACAGATGCCCATGGAGTCCTTCTTTTTAGCCGTCGCTAAATCATACTTAGCCGCGATTTTACGGACTTCCGGCTTAGTCATATCACCTAAGGGGAACATCACTTTATTCAATTGGTTTTGGGATAACTGGCTTAAGAAATAAGTCTGATCTTTATTGCCATCAACCCCGCGCAACATGTGCGCCGTGCCATCAGCATCCCGCTTGATCCGCGCATAGTGGCCGGTTGCAATGTAATCAGCACCTAAATCTAGGGCGTAATCCAAAAATGCTTTGAACTTGATTTCCTTATTGCACATCACATCCGGATTCGGCGTCCGTCCGTGCTTGTACTCAGCAAGGAAATACTCGAAAACGCGGTCCCAATATTCCTTCTCAAAATTAATTGAGTAATAAGGGATGCCAATCTGATTGGCAATTTTGACCACGTCTTTGAAATCTTCTGTGGCGGTACAGACACCCATCTCATCCGTATCGTCCCAATTCTTCATAAATACGCCGACTACATCGTAACCTTGCTGTTTCAAAAGCAATGCGGCAACGGTGGAGTCGACGCCACCTGACAAACCAACGACAACGCGTGTATTGGCGTTCTCATTCATTTGATCACCATCATTTCAAATAGATTCTGAAAATCCACGATTTGAAGGTCGCGTAATTCAGTAATTACCATTATAGCAAGCCCTTGGTATAATGCAAGCTTACTAATTATAAGAAGGATCGGTTAGCATACTTAAAATGACCGCTTGATAATAACAGGCTATTGGGACCGCCAAAACGGATAAGCCCAGAAAAAGCCACCTGGAGTTACATTTTATTTAGAAACGCCAACAAAAAAACTGTGACCCGTTTTACTACCGTCACAGTTTTGTCAAACCCTTAGTTAACGATCCAAGCAACTTCATCATGTTGATAAACCCACTGAAGATCGTGATAGCTTGTAATCAACAGCCAAACCAATTTCTTCATGTGCACGCCACCTTCATTATTAGTTAGTCTTAGTTTAAGTCTAAATCTAATAAATTCAAGTGAATTTGCTCATTATTTTTTAATTAAAATTTCACGTTCAATTAAGTTTTGCATTAAAAAATTAAATTGTGTGATCTCCGCTGTTTTAGCCGGCTGCTTAAAAATATCCACTGCCTGTAAGCCGTTGGCCGTCGTGATCACCATTTTTAGATTCTGCAGGTCCTTAGCGACAGTCATTTTTAATTTAAAAGCCTGATTATACGGCGAATTAGGGTCTAGCGGCCGTTCTAATTGAAAATTACCGCCGCGGGTCTCAGTGAAACCCACATCCTTTAAAGTGTATTTTTTAACATTAGAACTTAATGCGTAAACGGTTGAACTCCCCTTCACGGTGGCGGTTGCTGTAAATGCCATTGTGATCACTCCTTGTTTGCTTAAATTTTTGCCGTTTGCTTAACGCGTTTGACGATTGCCGTCAATGCGGCCACAAAATTGTCGATGTCAGCAGCAGTATTATCTTTACCGAAACTGATCCGAATCGATTCTTCAACTCGCGGGCTATCTTTACCATACATCGCCATCAACACGTGCGACGGTTCTAGACTGCCAGCGGTACAAGCAGAACCACCTGAAATCGCAAACCCTGCAAGATCCAAGTTCATTTGTAGCACGTAGGTGGAAATACCCTTGATCCAGATATTTAAAACGTGTTGCAAATTATTAGCGTCTAATTGGCCATTAACTGCAAAGTCGATGCCATTCGCGGTTAAGCCAGCCAATAATTGTTGCTTAAAACCGGCATATTTCTTCTGGCGCGCTGCTTTTTCTGCGGGAGTTGCTAATTCGACCGCTTTAGCAAAACCAGCGATCGCCGGAATATTTTCCGTGCCGGCACGCCGTTTATCTTCCTGATCGCCACCTTTGATGAGACTAGGAAAATTGATGCCCTGTCGGCGATATAAAAAGCCTAAAAACTTAGGACCGTTTAATTTATGGGCCGAAACCGACAATAAATCGATATGATCGCGCTGAACATCAATATCCAATAATCCATATGCCTGTACAGCATCCGTATGGAACCAAGCCTGATGCTGCGCCAAAAGTGTCCCGATCTCATGAATCGGCATATGGCTCCCCACTTCATTATTGCCGGTCATAATCGAAACTAAAATCGTATCCTCACGCAAAGCCGCCTTAAAATCGGCCATAGAAATCAAACCGCGCTGATCCACTGGTAAATAAGTGACTTCAAAACCCTGCGTTTCTAAGAACTGTAACGGCTTTAAAATTGCCTCGTGCTCGATCGCCGTGGTAATAATATGGTGGCCTAAATTTTGGCGTTGTAACGCAGTCTGCATAATCGCAGTATTATCACTTTCAGTTCCGCCACTAGTAAAAACGAGCTCATCTTCGTGCGCGTTGATGCTTTCTGCCAACGTTTTACGACTGGCATCCAAGACCTGGCGCGCTTGACGACCGAAATAGTGAATATTAGACGCATTGCCAAAGTTCTGCTGCATTTGTTCGGTCATCACTGCGATCACCGCCGGATCCATCGGTGTGGTGGCCGCATTATCTAAATAAGTGTGTGTCATCTTATTGATCCCTTCTTGTAAAAAGTCGCAATAATAGTTTAGCACAGTCTACAAGACAAGCAACTGATTAGCTGCGCTTACACTGCTAAATCAGCTAACAGCGCCAAAATCATGTCTGCAGAGTGTTGCCCAGCAGCAACCACAAAATCATCAAAAACCACACCGGCTTCTTCATCACCAACATCACTCATTGCCCGAATCACAACAAAGGGCACCTTGAATTGGGTCGCAACTTGGCCAATGGCAGCGCCTTCCATTTCACTAGCTAAAGCGTCAGGAAAATGCTTTAAGATCACAGCACTAGCAGCATGACTAGCAATGAATTGATCACCGGAAACGATCAGGCCGGTTCGTGAGGCCAAGTTGACGGCGGTGGATGCTTTTTGAACTCGCGCTACCCAAGTCGCATCCGCCTTAAACCGCGCTGGTTGCTGCGGTAATTGGCCTAGCGCATAACCAAATGCAGTGGCATCAACATCGTGGTACGCCACTGCGCTGGAAACGACCACGTCACCAATTTTTAACCCTGAACCGATGCCACCAGCCGAGCCCGTATTCAAAACCACGTCCGGCGTGTAACGGGCTAATAACAGGCCGGTTGTCATCCCGGCTTGAACTTTACTAATTCCGGAACGCACTAAAATAACCGTCTGCCCACTGATCGTACCTTGATAAAAATCAACGCCGGCAATTTCTTCTTGGGTCAGATCACTCATTTTTGATTGCAACAAGCGAATTTCTTCCTCCATTGCACCAATAATTCCAATTTTCATTAAACAAACTCCTCATCTTCTAAATAGTTAGGCCTTAAAATAGCCCTTAAACAAAAAACAACACCAAATAAACTAATACGATCAAAACCACCACGATCCCGATCGCCCAATTCAAACGCTTTTTTAATTTGGGGCTGGCTGCCGGTTCTACTGGTTGGTGTTCACGTTGATGCCGTTCTGGCCGCCGTTCATCAGGTTGCTGCGCAGTACGCCGCGAACTACTTGTTGTTGGCGGTTCCTGCTGCGCCTGTTGTTCTTGTTGTTTACGATAAGCCGCCCGACTCAAAGGTTTTTCTTCTTTAGGCATTTACTCACGATCCTTTATTATTGTCTGCCAAAACTGCACAGCAAGCAACGTCTTGGCATCACAAATCTTACCTGCCTGAACTTGTGCTTGGGCTTGGGCTAACGTCAATAAGTGTAATTTTAAAAATTCATCCTCATCTAAAGCTAAACGCTTGGTCACCGGCCGAATATTCTGAGCTAAATACAAAGTTAACCGCTCATCAGCAAAACCTGGTGAGGAAAAGAAAGAAGCCTGCTGCCGCAATTCAGTTGCAGTATAACCAGCTTCTTCATTTAGTTCACGCCAGGCCGCAGCTTCGGCATTCACATCCCGGGCATCAATTTTACCAGCAGGAATTTCCAAGGTGAGCTGCTGCAGCGGCTCACGCCATTGTTCAATAAAGACCATGCGCTGATCAGCCGTCAAAGCCATAACGGCTGCTGCCCCAGGATGATGAACGATCTCCCGCTGGGCAGTTTCTCCGTTTGGCAACAGCACCGTTTCTAAATCAAGATCAATGATCGCACCATGATAAATAGCTTGATTTTTTAATCTTTTTTCGGCAAATTTCATAGCTATCCCTTCATCTTTCCGCAAAGCTTTTACGTCGTTATGGTTATGATACCGGTAATAATTTAGAAATTCAAATACATTCGCAATAATCAGTAGTTTGATTTAGCATAAAATCAAACCTAAGACTTAGCTGCGCATATTTTGTCTGTGGTAGAATAAAGGAACAACGAATCATCATTGAATGGAGTTGACAATAATGCAAAAAAGAATTTCTAAGCGCGGTCATTGGCTGGTCAGTATCCTTATTTTTATTGCCAGCTTCTATGCGTTACATTTAATTTTTGCTGGTTGTATGGATGGACACTTTAGTGATTTCAGCGCTGGATTAGGTGCACTGCTTATAACCGGGATCAGCCGCTGGTGGCAAATACGGCACTCCCAACGGCCACAACAATTAAAAAACATTGATCATGAGTTGCTGGATCATTACCAGGCCGCGGGAATGTCCGCTGATGATATTCAGTTTTTTCGGGAAACGATGCACACGGCTAAGGACCAAATCGATCAGCTGAATCAAAATATGCAAAAGGCACCTAAACTACGTGCAATTGAACTGCATGCAGAACCCGTTAAAGTCAGTCGGGCAACTTTTAAAACGATTGTCGCTCACCCGCAGAAATTGCATTTAGCCAGTGATTTTCTTTATCGCCACTTACCGACAATGGTGGATTTAACCGCTAAATATATCGCGATCAACCAGCACGAAGTTAAAGATAAAGATACTTACACCGTGCTGGAGCAAAGTGCTGCGGCCATCAACGAACTTGCCCAACAATTCCGCACTGATTACGAAACGTTGGTGGCCGATGATTTTGCTGCTATTGATGTTGATATTGCTTTAGCTAAGGCCGCCAAAAAATCCCAGGCGTCAAAGGAGTCAGATTCTGATGAATAACAATGAAAAAAAAGATGTGACCGCAACTGATAATGCAGTTCTCGATGATCTATTAAAGGATCCTTTTAGTACCAAAAGTGCACCTAGTGTGGTCAATAATACTGCCGCTACAACCGGCCAGCAACCTGAGCAGATGATCGACCGGCTGGACCCAGAACAACGCGCAGATGCCGAAAAATTGGCGCAACAAATTGATGTTAATGACACCCAATCGGTGATGACCTATGGTGCTCAGGCGCAAACTAAGCTTAGCGAATTTTCTCAAGGCATGTTAAGCAAAGTGCAAAGTCAAGATACAGGGGCAATCGGTGATGCCCTTTCTGGTTTAATGTTTCGCCTAAATGAAGCTAGTCCAGAAGATTTACAGGCTGGTGACAGTAATTTCTTTAAGCGGATGTTTGGTAAAGTTCGTAAATCAATTTTTGAAATTCAGGCTAAATACCAAAAAATCGGCGCACAGATCGATACGATCGCGGTTAAATTAGATAAAGAAAAAAACAATCTACTTAACGATAATCGCCTACTAGAGCAACTTTATCAAAAAAATAAAGACTATTTCGATGCTTTAAATATTTTTATCGCTGCAGGTGAATTAAAACGCACGGAACTACAAACCAAGCTGATCCCAGCGGCCAATCAAAAAGCGCAGACCAGCGGCAGTCAAATGGATCTACAAACAGTCAATGACCTCAATCAATTTGCAGAACGGTTAGACAAGCGCGTTTACGACTTGAAGTTGGCCCGGGAGATCACGATCCAACAAGCCCCACAAATTCGTTTGATTCAAAATACCAATCAAGTTTTGGCGGAAAAGATCCAAGCATCAATCAACACTGCCATTCCGCTTTGGAAAAATCAAGTGGCCATCGCCCTCACCTTGTTACGGCAAAAAGAAGCGGTGACGGCACAACGTCAAGTTTCAGAAACGACCAATGATCTACTAAAGAAAAACAGCGAAATGTTGAAGATCTCGTCCATCGAAACCGCCAAAGAAAATGAGCGCGGTGTAGTCGATATTGAGACGTTACAGAAAACGCAAAATGATTTAGTGGAAACCTTGCAGGAAACTTTAAAGATCCAACAAGATGGCCGGGAAAAGCGGCAAAATGCTGAGCTAGAACTGAGTAACATGGAAAATAATCTTCGGGATCAGCTGCTAGCACTGACGCAAAATCAAAATACCAAGTAATAGGCAGCCACCCACTTTGAGTGTACCGATAATTGGTAATTACATGTAAGACACAACGGTCTATGCAGAGCATCAAAAAAGCCAGCAAAGTAGTCGCCCTACTTACTGGCTTTTTTGATTGCCTGAATCGCCTTTAAAATAAAACTGGCATAAAATTGACGGCTAACTTCTAGTTCAAATTACAAGTAGCACCGGGACGACTTACGATCTAACGCTAGTCCGTTTACGAAATAAGCGCACACCGGTTAAAACCGTGGCCACCAGGCAAACACTTAACGCCACCAAAAAGGCAACGTGCATCCCGTAAATAAATACCTGCGGGTGTTTTGGTAAATAAGTAGTCACGTGCTGACCATAGTCGTGGCTCATCGCGCTGTAAAGTACCGTAGTTGCAATAGAAATACCAAAGACCATCCCTAGATTACGGGCCAAAGCGTTGATCCCGCCAGCAATCCCTAGATCTTTAGCGGTAACCGAACTCATCACCATTGTATTATTAGGTGCTTGGAAAATACCGTTGCCTAAACCAACTAAACCGACAAAGGCCATAAACAACCAAATCGGCGTATTTAAATCGGTGAGAAAATAGCCTAATTGACTTAACGAAATCAAAACCAACCCAATAAAGGTCAATAATTCTGGCCCAATGCGATCGGACAGACTACCAGCCAAAGGTGAAGCAACGACCTGTAAAATCGGGAACATCATTAGAATATAACCGGCTAGCAATGGTGAAATCGACCGTGCATTTTCTAAATAAAATGGTGAGATCACGTTGAAGAAAAAGTTAGTGACAAAAATCAAAAAGCCAGCGATCAGGCTTAAACTAAAGGCCGAATTACGGAATAACTTAAATGAGATCAGCGGTTCTTGTTGCCGCGGTTCGTACCAAATAAAAGCCGCCAGCATCACTAAAGCGACCAAAAATAAACCGATGATCAACGGCTGGGTAAACCCAATTTGCTGCCCTAAGAACACGCCAACAAATAAACTAACGATCAGCAGCATAAAGATGATGAAGCCGGTAAAATCAATTGTCTTACGACTGATCGATAAATCTTTAGGCAAAATTTTATGACCTAGAATCATAGTTAAAATACCGATCGGCACATTCAACCAAAAAATATATCCCCAAGGTAAAACTGCTAAAATCAAACCACCGATCCCTGGACCGGCGATCGATCCCAACGAGACAAATGAGCCAATAAAACCTAATGCTTTACCCCGCTCGTTAATTGGAAAAATTTCGGTAATGATCCCGTTGTTATTACTCATGGTCATACTCGCGCCAAAAGCCTGCAATCCCCGGGCTAATAGCAACATAGTCAAGCTTTGATTGAATCCACATAATAGAGAGCCTAAAACAAAGAAAAAAGTACCGATCCGAAAGATTTTAATCTTACCTAAAACGTCGCCTAATTTACCAAACAACAATAAAAGCGCACAAACCACGATCAAATAGATCGAAACGACCCATTCCGCCTGATTCATGGGGATCTTCAAATCACGACTCATAACTGGTAAAGCAATATTAACGATACTACCATCTAACGTTGACATAAAAGTGAACAGGCCGACTGCGACCAAAATCCACCAGCGATTTTTCTGGACTTGTGGATCGGTTTGAAAGCTAGCCTTTTGCGTTGTTGTTTCCATTGATTACGCCTCATTCATAAATTTCACAAAGATGGAGCTGCAACCTAACTGATTCAGATCGCAGCTCCTTATTTTATTGAATAATATAGTCAAAATAGCTTGTCACTATATTTAATTTAAACGGTTAACAAAATTTTGGTATGCAGGTTGTTCTGCACTTTTAACGAATTGGGTTTGACTGAAGTCACCCGCTAATAAAGCCGCTAAACTAAGCGTGGCAGTGCCAACAAAGGTTGCGTTGCCGATCAGCTCCATCCAATAAGTTGCTGCAGGCGTTTCGTGAACTAAAGTTTTGACCATTCCGCCAGGGTTACGTACGGTGATGGTTTGTTCAAAGTGACCGCCTTGTTCCAAAACGTAAATTAAACTGGCCGCCGACATACCGGTCCCGCAAGCATTGGTGAAACCAACGCCTCGTTCAAAGGTACGTACAAAAATATGATCTGGGCCTAATATTTCGACAAAACTAACGTTGACCCCGTCCGGAAAATACGGATTCGCGCCATCATTTAAATAACCAGCGATCCGCCCTAATTCTGGGCCTAACAATGTGGCGTGATCAACAAAACTGATCAAATGTGGATTAGGCACCGCCACCGCTGTAAAAGCAAGTTGCTTTGATAATGCTGGAATTTTGACGTGGTGTAACGCCGGTAAATCGGCAATATGCATCCCTAGATCTTCAGCCTTAAAACTGACTGGTGAAATTTCCGCCTGAAAAGTTTTAACTTGTGGCGCGAGATCCTGTGCCTGCTTCACGTTTAGATCCGCATACATTGTTTCAATTTTAAAGTCAGTTTGTTGTTTCTGCTCTGAAAGGTAACGGGCAACTGTGCGAATGCCGTTGCCACACATTGATGCCTCACTGCCATCAGCGTTGATCACCCGCATCTTGCCACTTGCTTGGGGGTGATCGGAATCATCAACGTATAAAACACCGTCGGCGCCACCAGCCAAGCCGGTTTTACGATCTGTGACTTGTTGAGTCACCTGTTTTAACTCAGCTTCACTTAAACGATGTGCTAATTTAGTTTGATCAAGAATGAAAAACGCATTCTCGGAACCATGTACTTTGGTCAATGTAACGTCCATTGGCGCGCCACCTCTATTTACAAATAATTTTAAAACACAAGCATCTATTTACTGAAATTAAAATCTAGTGTAGCACAGATGAGAAAAAAAAACTACGCCTATACTTACTAATAGTTAGAAAAAAGCGTTTAAAATCCAACTGGATTTTAAACGCTTTAAGTTGATTGTTAATCATCAAATCCTGCAACTACCGCTTCAGGAAAATGTTCTTCTACGATCTTAGCACAACGACCACAGAATTTTGGTAACTTAGGATCTACACCAACATCAGTTTTCGTCATCCGGCAACGTGGGCAAACTTCACCGACCGCATGTTCAACAACGACTTTAACGTCACCGAAGTCAGTTGCATCCGCTGGCGCACTAGCTGCATCTGCCACTTCAAGATCAGAGACGATCAAGATCTGCATCACGTTAGCATCCAACGCATTTAACAACGTTTTAACGGTTGCGTTAGGGTACAAAGTCACCTTAGCTTCCAATGACTTACCGATCACTTTAGCATCCCGCGCTTCTTCTAATGCCTTCAAAACATCAGAACGCAGGTCCATGAAGTTGGTCCATAATTCTTGTAACTCGGTTTCATCATCAAAGTGATCGACCGCTGGCATTTCGGCCAATTGCACGTAATCTTCTGGTTCGTGCAAGAAGCCCCAAACCTCTTCAGTAGTATGCGGTAAAATTGGCGTCAATAATTTAGTCAAATCAACTAAAACATTGTACATCACTGTCTGCATTGCCCGCCGTTTAGGATCAGCAGCCGCTTCAATGTACACGATGTCTTTAGCAAAGTCTAAATAAAAGGCTGAAAGATCAACGGTAATGAAGTTGCTGACCTGTTTATAAACCGTCGCAAAATCATATTTTTCATAGGCTGCTAAGGACGCTGCCTTGACTTGATTCAAGCGGATCATTAAATATTTATCCACTGACTGTAGGTCGTTATAATCAAGGGCATCCGTTGCCGGATCAAAATCCGTGGTATTAGCCAACAAGAAGCGTAACGTGTTACGAATCTTACGATAGCTATCAGAAACCTGCTTGAAGCCTTCCATCGAAACCCGAACATCGGCCGAGGAATCAACCGTTGCGACCCACAAACGCAGGATCTCAGCCCCCATTTGTTTGATGATCTTACTTGGTGCGATCGTGTTACCTAATGATTTACTCATCTTATGACCATCTTTGTCCATCGTGAAGCCTTGAGACAAGATCTGCTTGTATGGTGCCGCACCAGAAACCGCGACACTAGTGATCAAACTAGAATTGAACCAGCCACGATACTGATCAGAACCTTCTAAGTAAAGATCAGCCGGATAAGTTAAGTAATCACGTTCAGCTAAAACACCTTGATGTGACGAACCAGAATCAAACCAAACATCCATAATGTCAGTTTCTTTAGTGAACTGACCATTTGGTGAATGTTCATTAGTAAACCCTTCTGGTAGTAAATCCTTAGCTTCACGATCAAACCAAACACTGGAACCATATTTAGCAAATAAGTCAGCCACATGATCAATTGTTTCTGGTGTGATGATCGCTTCACCATCTTCACCATAGAAAATTGGTAACGGCACACCCCACACCCGCTGCCGTGAGATGACCCAGTCGCCACGATCACGGATCATGTTATAAAGCCGGGTTTTGCCCCAATCAGGTGTAAAGGAAACTTTTTCGATCGCCGCTAAGATTTGATCACGGAAGGCATCAACTGAGGCAAACCATTGCGGTGTTGACCGGAAAATAACGGGCTTTTTCGTCCGCCAATCCATTGGGTAACTATGCAAATAAGGTTCTTGCTTCAACATCAACCCAGCATCTTCCACCTTTTTGATCGAAAGTTTATTGGCGTCTTCATAGAATAAACCTTCAAATCCAGGTGCTTCATCAGTTAAACGACCTTGGTCATCAACTGGTGATAAAATATCCAAACCGTATTTCTTACCGACCTTAAAGTCATCGTCACCTAAACCAGGTGCGGTATGGACTAAACCAGTACCTGAATCAAGCGTGACGTAATCGCCTAACATCAAGAGTAATTCACGATCTTGATAGAACGGATGTTGTGCGGTCATATATTCCATATCTTGACCCTTAAGCGTTTTAAGAACTTTGACGTCTTGCCAACCAGCTTTTTCAGCAAGTGTGTTGACCAATTCAGAAGCAACCACGAATTTGCGGTCTTCACCAGCCGGTTGCACAACGGAATAATCATATTCAGCTTCAACAACGATCCCTTCACTGGCTGGAATGGTCCATGGTGTGGTCGTCCAAACCACAAAGTAAGTATCTGTATCCAAAATACCCTTGCCATCTTTAACTTGTTCACCGTAATAAGCAGAGGGTGATTCAATATCCTTATATTCCAGTTCTGCTTCAGCTAAAGCTGATTCGGAGGACGGTGACCAGTGGATCGGCTTGTTGCCGCGATAAATATAACCTTTCTTCGCCATTTCACCAAAGACACGCACTTCCCGCGCCTCAAATTCTGGTGCTAAGGTTAAATAAGGACGGTCCCAGTCAGCCGACACGCCTAAACGTTTAAAGTCAGTTCTTTGCTTGTCAACTTGTTCCAGCGCGTATTTATGACATAAAGCACGAAATTCGGAAATTGACATTTTTTTACGATCATAACCTTGTTTCGTTAATTGTTGTTCAATTGGTAGCCCATGGGTATCCCAACCAGGAACATAAGGTGCCCGGAAACCTGACATCGATTTGAAACGGACAATAATATCCTTACTGATCTTATTTAACGCATGACCAATATGGATATTCCCATTGGCGTATGGAGGGCCATCATGTAAGACAAAAGTTGGCTTACCCTCATTTAATTTTTGCCGTTGTTCATACAAACCATTTTCCGCCCACGCTTTTTGCCATTCAGCTTCGCGGACTGGCAAATTACCGCGCATCGGGAACTTAGTTTTACCTAAGTTCAAAGTATCTTTAACACGCATCAACATCTCTCCCTTTTATCAATGATTGACTTAAATTCTTAAACCAGTTACGCAAATAAAAAAGACTTCATCCCTAATTGGGACGAAGTCGTCGTGGTACCACCCAGCTTTAGAGTACACAAATGCACTCCCTTGAATTGCAGTTATAACGACTACAAAGCCGGCAACACTTACTACTAGTTCACTGTTGCATCAAACCAAAGATGATCCACTAACCGTTAGTGCACTGTCAACCTTCCACCAAACGTTGACTCGCTGTTGTGGTAACAATTAGTTTACTGTTCTTTGTGATTATTTATCAGAATTTTGAGAATCTGGTTCAATTGCTGGTTGGTCACCAACCCCGGCTGCTTCACTGGTGTTATCTGGGAAAATAATCATCGTTTCCCCTGGTGCATCACTTTCAGTTTGCGTAACGGCCGCATCAGTTGCACCATTGGCACTAGCTTGGCTAGCTGCTGGCGTTGCCGCTGATTGGTTTGAGTTTACGCTACTTGCTTCAGAATTGTCAAGCCGCTGTTGTAAGATTTTTTGAATCGCTTCATCTTGTGAACCATCATCATGGGCCAATAATTCATCCCAATCTTTGCTGCGGACAATTTCCAATTGTGATTCCAACATCACTTGTAATCGTTGCCGGAAAACCCGTGTTTGTTTCTTCAGGTCCTCGGTTTCGATTGTGATCTGTTTAGCCTTTTGCGAGGCGTCGGCTAAAATCCGGTTAGATTTCTCAGTCGCTTCATTTAACAGATTCTGCGTATTCTTTTGTGCTTCCTGGCTAATGATCTCGGCTTCTTTTTGTGCATTAGTTTTGACCTTGTCAGCTGCTTCTTGCGCGACGATGATTGACTGGTTCAATGCATCCTTCAGTTGATTAAAGTAAGTGACTTTTTCTTCACTTGCTTTCAAAGCAGTTTGTAGATCATCTTTTTGCTTTAAAACCGCTTCATAATCCTTAATAATTTGATCAAGAAAATCGTTGACCTGATCTTGATCGTAACCACGCATTTTTACGTTAAATTCCTTGTTGTGAATATCCAACGGGGTTAATGCCATATGAATCCCTCCAAAAAACTATTTTCTTAAAACACCAAGTAATAAGCGGTACTTGTCTTTCTTGGTCTTACCTTCGATCTCACGTAGCTGGATTCGGCCATAACCACGTATCGAAATGATGTCGCGTAAACCTAATTCAAAATCGGGCCGCTCGAAAACTTGCCAATTTAATTTTATTTTACCATTTTCCACCAATTCTTTCGAACGCTGGCGCGAAATATTGTAAACACTGGAAATCAAGCTATCAACGCGTAACGAACTGGTGGTGGTGTGCTCCAAGGCCCAAGCGTCCTTAGGCACCAAAAGATCAGTATAATCCTTGGCCTCTAAGCGCACACCCACCCGGCCAATTTTAGTGATCTGTGCCTGAATATAGTCGGCCATACTCGCCGTAACGAAAAATTGCCAACGCTCACCATCAGTCATAATATCACCAAACATGTCGCGCTTGATACCTGCATTTACCAGGGTTCCCAAAATTTTCCCGTGGGATAGCTTGGAAAACTTAGTGGGATAATGAATTTCAAACAATTGAATCGCAAAGTCATCTTGCGTCGGTTCAAAATAAGCCGGATACAATAATGCCCGCTTCCGTTCAGCGGCTAAATAGCCACCTTCAAAGCGATAATGTTGCTCCCCTTTTTCACCGACTAACGCTTCAACAATGTACTGTTGCCGCGGATCTAAAAAATCGGTTAAATATGGGCGGTACTGATCGCTAACATCTTGAAGCCAACCAGCAACTTGGTCAATAAACGGCGCTTCCGCTTTGCGAAAATGCTGATAAATATTCTCGTCCATATTAGCTATCCTCCTTTTATTTAAACCCACAGTCCCAATGCTTGCCTTAAAGGATCAAATTGAAAATAAGTTGGGCAAGAAAAGCTAACCCATATTGCGCCATCCCTAGAACTAAGATCGCCACCATTGGTGCAAAACTTAAACCAGCGATCGGTGGGATCAGCCGGTAAAAAATATTTAAATACGGTTCACTGAGTCGTCCCAAAAGCTGACCAAGCTTAGTTTGATAGGCATTGGGGAACCATGACATTAAAACGTAGATCACCAGTACAAACATATACAAGTCGATCAAACGATTTAAAATATAAAAGATAGTGCTGACTACTGTAAGCAACGCATGACCTCCCTGCCATTAATTTTTCTACCTAAAGTGTTAGTTGCAACGGGGCCAACTTTCTGATCAACCTAATAGCGAAACGGTCGATTGACTAAAAGTTGCCTTTCAAACGGTGCCTAGCCTAAACCGTCTTTACGAAGAATATCGGAAAGATTGCCATCAATTTCAAAATTAGCCGGAGTGCATAGGAAAATGTCATCACCGATACGTTCAATGTCACCATTAATGGCAAAAACAGTCCCCGTCAAGAAATCAACGATCCGTTTGGCCTGTGCCTGATCGATTCGATTGAAACTCAAAACGACTGCGCGACTGTTCAGTAAGTGGGTGGCGGCTTCTTTCACATCGGAATAAATTCGTGGTTCAAAGATCACGATTTTACTGGCCTTGCTAGGTGTTGCATTCAGTGCAACCACCTTCTGACTGTTGGCAGGTGTTCCCCGAAATTGCGGTGCTTTAGCTGAATTAACGGGCCGGTTAGTCGGTTGCGGTTGTTCACTTGGCTTCTTTTCTTGTGTCGTCGGTTCGGTATAAAATTCATCATCATCACTCATACCAAAAAATTTACTTAAATTCAATTTACCAAATGCCATTTTCTGACCTCCTTACTTTGAAGCTTATTATGCGACAGATTATTGTTAAATATCACAATAACTTTATTTAGGCGTTTTTAGCGAAATAACGCAGTTCCGACCCGGACAAAAGTTGCTCCCTCTAAAACTGCGATTCGATAATCCCGCGTCATCCCCATGCTTAATTCATGACATGGTGCATAAGGCAACCTAAGTTGGGCGATCGCATCACGCTTCAAGCGTAATTGCTTAAATAAGCCGTGTAAGGCCGTTTCATCGGCGTCGATCGGTGCCATGGTCATCAAGCCGACCACATGAATTTTAGTAAAATCGGCCAGTGATTTAATAAACGGCTCGACTTCTGCTAAGCTCAGACCTGATTTAGAAGCTTCGCCAGAAACATTGACCTCAACAAAACAATCAATTGGCCGCAAAGCGCGCTTTTCAATTTCTGTAGCTAAACTTAACCGATCCAACGAATGTAGATACGCAATTTTATTGATAACTTGCTTAACTTTACGTTTTTGTAAATTACCAATAAAATGCCATTGTAACTCTGGTGCCGTTAGTGCGGCCTGTTTTTCCGCCAGCCCCTCCGGTCGATTTTCAGCTAAGTTAACCAAACCAGTGGCCGCGACAGCCTGCGCTTCAGCAACCGTATGATATTTAGTCACTGCCACCAAAGTCACGGTATCCGTTCGACCAGCGGCTGCACATGCGGCCGTGATCGTTTGCTGAACATGTTGAACATTTTCTGCAATCGTCATTGTGCCGCCTCCTATAGATAAGCTTAAGTTAGATGTGCCGCAAAAATAGTGGTTCCACAGCAAAAACTAATGAACCGTCATTGCAGACGTTACCAGAAACCAACGTCAGTGGCCATTTTTGCAGCAGTCATCGCGCTTTTTAAATCCAATTAGCTTAAATTTATTGACTATGCTAGTAAAATAATCATTTTACACTACTCCGGTAATTAATTACGCCGCCGCCGGAAAAATGGTGGCTTATCTAAGCCGTCATCGCTGTCGTCACCACTGTCAGTATCGGTGCGTTGGAAAATATCAAAATCAGGTTTCTCAGTCTTAGCAAAGTTATTATCTTTTTCTGATGTTTGCCGCTGGCTTGGTTCCTGCCGAATATCCCAATTACCGAAAGGATCATCATTACGCTTATTAGCAGCGGTCTGCCGGGGGTTGCTGGCCGCAGAACTTGGTGCCGCTTCAGTTTGACGGGCGGTTTCAAAGTTACGGCCAGTTTTAGGCTGATTGTTCACGCCCCGCCGAATATTTTGCGTTTTCTTATCGTCATCGATGCCGGTAGCAATAACGGTAACGATCACCTCGTCACCAAGGCTTTCATTGATCGACGTTCCGAAAATAATATTAACATCACTAGTTGCCGCCTGGGAAACGATGTCCGAAGCATCTTGTGCTTCAAACAAGGAGAGATCAGGTCCACCAGTAATATTTAATAACACTTGTTCAGCGCCATCAATGGAAGTCTCCAATAATGGTGACGAAATGGCTTTCTTAGTTGCCTCAGCGGTGCGGTTTTCACCTGTTGCCGAACCAATACCCATTAAAGCAGAACCTTGATTTTGCATCACCGTTTTAACGTCGGCAAAATCCAAGTTAACGTAACCCGGTGAAGTGATCAGATCAGAGATTCCTTGAACCCCTTGCCGTAACACATTATCGGCTTCTTGGAAGGCTTCTAACATTGGGGTCTTCTTATCGACGACTTCTAATAAACGATTATTGGAAATAATGACTAAAGTGTCCACGTGAGTTTTCATTTCGGCAATACCTTCCGCCGCATTTTTAGCACGCCGCGGGCCTTCAAAACTAAATGGCCGGGTCACAACCCCAACGGTCAGTGCGCCAAGATCTTTTGCTGTCTTAGCAATAATTGGGGCAGCACCGGTCCCGGTACCACCACCCATTCCAGCGGTGACAAAGATCATATCTGCACCTTTAAGCGCTTCGGCAATTGCCTCTTCGCTTTCTTCAGCCGCTTTCTGGCCAATTTCGGGTGTGGCCCCCGCACCTAGGCCGCGGGTCAACTTAGCCCCTAATTGAATTTTAGTTTCTGCATCTGAACTGTCCAACGCCTGAACGTCCGTGTTAGCCACGATAAATTCGACACCTTTAACGTCTTCAGCAATCATTCGGTTAACGGCGTTACCGCCAGCACCGCCGACACCAATCACTTTAATGACCGCGCCAGTATTTTGTGTTGAGTCTAATGAAAATTCCATAACTTGTATCCTCCTAATAATCTGATAGTGCCATTATTCAAAGAAATTGCTGATAAACTTCTTGATACTGGCGAAACGTTCTTTCTTTGGTTCCGACGCTTCATTTTGCGTGGTTGGCTGATCGTTTGCTGGTCGGAACTGCTCACTATCAGTTTTAATAACTTTTTTCGTGGCTTTTGCGGTGTAGTTACCTTTTAGAGTACTTTGGACAATAAGCTCAACTTCACTTAAATTAGCGGTATAGCTGATCAAACTGAGTGCTTGTGTAAATGATGGGTGCCGCAGACCCATGGCATCCGGAATAAATAATTTAACGTTATGGTCAAAAATATCACTAGCCAATTCAACAATCCCTGGCAAGGCCGTCACCCCACCAGTCATGACGATCCCGCCAGGTAAGTCAAAGGCACCTACCTTGCGCAAGGATTGGTTCATTTTTTCAAAGATTTGGGTCAATCTTGCCTCGATAATCTCAGCGAGATATTTTTCATTGACCTTCACCGGTACATCCTTACCCACCACTTCAATTGGAAAATTCTCTTCCGAAGAAGCTTGCAATGAGTCAGCATAACCGTAATCACGCTTGACCTTTTCAGCACTGTCAAAAGATGTATTCAATACGACGGAAATATCCTTGGTGATATAATCGCCGCCTTCTTGGTCCACGTAAGTATATTTTAATTTATGATCGTGAATGACTGCCGCTGTACTCTGACCGCCACCTAAATCAATTAAAACTGTGCCGAAATCTTGCTCACCATCGGTTAAAGCTAATTTACCTAGGCTTAACGGGTTCACAACTAATTCATCTAAAACTAGACCGGCCCGTTCAATACATTTTTGCATATTGTGAATCACCGTCTTGGGAGCGGTCAACACAATACCGTGCATTTCCAAACGCACCCCGATCATGCCGCGCGGATCTTTGATGCCATCAAAACCATCAACAATAAATTCATCTGGAATGATCGTCAAGATTTCACGTTCTGGCGGTAAATTGCGAACTAATGCCGCAGCCGCAACGTTTTTAACATCACTATCATTGATCTCTTTAGATTCATCAGCCACTGCGATCATGCCCTGACAGGGCGCGATCTCAAGCAAATTAGCGGGAATACCTGCAGTCACTTTATGAATTTCAATGTTCGCCTTTTGCTCAGCCTGTCGGACAGCCTTTTGAATTGCCGCAACCGCCTTATCAATATCGACCACGACACCACGGCTTAAACCTTCAGAACGCTCACTCCCCACTCCAATAACATTCATTTGCCCTTTAACGTATTCCGCGACAATAACCTTTATTGAGGTGGTTCCAATATCAAGCCCAACGTATATGCCTGTGTTTCCCATAAGCGGTGGAACCTCCTTGAAACAATTTTTTTCACTTAATTTTTAAATACACTATATGACTAGATTTTAACACACTCAAAGTTGGTTTTAAAAGCCTTATCATTAAGGTTAAACACGTTTTCACATAACTTGAGAAATTTTTAATTTTAAAATGGGTAGGAATAGGCGCCAACTTCAAGATTAACCGTTCCCTTTTTCTTCATTTCTTTAGCAATACTTGGATAATACTGCATCTTTTTAGCAAAAGTAGCAATCGTTGCATAAACCTGATTGCCATCGTTCATATAGAGATGAACGCGCTGCGGATTTATTTTAGTTGGCGCAAATTTGATTTCTGAAATACCATTCCGCACCGTGGCCGGTAAGCGCCGATACTGCTTGATCATCTGTTGGAGCTTATTCCCCGTTTTAAACTGACTGTAAACCGAATAATTATTCGTTGGCTGGGTCAGACTATCCTTGGCGATCGTTCCATTGGCTAAAATCGGGTAGTAGCGTTCTCCACGCATCAACAGCCCGACTGTTTTATACGTTTTGATCTGCAATTCAACATTACGCAGACCATGAACCGCCACAGTGGCCGCCTTGATCTTAGGTTCACGTGCCTGCAAACGCTTGGTGATCGTATGTTGTTGTAGCAAAACACCGACCAACGTATCAGTGGTTTTAATCCCACTGGCGTCGATCACAGTTTGTTCACTAAGCACACTTTGATGATCCGTAGTCACGCTTAACAATTTGACCTTACTTAACGGCGAAACAAAGTAACCCGCAATCAATAAGATCAACCCTAAAATCGTTAATAAAAACGCTAGGCGACGCATTAAATGTTTGTGCCGTAACGCTTTAAGTCGCGGTAACTTATGTTCAATGGTGGGCTCACGTTGTGCTTTATCAGCCGTCTGGGCTTGCTTTTGTTGCTGCTGATAAGCTTCCCAAGGGGTCAACGCGGACGCCGGGTTTTTAACTGGTGGGGTCTTAGGTGAACGCTTAAACCATTTCTTTGCCATCCGCGTAACTCCTTTACTCAAATTTAATGACTGATTGTTTGCATCACTTTGATCAAGCGATCTGCAGCATCCGGAACCCCTAATTGTCGTGCTTGTTCACCCATGGCTTGGCGACGCGCAGGATCCAGCATCAACTGATCGGTCACTTTAAGTAGGGTCGTTCCCGTCAACTGCGCTTCCGTGATCATTTCAGCCGCGTGATGACTGACCAAACTTTGTGCGTTTTTGGTTTGGTGATCATTGGTCACATAAGGACTAGGCACTAAAATTGATGGGATTCCTAAGGCGGTGATCTCCGCCAATGAAGTTGCCCCTGCCCGACCAAGAATTACCGCAACATCAGGTAAAACAGTTGGCATATCATTGATATATGGTACGACCGCAACATTGGCGGCCACCGTTTGACCTTGCAAAGCCGTCTGGATCTTTTGATAATGGACTCGTCCAGAAACAAACAAAACTTGATAACTTTTTTGATTCAATTCTGGTAAAGCCGCTAAAAATGCGGCGTTGATTCGTTCCGCACCACGACTACCACCAAAGATCAGCAAAGTCGGCACCTTGGCCTGCAAGTTAAAATCAGTTAAGCGCTGATTGGATTGCATGCCAGCAACTTGTTGGGCCCGCGGATTACCGGTCAAAACCACCTTTTGTTCGGGAAATTGACTAGCAACTTCCGGAAAGGCGATCGAGATCCGATCAACAAAACGGCCTAAAAACCGATTAGTGATCCCGGCAACACTATTTTGTTCGTTGATCACCGTCGGAATATGTAACCGCGTAGCCGCAAAAAGCACGGCACTAGAAACATAGCCGCCGGTGCCCACAACAACATCCGGTTTAAAATCACGTAAAATACGTTTTGCTCGCCGTGTACTTTGGATAAAAAGCCGAATCGTTTTGAGATTGTCTAACGATAACGACCGCTTAAAGCCTTGCAATTCGATCGCTTTAAAGGGAATCTGCTTCTGACGAATGATTCGACTTTCCAACCCTTTTTCTGTACCAATATACAAAACCTCATCCAATAGTTGTCGTTCTTTTAAACGTTCAAGTACTGCCAAGGCTGGATAAATGTGGCCACCAGTGCCACCGCCTGAAAAGATTACACGCATAACAATTAGTTCGCTCCATTTCCTTTGGTCAAAGCTGTTACCCCGTCAATAAAAATTTGGCCGCGAACTTCAAAGTTCGGGTATTGATCCCAACTGGCATTCGCCGGTGAAAGTAAGATCACGTCACCAGGCTGACTTTGTGCATAGGCCAATGGCAAAGCCGCCGCCACATTTTCAACTAACTTGATGTCCTTGATACCTGCAGCCTTACCAGCCGCTGCCAATAACTGGGCCGTTTCACCGAAAAGTAGCATACTTTTGACGTGGGCCTTTAAGGCTGGTTCCAAACGTTCAAAGGTGAAGCCGCGATCTAACCCACCAGCTAATAAGATCACTGGTGCTTTAAAGCCCTTCAAAGCCATTTCGGTTGCCTCAATATCAGTTGCCTTGGAATCGTTGTAGAAGCGCCGGCCCTGCCATTCAGTCACAAATTGTAACCGGTGCTTGACCCCAGTAAACGTCCGCAAGACCTCGCAGATCGCAGCGTTACTTTTACCAGCCAATTTAGCCACGGCAATGGCCGCTAATGCATTTTCCACATTATGCTCACCGGGAACATTTAATTCGCTAGTCGGCATCAAAACTTCATCCCGATAACAGAATTGGCCATCCTTAACGTAAGCACCGGCGGTACTCAACCCTTGCCGTGAAAATGGAACCACTTGCGCCGGCGACTGCTGACTTAATTCCCGCCATTCGGCCTGATCCCAATTGACCACAAAATAATCAGCTTGCGTTTGATTCATAGTGATCCGCATTTTAGCCTTAATATAATTGGCCCGGCTACCGTGATAGTCAATGTGGGCCGTATATATATTAGTTAATACCGCAATGTGTGGCCGTAGCTTAGTGATCCCCAATAACATAAAGCTGGAAAGCTCCGTGACCATCACATCTTGAGGGGTGACTTTTTGGGCCACTTCCGTTGCCGGTACGCCAATGTTACCAGCAACATAAGCCTTACCCGCAGACCGTTGTTGATTCAGCATGTGCGCGATCATCGTTGTTGTCGTCGTTTTACCATTGGTTCCCGTGACGCCGATCAGCGGGGCTTCGGAGATCTCATAGGCTAATTCAGGTTCAGTAATGATCGGAATCCCTTTAGCTTGTGCCTTTTGAACTAAGGGATTGGTATACGGAATACCTGGGTTTTTAACCATCAATTTAAAATCCTCATCTAATAAAGCTAAAGGATGACTACCGGTGATCACCCGGATACCTGCCGCTAATAATGACTGTGCATCCGGATTCTGGTCAAAATCCTTTTTATCATTGACGGTGACCAAAGCACCTAACTTTGCCAATAACTTAGCTGCATGAAAACCACTTTTGGCTAAACCTAACACCAATACCTTTTTATTTTGATAATCCGTTACTAATTTCAAGAATATTCGCCCTTTTCTTCTTGTTTACTTAATTTTTATGGTTACAGAAAAGCTACTAAATAGATGAGCGCGCATAACAGCCCGAAGCCCCAAAAGGTTAGGACAACACGCCATTCTGACCAACCGACCATTTCAAAATGGTGATGGATCGGACTCATTCGAAACACCCGCTTACCCGTCAGCTTAAAGACTGAGACCTGGATCATCACACTCGCCGTTTCAATTACAAAAACCAACCCGATCAGTAGTAATGACAACTCCCGGTGTAACAAAATTGAAACCGCCGCTAACGCTCCACCTAGAGCTAACGAGCCAACATCGCCCATGAAGATCTTGGCCGGTTTGTGGTTGAACCAGAAAAAGGCAAGTAAACCGCCGATCACAGTCAAACAAAAAATCAGAATGTCGGTTCGTCCTTCAGTATAAGCAATGATCGCGTAAGTGGCAAAAGCAATTGTTGCCGTTCCGGCAACCAAACCATCTAGGCCATCCGTTAAATTAACCGCATTGGAAAAACCAACTAACCAGATCAAAATAAAAATAATGTATAAAATACTTAAATGTATCCGGCCAACAAATGGGAGATCAAGGGCTAACGGTAATCCTTCGTGCAGATAAACGGCGGTAAAAATCAAGCCCCCAACAATTTGACCTAACAATTTCTGCCAAGCCCGCAACCCTAAATTGCGCTTTTCAAATAATTTGATCGAATCGTCCATAAAGCCTAAAGCCCCGTACAAAACTAGGATAAATAAAATGATCCACGTTTGTGCTGACATTTGCTGTTGCCAATAACCGACCCAAATTGTTGAAATGACACTGGCGATCAGAAAAACTAATCCCCCCATCGTTGGTGTTCCTGATTTTTTTTCGTGCCATTTTGGACCTTCCTCGCGGATCATTTGGCCTTCTTTTTTCATCCGGAAATAACCGATGAATAGTGGCAACACGATGAACGTGATGGCAAAGCTACTGACCACCGGAATCAACATCTGCGTAAATTGCATAACTCTCTAACTCCCCATTCTTTTCCATTATGGCTTACTTAAAGTGACGGTAATTTTAGTGGCTGAATTCAACAAACCTTTAGCTGCCAGACTTTGTTTAGTCACATAACCAGTCCCTTTGATCGTGATCTTCTTACCAGTCAATTCGGCTAACTTCAAAACATCGCTTTTCGACCAACCCGTTAGATCAGGCATGGTCATCGCACCATTTGTCAGCAACAGCGCCCGCTGATCATCTAAGACCACTTCAGCGGCCAACGGCATTTGTTGAACTACTGTGTTGCCTGTACCGACCTGAACGACCTGTAAATTCTTCTTCTTCAAAGCTGCAGTGGCGGCCGTAACGGACTTACCGCTGACGCTAGGCATTTTGGTTTGTGTGGCCGTAGCGACCGTACCAGCGTCATAATCTAGTGCCCGCTTCATCATCGGATCAAACACGCCAGCTAAGATCTGTGTCGCCGACTCCGTCATCTTCTGCGGCTGTTTCATGGTAATGTACAGCACGTATTTCGGATCATTAGCTGGCGCCATGCCCACAACGGAGAAAATATAATTATTTGAACCCGTTAAATAGCCACCGCCATTAGCACTACTGATCTGCGCCGTTCCTGTTTTGGTTGCAATTTTATAGCCGGGGATCTGATAAGACTGCCCAGTGCCGTAACTTTTATAGGTTACGTCTTGCATGGCCTTCAGTACTTGGTCCGCGGTTGACTTAGTAATCGGTGTACCCACTTGGTGTGGCTTGTATTTAGTCGTTTTACCGGTAGTCGGATCGACTACTTTGGAAACAATCTGCGGCTGCATTTCCTTGCCATCATTGGCAATGGCCGAGAAACCTTGCATCATTTGCATCACAGTCACATTGATGCCTTGGCCAAAGGAGGTCACCGCTTGATCAGAAGTATGCTCAAATTGAATACTTCCCTTAAGTTCTCCTGCCAACAGCGAATTAGTTGTATTCAGAAAATGGAACTTCTTAATGTAATTCAGCCAAGTCGTTTTACCCATTGTTTGTTCGATATGCACAAAACCAACGTTGCTGGAATACGGAAAAGCTTTGCTCAAGGGGAGCGTTCCCCAACCACTATTATTCCAATCATGAACCGTGGTGCCGCCAATTGAGATCGAGCCTGATTGGTAAGTGGTATTCGGTGAATACTTATTGGAATTGATTGCCGCAGCCAAAGTGAAAGCCTTCATTACCGACCCAGGTTCATAGGCATCCCCAACTAAGGTATCGCGCCAGAAAGAGCCTAAGCCAGAACCGGTGCTAGGATTAAAGGTTGGCCGCTGTGCCGCCGCAACGATTTGCCCAGTTTTAGGATTCATTAAAACGGCGTTCATTTCCACCGGATCGTATTTAGTTTGCGTTGTCGTTAACAAACTTTCTAAGTAAGTTTGTAACCGTGTATCTAACGTTAAATAAACATTTTTACCATTTTTAGCGGCCTTTTTCTTGGTCTTAGTGTTAGGCAATTGATAACCATACGAATCCTTTTTGACTTCTTTGATCCCATTGGTCCCAGTCAGTGTACTGTTTAATGTTTTTTCTAGTCCCATGGTACCCGTTAAATTTTGTGCGGCTACATTGTTAGTCGTCGACGTTTTCGTTTGGGCTAACCCAATTTGGTGCGACGCAAAAATTCCGTTAGGATACAGTCGGGAAGGGGTTTCGGTGAAATAGATGCCACTTAGGTTTGCTTTCTCGATTGCTTGTTTGATCGCTAATGATAAGCCCTGACCTGCACTCCCAAATTCAACTTGGAAAGTTTTGGTATTTGCCGGATTCAAACGTTTTAAAATAGCGGCCTGCGTTAGCGGCAAATATTTGCTTAATACTTGGGCCACCTTAGCCTTATCAGTAACGTACAACTTCTTCTTGTTGACCCCGATGTAATTCTTATTCAACACCGCATAAATTGAATACGTGGTTGAATCCTCCGCGATCGGTGACCCATTAGCGTCATAGATCGTTCCCCGTTTAGCCCTTAAAACAGTACTGCTTTCATAGAGCGCGTTGGCCTTTTCGGTTAAATTTTCGTCATTGATCCGGCCACTAACGACGATATAAGAAAAACGAAAGACGAACAGAAGAAAAACACCCACTAATAAGAAAAGAAAGAACCCGCCAAATTTTTGGCGGTTCCGTCGTGGATTCCTCTTGCCCATCAATCGTTTATTGCGTGGTGCCTTCATTTACCAACATTCCTTACATTTGCTTCGTTAAAAGTCAGGCCATCTTTTGCCGCTACAGTATTCAAATGACTAGACTGCATGATTTCATTGATCGTTTGTTTGGCATCACTATTCTTTGCTTGAACGGCTGTAATTGTTTGTTCAACATCTTGAAGACTGCGCTGTGCACTAGCAACCGAGATCTGTGTACTCACAATAATCGTTGCTAAACCGACCGCTACGATTCCTGTGACCATAAGTAAAATTTTTTCAAAAGCTGATACTGCTACCCGCCCAGCCGGAATCGCCTGCGGTTGGGTTACCGGATCAATTGTTGTTGTCGGTGCTGCCACCGGCGTTTTAATATGTATTTCTGGTTTAGGTGTGCTAGGCGTCACTGGCTCAGCCAATAACGAATAATCTCTTGCTGCACTTTCATCTGCCATATTTCACCACATCCTTAAAGCTTTTGTTTTTCCGCGACACGTAACCGGGCACTACGTGAGCGCCGATTAGCGGCAATTTCCGCTGCCGTCGGTTCGATTGGTTTTTTAGTAATAATTTTTAATTCAGGCACTTCACCTGTACCCAGAATCGGCAGCCCACGGGGTAATTCCGCTACCCGCGCGTGTTCTCGATAAATCGTTTTAACAATGTGATCTTCCAATGATTGGAAACTGATCACACTGATCCGCCCGCCAAGTGCCAGCATGGCGATCGCGGCTTCCAGTGACGTTTCGGCCGCACCTAATTCATCATTAACGGCGATCCGTAATGCTTGAAAGGAGCGCTTCGCAGGATGGCCGCCTTTACGGCGCGCCGCAGCGGGGATCGCAGATTTAATAATATCTGCTAGCTGTAACGTAGTTGCAATCGGTGCCTTCGCCCGCTCGCGCTCAATGGCACGAGCGACACGCTTGGCAAACTTATCTTCACCATAACGATATAGGATCCGCTCAAGATCCGCATAAGGCCATTGGTTAACAATGATCTGTGCCGTTAACGGTGCCGTTTGATCCATGCGCATATCCAATGGCGCATCCAGCTTATAACTGAAGCCCCGCGCCGCCTCATCAAATTGTGGCGACGAAACACCAAGATCATACAAGATACCATCGATCTGGGTCACACCCCGTTTAGCCAATTCTGCCGTTAATGCGCGAAAATTAGCTTTGATAAAAGTAACCTGGCCAGCGGCATATTCTGCCTGCAACCGTTGCTTACCATTATCAATTGCTTTTTGATCCTGATCAAAAGCATATAAATGACCACCTGCCGTTAAGCGACTCAAAAGCAAGGCACTATGGCCGCCACCTCCAAGGGTCGCATCGACATAGATACCATCCGGTTTAACTTGTAAGCTATCAACGGTTTCATTCAATAATACAGTTTGATGTTTAAACGCCGTCATGCTCACCCATCCATCCTCAAAATTCAGTTAATTTACAAATCAAGATCTAACATGTTTTCCGCAATCGAATCGAAATTAGCAGCGATCTCAGCGCTTGATGCTGCCCAACGCTCCGCATCCCAGATTTCGATTCGCGAAGAAACGCCAATCAAAACGCAGGCCTTGGTCAAACCAGCGTGGGTGATCAAAGGTTGTGGTAAATTGATCCGCCCCTGCTTATCCAGCGTACACTCAGTCGCTGCCGAGTAGAAGAAGCGGACAAAAGCCCGCGCATCCTTTTTAGTCAAAGGCAACTGCCGTAATTTCTTTTCCAATGCTTGCCATTCGCTTTCGGGATAGCCAAAAAGGCAACCGTCCATGCCCCGGGTAACCACAAATTGAGCACCTAACGCTTCGCGAAACTTAGCTGGAATAATTAAGCGTCCTTTTTGATCGATCGAATGTCGAAACTCGCCCATGAACATTGACAACACCCCCGCAAATGCACATTTTTAGTCTACCACATCCCCCCACTTTCTACCATACTTTCCCTTGAAAACTAGTAAAATAACTGCTTAAACTTTTCTAAAGTTGATACTGTTAAAAAAAACCGTAAAATCTGCCAAAAATTCCAAGTCATAAGTTGCCTTATTTTGCCTGGATTTCCGCTGATTTTACGGTTTTTAAAGTCCCTACGATTACAAACTAACTACTGCTGCCTATTTAGGCATATTTACAAACCATTAATTAAAAACACCCTCAAAATAGCGCCAAACTATACCCACATAAAATTAAATAGGTCACTAAAGCAGGTAAAAAAATTAGCCGCCACCATAATTTAAAGAAGGTCCGATAAAGAAGCTCACCCCGCCGCCAAGCTAGGCCAAGCGCCACTAACACTGCCACCCCAGCCAGTATTAAAATAATTAGGCTCAACGCCTGATACTGAAAATGTACCGCGAGCAACTGCTCACAAGCCAGCACCAACCCAAGGGTCAGCCAATCAACTGCCGGCAGGCGCCATTTAGAATGAATATGGCCTAATAACCCACCGATCACAGTGCTGATCAAAGGGGTGGTAAGCCCTAAAATAAGTTCTAGATTTGACTGCATCCCACTTTGCCCCACCTTTGCATGTTCTCAAACTAACCTGATCCTATTTTAGCCTACGGGAAAAGTGTTAAAATAACAAGGACAGTTTTAATAGCAGTTTAGCCGGAAATAGTTTAAGCAACGGGCGGTGGCGGCAACCAACTTACAGTTAGCGGCAACAGGTGGCAAAGACAGCTTGCTGTGCCGGTCATCGCGCAACTTGGGCCGCCTGCGTAATCCGGTATTTTACAAAGTGGCCAACAACCTTTACCCAACTTCGCGGCGTCAATTCATAATGGGGAGTGAAAAAGTGATGATCAATTATTTTCACAGTACCGCCGGACAGTTACAACCACTGGCGGCTTATCAACCTAATTGCTGGTTGCACGTCCAGCAACCGACTGCAGCCGAATTGAAGCAATTACAGACTCAATTCAATGTCCCACAGCATTATTTAACGGCGGTATTAGATGACAAAGAAAATCCGCGGGCAGAGGGTATTCAAGCTTCGATCAGCGAGTATCCCGCCTTGATCTTGACCCGTGTTCCCCACGAAACGGTTAGCCCCTTAGGCTATAATGAATACACAACTTATCCCTTTGCGATTATTTTGACCAACGACGTTTTGATCACCGTCAGCAACCATCCGGCCCTGTTTATTCGTGATTTTCTACTGCACCAGCCCCCATTAAACACCGCCAATCACGAGCGCCTTAGCCTAAAATTAATTTGGTTCATCAATAATAGTTACCTTAATTGTTTAACGCAAAATAGCCAAGCAATGACGGCGTTAGAAAAAAATCTAGCGTCCGCAACCGAAAATAGTGATCTGTTTCAACTAACGGCGATGAAAAAAAGTTTGATCCGTTTTCAAGACGCACTGCAACAGAATCGCCAACTGATCACTGATCTACAAACCAGCGAATACTATTTTGAAACGGCACCGTTTACGGCCTTGCTCCGTGACATTTTAATCGAAAGCGAACAGGCAACGACCATGACCACCCAGCAAAAACAAATCGTTGATGAATACAACACGACCGTTAGCGCGATCGTTTCCAATAATTTAAATATTATTATGAAAGTTTTAACTTCGATCACGATCATTCTTACGATCCCGACAATTATTGGCGGTCTTTATGGTATGAATGTGCGCTTACCTGGGGCCAGCAGCGTGCACGCCTTTACCGTGATCATTTTCTGGACTTTGATCATTTCTTGGCTAGCCGCTTTATGGTTACGCCACCGTAATTTTTTCTGAAACATTAATTGCAATCCTAGGCTAAACAAGTTAAACTTGGGCTAATAATTTAATTGAGGTGGCAATAAATCGCAATGAAAAAAGAAAAAACCAGTGGCTTTGCTAAGTTAACTAAAGTTATTATTTGGATCATGTTGATCGCTACGATTGGTGGCATGGTCATGACTGCATTTGCAGCGTTTTAAGTGGTAAAGAAAAAGGATTCGGCAATTGCCGAATCCTTTTTAGTTGCTTTGGTTTTAAGCCGGTTGCGCATTCTTTGGTGCAAATAATTGCGGCGCGGTGACCAATAGCAACCCCACCACAACCCCAGATAAAACTAAATTCAAAATTGCGCTGCCGCCGTTAGCGACCAAGGAATACAGTACCGGGCTCATCCCTTTAGGCGCGTATGATCCCCAGTAAATAACGCCGGCAACAAAATGCATGAAATACTTCAATAATACGCCTAATAATGTTGCGCTTAAGGCGTAGCCAAATACTCGTGCATGCTGTTGATTAGCCAAACCATGACGGACAGGCCCGGCGCCAACACCGATCAAGCCGACCACGGCAAACGCGATCGGGTATTCGATCAAACCTTGTAAAGGGTTCAAAAAGCCGCCACTCCCGAAGCCGCGTAAAAACAGATCGAGGAGCCCCCAAACTAAGCCAGACGTTACGCCGGCTTTCCAACCACGACGTAAACTAAAGACCGCCAGTGGAATGATCCCAAAAGAAATATTCAACGGTCCCACCGCGTGTGGTAAGTATTCCAAAACCATAGCCAACGCCGCAATGACAGTACCTTCGATCCAAACTAACAAATGACGATTAGACATAAAAAAGCCTCCTTGCTTGTATTAACCACAAAGAGGCTTTCGCCAGCTACAATTCCTACGCGCGCGTTAACGCAACAGGTTCCAGGGTCTGAATCAAATCACTCTCAGCCAATCAAGGCTCCCCTTTGCAGTATCGTTTAATTGTCAAGTTCAGCATAGAGCAAGCAACTTAATTTGTCAATCACATTTGTTATTAAAAACTTAGCCCACTTCTGCTTAAGCCAGCGTTAAAAAGCGTTTCCAAGAAGGCCGCTCAACCGGATTAAAAAATAATGGCAAGTACGGCCTGGTGCAAAGGCTTACACAACGGTGTTATTTTCCAACAAGAATTGCCTTTTATCTGTGAATTTGCTATGCTAATATTAATTTTATTTTAATAATTCGGAAAGAAGTGGCTAAGTTTGAAAGTGGCTAAGTTTGGCGGAAGTTCTTTAGCTTCCAGCACCCAACTCCAAAAAGTGATCGATATTATTCGCGGTGATAGTAAACGCCGGGCAATCGTGGTGTCCGCACCAGGTAAACGGTTTGCCGGCGATCAGAAAGTCACCGACTTATTGATCACCTACGCACACACTATCTTGGACAAGGCCGATCCAACAACGATCCAACAGGCCATTATTGCCCGCTACCAAGAAATTGCAACTGGGTTTGCCTTACCGGACGACGAATTCAAGGTCGTACGTGACCACATTTTGCAATTACCGCAGCAAGATTATCCGTCGGCCGATTACCTGCTGGATGCTTTTAAAGCGGCCGGTGAAGATAACAATGCCAAACTAGTAGCCGCAATTTTAAACCACCTCGGTATGCCCAGCCATTACCTTAGCCCCCAAGAGGCAGGCCTTTTAGTTTCGGATACCCCAGGTGATGCACAAGTCCTTGCGGAAAGTTACGCGCAACTGGCGGCCTTTAAGAAAAGTAAAAAACTGCTGATCATCCCCGGCTTTTTTGGTTATACTAAAGCCGGCCAGATCTGCACCTTTTCGCGTGGCGGTTCCGACATCACCGGCGCGATCATTGCCCGCGCCTTTAAAGCAGAATTATACGAGAATTTCACGGATGTGGATGCGATCTATGCTGCTAATCCCAATATTATTCAGCACCCCGCGGCGATCGAACATCTCACCTTCCGGGAAATGCGGGAACTCTCCTACGCCGGTTTTTCTGTTTTCCATGATGAGGCGCTGATTCCTGCCATTGAAGGCGGGGTCTCGGTACGGGTTAAAAATACAAATCACCCTTTAAAGCCGGGGACCTTGATCTCCGCCCGTAAAATTTATGATCCGCAACGCCCGATTTCCGGAATCGCCAGCGACACTGGGTTTCTAGGTATTTACATTCGGAAATATTTGATGAATAAGCAAGTCGGTTTTGTTTTCAAAGTTTTACAGATCCTAGCGGAATATGGGATCAGTTTTGAACATATTCCTTCCGGGATCGACGATATCACTATTGTCATTCGCGAACGGGAACTGACACCGGAACTTGAACCAAAAGTTTTGGCTGCGATCAAGGATGCGATCGCGCCCGACGATATTCGCGTTATCCACCACTATGCTTTAGTCATGATCGTCGGTGAAGGTATTCAGGATCATATTGGGATGATGGCTAAGGCGACCAACAGTATTGCCCAAGCTGGCGTGTCGATCGTCACCTTGGACCACGGCGCATCGCCAGTTTCGATCATGTTTGGCGTACGCGAAAAGGATGAATATAACGCGGTCCGCGGCCTGTACAAAGCTTTTTTTAAAGGTGAAAATGCCTAGGCTGGTTGGATAACACTTAAAATCCAAGCTGTAACACCAAAAGGAGTTGTGACATAAGTAATTTATGTCCAACTCCTTCTTTGTACTTCCGAACGATATAGCCAAAACGTGTGCCATAAGGCAACTTTTTCCGCTTAGCCTAGAGCGGCGAATGCTCAAAAGCTGAGCGCCTTATGTCACACTCTTTTTTTGCGCAGCGGTATCAACAAATCAATTTATTTTTGGGGGATCGTATCATCCTCACCAAACCACTTGTAACTAATTTTCTTCATTGTACCGTCCCGGTATAATTCTTTCAAAGCCTGATTGATTTTCCGTTGCAAAGTCTTATCCGATTTGCGCATCCCCACGGCAAAATCTTCAGAGGCAAAGCTGCCATCAGTCACCTGATAAGCATTACGATTAGCTTGATGGTCGATATAATAATTAGCATAAACCCGATCAATCAATAAGCCTTGAATCCGATTAGCGTTCAAATCAATGAAGGCGTCGTTAAAGGTACTGTACAAAACCGGCGTTTTATTTTTAATGTAATTCTTCAACAATTTAGGCTGGGCTTCAAGGCCGGAGTACCCGGATGATCCAGTTTGGACCCCTAACACTTTACCTTGCATCCCCGCAAAACTATTGATCTTATTCTTTTTCATCGTCACTAAGATCTGTTTATTCAATAAGTATGGTGAACTGAAACGCACGACCTTTTTGCGTTGCGGCGTGATCGTATAGCCGTTCCAGATCAAATCAATGGTATGATTGCGTAATTCCGTGGCGTTCATTGACCAATCAATGGTTTGAAAATCGACTTTAATATGATATTTCTTAAACACGGCCCGAGCAAGATCAATATCAAACCCCTTTAACTTACCACTTTTGGCCCGAAACCCCATCGGTACAAAACTATCATCTAGGCCAATGACAACGGTTTTGCGGCGCTGAATCGTTGACCAGGAATCAGCTTTGGGATTATCCCGGGAACAACCGGTTAAACTAACGGTACTGACCAGCAGAAAAACGGTTACCAGCGTTAGCAATATTTTCTTACGCATTGTTTAGCCTCCTTTTCGTTATCAATAATCAAAATACAAAACCGCTAGTTTATTGTTCCGGTAAAGCATCAACGTGCTTGACGGCATCAGCAATATTTTCCGCAAACTGTAGATCATGGGTCACCACGATCTGCGTCATGCCGTCAGCCTTTAAGCCGAGAATTAATTTTTCAACTTCCTGCCGTAGATCTGGATCTAAGGCACTGGTGGGCTCGTCATAACACAAGATTTTCGGCTTCATCGCTAATGCTCGCGCTAACGCTACCCGCTGCTTCTGCCCCCCTGATAGTTGGTAAGGATACAGGCCTTCTTTATCGTTTAAGGCCAAGCGTTCCAGCAAAGCCCGCGCTTGTTTTTCGGCGTCGGCTTTACTGTGTTTCAACGCCAGCATTGGCGCCAAGGTAATGTTATCCAAGACACTTAAATTAGGGAATAACTGAAAATCTTGGAAAACCACCCCGATCACACTATCTTTATTTTGATTATCATAGGGATCAAAGGCTTGCCCATCTAAAATGATCTGCCCCCCGTCGATTCGCTCTAGACCGCTAATGCAGCGCAACAAAGTTGTTTTACCGGCACCAGAAGGACCAACGATCGCCAAAACTTCTCCATCTTTGACCGTTAAATTCAATTGATCAAGAATCAACCGCCGACCATAACGTTTACTAATTGCTTTTAATTCTAACATCGCGGACCCTCCTATTTGTAATAACTGTAGTGCTGTTCAACTTTATTCTGTGCTAAGGTCAAAATCGCCGTTAACAACAGGTAGCCGATCCCAACTAACAGCAGCGGTAATAAGGTAACGTCGCGGGCAGTGGCCACATTCCCAGCCCGTAATAGATCGCCTAAACCGATCACATAGACTAAGGATGAATCCTTGACCAAATTAATGACTTCGTTACCGATCGACGGCAACACGATCTTCATGACCTGCGGCAACACGATCTTCTGCACGGTTTGCCAATACGTTAAGCGTAAAACTTTGGCACTTTCATATTGGCCGCGATCAATTGATTGTAAACCACCACGAAAGATTTCGGCCAAATAAGCGGCGTAGTTAATAATAAAGGCAAATAAGGCGGCGTCATACCGTTGGAAAACAATGTGCACGATCGGTAACCCATAAAAAACAAAAATAAGTTGTAATAAAAGTGGCGTCCCGCGCATGATCCACACATAAACCCCTAAAATATTGCGTAGCGGTTTAAACCGTGACGCTCGGCCTAACCCAACAATGATCCCCAACGGAATCGACCCAATCAACGTGAAAAAGAACAAGGATAGCGTCATTTTGATCCCATCAAATAAAGACGGCATGATCTGCCAAGCATAATGCCATTGTGCTGCTAAAATATTCATCTCAACATCCCCTTATGACTTAATCTTAAAAATAATTGCCCAATAAAAAAGTCCCCGAAAACAAATCGTTTTCGAGGACGCAGTGCGTGGTTCCACCTCAATTTGTGCTGACCTTACGAGCAGCACCTCTAGTAGTCCACTCACAAATAAAAAAAGCCCACTTGAAGTCAAATAACTTCAAGAGGACGATTGATTTCGTGATTCCACCTCTGTTTATACTGTTTTCACAAACAGCACCTCAGGTAGTTCTATGAACTACAGCAATAACGGGCTTTCCCGTGCGCGCCTAATCTGTTCAGCGCACAACACTCGCAGACGTGTTTCGTTATACCCAACTATTTCTTCGCAGCAACCAGAAACTTTCTGTCAATTGAAATATAACTACTGTTCTGTTCAACGTTTCTTATTTATGAGAATAAGATTAGCACATTTTAATCTTACTGTCAAACAGGCTTATTTTCGCCCGCCAAAAAGCCGTTGCCAAAAGCCGACCTTTTCTTCCTTGATCGACATTAACGGAACTGTTTCACCTAAAATGCGCCGCGCAATATTGCGGTAGCCTTGACTAGCTAAATTTTTAGGGTCAAGTACAACGGGATCACCGTGATTGGACGACGTGATCACACCATCGTCATCAAGAACGATCCCCAATAACGAAATTGATAAATGGCGGGTGATCTCATCAATATCCATCACGTCGCCTTCATTCATCATATGTTGTCGAATGCGATTAATGATCAAGCGTGGTTCTTGCGCCATCTCGGCCTGCTCCAACAAACCGACCACCCGATCCGCGTCGCGTACTGCCGAAATTTCGGGTGTGGTCACCACGATCGCACAGTCTGCACCAGCGATCGCATTTTGAAATCCTTGTTCGATCCCTGCCGGACAATCCAAGATCACAAAATCATAATCTTCCTTTAATTCATCGACAATGGCCTTAACTTCAGCAGGTACCAATGCGTCTTTGTCCGTATTCTGTGCCGCTGGTAATAAGTAGAGATTATCTTCAAACCGTTTGTCCTTAACCAAGGCCTGGTGTAGCTTAGCGCGACCTTGGGCCACGTCGACAATATCATAAATAATGCGGTTTTCTAGACCTAAAACCACATCCAAATTGCGTAGACCAATGTCAAGATCCATTAAACAAACTTTTTTATTTTGTAATGCTAATGCCGTTCCTAAATTAGCGCTGGTCGTTGTTTTACCAACACCACCCTTACCGGATGTCACTACGATTGCCGTTCCCATACGTTATGCCTCCCCAATCTTGTTGTATAACTTCGGACGAATCGTTTTGAGCTCATCCAGATCACCATAATCAAGTAAATGTAGATCGTTAATGTAGGTCACGGAGCGCGGGGTAAATGTCTGATCGCTATCCGCCAAAATATCCACATTATCCGCGATCCGGACTTGAATGGCTTGACTCAGATCACCGACCACGATCGCCGTTTCCTGATCAGGATAACCGGCGTGGATCACACCTTCAATTGTACCGATCACATAAACACTGCCGGTTGCCCGCAAAATACCGCCTCGATGCACCGCGCCAATAAACAAAACATCGCCATCAATTTTGACTTCTTGGCCGCTGCGGATCACTAACCGGCTAGTATGCAAACTGTCTTGCTCTTTCCATTCTTGCGCGGCAGCACGGGTCATCACCCCGGACTCGATCTGCTCTACTCTAAATTGCGGATACTGTTCGATCAAAGCCTGAATTTTTTGTTTTTCTTCATCAGTCAATAAGCGATTCTCAGTATCAATTTTAAAGCCTACGATTTTTTCATCCGGTTGGGCCTGATCGGCGCGTTCCTGATTTAATTTAGCAAATAACGCGCTTAATTCTGCGATGATTTCGGTAAACCCACCATTTTGTTTTAAGGTTAGCTGATAGCCACCCTGATGTCCCTTTAAAACCACATAATGCATGATTGCCACTCCCTAGTCGCCACAATTACCTAAATTTTAGCATAACGCTTAAAATATGTCGCACAAGGCGGTTAATTACTGCCCCGCAAAAACAGGCTCGTACAAACCAAACCCAAATAAGTGCAGAAAGCTACTTTTTTTACGCCACGCTTACCGCCCGGTTTATTGCAAAGTGCTACTTAAAATAGTTTCAAGCCAGTTCTTAGTTTCAATACACCGCATCGATTTTACTGATCAATTGGCGTAATGGAAAATATAAAAAGATAAACAAGACTAGATTCAACGCCAAGGTGGGGCCTAAAATATTAGGAATGAAATCACTAAGCGCCATGGTCGTCTGCCCCATAAATGTATTCATGCCGTAAACAAAGCTTTCCAAAACCGTTAGATCGATCAAATAGATCGCCCCGATCACCAGTGGTGCCGGCGTAAAGAACTGCGCGATCCACCGCGTCAGAAAAATCATCAGCGGAAATAAAAACATATATACGCCTAAAATACCAGTATAAAAGCTGTCGTAGAAAAGTCCTAAAATCAAGGCCACCGTCACTAAATGATCGAAATGGGGCGCAAAGAAATAAACTAAAACAAACCCTAACACCGTTAAACGAATGATCATCGTATTGGGGAATTGATGAAAAAGGCCTTGAAAAGCATAACTCAATGAACCGTCAAATAGCATTAAAACACTTAATAAAACGATCACCCAAGTTTTTTCTCGTACCCGCATCTAATCACCCGCCATTTGTCGTTTGATCACGGTAACAACCGTAAAATCATCTAGATCAACTGCTGGCTTGATCTCCAGAGATAACGCCAAACCATAATCATCGTGTTTGACTTTAGTTACTTTACCGATAAATAACCCCCGCGGTGTCAAGCCACCTAAGCCGGAAGTTTGCACGGTATCACCAACTTTGATCTTGGCGTCTGAATTTAATTGACCCATTTTCAATTCGCTAGTGGCCTGGTCATAACCGGTGATAATCCCATTAGCTGTTCCATCACTGGTGATGACTTCCGCAGCAAACCGATTAGCCGACTGATTATCCGTGGTGATCAATTCAACTTTTGAGTTGGTGCTATTGACTTCGACCACCCGCCCAATCAAACCAGAACCAGCCATCACCGGCATATTTTTCTTGATCCCGGCTAAGCTTCCTTTGTTGATCACCAAATTATTTTGCCAGTTTGCTGGCGAACGGGTCAAAACGGCCGCATTGATCTGTGAATAATCGGTTAAGGTTTTATCTAATTTCAATTGTTTTTTTAATTCTTTGTTTTCACTTTGTAAAGTTCCCACCTGCGTTTTGGTTTGCGCCAAATCATCTAGTTGGGCCTTTAATTTAGTATTCTCTTCATAAGTATTGATCAAATTAGAAACCGCAGCAAAACTATTTTTTACGCCGTTAGTCGGCAAAGCCACGACCCGATCCACCACGCCGATCACATCATTACCAAACCGTTGCACTAGCGGTGGTGTTTTATCACTATTACGAACACTAACCGAAAACGCCATTAAGCCCATGCTGATGATAATTGCGATCATAACAATGATTAGTTTTCGATTTGAGAAAAATTTCTGCATAGGGCGACCTCCAACAATTTACCTAGCAAATACAAGTCTTAGCTGACAATATTAATCGCCGAAAATGGCGAGGATTCAACCAATCTTCAGCGACTAATTAGACTCTTCTAACTTTATTAAGGTGTAGCTTAACACTATTTTTAATGCCATGTTGCCAACAAATTTAGCTAATACGCACTAATTAGCGTTTCTTCATAATGTCGATATTTTTCAATGATTCGCCAGTGCCAATAGCGACACAGTCCAATGGTGCTTGCGCCACAAAAACTGGCACCTTAGTCGCATCCGCGATCACTTCTGGTAGGTTCTTCAACATGGCACCACCGCCAGTTAAAACGATCCCGTGGTCGATCACATCCGCAGCAATTTCTGGCGAAGTCTCTTCCAAGGTTTCTTTGATCGCCGTGATGATCTCACTGACAACTTCTTGCAAGGCCTTAGCGATATCTTCCGCAGCGATATCGACCGTTTTCGGTAGACCAGAGATCAGATCACGGCCCCGAACAGTCATGCCATCAATATCGGCCGCCTTTTCTAATGAAGCAGAGCCGATCTGCATTTTAACATCTTCCGCAGTTCGTTCACCGATCAGTAAATTAAAGTTTTGGCGAATATAATAAATAACCGCCTCATCAAACTTGTCACCAGCCATCCGAATCGAACGGCTAGAAACGATCCCACCGAGTGAGATCGTCGCCACATCGGTGGTGCCGCCACCAATATCGACCACCATACTACCAGTTGGGTCCATAACCGGTAAGCCGGCCCCAATTGCAGCCGCAAAAGGTTCCTCGATCACGTAAGCATCACGTGCTCCTGCCACCCGGGTCGCGTCGATCACGGCCCGCTTTTCAACTTCAGTCACACCACTGGGGACACAAACCATGACGTAGGGTTTACCGGCGCCACGACCTTGTGATTTTTCCATAAAGTATTTCATCATCGCTGCTGTCGTATCATAATCAGCAATGACGCCATCTTTCATCGGTCGGATCGCCACAATACTGCCTGGCGTCCGCCCGATCATATCACGTGCTTCGGTACCGACAGCGACCACTTCACCAGTCTTAGTATTCTTGGCGACAACTGATGGTTCCCGGAGCACGATTCCTTTACCATCAATATAAACCAATGTATTGGCTGTTCCGAGGTCAATTCCAATATTCTTTGTGCCTAATCCGAACACAGCGTCTCTCTCCTTCAAATTCAGCGATATTTCATACCATTCAGCAGTGAATAGCTTTTAAATGCTTTAGCATCTCCGTTTGTAGATAAAGGAATTATAACACACTTATTTCCGATACAAAATGCTTTAACATCTACTAATCTATCATACCGAATAATCACGTCAATGATAAGGGCTTTTGGAAACTTAACCCTTTTTTAGAAACTTATTGATGGGTCAAGCCCCAGCAGTTCAGATCCCCCTAGACAAAAATAGTGGCCGCTTAGCACTACCTAGAACTGACTAGTTGGCGGTTTTGCCCAACGCACTGACCGGCGCTGAATTGAACCACGGCAAGCACCAAACTGCTTGGAAACTAATTTTAAAAATCGGTGGTGTTAAGCCACCTTTGCGCCAACAAAAAAACAACATCAAAATTGATGTTGTTTCGTATTTGCCTGATTAAGCTTTAACGACGTTAACCGCTTGTGGGCCCCGGTCGCTTTCTTCAATATCAAAAGTTACCGCTTGGCCTTCTTCAAGCGTTTTAAAACCTTCTCCTTGGATCGCTGAAAAATGAACGAAGACATCGCTCCCATTTTCGCGCGAAATAAAACCAAAACCCTTTTCAGGATTGAACCATTTAACTGTACCTTGTTCCATAAGTAAAAATCCTCCTCGTGCCTTAGACACTCTTTTTTTGTGTAATTCTGATTGGTACGATGGGGAAAGTTTATTAATGAAACTTTGAGCCATTACCTAACAAAAATACGTATTAATTTTACCATGATACCGGTTTAATAACAAGTATTGCCCTAAAGGTCACCGCGTTCTTTTAAGCTACTGTATTGCTTGTGGCCCACGATCAAATGATCCAAACATTCAATCCCCAGCAGCTCGCCACAACTGGCGACGCGCTGCGTAAATTTCAGGTCATAATTCGACGGCTCCGTTTGCCCGCTGGGATGATTGTGCACTAAAATAAACCGGGCCGCCGCTAATTGTAAACCGTAAGCAAATATTTCCCGCGGGTGGGCCACCGAAGCATTCAGCGTGCCACGGAAAAGTTCCTGCTCCTTGATAATCTGATTCTTAGTATCCAAATAAATGGCCAGTAAGTGTTCCTGGCGACAACCCGCAAACCGCTTGGCCATTAACTCACCGATCTGCTGACTGGAAGCAATCGTGCCAAAACGAAGTTGCGCCGCCAACTGACTACGGCGGCCTAGCTCTAAAGCCGCCTGTAATTCAATGGCCTTAGTTTGGCCGATCCCCTTGATCTGCTCTAACTCAGTGATCTTGGCCCGGCTTAGACTGGCCAGTTGGGGATAGGCCTGCAAAAGCTGCTGCGCAACGTCCATAACCGGTAATTGCTTGGTGCCGGTCCGTAATAAAATCGCCAATAATTGTTGATCAGTCAAACTAGTCGCGCCGGCAGATAATAATTGTTCTCGCGGTTGCCACTGGGCCGCCGCACTTTTTAAGGCTAACATGAGCTGACTCCCTCGCTGATTAAGATTAAACGTTAAATTAACCGTCTATTCTTAAGCTACGCAAAGCATCAACAATTTTGCTTGATGAAATCACGTACCGCAAAAAGATCGGGTAGGATTTCTAACGCCAACGCTTGGGTCTCCGCCGTTGGCTGAACTAGATCAGGCACAATGATGCAGGGGATCCCCGAAGCGTGGGCTGCTAATAAACCATTCCGGGAATCTTCCAACACCAAAGTCGCCGCAGCAGGCGTGCCTATAGTTGCCCGTGCCTTCTCGAAGAGATCTGGCGCCGGTTTTCCTTTAGCAACATCATCCATAGCGATAATTTCAGGAAAACGATCCACTAATTGCGTAGCCGTTAGAAAATCACTGATCTTCGTTTTATAATTACTGGAAGCGATGATCTTCGTGATCTGTTGCTGGTCTAAATAAGCCAATAAAGCATCTAACCCCGGCTTTTTTTCCAACTCCCCGCGCTGGATCGCTGCTTCGATCTGCTGATAAGTTAACTGCATAAATTCCTGCGCCTGGTCTGGCCCACCGAAGGCCTCACCAAAAAATTTGACCAGATCTTCATCCGAAGCGCCAATAAAGCGTTCATAATAATCATCGGCGTACGGCAACTTCATTTGGGCGGCTGCCGCTAAATTAGCTTGATAGTAAAGCTTTTCCGAATCAAACATCAAGCCGTCCATATCAAAAATAACCCCTTGTACTTTCATCATCAGTCCTCAACTTTCAAAATAATGGCGTACTTCAGAAACAAAATAAAGTGATCCCGTTAACAACAGCATATCGTCAGCCGATGCTTCTTGCAAGACGGCTTGTAAGGCAGTTGGCCAATTCTGATAAACCGGCAACTCTTGCTGACTGGCCTGCGCCAGATCTGTCACCGCAGCGACGCGGGAATTACCCGTAAATTGGGTCAAAACTAAATGGACATTCGGTAGCCGCTCCAAAATCGCTAACATTTTCGCAGTGGCCTTATCTTTCAAAGCGGCAAAAATAATATAAATTTCTAACTGACTAAAATTAGCCTGTAAGGTGGCGGCTAACGCGCGCATCGCCGGCTCATTATGGGCACCGTCCAAAACGATCAAGGGTTGCTCGTTGATCTTCTCTAGTCGGCCTAACCATTTCGCATGGGCCAAGCCATTTTTGATGGTTTTAGCCGTGGTTGTTTGGTGTAATTGTTGCAACGCCAAAATAAAGGCGGTGATCGCCACCGCTGCGTTATCGATCTGATAATCACCGAGCATTGGCAAAGTAAGCCCTTTAATATTAAATCCTAACCCAGTGAAATCAAAGGTTTCGCCCCAAGTGGCTAGTGCTTGGTGCCGACTGGTGGTAAAGTCCGTGGCCAAAAGATATTGCCGACTGTGTTGGCGCTGCGCGGTGGCGGTGACCACCGCTTGGGCCGCAGCCGGTAAACGCCCCGTCACCACAGGCCGACCGGCTTTGATAATGCCGGCCTTGTGCGTCGCGATCGCTGCTAAAGTATCACCAAGTAACGCCATATGATCATAACCAACGGTGGTGATCACGGAAACCAACGGGGTGATCACGTTGGTCGCATCCGTCAAGCCGCCGATGCCGACTTCAATAATGGCCAGATCCAGTGGCTGCGCGGCAAAATAAACCAGCATCAATAAAGTAACAAATTCAAATTCGGTGATCTGATCAGCAGGATCTGCAGCGTCTAAGGCCGCCACCTGTGGCCCAACCTGATTAACTAAGGCCAACAAAGCGGCGTCGCTGATCGGAGTGCCATCAATGCTGATCCGTTCATTAAAACGCATTAAAAATGGCGACGTAAACGTGCCTACCGTCATCCCTTGCGCGTTGGCCAAATAACGCAGATCATTGACGACGGAGCCTTTGCCATTGGTACCCGCAACGTGGAGCGCCGTTATTTTACGCTCGGGATGACCAAAAGCCGCCACCGCCCGCTGCATGCGCTTTAAACTACCTTCTTTATGCATTTTTGGTCGACTGTGAATTTTAGTTAAAGCAATTTGATAATTTTCTGCGTACATAACTTCGCCACTTTCACTTTTAACTGTTATTTGCCGCTAATTAAGCAGGCAGGCCCCCTAATTTAAACGGCCAACAGTTGGTATTATTTTCCAGTATAGCAAAAAAGAAGCCTAAATTCAGGCTTCTCATTAAGGGATCACAAATTAGCTTTTAATTCGGTGATCCGCTGTTTAGCGGCCGCTAATTTGTTAGTATAATCAGTGCGTTTAGCTTTTTGCTCCGCCACAACTTTTTCAGGTGCATTTTGTACAAAGCGCTCGTTGCCTAATTTTTTATCGGCCCGGGTCACTTCACTTTGTAGCTTGGCCGCTTCCTTTTCCATCCGTTTGATTTCTTCGTTGAGATCGATCAATTCGGCTAGTGGCACGTAGATCTCCGCACCAGTAATGATCGCGGACATCGCCAAGGCCGGCGCCGTGACCTCAGCTGCAATCGTCAAGGCCTTAGGGTGCACGAAGCGTTCAATGTATTCCCGATTATTTTCAAAAATAGTCTGGGTCTGCTGATCCGTGGTTTTGATCACCACGTCGATCGGACTGGATAGCGGTGCGTTAACTTCAGCCCGAATATTGCGCACGGAGCGAATGAGATCGATCAGGCGCGACATTTGTGCCACTGCAGCGGCATCAGCCAATTCAGCATGTTCCACGGGGTAAGCCGCGGTGACGATCGACTCACCGACATGCGGCAATTGTTGCCATAATTCTTCGGTGACAAAAGGCATGATCGGGTGCATTAATTTTAACGTCTGCTCGAAAACATAGGCCAAAGCCTGTTGCTTGTTAGCAATGGCCGTTGCGTCCGTGCCGTTCAACACTTCTTTGCTCATTTCAATGTACCAATCACACAGATCGTTCCAAATAAAATTATAGAGTAACCGGCCGGCTTCACCAAATTCAAAGTCATCAAACAAGCGGGTCACGTCTTTGACCGTTTCATTTAACCGGCTTAAGATCCAGCGGTCAGCTAGATCCCGTTGGCCGCCAGTTGGCATGGTTGCCGTAGTCTGCGGTCCTAAATTCATGATGGCAAACCGACTTGCGTTCCAGATCTTATTGATAAAGTTCCAGGCCGCATCCATTTTGCTGTAAGAGAACCGTACATCCTGCCCTGGTGTTGATCCGGTGCTTAAAAACCAACGTAAGGCATCGGCACCGTATTTTTTGATGACTTCCATTGGATCAATGCCGTTACCCAATGATTTACTCATTTTGCGGCCTTGTTCATCCCGGATCAACCCGTGGATCAAAACATGTTTAAACGGCCGCCGTCCGGTGAATTCTAGGCTTTGGAAGATCATCCGGGAAACCCAGAAGAAAATAATGTCATAGCCAGTCACTAAGGTATTAGTGGGAAAATAACGTTTGAAGTCAGGCGCATCCGTGTCCGGCCAGCCCATAGTTGAAAACGGCCACAACGCACTACTAAACCAAGTATCCAGCACATCTGAATCCTGTTGCCAATTTTCTGGATCAGCAGGTGCTTCCATGCCAACGTAAGTTTCACCTGTGGTTTTATTGTACCAAGCGGGTATCCGGTGTCCCCACCATAATTGCCGGGAAATAACCCAGTCATGCACATTATCCATCCACTGAGTGAAGGTGTGTTCGAAACGTTCAGGTACAAAATTGACCCGGTCGCTGCCCTTTTGATTCTTTAAAGCCGTTGCCGCCAATGGTTTCATTTTGACAAACCATTGAGTGGATAAGCGAGCTTCGACTTGAACGCCAGTCCGTTCTGAATGACCAACACTGTGGACGATCGGGTCGGTGCGTAATAAATAGCCTTCCTGCGCTAGATCCGCCACCATCGCCTTACGCGCCGCAAAACGATCCAGGCCTTGATACTTACCGGCGTTTTCGTTCATGGTTGCGTCTTCATTCATAGTGTTGATCCGTTTTAAATTATGCCGATTGCCGACTTGAAAATCGTTTGGATCATGAGCCGGCGTAATTTTAACCATCCCCGTTCCAAAGTCCTTATCCACATACGGATCGGCGATGATCGGTAAATGACGGCCTTGTAGCGGCAATAAAACTTCGCGGCCGACTAGATCCTTGTACCGGGCGTCATCCGGGTTGACGGCAACCGCAACGTCACCAAACATGGTTTCCGGCCGTGTCGTCGCAATTTCAATATAGTGTTTCCCGTTAAACGTCACCTCAGGGTCAATAAACGGATATTTAACGTGATAAAAGGCCCCTTGATCATCTTGATGGATCACTTCGATATCCGATAAGGCCGTCCGTGCTTGCGGATCCCAGTTGATAATATATTCGCCGCGGTAGATCAACCCTTTTTTGTATAATTCAACAAAGACTTTGCGCACCGCTTTAGATAACCCTTCATCCAAGGTAAAGCGTTCGCGCGAATAATCCACGGAAATACCTAATTTAGCCCATTGCTGATGAATAATGTCCCCGTATTCGTGGACCCAGTCCCAGACTTCGTCAACAAACTTGTCCCGGCCTAGATCATAACGGGTGATCCCCTTTTCCCGTAAATGGCCTTCAACCTTAGCTTGAGTGGCGATCCCAGCGTGATCCATTCCGGGTAGCCAGAGCACATCATAACCCTGCATCCGTTTTTGGCGGATCAACATATCCTGTAACGTGGTGTCCCAAGCATGGCCTAAATGTAACTTGCCGGTAACATTAGGCGGTGGGATCACGATCGAATATGGTTTAGCCTTCGTGTCACCATTAGGTTTAAATAACCCTTTTTGCAGCCATTCTTCGTACCGCCCAGGTTCGACCTGTTGCGGATCGTACTTAGTTGACATCTTTTTTTCGTCAGCCATTTCCGTCATCCTCTCTGAAGCAACTTATTTTCTGTGCAAATAAAAAAGCACCCGGCCTAAATTAATAGGACGAATGCAGTTATTCGCGGTACCACCTAAATTGCGCATATTGCGCCACTTGATTAGTCATAACGGACAAGGCTGTCCGACTGCCCTTACTTAAGTTCACGGCAACAGCTCCCAAGCTACCTTCACTATCATCCACGCAAAAGCTTCCAGCACACACTTTTTCTCTAGGCCGCGGTTTGATAGCTACTGACTTGTTCATCGCTTTGAAACTACTGTAGCAAAAAAACGGCGGGCGCGCAATGCTAAATTATAAATCGCGCCGACAATTGGCCGCCAAAGGGCCACTTTTTAACCCCAGCGACGGCGGCGCAAAACTAACCGCTTCTGGCCAAACGGCACGACCGCCAAGTTAACGCCTTATTTTAATCAGGCTAGCGTTGTTTTTACAATAAACTTGCAATTTCGCTTTGGTCCTGCGTTAAAAATTGTTCGTCAGCTTTGATCTCGGTTATTTTAATACCGGCGATGGCTTCCGTCATCAGCCCGGTAACGTCGATCAATTGCTCATACGCCCGCGTTTTATCCAAATTAGGCCGGGTTTTCGGTGCCGGAGGTGCGAAAATCGTGCAGCAATCTTCAAAGGGCATGATCGATAAATCAAAGGTATCAATGGCTTCCGCGATTTTGATGATCTCGTTTTTATCCATGGAAACCACTGGCCGCAAAATCGGCGTGGTGGTCACGTCATTGATCGCCACCATACTTTCCATAGTCTGCGACGCAACTTGCCCTAAGGCCTCGCCGTTAAAGATCGCCAAACCATGGTGCATTTCGCGAATCTTATCGGTCAAACGCAACATTAGCCGCCGTTGAACGGTCATTAAATAGCCTTCAGGCACCTTGTTTTTGATCTCTTCTTGAATATGGGTAAACGGCACCTCAATAAATTGGATGCTTCCGGCATAAGGTGCTAGTTTTGAGGTCAGCTCCTTGGCTTTAGCTAAAGCCTTAGCACTGGTGTAAGGCGGGCTGAAAAAGTGAACCATTTGAATGGCCACGCCGCGCTTCATCGCCAAGTAACCGGCCACTGGCGAATCAATACCGCCGGACAGCATCAACATACCGCGACCAGCTGTCCCCACTGGCAAACCGCCGGCACCTTGGAGCGTACGGCTGGATAAATAAATACCGTCTAAACGCACTTCCACGCGCAAGGTGATCTCCGGTTTGTGTACCCGTACCGTGATCCCCGGGACGCCGGCAAGGATCGTGCCACCTAATTCATCATTCATTTGGTTGGTGTCCAATTCAAAATTGTGGTCGGACCGACGTGTATTGACCTTGAAAGTATCACCAGGCTGATATTGCTCCTTGATCATCGCGATCGCCGTCGCCCGCACTTGGTCCATATCCCGTTCCACCCGGATCGATGGCGAAAAGTTTTGGATACCAAAAACCTGTCCTAGTCGAGTCATTACGGCCTGACTATCCTCACCGTGTAAAACAATGTGCAACCGATCACGCCGCGCGTGAATTTCTAAGGCTGGAAAGCGGTGCAGCGCTTTGCGCACATTGTTGGCTAACCGGTCAATAAAACTGCGCCGGTTTTTGCCCTTAGTGGACAATTCACCATAACGCACCATGATTTCTGTATATTCCATTGCATTCTTCCTCTACTCCACAAACAGTGGTTAATTTTGCATTGCTTAAAATAAGCGGCAGTACCGGCCAACTTATTTAGCGCCAACGGTACTTAAAAGCTGCCTGACACCGTTATGAATTCACTAATTCAAAACGCGCATAAATTTGGTCAAAGGCGGCAATAAAGGCATCCGCTTCGGCCAAGGTATTATTCTCATCCAACGAGACCCGCACCGCACTAGTTGCGATCTCGTCGGGGATATGCATCGCTGCTAAAGTCCCTGAGATCGTCCCTTTTTTTGAGGAGCACGCGCTGGTGGTGGAAATATAGATAGCGTGCTCTTCAAAAGCGTGAACAATGGTTTCACCACGAACACCGCGAATACCGAAACATAAAATATGCGGGGCAAAATTGGCATTATCTTCAGAAAAAACTGTGACTTTGGCTTTCTGGGCAACATGCTGATAAATTTTCGTTTTGATTGCTTGCTGGCGTTGAACTTTAGCCGGTTCAGCCGTTAATAACAGTCGCAATGCTTTGGCCATTCCGGCAATGGCCGGCACATTTTCAGTACCGCTACGCCAATTATTTTCTTGGCCACCGCCGGTCATTAATGGTGCAAGCTGCCGGCCACGCTTGGCGTAAATAAAGCCAGTCCCCCGCGGGCCATGAAACTTATGCGCAGAAAAGGTTAAAAAGTCGATCCGGGGCAAGCGCAATAGCGGCAATAGCCCTTTGCCGATTGATTGAACGGCGTCCACATGAAAATGCACTTTCGGGTGGGTTGCCAGAATGTCGGCCACCGCTTTTAACGGTTGAATACTACCAATTTCATTGTTGACCGCCATAATCGAAACGAGGATCGTATCATCCCGCAAGGCTGCTTGCAGATCGGCCGGATCAATGGCCCCATGCTGATCAACCGGCAAATAAGTGACTTCATAACCTAATTGTTCCAATTGCGCCATTGAATTTTTAACGGCCGGGTGTTCAATTTCCGTGGTGATCAAATGTTTACCAAATTGGCGTTTCGCAATGGCGGTGCCTTTGATCACCCAATTGTCACCTTCAGTGCCCCCGCTAGTAAAATAAATCTCATCTGGTTGCGCTTGGATCAGCTCAGCGATCTGCTGGCGCGCCTGCTGAAGCAACCCATCTGCCTTGTCCCCTAAAGCATGCAAACTAGACGGATTACCAAAGAAATCTTGGCTAACGGCTTGATAAGTCGCCAATACTGCTGGTGCCGCCGCGGTGGTCGCACTATTATCAAAATAGATCATACAAACATTCTTCCCTTTTTATCCTAAGCTATGGGTCTTAGCTACAAAAGCCTACTGGCCCATTCATTAATTTAAAGTCCGTTGAAAAAATAAAAACTGATCGGTGCTAGCCGCACAATTAGCAGTAAAGCTAATTGTGCGCCAACGAAGCTGAAAAAAACGGTGCGTGCTTCTTTGCAACTAATGAGCCTACTTTTTAACGCCCACTGAATCAAGGCCCATAAGGCTGATTTTAGGGGCCCACCCCGAACACTAAGCGCCGAAATTCTCAACCATTATAACAAATCCTCACTAAAAGGCAATATACTAACTTAAAATAAGTCAAATCGACGCCAACAAAAAACGCTATTCGCCAATAACAGAACGAATAACGTCTGATCAGGTCGGATTAGACCTGTAAATCTTGGTCCTTAGTTTTATAGTAACTTTCTTCAACTTTCTTGTAACTGCCAGGTTCCACTTGTTCCAAAACAGTGGCAATGGTTTCCGCCGCCTGTTTATAATCGTGGTCACTATTGAATAAGCGCAGTGCTTCATCACTGGCTTGAGCAATATCCGCATGACTATGGCGATAACGATTAGCGTATTGCAACAGCTGTTCTGTTAGCAAGGCACTATTGATCATATCGTTCGTCTCTTCCTTGAGTTTGTTTAAATCTTCCTGCGTCGCGATCAACGCCTTAGTGATCACATCAAGGTCAATTTTTACTTGATTTAGTTCTTGATCCAATTTACTGATCTCATCGGAAACCAAGAAGAAAAAGTCTAAGTATTGGCGGGATAAGCCCGGTAAATTCAACTTCTCCACTTGCCGTTTAACGTTACGGATCTCAAATTCAAAGGATTGTAAGGAACGCTGCGCTTCTTCCTCACCTTTACGCAGATCTTGAACGCTAGCATTGATGGCCTTTTGTTTCTTCTCAATTTCCGCCAAAGTGGCAAAAGCCGTACTATAATTTTCCGCCACCATGGAATAAACCGCAGTTTGCGCGGCGACTTTTTGCGCATCCTGTTCAAAGGTTGTGTTGACTTCGTCAATTTGCTGGCGTAAATCCTTAGCCTGGGCCAATTCATCGTTATTCAAGGTGTAGCTTTGATTCAAATGATCCAATTCGATCTGTAATTCATGATTTTGTTTCGTGGCGTGATTGATGAAAGCCTGCAATTCATCGTGGCGCTGCTCCACTTCTTGATGAGCCTTGATCTCGGCTTCCATGACATCATACAGATGATCGATGCGCCGGGCAATATCCTGATCAGTGGTTTCGATCGCTGTTAAATCCAAGTTTTTCAGCGATTTACGGGTCGCGTTAACGTGCTGATCCAGATCACTTAATTCCGCAGCAATGTCAATATCATAAAATTGATAAGCAGCGTCGCTTAAGCGTTGATAACCTTGCCGTAATTCATCTAGCTGGGCGGGAAATTCATTATTCAGCTCTTTGAACCGGGGCGGGATCCGCTTCATCAAGTCATTTAATTCCGTAATATCCTTATCCAGTTGGGTCAAGATCTTTTTCGATTCCACATGATCGCCGGATTTAGTGAAGCGATTATATTTATCAAATGACGTTTCTAAATAACTTAACTTTTCTTCTAGGCCATCTGCAGCGGCACCATAAGAAAAACTTTTAGTCAATAATTGTTTCCGTAATTTTTGGTATAGTTCCCGTAATTCCTTGGCCTTGGTTTGATTGGCCTGCGCGTCCGTTTGGATCTGTTTAAAGCCAGCCACGATCTCGGCCAAAGCTTCTTGGGTAGTCGTTAATTGGCTGGTCAATTCCTTGATCAGCTTAGCGGCAGTGAAAAAACGATAACGATTATTAGTGGTTTCCGCTAACAATAACTTACGCTCTAGATCTGCAAAACCGTTTTTCTGAATTTCTTGTAAGTGTTCTTGCCATTTAGCGTATTCTTCTTGACTTTGTCCGGCTAAGCCCTGCTGCCGGGCAGCGCTCATCGTCTTTTTGAACGGTAATTTGGTCATTTTCTGTTCTTGTTCTTGCAGTGCATCGATCTGCTTAGAATTATGTCGTTGGTAGAAGATCACCCCGACATATAGCACTAATGCTAAAATAATGATACCGATCAAAATTAACTCCATCAATAAAACCCCCGTCACGTTTCACAGTTTACCTTGCATTTATTTGTAAAGGCCGTTAAAATCTAACCTAAATTATATCATAGTGACCGGAGCGCATCACTAATGAATCGTAAAAACCGCGCCTAATTTATTTTGGAGGTCCTTAAACCATGACCAAACATACCCTTTTAGCGCAGCAAGTTGATGCGTTGTTAACTGAAGAACCGCGCTTAATAACGAACCTCGCCAACGCCGCCGCCCTGTTAAATGATAGCCTCAGCAACGTCAGCTGGGTCGGCTTCTACCTATATGATAACGCTAAAAACGAATTATATCTTGGTCCTTTTCAAGGTAAAGTGGCCTGCATGCACATTGCCAACGGCCAAGGCGTGGTCGGCACCGCCTTTACCCAACAAAAAACCCAGCTGGTGGCCGACGTTCATCAATTCGCCGGGCACATTGCGTGTGACGCTGCGACTAACGCTGAGTTGGTGGTACCGTTAACGGCAGGTGACCGCCAAATTGGGGTTTTAGATATTGATTCACAACAATTTGATCGTTTTAGTGCCGCTGATCAGGCCTTATTAGAAGACTTCGCGGCCGTTTTAGTCACGCATTTATAAAGGTATAATTGACTTTAGCTACAAGCTTTGCTACACTGGTCGTTGTGTAAAATAATGCAGCAGTAAGTGGTAAGCGCGTCAACAGTTTGTTGCAACCAGAGTTCAACGAGTAACCTGCGGCTGCAGATGGCGAAAATTGCAGAACAAACTGCACGTATACTGAACTTACAATTCGTTATTTTACTCCAAATCAATTTATTGGAGGAATTTTTTTATGTCTCGTTATACAGGCCCACAATGGAAAAAATCTCGCCGGTTAGGTATTTCGCTATCTGGTACAGGTAAAGAATTAGCTCGCCGCCCTTACGCACCTGGTGACCATGGTCCCAACAGTCGCCGCAAATTATCAGAATATGGTGTTCAATTACGTGAAAAGCAGAAGTTACGCTTTATGTACGGTTTGAACGAACGCCAATTCTCTAACTTGTTCCAAAAATCTGGTAAGATCAAAGAAGGTAAACAAGGTGTTAACTTCATGATCTTACTTGAACAACGTTTAGACAACGTGGTTTATCGCTTAGGCTTAGCTACAACTCGTCCTCAAGCCCGTCAGTTGGTCAACCATGGTCATATCTTAGTTGATGGCAAACGCGTTGATATCCCTTCATACCAAGTTGAACTTGGTCAAGTGGTTTCAGTTCGTGAAAAGTCTAAAAACTTAGTGATCATCCAAGCTGCACTTGAAGCCGTTGTTGGTCGCCCTGCTTTCGTCAGCTTTGACGCTGATAAATTAGAAGGTTCCTTAACTCGTTTACCAGAACGTGACGAATTAGAACCAGACATTGATGAAACACTTGTCGTTGAATACTACAACCAATTATTGTAATCTTCATGACAAAAAAACAGTCACTATGTGGCTGTTTTTTTTGCAACTAATCATAATGACTGGCCGGTATTTGCGGTTTAATCTTGACTGATCGCAGCCAATAAATAACGATATAGCGGCGTTAAGCTGGTGACCGTTTGCCTGATCTCCTGTTCCACAGCGCCACTTGTTTGAAAAATCGGGTCGTTTTTTAACCAGATCTTGCCTAGCAGCCACTCCCCTTTTTTCACCGTCATAAAGCGTTGGGTTTGGGCCGCTAAATCAGTGGCATTCAACGGTTGGACCGGCTTGGCCATGTGGTTGCCCGAAAGTCGCCATTCTCCGGCGGGCAAGTGCGTGAAGAAGGCCGCGCGTTGCTGCAAAATAGCGGCATACGGTGCCGGTTGCTGAATATTCTCCAGTAAGCACAGCCAAACAAATAACCGATCATCCCAGAAACCAACCTCAAAATGCGGCACCATTTTATAGCCCCGTTTATACGGTCCCACGGCAAACCAAGTATTAGGCGCCGGGTTAGTGTGCCGGCGTAAATGCTTGGCTACATTTATGTAAGCCGGAATTTTTTCTGCCGCCAATTGGCTCACTAACTGCGCCCCTAATTGCGTAAACTTGGGATCAAGTTGCTCACGAATCAAGGCCATGCGCCCTGCCACCGTCAGCTCATCAAAAACCTTAAAATCCGTCACTGTAAAAACCATTAACTCACTGCTTTCTGTCCTAAACTTGGTTTATAAACCGGATATGTTATACTCGCTTTATTATAGCAAATATTGCTGGAGGGATGACCAACATGCCGGAAAACAACGAACTTGAAAACCAACTAAAAAGTCGCCTGACGGGCACACCCCAAACAAAGCCCGATGAGCGCCGTCGCTATCTCGGCTCCTTACGCGAGCGCGTTTTACTGCAGATCACGGTGGCCCAATTAAGTGATCCCCGTACGTTGCCGGCCTTTAAACAGGCCGCGCCGCAATTGGCCGCTACTAAATTATTGCTTAACGGTAAATTAGCAGCAACGCTAAAACCCTATTTACAATATGCCAGCCAAAATAATTTAGCCTTTACAATGGTCAACGATGAGGCGGCCAATACGGCCAACGCGGCAGTGGCCGTTCTGTTAGTGGCTACCACCGCCGTTGAGCGCTCAAACGTTGATATCAGCCAATATTATCAGGCCGCAACTAAGTCGCCGACTAAACATACTTTTCTCGCCGACTTATTCAACGGGCGTAACATTGACCCGAAATAATCACATTAACGTCACCTGGGCCTAGTTTAATTGCGCAAGTAAAAATGGCACCACAGGTTGGGCCGTGCCGAAAAACGGTGCCGCGTGCAGCGCTAAATCCGGTTGCGCGGTAGCCCCTAACACCGTCGCTAATTCCGGATGGGCTGCATCCAGCGGTTGATACAGATTTTCGATCACAATATCCACCCCGGCTACCTGTAGCTGCAGGGCTTTAGCCACCGCAACCGCAACTTTTCGATAGCCAGCCGCGATTTCGGCAGTGACATCGACTGCATCCCCACCAGTGGTAAAATTGGCGGCCAAACGTAGGTTGACCTGATTGCCACGTGCCGGGATGGTGGCTAAGCTTAAGCCTTGCTGCTGGAGATCCGCGGCGGTTTGGTCGTCAAGCAATAGTGGGCGTAATGGTAGATTGACGCCGCGCTTAGCTTGGCGATTTTTTTTGGCCACCAAGGCGGCTAAATTCTGGCGGCCATCCCCCACCACGTTAGCCGGTGTACACTCCGCCACTGCCTTGACCTGCCCGTTGATCACTAAGAAGCGATAAACCGTACCGGGCACATAGTTTTCCACTAAGGCCGCTGCGCCTGTTGCCAAGGCCTTGGTCACTGCCGTTGCAAACGCGGCTGCGGTAGGTGGGGTTTGAAAAACCGTGATACCGGCACCTTGCGCGCTGATTTTTGGTTTGATCACTAAACCTTGTTTAGCTAAATCAGTGAAATCAGCCAAGGCGGTTGCCACAGTTGTATATTCGGCGCCAGCCGGTACATTGATGCCGGCTTGGCCTAATATTTTTTTGCTGACCAATTTATTGCGACTGAGCTGGCCGGCGATCTGTGAATTTAACTGGGTCACCCCGCCTTGGATCATGATATGGTCGGCAAGCTGGACCATGCCAGTGGCGGGATCCAACAACTTAACCTCTAAACCCCGGTGATAGGCGTTAGCTAACAATAACTGGGTCGTTGCGTCTAGATCCGTATAACCCGGTAATTGATAAGTAACGCTGGCCGCTTGCGCAAATTGCTGGGCTTGTTGCAGGGCAAACTGCTGCAAGGAACCTGCCACCACCGCCTGGCTAAGCCGGTAACTAGGCGTTAAATGATAATCAGCTACCCGGGCGGTCATCGCCGCTAAAGCCGTTTGCAATGCGGCTGGTGCGTGATAGGTTTGGGCAAAGCGGTGTAAGGCCTGCATAACGGCTTGAAGTTGCTTTTGCAAGCCAGAAACGGCCTGGGGTGATTCCAGCGCCACCGTTTCGTTGGCCGCGGCGGCCTGCGCTAACCCGGTGGCTAATTGTGAAGCAGCAAGGCTAGGCGTCACTAATAAATAAGCCAAAAATAATTGCATAAAATCTAAGCTGGTTTGGCTTAAGCCCGTGGTTGTGTAGGGATCTAGGTCCAAGGTTCGCAGTTCCAAGTAATGAATGCCACCGGTGGTCAATTGATCCAAGGACGCACCGTGAAACCGCACCGGTGAATAAAATTCCCGGGCGGCTTGAAGCTGCCCATTAGCAACTAACCGTTGAAGATCAGCGCTGTAAGCAGCCACGGTTGCAAAGGAGACCTGCTGCCTGGCGGCATTAGCGTAACCATAGTGCTGACTGCTGTGCAAGCTACGAACTAAGTGCTGCGGTAAAGTCGTAGCAAAATTAGCTTCTGCTAAGGGACTAGCGCCAAATAAATAAGTCAAAACGTAACGGTAACGTAAATAATTTTGCGCAATTTTTAAATACGCTGCGTTGTGAAAAGCAATATAATCATCCGCAAACTCATGGTGATACTGAACCTCAAATAAAAAGCGCATCAACCGTTCGGAAAGTGAAAAATTCAGGTGCACTCCCGCCATCATTTGCATGTTAACCCCATATTTTTGGGCCAAACTTTGTCGGTACCGTAAGCCCGCGGCACTTGGCGCCGCTAACTTGATCTGCGCGGCAGCTGGCAAAGCCGGTGGCATTGATAACGGCCACAATAATTCGTCGGTTGCTAGCCCCCGGCGCAAAACCGCATCTAAACCTTGCAATTGCCGCAAAGTTTGCTGTCCAGAGCCAAAATAATCGGTAACTAATTCAGTTTGTGCCTGGGCAAAATCATTTTTTAAATAAGGATGGTTCGCAGCAAATGGTAATGGCGTTTGACTTAACTGCCCGTTTGCTTTGACCCGCTGACTTTCACGTTCAACCCCATAATGACCCGCAAACAAAAAAGCTTCGTGTTGATGTTGTTTCACTTGCGCGCCGATTTGATTTAACATATCTTCAGCTCACTTTCTTTTAGCCTCACTTTTATTATACAAGAAATCCCCAGCACGAACAGCCCGTTGTTATGACTGGCGTGCTATAATATTCAATTGTCAGCGCTAAGCCAAACCACAGCAATTTTCGCCTTAAAGCGCTTTAATCCAAAGGAGGCCTTGGGATGCAACCCCTCGCTTATCGGATGCGACCCACTAATATTGACGAAGTAGTCGGCCAACAACATTTAGTTGGCCCTGGTAAAATCATTCGCCGCATGGTCGCTGCTAAAATGTTATCCTCAATGATTCTTTACGGTCCTCCGGGCACCGGTAAAACCAGTATTGCCAGCGCAATTGCTGGCTCAACTCATTACGCTTTTCGCATGCTTAACGCCGCAACAGACAGCAAAAAGGATCTACAGATCGTAGCCGAAGAAGCTAAAATGAGTGGTACCGTAATTTTATTGTTAGACGAGATCCACCGTTTAGACAAAACAAAACAAGATTTTCTACTTCCGCATTTAGAAAATGGTCGGATCATTTTGATCGGCGCCACCACCGAGAACCCCTATATTGCCATTAATCCGGCGATTCGCAGTCGGACTCAAATTTTTGAAGTTAAGCCATTAAGCGAAGCAGCGATCAAAACTGCCGTTGAACGGGCCTTAAAGGATAAGGAACGCGGCTTAGGCCAACAGCCAGTGGAATTGACCGCCACCGCAGAAAAGTTTCTAACGCAGGCAACTAATGGCGATCTGCGCAGCGCCTTAAATGGCCTGGAGCTGGCCGTAAAGTCCACCCCAGCAACCGCGGGGACGATCACGATCACCCTGCCGATCATCGAAGAATGCATTCAGCGCAAGGCGATCAGTGGCGATAAAGACGGCGATGCCCATTATGACGTGATCTCCGCTTTTCAAAAATCAATTCGCGGTAGTGATGTCGATGCGGCACTGCACTATATGGGGCGGCTGATCGAAACTGGCGACTTGCCGACGATCACCCGCCGGCTAATGGTTATCGCCTACGAAGATATCGGCTTAGGCAATCCACAAGCCTGTGCCCGGACGGTGGCTGCCGTGACCGCAGCGGAAAAACTTGGCTTTCCAGAAGCGCGGATCCCTTTAGCCGACGCAGTGATCGACTTAGCCCTTTCACCAAAATCCAATTCCGGGATCGTGGCGATTGATGCCGCTTTAGCGGATATTCGCGCTGGCAAAGCTGGCAGCGTGCCGGATCAACTACGCGACGCCCACTACCAAGGCGCCGCTAAATTACAGCATGGCGTGGGCTATAAATACCCCCACGATTACCCTAATGATTGGGTCAAACAACAATATTTACCTGAACGCCTGAAGCAAGCCACTTATTATCAACCTAAAAATAATGGTAAATACGAAAAAGCATTGGCTGCGCAATATCACCGCCTATTGGCCGCACAACGACACTGATCACGTTACAAGCCTTTGATGCAAAAATCATAACTTAATTAAGCTTACTTAAATTAAACAAAATAAGTTTAACCCTAACCAGCCCTTCAAGTTTTTAAAGACTGATTATTTTACTAGTTCTTTCACTTTTCACTTGTCCTTTCACTTATATATACGTTTGAGCACCGGCTTTTGTCCCGCTGTTTTTACAAAAAAAATAAAGTTAAGCGGTAAATGCTGATTTAACGGCCTTTGTTTAACTTATTTTTTTATTTTTTACTAACGCGGTACTATCGCTAGTTGGCACTCAGATCAGCCTGATTGGAGCTTAGATCAAGTTAGCTTGATGTTAAATCGGCTTTGTTGGACCTCAGATCAAGTCAGCTTGATGTTAGGTCAACCTGATTGGAGCTTAGATCAAGTTGGCTTGACGTTAGATCAGCCCGATTGGCATTTAGATTAGGTTGCCTTGATGTTAAATCAACCTGATTGGAGCTTAGATCAAGTTAGCTTGATGTTAAATCAGCTTTTGTTGGCACTCAGATCAGGCCTACCTTGATATTAGATCAGCTGCGTTGGCTCCCAGATCAAATTGACTTGACGTTAAGTCAGCCTGATTGGCACTCAGATCAGGCTGACCCTGATATTAAATCAGCTCTGTTGGACCCCAGATCAGGCTGACCCTGATATTAAATCAGCTTCATTGGCTCCCAGATCAAAATTGGCCTGACGTTAGATCAGCTTTGGTTGGCACTGAGATCAAGCGAATTTGAGCTTAGATCATCCGGCCAGATTTTATGGCGCCGTTAGAGCTTACCCGACCTCAAAATTAGCTCGCCACGATTGATTTAATCCGGCGCCTTGATTGGAGCACAAATCCATCTAATGGGACTGACCAGCGTGATAATTGCACAATCACCAACCATATGCTAGTATAAAGATAGATTTTCCGAGGTGTGCGTATTTTTCCATAATGTGTTGACCGATCAAGTAATTAAAATACGGGATTGACTTCCTTGGTCCATCAAGCCAGCCTTTTCACGAGGACGCTAGTATGGATGAACAGCCGAGCCCACCTGCTATTTCGCGGGTTCAATACAAACGGAATTGCAACGGCACCACCAGATGATCTAGGACGATTCGCAAGAGTCGTCTTTTTTAATATATTTTCAAGGAGATCAAAAATGCGAATTGGAATACTTATTTTTGCGGTGGTTTTATTTGCCGTCGGTTATTATTTGCAGCGCCAACTCAATGGCCGCTTTTTAAATCATCAACCACAAAAAGAACCGCAACTAAAGGCCTTTTTATTGCGTTACAGAAATTATTTTTTTATTACCGGTGGCTTAACCGTACTCAGTGCACTGACAACAAATATTACCTTTTGGCTAGTTTGTTTAGTAATTGGTTGTATTTTAGCTGCGGTATTTGCGATCAGTTTTGCAAATCAAATATAATTTAGCCGCTTTCATTTACAGCTTACCCTAAAATAACGTACAATAAGGGTGAGCTAAAAAATAATTGGGGTGATCATTATGCTACAACAATACAAACATATTTTAGTCGCCATTGACGGTTCCTATGAAGCTGAATTAGCTTTTCGGAAGGCCGTCGAAGTTGCTAAACGGAACAATGGTGAATTATTCTTGATCCATGTTGTTGATACTCGGGCTTTCCAGAACGTTTCCAGCTTTGATTCCGCAATGGTTGAGCAAGTAACGGACACTGCCAAAAAGACAATGGAGCAATACGTCGCAACGGCCAAAAAGAACGGTTTGGATAACGTTAACTACGCCATTGAATACGGTGCACCTAAGGTTATCATCGCCAGAGACGTCCCTAAGGAACATGATATTGATCTGATCATGATCGGTGCCACTGGATTAAACGCCGTTGAACGTCTATTGATCGGTTCGGTAACTGAATACGTCACGCGCACTGCTGTTTGTGATGTTTTAGTCGTTCGGACAGATTTAGATAATAAACCAGCCTTAAATCAAACCGGCAAAAAAGCTAATATTCAGGCAAAATAAGTTTTTCAACGTCAGCGCTTGGCACACATTACAGGTAATTTGAGGCACCCACCGTTTTAAATTTAAAATAAATGGCTCTCTGTCAAATCCTGTTGATAGTCAATTTTACAGTGTTAGAAGTTACTTAACTTCTAATGCTGTTTTTTTACTTGGTTTGGTCCGCATTTGTTGC
>NZ_BJDN01000013.1 GCF_005405165.1 Loigolactobacillus binensis
ACAACAAATGCGGACCAAACCAAGTAAAAAAACAGCATTAGAAGTTAAATAACTTCTAATGCTGTAAAATTGACTATCAACAGGATTTGACAGAGAGCCATTTTTTTTACATTGCATCTTCGGCAACGAATGGCAATAATGCCATGATACGTGCGCGTTTGATTGCGATCGTAATTTTACGTTGGTTCTTGGCACTTGTGCCCGTTACCCGACGTGGCAAAATCTTACCACGTTCGGAAATAAAACGACGCAATAAATCAGTATCTTTATAATCGATATGTTCAATATGATTAGCGGCGATAAAATCGACTTTACGACGGCGACGTCCGCCTCTACGTTGTTGAGCCATAGCTTATTCCTCCCTCAAAATACCAGTTACTAGAACGGTAAGTCATCATCGGAAATATCAATCGATTCCCCATTATTTGCAAACGGGTCATTGGGATTGCTATTTGCGCTGCTGGCTGGACCATTACTAGGAGCAGGATTAGTTGTTGATTGAGGAGCTTGGTTGAATGCGCTATTGCTGTTGTTGTTAAAGTTACTATTTTGATTATTATTATAACCAGAAGCACTTTGACCACCACCATTTTGTTGACGGCGTTCATCAGCAGAGCGTGATTCCAGTAGTGAGAAATTATCGGCAACAACTTCGGTCACGTAAACACGTTGGCCTTCAGCGTTATCGTAATTCCGCGTTTGAATCCGACCTTCGATACCAACTAACGACCCTTTATGAGTGAAATTAGTAAAGTTTTCGGCCGATTTACGCCACATCACACAGTTAATAAAATCAGCTTCACGTTCTCCATTACGATTAGTGAACTGGCGATTAACGGCTAAAGTAAATGAAGCAACTGCTGCCCCACCACTGGTATAGCGTAATTCAACATCCCGGGTCAAACGTCCAATCAGGACTACTCGATTGATCATCCTATCGCTCCCCTCTCTAAAAATTTTTAATATTTATTTATTAGTCTTCTTCGCGTGTGATCATATGACGTAAAATATCGTCATTGATCTTAGCCAGACGGTCGAATTCATTAAGTGGTGCATCGTCGTCAGTTGTTACCTTAATTACATGGTATAAACCTTCGCGATACTTCTTAATTTCGTACGCTAAGCGCCGTTTCGACCAGTCCTTTGATTCAACCACTTCAGCACCGTTATCGCGTAAAATACCGTCAAAACGTTCAACTAAGGCCGTTTTAGCTGCATCTTCTAAATCAGGACGTACGATGTAAAGAATTTCATATTTCTTCGATTGAGCCATGACTGTTCACCTCCTTATGGTCTTTAAGGTTCTTACCCAAATGTAAGAACAAGGAGAATCTAAAACATTAGATACTCACAAAATAAAATTATAGCATGCGCCGCCTGAAGTTTCAACTTTGTTTTCTTTTTTTACCAGTGTGGCAAAATTACCTCGTTTTTAACTTGGTTGCATTTAATAATTAGAACTTGGCTTAAATCTATTTTAATGATAACTTTCCTCAATCAACATGCCCCAACACAAAAAGCATTTGCGCGCCGTCTATATTTAAACTACGCGCAAATGCTTTAATTATTTTTGCTGTTCAATTTTATTCTTGATCATTATTCTGATCCGCTTCAGCACGACGCACTAACTCGTCGACCTGCGCGTTGCTTTGCTCAGTAGCCGTTGGAGCGTCATCAGCTGCCTGATCAGTTGCTGCTGATTTCGTATCAGCTTCAGCGGCAACTTTTGCCATTGTCGCAACTTTTGCGTCATCATCAACGCGGATCAACCGCACACCTAAGGTTGCCCGACCAGTTTGCGAAACATCATGCACGTGGAACCGAATAACCACACCAGTATTGGTGATCAGCATAATGTCCTCATCGCCTTTGACCGTGGCTAAACCAGCTAGCGGGCCGTTCTTAGCACTAACGTTGACAGTTTTGATCCCTTTACCACCACGACCCTTGATCGGGTACTGTGTGGCAGCCGTCCGTTTACCATAACCTTTTTCGGAAATGATCAACACTTCGCTGTCTGGCGTCAAAAGATCGGAACCCACCACGTAATCGTTTTCCCGTAACCGAATACCACGAACACCGGTTGCTGAACGACCCATGGAACGAACCGCAGTTTCTGCAAAGCTGACCGCGTACCCTAAATGGGTCCCGATAATGATATTTTGTTTGCCATCGGTTAAGCAAACGTTGATCAGTTCATCGCTTTCCTTCAAGGTGATGGCTTTCAAACCATTGCTCCGAATATTACGGAATTCACTGACCGCAGTTCGCTTGGTGACCCCTTCGCGCGTGGTGAACAATAAATAATTATCGTCGGCATCTGCCGCAACGTTGACCACCGTTTGAATCCGCTCGTCAGAATCAATACCAAGCAAATTGATCACTGGAATCCCTTTAGCTGTCCGGCCGTATTCAGGAATTTCGTAACCCTTAGCCTGATAAACTTTCCCAGTGTTGGTGAAGAACAACAACATATCATGCGTCGAAGTGAAGACTAGGTGTTCGATAAAGTCATCATCGTGAACCCCCATACCTTGGATCCCACGACCACCACGATTTTGCGTCTTAAATTCAGCCGCTGGTAAGCGCTTGATGTAACCGTTATGGGTCAACGTAATGACCACGTCTTCTTCTTCGATCAAGTCTTCATCTTCCAGACTTAAGACTTCACCGACTAATAATTCAGTCCGTCGTTTGTCGCCAAACTTGTTCTGAATTTCCAGCAATTCTTGATAAATAATATTGTGGATCCGTTCCGGCTTCGCCAAAATATCTTGGTAGTCAGCGATTTTTTCCATTAGGTCAGCGTATTCAGCTTCAACCTTATCGCGTTCCAAGCCAGTTAAGCGAACCAAACGCATATCCAAAATAGCCTGTGCCTGCTTATCGTCTAATTCATAGTGTTCGATCAATAATGCTTTAGCGACTTCGCCAGTTTTAGAACTACGAATAATACGAATGATCTCATCAATATGATCCAAAGCAACCCGTAAACCAGCCAAAATATGCGCTCGTGCCTTCGCCTTACGCAAATCAAACTCAGTCCGCCGGCGAATCACCTTTTCCTGATGTTTAAGGTAATACTGCAGAATTTCTTTTAATGACAGTAAGCGTGGTGCGTTATCAACGATGGCTAACATGTTAAAGCCAAAAGATGTTTGCATGGCCGTTAATTTATACAAATTGTTTAAAACAACTGACGCGGACATATCGCGCCGAATGTCGATCACGATCCGCATCCCATCCCGATCAGATTCATCGTTCAGGTCAGTAATTCCTTCTAAGCGCTTGTCCCGCGCCAATTCGGCGATACGTTCAACTAATTTCGCTTTGTTGACCATATAAGGAATTTCGGTGACGATGATCCGCTCCTTGCCACTCTTTTCTTCCTGAATCTCGGTTCTAGCCCGTAAAGTGATCGTCCCTTTACCAGTTTCGTAAGCCCGCCGAATACCGGACTTACCCATCACTAAACCGCCAGTAGGAAAATCAGGTCCCGGAATGACCTCCATTAAGTCAGCAGTGGTCGCCTCCGGATTATCCATCAATAAATGCAAGCCGCTAATGACTTCCGCTAAATTATGCGGCGGAATATTGGTGGTCATCCCGACAGCAATCCCGGTAGCCCCATTGACCAATAAATTGGGAAAACGGGCCGGTAAAACAACGGGTTCTTTTTCTGAACCGTCATAGTTATCTTGATAATCAATGGTATCTTTGTTGATATCCCGTAACATTTCTAAGGCGATCTTGCTCATCCGAGCTTCGGTATACCGCATTGCGGCGGCACCATCACCATCGACAGAACCGAAGTTACCATGGCCGTCAACTAGCATGTAGCGATAGCTGAAGTCCTGTGCCATCCGCACCATTGATTCGTAAATTGCTGAATCGCCATGGGGATGAAATTTACCCATAACATCACCGACGATCCGGGCGGATTTTTTATATGGCTTATCAGGGGTGACCCCTAATTCACTCATCCCGTACAAGATCCGCCGATGGACAGGTTTCAAGCCATCGCGCACGTCAGGTAAAGCCCGCGCCACGATCACACTCATTGCGTAATCTAGAAATGAAGTGCGCATGGTTTTGGCTAAATTGACATCTTGAATCCGCCGATTTTGTGGTTCATCTGCCATTAACTATTTAACTCCCTTCAAAAAATCCGTTCACGCTACTCTAAACATCCAAGTTTTCAACGTAATGCGCATTATCTTCAATAAATTGCCGCCGCGGATCAACTTTATCACCCATCAACATTGAGAAAACTTCATCGGCTTCCTTAGCGTCAGTGACATTGACCCGTAACAAACGCCGATAATCTGGGTCCATTGTCGTTTCCCACAGTTGAGAAGCATCCATTTCACCAAGCCCTTTGTAACGCTGGATCACTGGTTTAGGACTAGGTTGCAACGTGCCTAGCACTTGTTCCAACTCTTCATCGGAATCAATATAACGTTGCATTTTACCTTGGCGTACCTGATACAACGGTGGTTGTGCGATATAAACGTAGCCGGCTTCAACTACCGGCCGCATGAACCGGTAGAATAAGGTCAACAGTAACGTCCGAATATGCGCGCCATCGACATCGGCATCGGTCATGATGATCAGCTTGTGGTAACGCGCTTTGGATAAATCAAATTCGTCGCCAAAACCAGTTCCCATCGCCGTAAATAACGTCCGAATTTCTTCGTTGGCTAGAATCCGATCTAAGGATGCTTTTTCCACGTTCAAAATTTTCCCGCGGATCGGTAAAATCGCTTGGGTCAACCGCGAACGGCCTTGTTTAGCGGAGCCACCGGCCGAATCCCCTTCGACGATGAACAATTCAGAGATCTCGGGATCCTTACTAGAGTTATCCGCTAATTTACCAGGTAAATTGCTGATCTCCAAGCCAGATTTCTTCCGGGTTACTTCACGAGCCCGTTTAGCTGCAAGCCGTGCTTTTGAAGCCAGTAAGCCCTTATCCACGACTTGTTTAGCAATTTTAGGATTTTCCATCAAATAGCGTGAGAACGTCGCCGCAAAGGTATGGTCGGTAACGGTCCGGGCATCAGAGTTCCCTAATTTGGTCTTAGTTTGACCTTCAAATTGCGGATCTGGATGCTTGATACTGACAACCGCAGTCATCCCTTCACGCACGTCTTCACCAGATAAATTATCTTCGTTATCCTTCATCAGGCCGTTTTTATGGGCATAATCATTGATCACCCGGGTCAATGCAGTTTTAAAACCAGCCTCATGAGTCCCACCTTCGTAGGTATGAATGTTGTTGGTGAAGGTCATCAAGTTAGTGTGATAGTCTTCAGTATATTGTAGCGCTACCTCAACGGTGATCCCCTTTTCAACCCCTTCAACATAGATCGGTTCTGGGAAAAGATCCTGCTTACCGTTGTCCAAGAATTCAACGTAGCTCTTAATACCGCCTTCGTAATGAAATTCCTGGCGGCTTGGTTTTTCACCACGTAGATCTTCAATCGTGATTCGCAGCCCTTTATTCAAGAAAGCTAATTCACGAATTCGCGTGGTTAAAATCTTAATATCATAAACGGTCGTTTCCTTAAAAATATCTGGATCCGGCCAGAAACGTACGATCGTACCATGTTCATGCTCTGGTGCGGTTCCAACATCTTTTAGCTGTGTGGCTACCTTCCCACGCTTAAAGTCCATGTAATAACGATGGCCTTCCTTAATGACCTCAACGGTTAGCTTCGACGACAATGCGTTAACTACTGAGGCGCCAACACCGTGTAAGCCACCAGAAACCTTATAGCCGCCACCGCCAAACTTACCGCCGGCATGGAGCACAGTAAAAATTGTTTCCACCGCTGGACGGCCCGTTTTCTGCTGCAGATCAACAGGAATTCCCCGTCCATTATCCGTGACCCGGATCGAATTATCCTTTTCCACGGTTACGTTGATCTCATCGGCAAAACCAGCTAAGGCTTCATCGATCCCATTATCAACAATTTCCCAAACTAAATGGTGCAAGCCTTGTGAACTTGTTGTACCGATATACATTCCGGGCCGCTTACGTACGGCTTCCAAACCTTCCAGAACTTGGATCTGGCTAGCATCATACGATTTCGCCAGTTTTTCTAAACGTTCTTCTTTTTTCTCTGCATCCGTCAAGTGAGTTTCCTCCTATAGTTGATTGATCAAGCCTTATCTGTCGTCTGCTGCAATTGCCCTTGATTGATCTGAAAAATCCGTGGTGCCTCGATCAAAGTCTGCGCCACACCACTTAAACTAGTGGTGGTCAAAAAGGTTTGAACCTTATGCTGAATGGCTTTTAGTAAATGTGTTTGCCGCATATCATCAAGTTCCGATAAAACATCGTCCAACAATAACACTGGATATTCGCCAGTTTGTTCCTTCATCAAGTCGATTTCAGCCAACTTGACTGCCAAGGCCGTCGTTCGCTGCTGTCCCTGCGATCCAAACGTTTGCACATTTTTGCCGTTAACTAAAAAACGAACATCATCCCGGTGTGGTCCAACTAAGGTCGTCCCTTGTTCAATTTCATGAGCCACGTCCGCATGCAATGCCTGTTGTAAGGTCAGCCCACCCTTCAATTGACTCACATAACTAAAAGTTAGTTTTTCGCGACCTTTACTGATATCGTGATGGAGCACCTGCGCCCAACCTTCCAGCTTGGTGAGAAAATCAAGTCGCTGCTGAATAATGGCACTACCAAAGGTTGCCAATTGATCGGATAAAACTTCCAAGAATACCTGATCAGTCGCTTGTTTATACTTTAATTGTTTTAAATATTGATTACGTTGCCGTAAAACTTGCTTGTACTGACTGCTGTTGTATAAATATTTGGGACTCATCTGGCCGAATTCCATATCAATAAACCGCCGCCGCACCACAGGTGAACCTTTGACCAAAGATAAATCTTCTGGTGCAAATAAAATAACGTTTAGTTGGCCAATGTATTGGGAAAGCTTGGCCTGTTCCAAATGATTGATCTTGGCCTTTTTTCCTTTTTTGCTGATCACTAATTCCAGGGGAACCTTACCACTACTTTTCTGCACCCGCCCAGTGATCTTAGCAAAATCAGCTTGCCATTTGATAAAATCCTTTTCATTATGCGTGCGGTGACTTTTAGTCAACGCCAACACATAAATAGCTTCCAACAAGTTGGTTTTACCCTGAGCGTTTTCGCCTAGAAGGACGTTGACTCCTGGGGAAAAATCGACCGCTAATTGAGCATAATTACGGTAATTAGTTAACTGCAAGTGATCGAGGTACATCAGTCATCAGCCTGTGTGGTTGCCGACCGCAAAAAAAAGCTGCCTGTATCGGGAACTTCCACCGTATCGCCAGCCACCAGCTTGCGACCACGCCGATCTTCAGGCATTCCATTTACAAAAACAGTCTGCTCACGTAAAAACCATTTGGCTTGACCGCCAGAATCGACTAAGGCCTGCTCTTTCAATAGCTGACCCAACGTTAAATAGGCGGTTTCGAGGTAGACAATTTTCTTCAAACTATATCCCCACGCTTCCGTTATGAAATAAGCCGGTAAATTAAGTCCACCAGCTTACTCATAGGCTTGTAAAACGATCAATGTCGTTTTATTACTGCTTATATTATACCTTTTGAATACCTAAATTACAATCTAATCGGCTAATTTTCGCCGTTTAAAGCAATTTAATTTAAAATAAGCAAAAGACACTAGAAACACTAAAAAGGGCTAAAAATAAAAAATAAGCGCGTATCAGCCATTTAGTCATTTTTTTACCGAAATTTTGCGCAAAAAAATAGTGCTGCATCTAGGCAGCACTATTTTAGCTTAGAATGTTCGGACTGGCGTGATCAGCTGAACAAAATGATCGGCATCTTCACTAGGAACTAAGGTGAAGGGCCGTAACGCGGATGTAAACGCGACGCGGATCTCCGTCTGACCAAAGGACCGTAAAGCATCCTTCATATAGTCTGGATTAAACGAAATCTCCAAGTTCTCGCCCGCTAAATTTTGGCCATTTAAAGATTCCTCAACGTTACCAACATCCGGTGAATTCCCGTAAATAGTCACCTGACTAGTGGTTGGATCAAGCGCTAGTTTAACCACATTGTTATGACTTTCATGGGATAACAAAGAAGCACGTTCGATCGCCGCTAACAATTCTGGCGCATTAAATTCGACTTGGGTAGACGAACTTGTCGGGATCAACCGGGAAGTTTCGGGATAATTGCCTTCCAACAAGCGGGAGTAAAAGGACGTCGTGCCGGCCACAAATAAAACTTGGTTTTCAGCGATCCGCATCTCTACGGTTTCCACATCGTCGCCTAAAGTCCGTGATAGTTCAACTAAACTTTTGCCCGGAATGATCACGTCATAATGAATAGCTGGATCAATATCGAGTTTGATCTTCCGCTGGCTTAAGCGGTGGCTATCAGTGGCTACAGCCAATAATTCGGCATCAGCTAACACCAAATGGATCCCCGTCAGGATCGGCCGACTTTCTTGATTAGAAACGGCGATCACCGTTTGCGCGATCAATTGTTTTAAAACGGCTGCATCTAAAACAACTTGTTTATCCGTATCGATCACCGGTAAATTAGGATAATTGTTGGCGTCAAGCCCGTTAATAGTAAAAGCAGCCGGGCCGGAACGTAATTCTGTTTGAAAATTATCCTTCACTTCTAAAGTCAAGGTTTCTTCAGGTAATTTCTTAACGATTTCACCGAAGAAACGTGCTGGAAGTACGATCGAGCCAGTTGAGCCAACTTCTAATTCGTTTTTTTCATCGGCCGCAGAAATAAAGGCTTCAATAGAAATATCGGCATCGCTACCGGTCAACATTAAGCCTGCTTCGGTTAACACTAACTTTAAGCCTGTTAATATCGGAATCGTTGTTTTGGATGAAATTGCTCGTTGCACATCGTTAAGATTTTTAACGAATAAAGAACGTTTAATTGAAAATTGCATGTGGTTGTAGAACCTCCTTTTTGAGAACCGTACCTGAATCGTTTACCGATTAAGGTAGTTATATTATATAAAAGATTTTTAAGTAATAGTAGTAGGCACTGTTAATGCTGTGGAAAAGTCTAAGTGAGCAAGGCCAGCTAAGATATCCACATGTGCATAACCTGTGGATATCTCCGGGTAAAACTAGTGCTTTATCCACAGTCCTAATTTGACCGTAAATTATTTTTTAACTCGCGGACATCGTTTTGGAGCCGTTCATTATCTTTTAGGGCTTGGGCAATTTTTTCATGGGCATGAATAACGGTTGTGTGGTCTTTGCCACCAAATGATTTGCCGATCTTAGGTAATGAATTATCCGTTAATTCACGGGCAAGATACATAGCGATCTGCCGTGGCATAACAATGGTTTTGACCCGTTTCTTACCTTTAAGTTCAGCTACGGAAACTTCATAATATTTAGCCACTTCATTTTGAATATCCGCAATTGAAAGCTCATTATTTTTACCTGCCAACTTTAAATTCTTTAAAGCATCAGCGGCTAGGCTGGTCGAAATCGTTAGATGTTTCATCGTGGCATAGGCCTGTACTCGAACCAATGCGCCTTCTAGCTCACGAATATTGGAATCGATTTGCCCAGCAATATAACTCAAGGTTTCGTCAGGGATCTGTAACTGTTCAGCATCAGCCTTATTGCGTAAAATAGCGATCCGCGTCTCTAAATCTGGTGGGGTAATATCGACGGATAAGCCCCATTTAAACCGGGAGACCAAGCGTTCTTGCAGCTTCGGGATCTCGTTAGGTAAACGATCTGAAGTCAACACGATCTGTTTCTTATCATCATAAAGCGCATTAAAAGTATGGAAGAATTCTTCTTGGGTTCCTTCCTTATCAGCAAAAAATTGAATATCATCGACCAATAGTAGATCAACACTGCGATATTCCTGCCGAAATTGTTCCTGCTGCCGGGTTTGGATCGAATTGATAAAGTCGTTGGCAAAAGCCTCAGACGTCACGTATTTAACCTTAGCCTCAGGACGTAAAGCCAACATTTGGTGGCCAATAGCGTGCATTAAATGGGTCTTACCTAAACCAACACCACCATAAAAGAAGAGTGGATTATACATTGTCCCAGGTTCTTCGGAAACCACTAGAGCCGCTGCATGGGCCATTTGATTACCTTTACCGGTAACAAAGGTATCGAAAGTATAACGACTATTTAAATGTGTCGGCCGCATAAATGTTGGTGTGACCGTTGCGGTATTGCGCTCCCCAAACTCTTCCTTCGGCGATATGGTAGTGGTCAGCGGGGTTGCATCATGCGTGGCGGTTTGAATGATCGGTGTGATTTCACCGCCGGTATGCTGATAAACGTATTCAACCACTTTTGTAGCCAGGTTGCGTTCCCAATAATCTTTTTGTAGATCTTCGGGAACTTCGATAATGAGCTGATTCTGGTTTAACGCGATCGGTTTCGCGGTGGTGACCCAAGTTTTATACCCCACGGGGGTAAGTGAACGCTTGAGTTCATCCCGAATTATCGCCCATAAATCTTCCAATTCAGGCACAAAAACGCCTCCTTTTCTAAAAACATATCTTTATTTTAGCATTCTCGAAAAAAGTTTTCCACAACTTTCGCAACAAGTTTGACGGACCCAAAAGTTGTGAACAAGCTGTTTAAAAGTGTTGTCCACAGCCAAACGTATCCTGTGGACAAATAGATTATTTTTTAACTTAGTGACAGGAAATTGTTGATTAGAAGTCTTTATGTAGCAAATGTTTCACGACTTATACACAGCTTAAATTAAAAAGTGGACAGACTTTTACCAGCCTGTTTCTTTGTGGACAACTAGGGGAAATGGTTGTGGAAACTGTTTTTTTAAGTTGGCGAAAATAAACAAGCTATCCACAAGAAAGAGAACTTAATCCCTTGCTTCTGTGGATAACTTTATTTTTTTAGAGTTCCATTTAAAAGCCGAATATGCTATTATATTCTGGTAATTGCTATTGACGTCAGTGTATTAAATTCGGTATACTAGAAAATAACTGATTAAATAGGTTTAATTTTTTGCGAGGGGGTTAATCGCACATGGCAATGAAACGCACATACCAACCAAAGAAACGTCATCGTGAACGTGTCCATGGTTTTATGAAACGAATGAGCACAAGCAACGGTCGTAATGTGTTACAACGTAGACGCCGTAAAGGTAGAAAAGTATTGTCTGCATAGACCACTGACCCTCAGTGGTCTTTTTTATTATTTTTGAGTGAGTAAGCGATTGTTTGCTCACAGTACATAGGACTTGGAGTAATCAAATACGTCATGAGAAAATCTTATCGAGTCAAAAAAGAAGCAGATTTCCAGACCGTTTTTCAAACCGGAGATTCCAAAGCTAATCGTAACTACATCGTCTATCAGATGGAAAAGCCGGGACAAAAACATTTTCGGGTCGGTATTTCAGTCGGTAAACGAATCGGTAATGCGGTTCACCGTAACCAGGTCAAGCGCCGGATCCGCCAAAGTCTGCAAGAACTCAAACCACAATTGAAAACCGACGTTGATTTTTTGGTCATTGCACGGCCTAGTGCTGATCACTTGACCCAAGACGAAGCTAAAGCTAATTTAGTGCACGTCTTGACTTTGGCTGGCCTATTAACGGATGAAGTGAGGGAATAAGTGTGAAAAAGAAAAAGCGATTGCTTGGTGGCGCTGGGCTGATCACCTTAGTTTTATTCTTAGCCGGGTGTAGCACTAAGCCAGTAACTGGTAGCAGCACTGGTGTCTGGGATCACTATATTATTTGGAATTTCTCGCGGGCGATCGTGTGGTTATCCAACTTATTTGGTGGCAGTTATGGTGTTGGGATCATTGTTTTTACGATTATTATTCGGATCATCATCTTACCGTTAATGCAGTACCAGATGAATAGTTCACGAAAAATGATGGATATTCAGCCGCAAATGAAGGCACTGCAAAATAAATATTCTTCACGGGATGTGGACACGCAACAGAAGCTACAAGGTGAAATGTCTAAATTGTATAAGGATGCAGGTGTGCATCCCTTTGCCAGTATGTTACCTTTAGTGGTACAAATGCCAGTTTTGATCGCCTTGTATCAAGGGATCCAGCGGACGTCTGTGCTACGTTCTGGGACCTTCTTATGGATGGAACTAGGTAAGGCTGATCCATACTTCATTTTACCGATTTTGGCGGCAGCGTTGACTTTTGCGACCTCGAAACTGACGATGATGGGCCAAGCGCAACAAAGTGGCATTCAAAACGTGTTAATGCTGTGGGGGATGCCGATCATGATCTTGATCATGGCGATCAGCTTACCCTCTGCGTTAGCTGTTTACTGGGTGGTCACCAATGCCTTCTCCGTTGGGCAAACAATGTTGCTGATGAATCCATTTAAACTGCGGGCGGAGCGAGAAGCTAAGCAGCAGAAGAAGCGGGATCTCGAGCGGCAACTTGCTAAAGCTCGGCGTGGTAAAAAACGTAAATAAGTTTTAAATAAACGAGTTGAGACCAAGCAACATTGGTTTCAACTCGTTTTTGTTAACTGCTAGCGGCTAGCTTTGCTTGCTAAAATTGTGTAGACTAGAGAGTGTCTAAAAGCGCGCTTTTTTTGGCATGCGCTTAATACACACGTTCGCGTCATTATATTGGCGCATTGAAAAAGATAAGACAAGGAGCTTTTATTTATGCCGACATTTGAAGGAAGTACGATCCAAACTGCCATTCAAAAAGGGCTGACGCACCTTAATTTAGAACGGGATGCGGTGAATGTCGAGGTTGTTTCAGAAGGGCGCAAAGGTTTTCTCGGCCTTGGGCGCAAACCAGCGATCGTGTCATTGACGGCATTACCGGCGACACCGGCTAAACCAACGATCGCGCCAACGCCGAGCAGTGCGGCGCCAGCACCGATTAAGGCAGCGGCGGTAGCCCAGCCACAGCAAATGACTGCAGCGCATAAGCAGGCCGATCTTCAGGCGCTAACGGCGTTGACTACGTATTTAACAGCCTTGGCGGCCGCAATCGGCGCACCGGCAAAGATCACCTATCAGCGTGCTTCTAAAAACCGCCTGCAATTGCAGTTGATCACTCCCAAAGAAGGCTTGCTGATCGGTCATCACGGTAAGACCATTAACGCCTTACAGTATCTCGGCCAAGTCTATTTAAATCATCACGCACATTCAAAATTTAGTTTACTGTTAAATATTGGTGATTATCGTGAGCGCCGTAACGGAATTCTAGCGCGCTTAGCTGATAAAACAGCGCGGGAAGCAATTGCTACTGGCCAGCCGACTTTGCTAGAACCGATGCCATCTTTTGAGCGCAAACAGATCCATGCCCACTTGGCAAACAGCCCCCATGTGCTGACTTATTCGGAAGGCGAGGAACCACATCGCTACGTGGTGATCGCACCTAAACCCCATGTAGGCTGAATCAAGCGCGCTTAGCTTGCCGCTGATATAAAAAATCGTTGACAAAACGTAAGTCAACTTTTATAGTAGGCTTAAATATGAGTTCGATAAAGTAGTCAAAGTGCTTTGTCACGTTCCGTAAATCAAGGGGCGTGGTGTAGGCGCTTTTTTTGTTGAAAAAAATTGAAAGGAAGTTAATTTATGGCGAATACAACCACTGAATTTGATACCATTGCGGCGATCTCTACGCCACCTGGTGAAGGTGCGATCTCAATCGTCCGCTTATCTGGTGAAGAGGCATTACCTGTTGCTAAGCAGATTTTTAAAGGGTGTGATCTGGAAAAAGTTGCCAGCCACACCATTAATTATGGCCATATTGTTGATCCTGAGAATGGTGAAGTAGTCGATGAAGTTATGGTATCAGTATTGCGGGCGCCAAAGACTTATACACGTGAGGAAATGGTGGAGATCAATACGCACGGCGGTATTGTTGCAACAAACCATGTCTTGCAGTTATTGCTTAGCCACGGCGCACGCTTAGCTGAACCTGGTGAATTCACCAAACGTGCCTTTTTAAATGGGCGGATCGATTTGACCCAAGCCGAATCAGTGATGGACCTTATTCGAGCAAAAACTGATCGGGCAATGCAAGTGGCGGTCAACCAATTAGATGGTAATTTGTCGCGGTTGATCAAGCATATTCGGCAGGAGATCCTCGATGCATTAGCACAAGTTGAAGTCAATATTGACTATCCTGAATATGATGCGGTGGAAACGATGACCACGAAAATGCTGCTGGAAAAGGCAACCACCGTCAAAAAACAAATCGAGCAATTATTGGCGACTGCTAATCAAGGCAAGGTGTTACGTGAAGGCTTAGCTACGGCGATCGTTGGGCGACCCAATGTGGGCAAATCCAGTTTGCTAAATTATTTACTCCATGAAGATAAGGCCATTGTCACCGATGTTGCCGGCACCACCCGGGATGTGATCGAAGAATACGTCAGTGTGCGCGATGTTCCGCTGAAATTAATCGACACGGCCGGTATTCGTGAAACCACGGATAAGGTAGAAAAAATCGGCGTTGAACGGTCACGCCAGGCGATCACCCAAGCCGATCTAGTCTTGCTGATTTTAGATAACAGTGAAGCACTGACGGATGAAGATCGAGCGCTACTGACGGCGACGCAGGCCAAGAAACGCTTAATTATTCTGAACAAAACGGATCTACCCGTTAAATTAGCGGCCACCGAATTACAACAAAGTGTACCGGCGGAAAATATCATTGCGATCTCGGCGTTGACAGCCACTGGCGTTGATCAATTGGAACAACGTATCGCCGATCTTTTCTGGGGCGGGATTGATAATAGTCAAAGTACGACCTTAGTCAGCAACGCCCGACAAATCGGCTTACTTAAGCAAGCTGACCAAGCCTTAGATGATGTGCTTGCGGGGATCAAAGCCGAAATGCCAGTTGATCTAGTGCAGATCGATATGACCCGTTGCTGGGATCTGCTTGGTGAGATCACTGGTGATGCTTACCAAGACGAGTTACTCAATCAATTATTCAGCCAATTTTGTTTAGGTAAATAAATGTAAATGTTAAAATTAAGCGCGCTTAAAGCGGCGCTTGGCTTTATTGACGGAGGGAAATTAAGAGATGGAAGTACGCGAATATGATGCGCAGAATTATGATGTGATCGTTGTTGGTGCTGGACATGCTGGCTCAGAGGCTGCCTTGGCCGCTGCGCGGATGGGCAATGAAACCATGTTGTTGACGATCAATTTGGATATGGTGGCTTTTATGCCGTGTAACCCTTCAGTCGGGGGACCAGCTAAAGGCATCGTTGTCCGGGAGATCGACGCCTTAGGTGGTGAAATGGCCCACAACATTGATAAAACTTATATCCAAATGCGGATGCTGAATACCGGTAAAGGCCCAGCAGTACGAGCATTACGGGCACAGGCGGATAAGCACGCTTATCACCGCGCAATGAAAGATACGATTGAAAAACAGCCGCACTTAACGTTGCGCCAAGGTACTGCCGATCGTTTATTGATGGAAAACGGCGCTTGTGTTGGGATCGTTGCTAATACAGGCGCACGTTACCGGGCTAAAAGTGTTGTTTTGGCTGCCGGAACGGCCTCCCGCGGCAAAATTATTATTGGTGAGTTAATGTATTCTTCCGGTCCTAATAATTCCAAACCATCCGATAAATTATCGCTAGATTTAATGGCTCAAGGTTTGAAGTTACGGCGGTTTAAAACTGGGACCCCACCACGAGTTGATGGCACGACCATTGATTACTCGGCCACTGAGGAACAACCTGGTGACAAGGAAGTTAATCATTTTAGTTACGACACACCAGATTCAATTTATTTGAAGGATCAAATTTCTTGCTGGTTGACTTATACTAATCCAGCTACGCATAAAATTATTCGCGATAATTTAGACCGGGCACCGATGTTTTCTGGTGTGATCGAAGGGGTTGGTCCGCGCTATTGTCCTTCGATCGAAGACAAAATTGTTCGCTTTGCGGATAAGGATCACCATCAATTATTCTTGGAACCGGAAGGCCGCGACACTGAAGAATGGTACGTTCAAGGCTTTTCAACTTCCATGCCGGAAGAAGTGCAGCAAAAAATGTTGCACTCAGTGGCTGGATTGGAGCACGCTCAATTGATGCGGCCGGGTTATGCCATCGAATATGATGTGGTAGAACCTTACCAACTGCGTCCAACCTTAGAAACCAAATTGATCCCTAACTTGTTTACCGCTGGGCAAATGAATGGCACTTCTGGTTATGAAGAAGCCGCGGGCCAAGGCTTATTAGCTGGGATCAATGCTGGTTTACGGGCTAAAGGAATTGCGGAACCCTTTATTTTAAAACGTAGCGACGCTTATATTGGGGTTATGGTCGATGATCTAGTGACTAAAGGAACCAATGAGCCTTATCGCTTGTTGACTAGCCGGGCGGAATACCGCTTGATTTTACGGCACGATAATGCTGATCTGCGGTTAACCGAGCGTGGTCATGAATTAGGCCTCATTTCCGATACGCGCTACGCTAAGTTTTTAACTAAAAAAGCGGCGATCGAAAATGAATTAGCGCGCTTGAATACAGTACGGATCAAGCCTAATGAAGAAGTTAACGCCTTCTTGGCTAGCAAAGGGGCAACGCCATTGAAGGATGGTGTTTTAGCCAGTGAATTTTTACGGCGACCAGAAATGACTTATGCCGATGTTTTGCGCTTTATTCCAGCGCCAGCAGAACCATTGGATCAGCGCGTGATCGAACAAATTGAAATTCAATTGAAATACGCTGGCTACATTAAAAAAGCGGAAGAGCGGGTTGCCCGTTTGAAACGAATGGAAGCTAAGCGAATTCCGGCTAATATTGATTATGATGCGATCAACGGTTTAGCTACCGAAGCACATCAGAAATTGAAGAAGATCCAGCCAGAAACTTTGGCGCAGGCGACGCGGATCAGTGGGGTAAATCCGGCTGACATCGCCATTCTCAGTGTTTACATTGAGCAAGGCCGGATCGCTAAAGTTACCGGTTAAGCGCACTTTCAAGCGCGCTTAAAAAGCCACCAAAATTTGGTGGCTTTTTTTACTGTCTATAAATGTTTGCGGTTGCAATACTTAAAGTGGTACGGTTAGAGATATGAGTGATCAAGGAGGTTTTTAAATGACAGAACAAGTGACGATCGGTAAATCTGCCGTTACAACACGGCGTTTAGGTTTAGGTACCAATGCGGTAGGCGGTAATAATTTATTTCCGGGATTAGACGACGCTACTGGTAAGGCGGTGGTACGGGCAGGATTAGATGCCGGGATCACCTTGTTAGACACGGCTTTTTCTTATGGACTAGGACATTCAGAAGAATTGATCGGCCAAGTTTTAAAGGATTATGATCGGCATCAGGTCGTGCTGGCTTCTAAAGCCGCACAGGATTTCTCCAGTGGTGAAAAGGTGCTGAATAATTCGCCTAAGTTCTTACGGCAGGCAGTTGATGATAGTTTACGCCGCTTACAAACGGATTACTTGGATATTTTTTATATTCATTTTCCGGATGCGCAAACCCCTAAAGATGAAGCCGTTTCTACATTAAATGATTTAAAGCAGGCTGGTAAGATCCGGGCGATCGGCATTTCTAATTTTAATTTGGCTCAAGTTAAGGAAGCTAATCGGGATGGCTATGTTGATGTTGTTGAAGATCAGTTTAGTTTATTGCACCGGGAAGCAGAAGGCGACTTGCTGCCTTATCTCCAGCAGCAACAGATCAGTTTCGTCCCTTACTATCCATTGGCATCTGGTTTGTTGACCGGGAAATATAGTGCCGATGTGACTTTCCCGGCAGACGATTTGCGGCACAGTAACCCTGATTTTAAAGGTGAACGCTACACGACGATCGTTAAGAAAGTCGCACAGTTGCAGCCGATCGCTGCGGCCCATAAGGCAACAAGCGCCCAAGTGGTTTTGGCCTGGTACATGCAGAATCCGCAGGTCGGGGTGGTCATTCCTGGTGCCAAAAAGCCGGCCCAAGTGGTGGCTAATGCTCAAGCGCTGGCGCTACACTTAACGACAGCTGAATATCAGCAAATTGATCAACTATTCAAATAAAAATAAGCCCCATAAGTTAGATCAACGTTAATTTAAAGCGCGCTGATTAAATAAATAGCGCCAGTAAAAGTCGTTTTCACTTTTACTGGCGCTATTGTGTTTGTTTGAACAGCCTGCAGCCTTGCAGCAGCGTCGTCATTCATTAAGCTGTCTTACTGATTTTACCATCCATGATCTCGTATACTTGGTCAGCGTAATCGCGCAAGCGCAGATCGTGGGTCACGACAACGATGGCCTTATTTTGTGTTTTCGCTAGATCAGCTAAAAGTTGACCGACTTCCTTGACCCGCGTGCTATCTAAAGCCGCCGTAGGCTCGTCGGCCAAAACGATATCTGGATTGGTATATAAAGCCCGCGCAATGGCCACGCGCTGTTTTTGGCCGCCTGAAAGTTCAGCCGGGTACTTTTGTTGAAATTCAGCAATGCCTAATTGGTGCAATAAAGCATCTAATTGGGCAACGGTCAGGTTACCTTGTTTTTTAACGCGGTCCGCTAAGCCGAATTGTTCGCGCACAGTAAGGTAAGGAACCAAGTTATAGGCTTGTAAAATAAAGCCGATTTTGTTGAGCCGCAGCGCATCCCGTTGTTTGGCGGATAGATCATACAATGGTTGTTGATCCAAATTAACGCTACCACTATTAGGCGTTTGTAAACCGCCGGCAATGGTCAAGAAAGTACTTTTACCGGAACCAGACGGACCGATAACTAAGCTTAATTGGCCTGCTTCGGCAGTAAAGTTAATGTCGTGCAGTACATGTACACGACTAGATTTTTGCCCAAAAAATTTATTAATATTTGTTAACTGAATGGCACTCATTATTTAACCTCCAATAACACTGACAGGATCCACCCGTAAAATCATGCGGATCGGGAATAGGGAGCCGATCACACCAGTAACAACCAAGCCGGCAGCAACGGCACTTAAGATCGGAATATCAAAGGTCATCGGCACGCTGGCAGGCATTCCGAAGGCAGTGATCGCCGTAAGCAAGGTGCCGATGATCAAGCCGCTGACCACTAGAATCACGGCTTGGCCGATGGTGGCACCAATCAAGGTTTTGGCGGGGATGCCTTGCGCGCGCAAAACGGCATAATTTTGGAGCTTCTGAACAGTTAAAATATACAGGAACACCGCGATCACAATCAGGGAAATGATCATCAAGAAGGCGATCATGAAGGTGAAGGTCGTATTTTGCGCGGAATAGCCAGGTAATTTACTGATAAAGGTGTCAGTTGAATAATAACGCAGCTGATCATTTTTTTGCGTGAAGTGCCCATTTTGGCTGACGATCGCGCTGGCAATCAGGTTGGGACCAACGTTTTTTAGATTACGCCAAGCAGTTAAGCTACCATAAACGATCGGCGCAATGTTGATCTTGGCATCTTTGACGAAGCCGACAATTTTGAAACGTTGCCCGTAAGAATTTAAATGGATCCACTGACCGAGGTGATAACCGGCGTTTTGAAAGGCAGTATCGACGACGATCTCTTGGTTGGTGGTCGGTTTATGACCGGTAACCAGCTGCATATTTTTGGCAATAAATTGGTGGGCGTCTAAGCCAATAAATTGGGCACTGGTTTTGGTGTAGCCACTGGCTTTGGCGACCACCGGAACTTGGCCTAAGTAGGCTTCGTGACGCGATAATTTAGTGGGAACTTGCTGCTTAGTCAATAAGGATTGACTCATATTCACGTTGGCATCTTGGTTCAACGCGATTCGGTCGATCCCCCAAGAATCAATGGCCGTGGTGTTTTGGCGGGCTAGACCTAGTGCTAAGCTGGTCAAAATAAAAATTAAGTAACTGATCAGCACGATCATTGCAATGATCAAACCATAACGCAGTTTTTCGTGTTTGATTTCTTTAAGGGCTAAAAACATGTGATTAATCCTTTCTATTCAAGGCGATCAGCGCTTGCTCCAAACGCTGTAAAGCCTGATCCTCACTGGCGGGATCAAGTAATATTTGTTTGATAGTTGCATGGCTCAAAATGGCGCTGGACCACAGTGCGCTGGGAATATTGGCCGGCATGCTCGGTTTGGTATTGTCGGCGAGCAGTGCTTCATTTTGGCTAATATGGCGCTGGATCAGCCGATAGTAGTCACTATTGGCACTTTGATCGACGAATGCCTTGATTTGCGCAACGTAATCCTGCGGTGTGCCGTTGCGCGGTACATCCCGGTGGACGGCGGTCATTGCTTGTTTGTAAAGGTAACGGTACGCATCAGGTAGATCAGTAAAGTATTTATAGAAGGCACCGCGGGCAATGTGAGCCTGTGCGACGATCCGGGCGACTTGTGCGTGGGCCAACGGGTAATTGGAAAATTCTTGTAGCAATGCGGCTTCGATACGTGCTTTTTTAGCTGCAGCTAAGTTGAGAAACGTGGTGGAAACCATGGCTAACCTCCTTAGATCATCATATTAGTGACGCCGTGTCACTAATATACTGCATTGGTGACACCGTGTCAACTATTGAGCGAATAAAAAAATACCCTAAGCAAATTAATTTGCTAGGGTATTTTTTAAAGTTATTATTGATACTTATTTTTACTTCAGCGATTCTTTTTGCAACTGAGCTAGTAGCTGTTGTTGCGCCTGTTGCTTAGCCGCCGTTGTGTATTGTTTCTGTAACGCCTGTTGTTGCTCAGTGGTCATTTGTGGATTTTGTTTGATCGCAGCGGTCATTTTGGCTTTGACGGCGGCGGCCAGTTGTGTTTTCATTTTAGCTTGTGCTGTTTTAGCCTGTTGCTGCAACTTTTTAGCTTGCGTTGTGCTGAGAATTACCCAGTCACGGCCAACCTTAAATTCGTGGTGGCGCGCTTTAAATTCGTGATTATTACCTACGCCAGCAAATAAGAAGCGATAAAAGCCATTTCGGTAAACGTAACGACTAGTTTTAGTCACTAATTTGGCGCTTTGACTGCTGGTTTTGGTAACGCTACTAGTGGTGGTCACATCGGCCGTAGTGTGCGCCACTTTTTTCTGGGTCGTGCTATTTTTATAAATGAAGATCTTCTCATGCCCATTGCCTAGGGGCTGATACAATAACAGTTTGGCGCCAGATAGCGCTGCAGCAGAAGTTAACGGCTTTTCGGTAGTCGTTGTGACGGTTTTCATTCCCCAGTGTTGATTATCATTGGTGAACAGTAGCCCAATCGAACCGATCATAACAACTAACAGTAAACCAATAATACTGTTGCGCATAGCACCTCGTTGATTCGTAGAGATGGTCATGACGGCAAATAAAACGGCGCTTAATAAAACAAGAACGATCAGCATTATTTGACACCTCCTGTAACGCTAGGCGCTTTTTTGTCGCGGACGAAGAATGTGACGGCTAAGCCGATAACACAGAAAATCGCGGCAACAATGAAGGCAGCATGATAGCCGGAGACAACAGCGTCCATTGCTTTAGTTTTGTATTGTAGTGGCAAGCTATGCAAGACATGTTTGCCTGGCATTTGGTTGTTAGTCACGTTGGTCAACACACTGATCAAAATGGCGGTCCCAACGGAACTAGCTACCTGCCGCAACGTGTTGTTGACGGCAGTCCCATGACTGATCAAGTTCAGCGGCAAGGCGTTCATCCCGGCAGTTGTGACGGGCATCATCACCATGGCGATCCCGAACATCCGGATCGCGTATAAAATGATCAAATTGATCATTGGCGTTGCTTTCGTTAGGAAAATAAACGGAATCGTCCCGATGGTCAATAAAGTCATCCCGGTGATCGCCAAATGACGTGCTCCTAAACGGTCGAAGATCCGCCCAGTGATCGGGCTCATAATCCCCATCATCAGCGCGCCTGGCAATAAGGTTAAGCCAGAATGGAACGCTGATTCGCCACGAACCGTTTGAATATATAAGGGCAGCACCATTTCGGCACCGACCATCGCCATATTGACGACGGCGCTTAAAATGGTGGCAATTGTGAATGCTGGTGTTTTGAAAACGTGCAGTTCCAAAAATGGATTTTCAGAAACTAATTGACGCCAAGCAAATAAAGCGATGAAAATAAGCCCGATTAAAATACCGCCGATGACGATCAGACTGCCCCAACCTTCGGTACCGACTTCAGAGAAGCCGTATAATAGGCTACCGAAACCGATGGTTGAAAGAACAGCCGATAAAATATCCAAAGAGGGTTTTTCAGTTTTCAAAACTTTCCGCATGGTGAAAAATGAAGCGACGATCACCAAACCGGCGATCGGTAAAATCATGCTAAACAGCACCCGCCAGTTGTAAGTATCAATGACCCAGCCAGAAAGTGTAGGCCCAATGGCTGGCGCTAAACCAATAGCTAATCCGGCAGCTCCCATTGCGGCGCCCCGGCGTTCTGGTGGGAAAATGGATAGTGCGATCGTCTGCATTAGAGGCATTGATAAACCGACCCCAACAGCTTCGACTAAGCGGCCAGTCAGCAAGACTGCAAAATTAGGGGCTTGCCAACAGATCCAAGTGCCGATGAAGAAGATCGCCATGGCACTAATGTACAGGTATTTTGAATTGAACCGATTGATCAGCCAAGCACTGATCGGGATCATGATCCCATTAACCAGCAAAAAGCCAGTGGTTAGCCACTGGACAGTAGCTGTGGAAATATTAAATGCGTTCATTAAGGTTGGGTAGGCGGTAGCCAATAAAGTTTGGGTCAAGACCGTCGCAAACGTTCCAATAATGACTGTTGCCAATAACAAGCCACGATTATATGGCCGGCCATTGGCATCGACAGGTTGTGTTTTAACCAAGTTGTTATCCTTCTTTCATGAAAAAATCACTGTTGAAAACTATAAACCTCTCAATTTCTATTGTCAAGTAAATTGACAATACTAGTTTCTTGTTTGACAAGCGCGTCAACTATGAGATAATACGAGTAGCATTATATAGATATGGAGGAGTTTTCATATGAGTTTACAATCTAGGCTCGGAATTGATATTGATAAGTTGATCTTTGGCATTAGCCAGATCAGTCAGATGACCGCTATTTCTCCGCGGCAACTGCGTTATTGGGAAAAACGTGGTTATATTAGTTCCTTATCAAACAAAGATGGTGCCAGTCGGCAATATAATCTAAAAATGACCATTAAAATAATTGGGATCAAGCAATTTTTAGACGAAGGCTATACCTTAGCTGCCGCAGTGGAAAAGGTGGCGTATTTTGCTAAACGTAATGAATTATTACGTCATTTTATTGCTCAGCGTTTTGAGGGTACCACTGAATTAGCTGGGGAACTGGCCTTAGATTTTGGTGATCTAAATGCTAAACAGCGGCTCTACGGTGTGATCGAAGATGGGCACGCTGAATTTAAATTGCAGGAAAAAGCCTAGCATTTTCCCAACCTAACCTAGTGCCTCATAGCAATCGTAATTAAAGTCTTTAATTAATATAAATAGCGTCAGTAAAAGTAATTTTCACTTTTACTGACGCTATTTATTTGTTCCGGAGCTAAGCGTGGTTTATTGTTTGGCCTGAGCAACTAGTTTAGCCATAGCTTGCGCCTGGTAGGCGGCAGTTGCTTTGGCGGTGGTTGCTTTAGTCAGTGCTTGTTGCTGGGCAGTTGATAGGGTTGGATCTTGTTTCAACGCGTTGGTCAGCGCCGTTTTAACGGCTGCTGTGACGTAGGTTTGCCCATCTTGTTTCATTTTGGCCGCGTTAGCCTTAACCAACTTTTGTAATTTCTTGGCCTGTTGACTGCTTAAAGTCAGCCAATCTTTATTGATACCAAAGGTGTTATAGCGCTTAATAAATTTATGGTCATTATTGGCGATGCCAAACCAAAGTTTGTAGGCGTTATTTTTGTATTCCCAGCGAACCGTTTTCGTTGTGACTTTCGGTGTGCCGGTGATCACCTTGACTTTATTAGCGGTTTTGGTTGGATCAGGGTTAGTCACAGTCGATTTTTTCTGTACCTTGTGTTGCTTATAAATGTAGACCCGATTTTTCCCAGAGGTACCAACATTTTGGTAAAGCAATAGCTTCATTTGGCTCGAAGGAGAAACGGAGATCAAGTCGGTGGTACTGGTGGTGGTCACTTTTTTCATGCCAAAGTGGTCATGGTAATTGGCGACCACTAAAAAGATCGCGCCGGACAGTAAAACTGCAAAAATAAGGCTGATCACGTTGCGCAGCACTGGTTTGGACAGGCTGACCATACTGATAAATAGTAAAATCGCGAAAATAATAATGGCTGCAATGATCATTTATTTTCACCTCCAGCTAATTTTTCATCAACTTTAGTTTCTTTAGGACTGCGTTCGCTAACGAAGAAGGCAACGATCAAGCCTAAAATACAGAAAGCGATGGCAGTCCAAAAAGCAGCGTGGTAGCCGCTGACCGTGGCGTTCAGTGCCTGATTCTTATAGGATAACGGCGCTGATTTCAGCAAGCTTTTGGCCGGCATCTGATTGTTGGTGACGTTAGTTAAAATACTGACCAAAATTGCGGTGGCAACCGAGGCGGCTACCTGACGTAACGTGTTATTGACGGCAGTCCCGTTACTCATTAATTTCAGAGGTAAAGCATTCATGCCGGAAGTGGTGACTGGCATCATGCACATGGCGATACCGGCCATCCGCACGGCGTATAAAGTTACAAGGTAAATAACCGGTGTGTCTCTAGTAATAAAGGCAAAAGGAATCGTGCCGATGGTCAGCAAAAACATTCCGGTGATGGCCAAACGTTTGGCGCCGATTCGGTCGAAGATCCGCCCAGTGATCGGGCTCATAACCCCCATCATCAAGGCTCCGGCTAATAGCGTTAGGCCAGAATCCAAGGCGGAATCGCCCCGCACGATCTGTAAATACATCGGTAACACCATTTCAACCCCGACCATGGCCATATAGGAAACAGAGCCAAGCAAAGCAGAAACGGAAAATTCACGATTTTTGAAGACCCGTAATTCTAGGAAGGGATCGGCTACTGTTAATTGCCGCCAGCCAAAGAGTAAGATGAAAACCACACCAATAACTAAGCTGGCAATGACGATCATGCTGCCCCAACCTTCGGTACCGACTTCAGAAAAGCCGTATAAAAGCGTGCCGAAGCCAATGGTGGAAAGTAAAGCAGATAACCAATCCAAGTCTTTCTTCTCAGTTGGCAGCACGCTTTTCATCAACCAGATCCCAGCGATAACGACGATAAAGACGATCGGGATCAGCATGCCGAAAAGAAGGCGCCAAGTGTAAGTATCAATGACCCAACCAGAAAGGGTGGGGCCAATGGCAGGCGCCACGCCGATAACTAAACCGGCTAGACCCATGGCAGTTCCCCGACTATTTGCTGGGAAGATCGTCAGCATCAAGGTCTGCAATAAAGGCATGGTGACACCGACCCCTAAGGCTTGGATCAGCCGGCCGGTTAATAGAATCGAAAAATTAGGGGCCATGTAACAAGTGATCGTGCCGATCAGGAAAATGATCATCGCACTTTCATATAAAATTTTAGTATTAATGCGGGTGGTCAACCACGCACTAATGGGGATCATGATCCCATTGACCAACATAAAACCAGTGGTCAGCCACTGAACAGTTGAAGTGTCGATGTCAAAAGCTTTCATCAACGCTGGATAAGCAGTAGCTAGAATAGTCTGATTTAAGACGGTACAAAAAGTACCGACGAGTAAGAGAACGACAAGCCAGGTCCGATTATACGGTTTGCCGTTTGCATCAATTGCGTTTCCCAAAATAAGGCTTCCCTTCAAATTAGCAGTTAATTTAATCAGGCTCCAGTGTAAGCCACTCTTTTTTAATTGTCAACTTACTTGACACAATTAGTAAAAAATATACAATTGGTGTCAGTTGAAACGACACACTTTTTTTAAACGATGCGATAAACGGATAGATAGGAGCAACTTATGAATAGCGAATTTGATTTTATTCAGCGGGTCAAGGCGATTGCCAAGCAAGAAAAATTTGTATTAGGCATCGGGGAGTTGGCCACGGCTACCGGTGTTTCGCAACGGCAATTGCGCTATTGGGAAACGAAAGGCTATATTCAAGCGGAACATACCGCTAAAACTCATCAACACCGTAAGTATTCGTATTTTACCTTGATGAAAGTCTATATGATCCAATCGTATATGACTTCTGGATTTACGTTAAATGCTGCGGTGGAAAAAGCCGAGCAGCATGAAGAAATGGCCCAAGCACTACGGCGGCTGATCGGTGAACGTTTGTTAGATTTTAGAAATATTACCGAGGGCTATGAGCTTGACTTTGGCCAAATAGAAGGTCTGGCTGCCAGCCAGCATTTAATTTTAGTGTTGCAAGGCCGCCAGCCAGTGAAATTTGAATTACGCGCGGTAGTGCCAGAATAATTTACTTGGCGTGGTATAATGGTGTGCTGATGCAAAGGAGGTGCTGGGAATGGCCACACGAATTGGCGTGCGCGAATTAGTTGAATTTGTACTGCGCGCCGGCGACCTTAATCAGCGCCAAGGCAGTCAAAATACGGCGTTAAATGGTGCACGGATCCATCGGCGGCTGCAGAAACAACGCGGCGCTGACTACGAAAAAGAAGTTTATTTAAAACAAGCAGTTACCATGAGTGGCCGCGAATATGTGATCGACGGTCGTGCCGATGGCATCAGCCATACCACCACTAACGATTATAAAATCGAAGAGATCAAAACGTCAGAGCTGGCCTTTCCCGAAGTGAGTGAAAATACACTGCAACTGTATTGGGGTCAGGCGCAGGTCTACGGCTATATTTTGACCCAGCAACAGGAATTAGCCAGCGTGGAGCTGCAACTGACTTATTTTCAAACGACGACCGAAGCAGTCACCACAACGACTAAGAAAATGACACGCGCTGAACTCACAACCTTTTTCCAGCAACTGATCGCTGAATACGAAGAATGGCTGGTGCTACGCGATCAGTGGCGGGCACAACGCAATCAAACCGTTAAGCAGGTTACATTTCCATTTCCGGCGTACCGGGCAGGCCAGCGGGAATTGGCGGTGGCGGTGTACAAAACGATTTTGCTACAAAAACGGCTGTTTGTTGAGGCGCCGACAGGAACCGGCAAGACGATCTCAACCTTATTTCCGGCGATCAAGGCGTTGGGTGAAGATAAAATTCAGCGGGTGTTCTATTTGACGGCTAAGCAGAGCACGCGCCAAGTTGCCGAAGCGGCCGTGGCGTTATTGAGCCAGCAGGGGCTGGCGTTGAAAAGCATTACCTTGACGGCCAAAGATAAGATCACCTTCGCGGAAGAAGCTGACCTAGCGCCAGAAAATAATCCGTACATGCTAGGCTATTATGATCGGATCAAGCCTGCGCTACGCGATCTATTGACCCATGAAAATCAGTTGACGCGCGGCGTGATCGAACAGTATGCGCGCAAACATATCGTTGATCCCTTTGAATTTTCTTTGGACGCTAGTTTGTTTGCTGACGTGATCATTTGCGATTACAATTATTTATTTGATCCGCTCGTTTACTTGCAGCGCTTTTTCAGTGCGCCGGATCCAGACAACTTCTTCTTAGTCGACGAGGTGCATAATTTAGTCGGTCGTTCGCGGGCTATGTACTCGGCTAGTATTAGTAGCCAAACTTTTCAAACGGTGTTGCAACAGGCCAAAGGCGAAACCAGCGCCGGTACCAGCGCGCTGGAAAAATGCACACGCAAAGTTAAGCGGGCGCTGACTAAAATCAGTAGGCCGCTGCGGGATGATGGTGTGACGGAAATGACGGGCCAAGCACCGCTGGATTCAGTTAATCAGGCGCTGGCAGATTGGGTGGCGCAAGTTCACGACTGGTTAGCTGAATATCCGGAGCAGCCCTTGGTTGAACCGTTACTTGACGCTTATTTCGCCAGTTTAACTTATTTGAAGATCGCTGATCTCTATGATGAAACTTACCAATCATTGGTCACTTACGATCAGACCACGCACCAAACGGTGGTCAAACAATTATGTCTTGACCCTAGTGCATTTTTAGACCGCGCGCTGAGTTTAGGGGCCGGCGCGGTTTTATTTTCTGCTACTTTATCGCCGCTAAGCTACTACCAGCAAGTGTTAGGTAACAATACTGCTAGTTTAAGTTTTCGTTTGGCATCGCCATTTCCAGCGCAACAGCAAGCGTTATTGGTAACACCATATATTCAAACCACTTATCGGCAACGCGAACAAAACCTTGAGCGGATCGTGGCGAGTATCGGCGCCATGGTCAATGCAAAATGTGGAAACTATTTGGTTTTCTTACCCTCGTATGGCTATTTAGAAACTGTGCAAACGGCCTTTCAAGCGGCCTATCCGCAGGTGACCACGCTGACCCAAACGCCGCAAATGGATGAAAGTCAGCGCGCTGACTTTTTGGCGCAATTTAGCGCTGCGCCAACGCAGACGTTGGTCGGCTTTTGTGTCCTAGGCGGAATTTTTGCAGAAGGCATTGATTTAAAGGGAACGCGCTTGATCGGCGTTGCCATTGTTGGCGTTGGCTTGCCAGGTTTGTCCACCGAACGTAATTTGGTGCGCGCTTATTTTGATACGCAACAAGGCACTGGTTTTCAATTTGCCTACCAATTACCCGGCATGAATCATGTGCTGCAGGCGGCCGGCCGGCTGATTCGCGGCAGCCACGATGTTGGCGTGATCTTGTTGCTAGATCAACGCTTTGCTAGCTCGCGTTACACCAAATTATTTCCGGCTCACTGGCAACATTTTCAGCGTTGCTATTCATTGACGCAATTAACCACTCAGATCACGAATTTTTGGCAAATGGTCGCAGCAAAAAATAAAGCTTAAGACCGAGGTTCGCAGTACACTCGCCCTTTATACTGAAACCAACAACTAAAAAGGGACTTAAAAATGATTGCGGATAATTGGTGGCGCGGTGTTCAAAAAGCGCTGCACCGTTTAAGTCTTCTATTATAAAAAGTGAGGTTACCATTATGAATAATTTCTTGCGCCTTGTGGGTATGGTGTTTGTTGGCCTGTTTGTTTTAAACTTAGTCTTGCATTTACTTCCGCTCGTGTTTGGTCTCTTCTTCAAACTTATTTTCGCCGCTATTTTGATCGGTGGGATCGTTTGGGGGGTCAATTGGTTGCGCCGCGCCCGGAACTAGTCGTTAAATTTTGCGTATAAATGCTATCGTTTCTGGACTTTTGTCGGTATAATGAAGGATAGACTAAAGCCAGAAAGTGAGGTGTCGCGCAATGAATTCAATTTTGGTCGACTTGGAAACCGCTGCTCAGCAGCATTTGCTGGTAAATATTTATCAGGAAGCACAAGAAGTCGTGTACACTGGCTACGTGGCCACGGTCAACGATCTGGCAGTGGTGTTAGATACGTATGATGACGGTGGCCTGCGCGATGGCTCAGTTTATTTGGCGATCAGTGTGATCAGTGAGGTCGAATTAGATGGCCAAGACCTGACTAATATGGCTTTTCGCATCAAAAACGCGCAGCTGGAACAGTTTATTAAGCTGACACCGCAACCTTTGTATTTTGAAGCGGCTAATTTGTTGCTACCGCAGATCTTGCAGCAAAGCTTTGAACGACAGTATTTTATGTTATTGATTTTAGCCGGTCAGGATAATTTCCTAGAAGGAGTCGTTGCGGATCTAACTGCGGATACGGTGACTTTAAAGGTATTCGATAAATTTGATTTTAGCAGTCAGCGGTTAGTGACCGTCGCTTTGCGTGACGTGCAGATCATTGAGCTGCAAGGCAAAGAACTGACCTTGGTAGGCAAATTCATGCTGGAAAAGGCGGCGCAGCAACATATTGAGGCCGTTGATTTTACAGTTCCAGTTGCCATCAACCAACAGTTACGGTTAGCGTTAAAGGGTCACGAGTTGGTGATGATCTATACAGGTGAAGATCAGGATAACTTCTTTGTGGGAACGGTTAATACCTTGAACCAAAAAACGGTGCTGTTTAACTTGATCGATATGAATGGTCAGTTTGGTGGTTACGTTTTGCTTCGGCTTGATGAAATTCAGCGCCTGACGACCGCCGCCGATTATTTACAGATGATGCACTACTTCGTGAAAGCAAATCGCCAGCGTCACTTTGTTAAGCAACCAGTGTTAAATGATGAACGCTTATTTGATGGCACTACTGATTTGTTTGCGGCGCTGATTCAGCAGGCGCGTGTATTTAAGCGGGTCATCCGGCTGCGAATGAGCCAGGATCCGGCTACTTTCACTGGGGTGCCGCTGCATTTCGACGGCGAGATGGTCACCTTACACATTGTGACCAGCAGTGAAGTTGATGAAGAAGGGTTTGAAGCTGAGGATCAAGTTAGTTTCTCACTCGATAGTATCGGCGAATTAGCCTTTGACTATTTGGATGCGTACTTGACTGAGCGTCAATTAAAGGAAAATGGTAGTCTATAACTTAGTGTTTGGCGCGGAACGAAAGGTCGGTTGCGACCTTTTATTCCGCATTTTACATATTTTTTGAAATGGGGTACATACATTTGTTAGATGTTTTTAAAGCGGTGATCCTCGGGATCGTTGAAGGGATCACTGAGTTCCTGCCGATCAGTTCGACAGGCCATATTGTGCTGGTCAACGAATTTATTCAGCTGCAGGAATCAAAAGCGTTTGTTGATATGTTCAATGTGGTGATCCAACTTGGAGCGATCATGGCGGTTGTGGTGCTGTATTTCCATAAACTAAATCCGTTGTCAGGGCGCAAAACAACGCAGGAACGTTCCCAGACTTGGACGTTATGGTGGAAAGTCTTGCTGGCGGTGGTACCGTCGGTCATTGTCGGCTTGCCGTTAAATGACTGGATGGACGCTCATTTAATGAATTGGGCCGTGGTTTCAGCGACCTTGATCATTTACGGGATCTTATTCATCGTCATTGAAAATCACAATCACGGGATCACACCTAAATTTACTGATCTGAATACATTGCCCTATAAAACGGCGTTGTTTATCGGGGTTTTCCAGCTATTATCACTGATTCCCGGTACTTCGCGTTCAGGAGCAACGATTTTAGGTGCGATCATTATTGGAACTTCCCGCTACGTTGCCACGGAGTTCTCGTTTTTCATGGCGATCCCCACAATGTTAGGGGCTTCGGTACTCAAAATTCTTAAGTTCTATATGCATGGTAACAGCCTAGTCGGCCTGCAAAGTGTGGTTTTACTAGTCGGCGTAGTGGTTTCGTTTGTGGTCGCTTACCTGTCGATCCGCTTCTTATTGAATTATATTAGGAAAAACGACTTTAAAGCCTTTGGTTGGTACCGGATTATTTTAGGGATCCTGGTTATCGGCTACTTCACGTTATTTGGTTAATAGAAAATTGCGCAATACGTTGCCGTAGTGGTCATTAATTTCCGAAATGCCGGAATTTTTAGTGTTAGAATGAGACTTAAATGAAGTTTAGTCGATTAAAGGTGGGGATAGGCAAATGGCAAAACTAAAAGACTTTCGGCAGCGCCGTGATTTTTTGATTTTATCAATTTTTATGAACGCCGCTGGTAATGGGTTAACGATCGCGACCCATTTAGGGAGTGCTGTTTGGACGGGATCCTCGGTTAATTTAGCCAATTGGATCCACATTCCGTTGGGCACAACGCTATTTATTTATGGCATCGCCGTCACGTTGGCCAATCAATTATTATTAGGCCACTTCGATCGCCGGCGCTTTTTCTCGAATTTGTTATATACGCTGCCGTTTAGTTATTTGGTCTCACTATTTACCTTAGGGTGGAATTGGTTAGGGGTGCCCCAGCTAAATTTGGTTTTACGGTTGGTGATCGATACCGTGGGGATCATGACTATTGCCACCGCGGTTTCGATTTATCAGCGCGCTAATCTTTTGATGCACCCCAATGATGACTTATCTTATATTCTGCGGTTTAAATTTCTCAAAGGTTCCGCGATCTTAGGCCAGTGGGTCAGCTACGCGCCACCGCTGTTGATCACGTTGGCCGCCTTTCTGGCCACTGGTAAGTTAGACGCGATCGGCTACGGTACCGTTTTAGCCTTGGTTGCTCAAGGCGCCATGATGAAGTGGGCGGACTTACACGTTTTCCCGCGGTTAAAGCATCATGTGGATATTTAAAATCAAGCGCGCTTAACTTTGCGCTTAAGGTAGTCACTGGCGACCTGATGCCGCACACGCTTTTTTGTGTTGATCACTAAACCTTTTCAAACCTTCTAGCTTGCTATTAAACGTTGCTTACCGGTATACTGAATAAGATTGCGAAAAATAGTCGTCGGTTGCGTGACGGCTATTTTTCAGTGGCGTTAAAAATTCAGTCTAATCAAAGGAGCGTGGTCAACATGACAGCGAAGGCAAAACGGGCGATTTTCATCTTGATTTTCAGTGAGTTCTTGGTGTGTTTAGGCATTGGGCTTGTGATCCCAGTCATGCCGTTTATCAAAAACGAACTGCATTTAAGTGCGACTGACATGGGGATCATGAGCGCGCTGTTTGCGTTCGCGCAATTTGTGGCTTCGCCGTTGGTGGGCCGACTGTCTGACCGCGTCGGCCGCAAGCCGGTATTAGCGGTTGGCTTGTTCCTTTTTATGGTGTCGGAGATCTTATTTGCGTTGACCAATAAATTGTATATGTTCAATATTTCCCGGGTGGTCGGCGGTCTGTCCGCCGCGATGGTCACGCCGACGGCAATGGCGATGGCTGCCGATATCACCACCCGCAGCCAGCGTGCCAAAGTGATCGGTTGGCTGTCGGCGGCGTTTAGCGGTGGCCTGATCCTCGGCCCCGGACTAGGCGGCTTGATGGCGAATATTGACTACAAAGCGCCATTTTGGAGCGCCGCCGTGCTGGGCCTGCTGAGCACCATTGCGCTGCTCATGACTCTGCCGGCTGAAGACGAATTGGTGGCGACAGATGTGGCCACTGCTAAAGCAAAATCGGCCGCAGCTGGCAATATGAAAGACTTCCTGACTAAATCAGTGCTCCTCCTATTTGTGATGATCCTTGTTTCTTCGTTTGGCCTCCAAGGCTTTGAAAGTATTTACAGTATCTACGTTAACGAAGTTTTCCATTTCACGTTAGGTAATATTGCACTAGTACTGACGTTGAATGGGCTGATCTCACTGTTCATGCAAGTCGCCTTGTTTGACCGTTTGGTGGTGGCGTTCAATGAGACGCGGGTCATTCGCTACTGCTTCTTTTTCAGTTTTGTCGGCACGATCTGGATCATTTTGGCGCACAGTAAGTGGGAAGTGATCGTGGCCACCTTGATCGTATTCACAGCGTTTGACTTACTGCGGCCGGCGATCACCACCTTGCTGACTAAAGCCAGCACCAGTAATCAAGGCCTGATCAATGGTTTGAATATGTCACTGACTAGCGTCGGCAACGTGATCGGCCCGATCATGTCCGGTGCGCTGCTGGATATGAATCATCATTATCCTTATTTGGTGGTTGCTGGGTTCTTGCTCGCTTCGTTTGGTCTGACCTATTTGATTCGGATGAAGCGCAATGTCAACGCGCTTGGCTAAGGGGTATTCAGTGTCTAAATAAATGAATTTTCCATAAAAAAGGAGTTGTAACATAAGTAATTTATGTCCAACTCCTTATTTGTACTTCCGAACAATATAGCCAAAACGTGTGCCATAAGGCAACTTTTTCCGCTTAGCTACGATCGTCAAATAATCCACTACGTGAATTATTCGCCGCTCTAGGCTAATGCTCAAAAGCTGGGCGCCTTATGTTACACTCTCTATTTCTATCCGTTCATTGCTTGTTGAATATTGGCCAAAGTCACTTGGCTGGTGTCGGTAAAGTTGATCGCGGCGGCGTGAAGCAACTGTGGATCGCCTATGCCGACTGAAGTTTCACCAGCAGCGTTGATCCCCGCGATTCCCGCGGCAGCGTCTTCTAAGCCGATACATTGTGCCGGCATTAAGTCGAGTAGTTGCGCGCCTTTGATAAAGATCTCTGGGTCGGGTTTGCCGTGTTGCAACGTAGCTGGATCAACGGTTTTAGTGAAGTAATCTTGTAAGCCGATCTTGGCTAAGATCGTCGGGGCGTTTTTGGAAGCGGAAGCTAGGGCGATCCCGTAACCTTCACGTTTGAGATCAGCTAAAAAGGCGGCCATACCCGGTAAAATATCCTTAGCGCTCATATTCTGGATCAATTGGACGTAATTGGTATTTTTTTCGGTGGCCAGCGCTTCCTTTTCAGTTGCGGTGTAATTATTTTCCAAGCCGCCTTTTTGTAAGATCATTTCCAGCGCATCCATTCGGCTGATACCTTTAACTGCGTCGCCAAGATTCGGGTAATCCACACCTAATTTAGTGGCCAGTTGACCCCAAGCTTGGGCGTGGTAGCGGGATGTGTCGGTGATGACGCCATCTAGATCGAAGACGAAGCCTTTAATATCTGTAAATTTTACCATGTGCGTTCCTCCTAGGGCATATTTAGCAATTTTTTATCGGTCATTTTTTTCTAATGCTGGCTATTTTGCTTGGGCAATTGCAGTTAGGGGCTGGCCGTGGTAATCGACGGTCAGCGGTTTATTGGCTTTCAGCACTAATTCTTGCGCGCCAACTTTGATCGTCGCACTGTGATCGGCGGTAACGGTGATCGCCTTTTGCGTGATCTGGAAGTGGTACTGCGTGCCCCGGAAATATTGCCGGAAAGCGATCCGGTGCCAATGAGTTGGTAAATGCGGTGCAATGGTGATCGTATCCGTTAACTCGTCGACCCCAGCGTAGTTGCGGGTCTCCAACATTAGGGTGGCCGCCATCACGCCGAGGTGGATCCCTTCGGCGGTGGTGCCACCTTGGATATCGTAATAATCTGACAGTAGCGCTTGTGAAAATAGATGCCAGGATTGATCCATATTACCGTCGACCAAGGTCAATACAGCGTAGACGATCCGCGATAGCGTGGAGCCGTGGGTCGTACGATCCAAATAATATTCAATATTGCGGGTCAAAAATTCGTTTGGTAGATCGTAGCCCATTTGCTTAAGGATCTGGTTAACGTGGCTAAAGTCGAAGTTGTAAAAGGCCATTAGCGCGTCGGCTTGTTTGGCGACTTGATAGGCGTCTGGAGTGTGGCCTTCAGCCTTCAAAATACGATCTAGCCGCGAAATATCGCCATATTTTTTACGATAATTTTCGAAGTTCAGCGTTGGCAACTTGAAGTAACCTTGAAATTGGCCGATCACGCCGGCAGCGTCTACATCTAAAGTTAAATGGTGACCAATATCCGCCATTTTTTTGTACAACGCGGTATTGATCCCTGCTTGTTGCAGCGCTTTGGTGAAGGTGGCTTCCAACACTACATTGCCGCGCAAGTAGGCGATGGTTTCAAAAAGCCAGCTGACCATGATGTTGGTGTAAGCATTGTTGGTCAAGCCTTCTTCGTCGCTATTGGGGTAGCCTTCGTGGAATTCATCGGGCCCCATGACTTTTTTAATGTCATAGCGCTTGGTGGTCGCGTTGTATTCGGCTTTGCTGATCCAGAAGCGGGCGATATCCAGTAACATTTGGATGCCGTAGCGCTGCATGAAATCGCGGTCGTTGGCCAAATGGTAGTAGACCCAAACGTTGTAGGCAATCGCCAAGGAAACGTGGCGCTGGAGCCGGCTGTTATCTGGATCCCATTGCTGGGTCAGCGGATTAAGGTGCACAAATTGTGATTGTTCATCGCCGTCTTTACCGGATTGCCACGGGAACATGGCGCCTTGATAGCCTTCACTGGCGGCGTATTGCTTAGCTGCATCTAACCGGTGATAGCGGTACATCAATAGTTGTCGCGCCAACTTCGGGTAGTGCAAGGTGTAGAAGGGGATGATGAACATTTCGTCCCAGAAAACATGACCGCGGTAAGCTTCGCCGTGTAGCCCGCGGGCACCAACGGAAGCGTCTAAATGCTGATTAGCGACCTGCGTAGCGGAAACGAAGGTATGGAAAATGTTGACCCGCGTCAGTTTTTGACTAGTCAGATCGCCGTCGATCTGAATGTCGGCGTTGTGCCAAGTCTCCTGCCAAAAGCTGTCGCTATGCTGTTCGCTGGCACTAAAGCTAGCTTGATGTAATTCCGCAATAGTGGCGGTCATTAGATCAGTGCTGGTTTCCAAGCTGGTGAACAGCGCCACATTTTTTTCAAAAGTATAAGATTGATTTTGCGTCACCGCTAAATTAACTTCTTGGCGGATCACATTGGTTTGGTTGTGGGTGGTCAGTTTAGTCGGAACATCATTACAACTGACTAATTTACTACCGATGACGAACTTGATGTGCGAGGTTTTAGTTTCGCCGGCCAGATAAGCTTCGGCACCAGCGGTACTCATTTCCGTCACGTCAAAATGCCGTGAATTGAAATTACGGTAGCGCTCGACGTTGCTGTTGGTGACGCTGCCGTCGATCTCAGAATAAATTTGTAAGCTTCCGGAAAAGTTAAGTGGTGTTAATTGGTAGCGAATGGCGTATTGATGCCAATTGTGCATATCAGCGACTTTAGTGGTCACGACTTTTAAGGCGTGGCCAGTGGCTAACTGCACCAACATGGTGGTGCGTAGCTCCCCGGTTTGCAGGTCAAGACTGCGATAAATATCCTGAATATTCTCTGCCTTGATCGTAAATGGTGTTTGGTGGTCGATACCAAAGGTCAAATACTGCGCGTTAGGCACGTTGACCAGGTCTTCGTTGACCACGTCACGCTTGTTGATCTTCGTGGTCAATTGATTGTAAAAACCAGCGATGTACGTTCCCGGGTAGTTGTCAGCGTCGGCTTTGGCTTCCACGTAGCTACCGCGTAGGCCGAAAAAGCCGTTGCCCAGCGTTAACATTGATTCCTGGCCGTAATTGCGCTTACCGGTGTATTCACCATAATAGTCTAAATGCCACTGATTATAAGTTTGTTTGCGGGCCGCCGCTTCGGCCAAACCCAGAGTTTGGACCGTTTGCTGACTGACGGCCGGTACGTTGAGCATATTAGTCAACGCCAAGCCGATATCGATCCGTTGATGATTGATTCCGACGATCGTGTCCGAAAATTCATAAGCTAGCGGATTTTCGATCACCGCCACATCAAAATTAATGCCGACCAACCGTTCGCGAATTTTTTCTAAATTATCACCGATACTTTGTTGCGGATCATAAGCGATCACACTTTGCTGCCGCTGGTGGTTGGCCCGCTCATAGGCCAGCACGATTGCATCATCAGTGACGCGTAATGAAATAACTTTCACAATATCCACTGCCTTTCCCCAAAAATAATTAAAGCCAAGCGCATTGACGCTAAATCTTAAATGTAGTTTAAATTAAACAACTGAAAAAATCTGTGCGGGTATTAAAACACCGCAACACGACACAAAAAGGGTGTCCGCGGTGACCATATGAATAAGGTTATCATGTGATAGAACGAACACCCGCTACTAATAATCTTAGAGCGAAAATCTTGATTTAGCAACTTTTAGGCATTATTCAATTTAACCGTAACGGGCATTTGTTGACTCAAGGCACAAGGCGCTTGGCCGCAGTAGACCGTAAACGGTTCGCCGCTTAATAAAGTAAACGTGGCGTTATTTTGGTGGATGTCGATCTGAATTTGCCGACCGCGGTATTTGATTTTGAAAGCCAAACGCAACCAACCTGTGGGTAGCTGGGGAACAAAGGTCAGGCCAGCGTTACCGTAATGCATGCCGGCAAAGCCGTAGACCAGCGATAACCAGCTACCACCCATGTTGGCGGCGTGGATCCCATCTTCGGAGTTACCTTGAAGATCGGTTAGATCCGTTAAGGCGGTGTCTAGAAAATAGGCTTGAGCCTTAGCTGGCTCGTGGATCCGATTAGCCAAAATACTGAAAATTGCCCGCGACAGCGAAGAATCATGGGTGGTGATGCCTTCGTAATAATTGTAGTCGCGCCGTAATTGTGCTTCATCTTGGTCCACCGGAAAAAGAAAGTCACTCATTAAAGTATCGGCCTGCTTGTTGACCTGATAGCGATAAAGGACTAGCGGGTGGTAATGAAGTAACAACGGAAAATTCGTCGCCGGTTCATTTTTAATGTCAAAACGCGGTCGATTTAAGGCGTTGTCGTCCTGTAATTTAAGTTGTTGCTTCTGGTCGTAAGGCAGATACATTTTAGCTGCAGCTTGTTTGAAGGCACCGAGCTCTTCTTCAGTAACCGCTAAGCTAGTCAATTTTTCAGGGGCGAGCTTGCGCAGTTCAGCGGCATATTTAACCGCTAAGCGCAGGTTCTGCTGCGCCATCCGGTTGGTGTAATAATTGTTGTCGATCAGCGCGGTGTACTCATCGGGGCCAGTTACCCGATTGATGACGAAGTGCCCGGCTTGCGGCCCATGTTTCGCGTAATTACCGTACGCGATCCAAAAGCGGGCGGTTTCTAAAATCAATTCGAAGCCTGCATTTTGCAGGAAATCCGTATCACCAGTGGCGCGAATATATTGGTCGGTGGCGTAGGCAATGTCGGCGTTGATGTGAACCTGAGCCGTGCCGGCTGGAAAATAAGCGCTGGCTTCTTCACCATTGATCGTGCGCCACGGAAAGAGGACGCCAGACTTGATCGCCATTTCGCGAGCGCGCTGCCCAGCCGCTGGCAGTGTGGCGTAACGGTAGCCAAGTAAGGCCTTGGCAATTTGCGGTTGCGTATAAATGAAGAAAGGCAACATGTACATTTCTGTGTCCCAGAAATAATGCCCTTCATAACCGCTGCCAGTCAAGCCTTTAGCCGGAATATCAGTGCGATGATCGCGGCCGGCCGCTTGGTAAAGATGGTATAAATTGAAACGGATCCCTTTTTGTAAAATCGGATCGCCTTCGATCAAGACGTCGCTATCCTGCCAGAATTGTTTTGTCCGTGCTGCGGAAGCTTCAAATAATGAGGTGAAGCTTTCATCATTTAGGCGCGCAAGATCTTTTTCCAGGTAGCGGGCTTGGTTTAATTTGAAAGCCAATAAATTGTGGATCTCGCCTACCGAATAACCAAAGGTAAATTGGGCGCTGCGTTCAGGCGTTAAGTCAAGGGCGATCTCATAATTAGGCACATCGGCGTCGGCGTTGAGCTGTACCCGAGGATCGCTACCTAAATATTCCATGGTCACCAACAAGCCTAATTGGCTTTTTTGGGTGGCTAGCTGCATTGTTGGGACTGCAGTATGCAGGTAAGTTTGGGTCAGCTGGTTGCCGCGCTGGGCGCGCCGCACGTCAGCGTTGTCCCGCGGGATCTGCTGATTGACGTAGGCGTGGCGTTTGATCAGCGTTAAGGGCCCACTAAAATTCAGCGCGCGCACATCGTAGCGCACCACGTAGATATGCCGTTCTGCCTGCGAGGCAAAGGATTCCATGGTCAAGGCGAATTTCTTAGCCGTCGGCGTGGTGACGTGGAAAGTTTCCAGTAACAAGCCACTAGCCATGTCCCATGTTTTGTCCACCATTTCAATTTGGTAGGGGGTTTCGTCGGAACGTACGCCGTCAACGCTGAAGATCAGGTAACGCGGATCTGGTAGTTCACAAATGGTCTGGTTATTGCGGGCGTAACCGAAATAACTTTCGCCATAGGTGATCGGGCTCAGGTCATAAAAACCGTTGACGTACAGGCCGGGATTACCAGGATAAGCCGGCGAATTACCTTGTAATGGATTGCTGGCGCGCACGCCGAGATGACCATTGCCTAGTGCGTAGATCGTTTCGACAAAACCAGGTGCTTTATGTTTAAGTTGTTGTAAATGAATTTGGTATTGTTCATCAGCTGCCATAGAATTCCTCCCTTTCTACTCCGCGAGCATGGTCGCTTACGGCTTCATTCTAACACGGGGTTCCGGGGGGATGCTCACGATTTACTCAGCCAATTTTGGGTCATTGGGGGCTGAAAGCTTTGCTGGGCAAAGCTGGCCGCGAAGAAGGCGGCACTTAGCTGCGCGTAGGCTGTGGCAGTGAGCAAGTGCGGTGCAGTATAAAGATAAGCGCGTTTTCTAGCGCGCTTGAAAATAGGCGTTAACCCAGGATTGGCAGCAGTTTGGACCAATAATTGCGGTTGCTGGCAAGCGACGGCCCATTTCTGGCTAGCCAGAAAATTAGTGGCACCGCTGGCGGCGGTGACTAAATGGGAACGCCGCAGTAATTCTAGCGCAACGCTACCACCAAGGCCACTACCGCAAATCCCGATTTGGTGCGCTAGAATATGGGCCTGTAAGGTGGCGCTATTGACTTGGCGTGGGGATAATAACTGTTCTAAAACCAATAAAGTCTGCTTGCTGGCTTGCTTATTGGCGGCAATTAGCTGGGGCCGCGCCGCTAGCCAGTGGGGATAATCGGTTGGGGTCGTTGCGGTCTGCGGCGGGAACTGCAACTGACAGACGATGTTGCCAGCCGCGGCCAAAAGGGCACCACTGGCAGCCGGCAAATTAAGGGTTATGATCAAGGGAAAGTGGCCGCCAGCGATCGGCGTCTGCCGGCCCGCTTTTTGCGCTGGGTAGTAAGCGTGCCAAGGACAGCGGACGCGGCGTTCCAGTTGGGGCAGCAATTGTTAAAAATGTAAGCAAATTTGCTTGAAATTTAAGTAAGAAATGTTGATAATAACTGAATGCAGAAAATTAGTTAGTGATCTCTAAACTTAAACGCTGTTTGCGGCAGCAGTTTTGCGCAACCGCAATTGACTGCTGCTGAAGTTTAATGTTGCCAACCGATTTTGCGTTAACGTGTGGTTTAAGCACGCTACGCTTAGCGCTGATTCCCCCTGTTGGGTCAGTGTTAAACGAACAATTTGAATAGGGGATAGACAATATGACAACTACTTATTTGCGCCAAGCGAAGACAACTGATCTACCAGTTATTATGAAGATTATAAATGAGGCGAAAGCATATTTAAAGCAGCAAAACGTTGATCAATGGCAACACGGCTATCCAGAACAAAGTGATCTAAGCGCTGATGTCGCCGCTGGGGATAACTATGTTTTGGTGCGCTATGACGTGATCGTTGCGACCGCAACGTTACTGCACGGAATTGATGAAAATTACAAAGTGATCGAACAAGGCAGTTGGCGTGGCGACCCAGCCGCGACTTACACGTCGATTCACCGGATCGCCGTTGCCGCCGGTTATCGGGGTCAACATTTGTCGGAAACCTTGATCACTAATTTATTGACGGTTTCGTTACAATTAGGCTATAACGATGTGCGCATCGACACCCACCCAGAAAATTTAGGGATGCAACACGTGATCAAGCAAAATGGCTTTGACTATCGCGGCATTATTTACATGCACGAACCTAAAGAACCACGGTACGCTTACCAATTAACGCTGAACGCTTAAACGGGGGCAACAGGTTGCGTGCTGTTACGGTACGGCCACACCTTAAACTTTAAATGGAAACGCAATTTAATTTTATGCCACTAGTCAGCAACGATCCCAGTTGCTGGCTTTTTCATTTGCGGGCCGGAACTTAATTTAATCGTAACCTGATTATGCTAAGATATATCCAGCAAGATCGTTTTTCGCCTAATCGCCGGTTAGTTTTTTCGGCGGCCAGAGCAGAACGAGTTAGTGGTTAATTTAGTAGCACAATTCAAGATAAGAGATGATATGATGGGGCAGTTTTTTCGGCGTTGGTGGCGGGTGGCGCTTTTGTTAGTGGGTGGCTTGTTGCTGGTAGGCGGTACCCGTTACGCGGCACCGCTGTACCGCCAACCGATATTGCAGGTAACCGCCAGCAAGGTAACGACGGTCACCAAAACCAAGGATGAGTTCAATAATCGCGATCGCCAGTACACGCAATATTTAACGGGGCGGGTGCTTAACGGCAAACATCGCGGCCAAACGCTGCAAGTGAAAAATAGTTATTCGGCTTCCGGCGCCTTTGATCAGCGCTATCGTGTCGGCGATCAACTCTTTATTAGTCGCAGCCATAAAACAATTCTGATCAAAGGGCTGAAACGCGATACCGTACTGGTAGCCTTATTGTGGCTGGCGGTCTGTTTGTTAGTGTTGCTGCTGCACCGGGCCGGCTTGATGGCCTTATTGAGTGTGGCCTTGAATCTGATTCTATTTTTCCTGGCGATCGAGCTGGATCTAGCGCTGCGCAGCGTAGGCTTTTTGTATCTTTTCGGCGGCCTGGCCTTGCTGTTTGCGCTATTAACACTGTGGCTGATTTTAGGGCCGACTAAGCAGATGGTGATCACGTTTGCGGCCACCGTCAGTGGTACCGTGCTTTCCATGGGTCTCAGCGCGCTGGTTTTGGCGCTGACACATCACAACGGCATCTATTACGAAACCATGGCCTATGTGACCCAAGTCGCACCGCAGCCTTTGTTCATGGCGGCTACGCTTTTAGGTTCGCTAGGGGCCGTAATGGATGAATCAACGGATATCGTCGCCACCTTATTTGAGTTAAAAAGCGACAAACCAGCGATCAGCGCGCTGGAATTATTTCAAGCGGGCCGCCAAGTCGGCACCGCGATCATGGGCCCCCTGATCAATGTGCTCCTGCTGATCTTTATTGCAGAAACTTTTCCCATCGCCTTATTGCTACTGAAAAATGGGAACAGCTGGGGCTATACCTTCTCGATGACTATGTCCTTAGGCATGGCGCAAAGTTTGATCAGCGGCATCGGGATCGTCTTAGCGATTCCAGTGGTCAGCTTCTTGGCCAGTCGGTTATTGGTGACGAAGGCAGGTGCGGTTAAATGAGTACGATCATGGCGTTAAGTTTAGTACTGCTGGCGGTGATGGTGCTGGTTGGCGGTCACAAAGGAGCCTTAGCCTTTTTAAGTCTGTGGCTTAACTTTGGCTGCTTATTTTTAGCCATTATTTTAGTGTCCGTCCATTTCTCACCGATCATGGTGACATTGATTTTAGGGATCCTGATGTTGGCGCTGACGATCTTCGTGGGCCAAGACGATCTGATGACCACCCAAACTGCGTTTTTTGCGGCTGTGTTAGTACTGCTGATCTTGTTAGTACTGATCGTGCCGGTTGAACACTGGGCCGCCGTGCAAGGTTTCGGCATGGAAGATAGTGATGAATTGGAAGGCATGTCGCTGTTGGTGGGGATCAATTTCGTGAAGGTCTCCATTGCCACCGCCGTTTTAAGTACCTTAGGGGCGATCGCGGAAGCAGCTATGGCGATTGCCGCTGGGTTAAGCGAATTGATCCAGCAACACCCGAGCATTGATACGCACGCGCTATTTAAGGCCGGGATGCACGTCGGCCAACAAATTATTGGGACCACCTTTAACACATTATTTTTTGGCTTTTTCGGTGGTTTTTTGGGGTTATTCATTTGGTTTGCGGATCTGAATTATTCTTGGGGCGAATTGCTGAATAATAAGGTGCTCGATGCCGAATTGATTTTAGTGCTTTTTTCGCTGATCAGTGTGATCTTGACTGTACCGATGACGACGTGGGTCATGACCAAGCGTCTGCAAATGATGCGCAAAAAGCCGCGTTAATATGCTATTCTAGACGTAATCAAACGAAATAAGGGGGAAACACGATGTCACGATGGTTTTTCGGGCTTTCACTAGTGTTGTTGACCGGCGTGCTCAGTGCGTGTGGTCAAGACGAACTACGCAAAGAAAAAGCGACCTTAGCGTCATCTTCAGCGCGCTTGAACCGTAAAGCCAGCGTGCTCGATGCGCGGGAAAGCTCACTGGACAAGGTGCGCAGTCAAATGGAAGCGCAGTCGATCGCCGAATCTGAATCCAAGGAAGTCACCGAGTCGCAAGCACAAGCTAAGTTAGATCGGCAGTCATCTTCGGCCAGCGCTAAAATTGATAGCCAAGCAGCATCCGTTAGTGAAGCGGCAGAATCCGTCAGTCAAAAGCAGATCACATCACCGGCGGCAGCCGTGACTTGGGTCAAGCAACAGCGTGGTGAACAAGATAGTACCGGCAAGATTACCTGGCAAGCTGGCACCACCGGCGAAAAAAATGGCCAGCCTTATTTTGCGGTTCAAGGCCAGCAGGCTGATCATAAAACGCCGGCTGAATTAGACCTATTGGTGCTGAGTAGTGGTGAGATCGTGACTCGCGATTCAGCGGCTGGTAAGGCGCTAACTGAATAATTAAAAGGGGAGAGCAAAATGGTCAAACAGGGACGTTATTATCAACCGCAGGACACCAAGGATGCCATGCGTTACGTGGAAAAATTATTTAATCAATACAAGGATGCACCGTTAACCGATGAGTTGTTGCGCTACAATCAAAAGTTAATGACTTATTTAACGGTCAGTGTGGTCAATGAGGCCCAGCAAAATGGTCAGCCCGAGCGCGCCAAAACGGCCCAAGCAATGGCGGCGGCGCTGGCCGGTTGGGTACAGATCAAAGCCGCGGGCAAACCGTTCTTCGGAGAAATGCGCCATTTCAAGATCGTGGATCCGAAACAACATGTTCACATCAAAAATCGCCGGGTCAAAGGCCATAAACGGCAACCGACGATGCGCAAAATGATGCGCTAAGTTTCCTGACGCTGCAGCGCACTGCGCACCGTTTTAACATCGCGGATCGAAGGCGAGAAGCCGGCGCGAATATAGGCCAGCAACATGTCACGGCCGCGGCGATAATGCTCTTGGTCAGGAAAGGGAATGCCCATGATCGTGAGGTGATCGAGATCCGTTCGCAGCAGCACTGTATGTTGTAGCTCAAGCTTGAGGAGATCCTCAAGAATTTGGGTCGGTGATTGCTCCAGCGTGGTGGCCAAAGCTTTCAGTAAATAGATCGGCAGTTGATTCAGCGGTTGGCGGCACAACTGTTCGACGGTGGCAAGCTCAAGGTGACCGCTTCGAGCGATATCCGTTAAAGTGATGTGACTTTCCAGCAAATAAGTTTGAATAATAGGATTCATTAAGCTGTGCCCCCTTCGTCTAAATTTAGTGCGGTGCTTTTTCGTGAAATCGCCGCACTAGCAATAATGTAATTGCTTACATTATTGCAAATTTTGCCGCATCTGGCAACCACAAATACCGCGAATTCAGCAATGGCGTGCCACTGAATTTTCTTTAATGATTCTTAAGCCTTTAGCAAGCAAAAATTCATACTTTCTTCACATTTATTGATTATTATAGATACATATCAATAAGGAACCCACCTTATTGATATTCCCAAACAACCTAACAACCCTAACAGTTTTAAGTGTGAGCTTGAAACTAACATTTTTTCATTTTACTCCTCCAAAGTAAAAGAAAAGCGTTTATGACCTCCCAATCATAAACGCACCCTTACTCCTTTTTAGCCCGTCATGACTATTGTTATGGCGGGTTTTTGTGTGCCGAAAAAATGACACTGCCTTCAGTGTCGTTTCGTTGTTGCTTGTTTTTGAATGAAATAGCGTGGTTCAAATTCTTGCTTACTTAATTGAATTAAAGCCATCTTAACTGTATCAAAATTCACTAGAAAGGGGTAGCTAGGATTTTAAACACGTGATGAATTTATGTTTCATATGGAACAATGCAAATTTAATCAGTTGGATCAACATTATGGTCAGAATACCGATTTCAGCCGATTAGCTAAAAAAGTACGAGTACGCGTTAATGGATATGCTATTGGCCAAGCCTGCTCATGCGGCTTGCGACACGTGGTACCTGAAACGGATTTGAAATAATTTGGTGGCAAAAACGCACTTAACTCGTGCCATTATCGATTGCATTCGCAATTTGACACCCATATAATAACGATAATATCTAAATTACGGAGGCAATTATGGCGTATATCGAAGTGAAGCACGAATCCAAACGGTATCAGATGGGCGAGACCGAGATCGTGGCTAATCATGATCTGACTTTTGACATTCAACAAGGTGAACTGACGATTATTTTAGGACCCAGTGGTGCGGGAAAATCAACGGTATTGAATATCTTAGGTGGGATGGATACACCGACGGAAGGAGCGATCAACATTGATGGCGTCGATATTGCCCAGTTTACGGAAAAACAATTGACGGCTTATCGACGGACTGATGTGGGCTTTGTTTTTCAGTTCTATAATTTGATCCCTAATTTAACGGCGCTGGAAAATGTGGAGTTGGCGAGTGCGGTGGCGCCAGATGCGTTAGACCCAGCGGAAACATTGCGTGAGGTTGGCTTAGGTGCGCGTCTAGAAAATTTTCCGGCACAATTATCCGGTGGTGAACAGCAGCGGGTGGCGATCGCGCGGGCGTTGGCGAAAAACCCTAAGCTATTGCTAGCCGATGAACCGACCGGCGCGTTGGATTACACCACCGGTAAACAAGTGTTGCAGCTGCTGCAGGATGTTTGTCGCAAGCGCGGTAAAACGGTGATCATCATTACCCATAATGCGGCGATCGCACCGCTCGCTTGACCCGAGCAGATGTGCAGCGCGTCAAAAAAGTCAGCGGTGCTCAGGTGCAGCCGGAAAAGTCAGTCTATATTTTGGACCAAAAACGTAGCGATGTGGTGCAATTATTTGCTTACCGCAAAAGCGATACGCAAAACCAATTGAAGTTGAAAAGTGGCCATTTACCGCAGCGCAGTGACGAGATCGTTTTGGATCAGTTAGCTAAAAGCAAAGGCTACCAACTAGGCGACACTTACCGCGTTAAAAATAATAACTTAAAAACGCAGACTTATCGCGTCGTCGGTTTTGTGACTTCGCCGCTCTTTGTCGACGACGAAGAACGTGGCGCGGCCAATATTGGCGACGGTAGTGTCGCTTACTTTGCCTATTTACCGGCCACTAATTTCAAGGCCAGCGTCTACACTGCTTTATCAGTGCACTTCCCGCAGTTACAAAATCACAGCAGTTTCAGCAGCACCTACAAAAAGCAGGCCCAGCGCAAACTAGCTGCCGTTAAAAAAGCCTTGCGCGGCCGGGCAACAGCACGTCAAACTAATTTACAGCAACAAGCATTAGCACAGATCAAGCAGCAACAACAGCAACTTGACCAGCAAAAAGCCCAGCTGACTCAAGCTATCGGCGCAACGGCGGCGACAAAACAATTGGCACCAGCCCAAGCTAAATTGACTGCAGCGCGGCAACAGGCGACTGCGATTGAGCGACCGACGTATACCTACACCAAACGGGCGGGCAATCCTGGTTTTCAAGGTTATGGCGATATGACGACGCGGATCGCTGCCATCGCCAATGTTTTTCCGTTATTCTTCTTCTTGATCGCCGGCTTGATCACCTTTACCACGATGACACGGATGATCGAAGAGGACCGCGGCCAGATCGGCACACTGAAAGCATTAGGCTATACCAAATGGGAAATTGCGCGTAACTACCTATTATATGGTATCGCTGCAGCACTGTTGGGAACCGTGCTGGGTGTGGTGATTGGCGTCAATACACTGCCGTTGATCGTGTTCAAAGCGATGACCCAGTACGTTTACACGGCAGTGGTGCTGGATTATCCCGTTAACGCCATTTGGCTAGCGGCGCTATTCAGCTTTTTCGTCACCCTGGGTGCAGTATCAATCGTGCTGACCAGAGAGTTACGCGAAAAACCGGCGGCATTGATGCTACCAAAAGCACCGAAAGCCGGCAAACGGATCCTGTTAGAGCGGATCGGCTTTATCTGGCGGCGGTTGAGTTTTAATCAAAAAGTCAGCTATCGCAATCTATTCCGTTTTAAGGCGCGAATGTGGATGGCAATCATCGGTATCGCCGGCGGCACGGCCTTGATCCTGACCGGCTTCGGTATTCGCGACTCGATCAGTCAGTCGGGGATCAATCAGTTCCAGCAGATCATGCACTACCAAGCGGTGGTCAGCCTAAATGATAACCCAAAAAATGTCACCACCACATTAGCGCAAAATCCGCGCTACCAACGCTCACTAGGGTTGTACACTGATGTGATCAGCGTTAGCACCAGTCAAGAAAAAGTCGGCGAAGTCAGCTTAGACGCCACTGATCAGCCGCAAGCATTTAAACACTACGTCAGCTTGACGACCAAATTGCCGCAAAACGGGCTAGTGTTGAGCAATAAACTAGCTAAGCTGTTGAACGTGCAAACTGGCGACACGGTGACGGTGACCAACTCGGATAACCAGACCGCGCGGGTCAAAGTTCGTGGCATCACCGCCAATTATGCCGGCCACTTTGCCTATATGAGCAAAGCCACACTGAATCGTCTGTTTAGCGGTCGCTATCAGGTCAACACCCGCTTGGTTAAAACGCACAAGCAAACGGCCGCCCAGGAGAACGCTTATGCGCAAAAACTATTGGCCAGTGATAAAGTCGTGCACACCGAGTTTATTTCTAAGCAAAAGCGCGCCATTGAGCAACAAGCCGCTAAATTAAATCCAATCGTGTGGATCTTCATTTTCTTGTCCGGCTTGTTGTCGTTCGTTGTGTTATACAATTTGACCAACATCAACGTTTCCGAGCGGATTCGTGAGCTATCAACGATCAAAGTTCTCGGCTTTTTCGACAACGAAGTCACTAACTATATCGTGCGGGAAAATGTGGTGCTGACGATCTTTGGTATCGTGGTCGGCTACGGGCTCGGCAACTTACTGACGGCGTTTATTTTACGCCAAGCGGCTACTAGTACGGTGATCTTTCCACTGACTATTGGCTGGCAAGGCTACATCATTGCGGCAGTCATGACTATTGTCTTCACGGTGATCGTGATGGTGGTGACTCATTTCCGGCTGAAGCGAGTGGATATGATCAGCGCGTTGGCGGCGAAGGAATAAGTGAAGAAATTTTGAGATCAGCTGATGGCGAATATGCCATCAGCTGTTTTTGATTGAAGAATTGTATTCAATACACATAAATTAATGCCACTATATTTTGATAAAAAACAAATGCTTTTTTATTTAGTTAGTTTTAATATTTTTAAGTTGATATTATAACTTAATGAATTATCTAATAAGAATTGGTTGATATATAGCTGATACGAATAAATGACGATGTTCGGTAAAGAATATTGCTATTATATAGAAGTGAAAATAAATCCTAAAAACTTGATTATTTTTGTTGACATCAATTGTTACAACTTTCTGACAAGGGTTGAATTCAAGTTGTTGGGTATATACCATTATGTTATAGTGTAATAGATAATGCATATTTTTATGATTTTTTTATGAAGATTGCAGTGATGGTGGAGGTACGCATGAGACATAAAGCAGGACGAATCGTGGCAGTCTTACTGGTTTTGTTGATAATCGTCGGTGGTGGGGCTGTGGCAGCAATTTATCAAAAAAACAGTCTAGCTCACGTTTATTTTCACAAGTTGACTGATAAGACGGAGAAAACAACGCCAGTGGCAACAACGGATAAGACTGCAAGTTCTACCATTGATGAAACAAAGCTGAAAGCGCAATTGAAACAGCTCCAGTTCGTCGGTAATGTAGCGGTCATTCAGGATGGCAAGCTGGTCTATCAACAGCCATACGGACAAGATCCACAAAAGAACACCAAAACAGCGACAACGAAGTACCAGATCGGGGCGCTACAAAATACGCTGACGGCGGCGGCCGTGATGCAGTTAGTCAAAGATGGCAAGTTGGATCTGACCACACCGGTAAGTAAATATTACCTATTAGATAATGCCGATGCTAGTGTCACGGTAGGCAGCCTTTTGGAAATGACTTCTGGCTTGACGTTGGATGTTTTACCGGCCAGTGAGTTAAATAAAGACGTGATCGCATGGAATCTAGCAAACGCCACTGTGACCACAACAGGTCAGTATAACTTCCAGACAGTCAATTATGCGTTACTTTCTGGCATCATTGCGCAAGCCTCTGGCGTATCCTACCAGAAATTCATTAAGGACACGCTTTTGCAACCAGCTGGGGTCAAACATACAGGCTTTGTCACCAGCGCCGCGGTACAATCTAAGTTAGCCCCATCATTCACTTATGATAAGGCTAGTGACAGTGCTTCAGCGGTCACGCAAGACACGCTTTTCCAAACGATGAATGATCAGTTAGGCTCAAAACAGCTCTATACCACAGCTAGCGATATGGCACAGTTGACTCATTACATCACCAGTAGTAGTTTTGTCGGTGAAAAGTACATGCATCAAGGGGCCATCGCCAAAGCGGGGACTGCCTATACTGGGCGGTTGGCCGTTGATGGCAATCGGCTGGTCAGTCGGGCTGACTTTGCTGGTTACCACAATGCGCTAGCCTTTACTGAGGATGGTAAAACTGGTGTCGTATTACTAAGCAATTATCAAAAAGATGGCAGCTTAAGTGATACGGCGAAAGCCATTTTGAAACTGGTGCAAAAAAACGACTAATTAATCGCACAAAAGGCACTATTTACGAATGATTGTCCAAAAGTTATACGACATAGTATGGCGTTTAACGATTAATATTCGTTTTGTCACGTGTTTGTCATGAAACTGTTATGTAAACAAACTATAATGACAGTGAATTAAACAATAAGTTTAATCAATGATAGTGCTTATTAGAAAATATAAAACAAAAAGAAACTTGTTCGGTAGGTAGCCGAAACAAATCAAAAATTCAAATTTATGCTCTGCATAAATTATCCCGTCATCTATGTATGATCTGGTCATATTTCTTGTGGGACTTTTTAGCCACAGGGATGGTCACCAACTGTAACATCTAAAATTTATTAGTAGATTTAACTAATGGATTCACCTTAAGAGTGTGTAATAGGAGGAGCTTTTTAAATGAACGAAACGAGCCATTCAGAGGCAACCCTGAGTATTGAAGATATTCTGTTGACGTTGCGCAAACATTTAAAGATCATTATCGGATCAACGATCATCGTAACGTTATTGGCGTTCGTCGTAACGTTCTTCGTGATGACCCCCAAGTATCAATCAACAACCCAATTATTGGTTAATCGTAAATTAGATGCAAGTGAACAAACGGCGGCTTTACAACAAACCCAGGCTGATGTGCAAATGATTAATACTTATAAGGATATCATCACTAGTCCAACGATCTTAAAGGATGTCGCTAAGGATGTGGGTAATGGGCAAACGGTTAGTAAATTAACTAATGAAATTTCGATCAGTAGCCAACAGAATTCACAGGTATTCTCTGTCAACGTTAAAACGACCGATCCCCAAGAAGCAGCTAAAATCGCTAACATCACGGCACGGACTTTCCGCGACAAGATCAAGTCGATCATGAGTGTTAATAACGTTTCGGTGGTTTCTAAGGCAACAGTCAATGAATCACCAGTTTCACCGCGGTTGCCATTGAATATTGCCATCGGTTTCGTGCTTGGTTTATTAGCCGGAATTGGCTTGGCTTTCTTGAATGAAGCCTTGGATAAGACGGTCAAAGATGAAGCCTTCTTAGCTGAAGCTGGCTTGACCAGCTTAGGGATCGTTTCAGAAATTCCCGCTGAAGACATTAAGAAGCGGGCCTTTGCTGGGCAGCAACATGGTCAACACGAACATCATACGCGGGTTGCGGAAACAACCGATGAGTTGCCGCCGCGTAGTGCAGAATTACGACGGAGGGTGAACTAATGGCTTTATTTAAAAAGAAAAAGCAGTTGGATTCGAGCAGTATGAAAAATGGGGTCGGGTTGATCACCGTAACCAAGCCAACCTCATCGATTGCCGAACAGTTTCGAACGATTCGGACTAACGTTCAGTTCTCTTCTGCTGATCGGCAACTGAAAACGCTGCTCTTTACGTCCGCTGGTCCTTCAGAAGGTAAGTCAACGATTAGTTCTAACGTAGCCGTAACTTGGGCGGATCAAGGGAATAAAGTCCTGTTGATCGATAGTGATCTACGCCGGCCAACGGTTGCGCGTACTTTTAGCGTTTCTAATAGTCAAGGATTAACCACGATTTTAACGGCAAAACAGGCGAATTTAAGTGAAAGTATTCATGAGACTGAAGTGCCGAATTTGTACGTTTTACCAAGCGGTCCGGTGCCACCGAATCCGTCTGAATTACTTAACTCCTCAAAAATGGATCAATTACTGAAAGTCTTAAAAGAAAAATTTGATATTATTATTCTGGACGTGCCACCAGTTAATAAGGTCACCGATGCACAAATTCTAGCAAGTAAGGTTGACGGCGTGATCTTGGTGGTTCCCCAAGGTATCGCTCTTAAAGGGGCTGTTTTACGGGCGCGCGATTTACTCAAAAAGGTGAACGCTAACCTGATCGGTGCCGTACTTAACCGCGTGACAGATACAGCTTCTGGCGGTTACTATGGTGGCTACTATGGTGGCTATTACGGAACAGACGATAAGAAATGATCGATCTACATTGTCATATCTTACCAGGATGTGATGATGGGGCGCCTACCATGGCTGATGCTTTAGCGATGGCCCGAGTGGCTGTGGATAACGGTATTAGTCATGTTTTGGTGACGCCACACCACATGGACGGCAAATATACCAATCATAAGGCGGACGTGATTCAGCGGACTGCAGAATTTCAAGCAGCGCTGGATGAAGCTAAAATCGATTTAGTTGTCTTCCCAGGGCAAGAAGCACATATCAATGGTGACTTAATGCAAGCCATTAAAAATGATGACGTATTGTTCGCTGATGAAACTAATCGCTACTTGATGTTGGAGCTTCCCCACGGTGAAGTGCCAGAGTATACGAACCAGATGATTTTTGAACTGCAAGCGGCAGGAATTACACCAGTAATTGTTCATCCAGAGCGGAATCATGGTATTCAAAAGAAGCACGAGTTGCTCTATGATTTTGTAGCTAGCGGTTGTTTAACGCAAATTACCGCTAGCAGCTACTTAGGCGTTTTTGGTTCCGAGGTCGAAGACTTTACGCAGCGAATCATTGATGCCGGCTTAGGCTTTGTTTTCGCCTCTGACGCGCATAACCTGAGAGGCAGAAATTTCCGCATGCAGAAGGCGTTCGCTAAGCTGGAAAAGCATAATGGGACGGAAATGGTCACTTGGATGCAGGATAACGCTAAAAAGATCATTAATGGCGACGACTTAGAGCCGAGTGAGTACCACCATGTTAAAGAAAAAAAGAAGTTTTGGTTATTTAGGTAATAGTTGGGAGGATTTACTGAATGATGATCGATAAGACGGGAGAACACAATATCGAACCAAGCATCAAAGCTTATAAAACTGCGCGCTTAGATCGGATTGCGCTTGACCATAGATACGCCTATTACAGTATTCAGCGATTGTTCGATATTGTCGCTAGTAGTATTGCTTTGATCCTATTGGCTATCCCATTCTTAATCGTCGCAATTCTGATCAAACGCGACGATCCCCAAGGTCCAGTATTTTATTCGCAAATCCGTTTGGGTAAGCATCAACGGCCATTTAAAATGTATAAATTTCGTTCAATGGTTGTAGACGCTGATAAGAAATTGGCGGACTTGTTGAAGTATAACGAAGTTGATGGCGCGATGTTTAAAATGAAAGCAGATCCGCGGGTAACACGGATCGGCCGTTTCATTCGTAAATACAGCATTGATGAGTTACCCCAGTTGATTAACGTTCTCAAAGGTGACATGTCGCTAGTTGGACCACGACCACCATTGGAACGTGAGGTGGCAAACTATAACGAATACGCCAAACAGCGATTATACGTTAAGCCTGGTTGTACAGGTTTATGGCAGATCAGTGGTCGTAACAGTGTAGGCTTTGACGAAATGGTTGAATTGGATTTACAGTACATAGAAAAAAGTAGCTTCTGGTTTGACCTGAAGATTATGTTCTTAACTGTGAAGATTATGATATGGCCAAATAGCGCGTATTAAGCGCTATTTTAGTATTAAGGTTGGCGTTTGTGTGAGTGTTGAAATAGGGGAGTAAATTCAGTGGAAAAACATGTATTCATCGTGGGATCAAAAGGGATTCCAGCCAATTATGGTGGTTATGAAACCTTTTTGGAATATTTAACTCAGGGGCAGCAGGACACAGCAATTAAATATCATGTTGCTTGTAAAGTGACCAATAAAACAGCAGCCAAACAGAAGCATTTTATGCATAATCACGCTGATTGTTTTAATGTTTATGTACCGAATATCGGTCCAGCACAGGCGATCTATTATGATGTTGCCGCGCTGAACCAGGCGATTCGCTATGCACGACGTCATCGAATCAAAAAGCCAATTTTTTACATCTTGGCTTGCCGGATTGGACCCTTTATGCGGGATATTACACGGCGCGTGCATGCAATTGGCGGCGTTGTCTACGTTAATCCCGATGGTCATGAATGGATGCGGGCTAAATGGAGTAAGCCAGTAAGACAGTACTGGAAATATTCCGAAGGCTTGATGGTAAAACATGCGGATCTATTGATCTGTGACAGCAAGAATATTGAAAAATATATTCAAACGACCTACGCGCAGTATCGACCGAAAACAATCTTTATTGCGTATGGCGCTGATGTACAGCGGTCAACTTTAGCCGACGATGATGCTAAAATTACTGATTGGTTCCATAAATTCAATATTCGCGCTAACGAGTATTATTTGATTGTTGGTCGCTTTGTCCCAGAAAATAATTATGAAACCATGATTCGGGAATTTATGACTTCAAAATCACAAAAAGACTTGGTGATCATTACTAATGTCGAACATAATCAGTTCTATGAGGCGTTAAAAGCTAAGACCCACTTTGAACAGGATCAGCGCATCAAGTTCGTTGGTACGGTTTACGATCAGAACTTGTTAAGCAAGATTCGTGAACTGGCATATGGTTATCTACACGGTCATTCGGTAGGGGGGACTAACCCCTCGTTACTTGAAGCTTTAGCTAGTACTAAGTTGAATCTGTTGTTCGATGTTGGCTTTAATCGTGAAGTTGGTGAGGACAGCGCACTTTACTGGAGCAAGCAATCTGGAGCTTTGGCTAAATTGATCGAACAGTCTGACGCTTTATCGGCAGATGAAATCGAACGGTTTGATCAAGCGTCAACACAGCGGATTACAGATGCTTATAGTTGGTCGTTTATTGTTAGTGAGTATGAGAAAGAGTTTAGGTTGGTAAAATAATGACGAGTGATATTAGAAAATTACAGCTAATTGATACTGATATTTTAAAAGATGTCGTTGAGATTTTAGATCGACATCATTTGAATTATTATATGATTGGTGGCACTTTACTAGGGGCAATTCGGCATAAGGGCTTTATTCCTTGGGATGATGATATGGATATCGCTATGCCTAGACATGATTATGAATTATTTCTATCACAGTTTGCGCGTGAGTTACCGACTAACTTGATCGTTGATAATTTTAAAACTAATAAGAAGTATAAGTATTATATTACTCGAATAGAAAATACTGATTACAAGGTGAGAGAAGTTCGTAATCATAATATTGAGGAATCCTTTGCACATGTATCAATCGATATTTTTCCAATCGACGGTACGCCGAATAATGAATTTTTACGTAAGTTCTATTATTTTCAAGTGCTGTCTTATCGAGCATTAATCTCTTTGGTACAGAAAGATAACATAGATCAAGCACGCAAACGCGGTGCTTTAGAAAAATTGACGATTTTTCTTGGCACACATTTACCATTGCAACGCCTTTTTTCAGCTAATAAACTACAATATAAAATTGATAGATTGCTGAGAAAACAAAAGCAAAATAGTCAATTTGCTGGAACGATTATGGGAGCTTATCGAGTTAAAGAAATCGTGCCGCGTAAGTATTTCGGTGAGGGTAGGCTTTATGAATTTGAAGGTCATATATTTAAAGGTCCGTCTGATTATGATGCGTACTTAAAACATATGTATGGTGATTATATGAAATTACCTTCTAAAGAACAACGTGAGAGCAAAAAACATTTTGAGATAATATAAGTAAGTTTAATAATATTGAGAGGTTATTAAGTGAATATACGTAGAAAAAAGGTTATTAACACTATATATTCTTATTTTCGTGCTGGGAAGCTACCGTTAATGTTAGGGTTACTTCCCTTTTCGCTTGGGAAGGATAGAGTAGGACTTGAAATTTTCCGAGAAAGATTGAATTTGGGAATTCAGAGAACGTTAAAGCGTAAATTTTTTAAAAGAGAAATTTCTGACAATTTTAATTCTGCAACGCTTAAAATTGTCCCAAATAATATGATTTGGTTCATGTGGTTACAAGGAATTGAGAACGCTCCTGATTTTTGCAAGGCTAATTTTAATTATTTAAAGCGAAAATTTCCTAACTTGGTAAATTTAATAACTGAAGAAAATATCTTTGATTATATCGATATTCCCGAGTATATCAAACTTAAATGGAAGAATGGGAAGATATCAAATACTCACTTTTCCGATATTGTACGTGTACAATTGTTATGTACTTATGGAGGAACTTGGATTGATTCAACCGTAATTGTAAAAAAAGATTTTATTCTTAATTTACCGGAGTTTCAGATTCCGCAAACATACGGACCAGGAAGAAGTGGCCATTCAATTCCTGTTTCAAATTGGTTTATTCATGCGGAAAATAACAATGAATTTCTGTTGCGTGTTAGGGATATGCTTTTTAAATATTGGGAAGAGAATGATAGAGCAATTGATTATTTTATTTTTCATCATTTTATGATCATAGTTTCACACGAAATGTCTGATTATTTGGATAGTGTGCCGCCACTTGATAATACATTACCACATTTTCTAATGTTAAAAATGCGGCATAGTAGTTTGCATAAGTCTGAATTAGCCAGTTACTTAGATAAATTTGAAATGATGAAATTCACTAATAAATTTGAAAACTCTCGTGAAGCAATTAATTATGAAAAATTAACACAATTATTAACAACGTTAAATTAAATGATAAGTAGAGGACAATAATACAATATGAAAGATAGCAGAATATTAGAAGCGAGGTTGAACAGAATTCTCTGGATTTGGAAGTATTAATAGTTGATGATGGATCAACTGATAATACAAATAAAATTGCGATTAGCTATCAGGAAAAGTATAGTAATATTCGTGTTGTAACACAGCAGAATCAGGGTGTTTCGCAAGCAAGAAATATTGGCATAAAAGAAGCTTGCGGTGAATATTTATTTTATATTGCTTTTGCTATAAAGTGTTAGGTCAGAAAGGCTGATTTATAATTACTGTGGAGTTATTTACATAGACTTGTGATTTTTTTGAGGTGGATTATATGATTATTGATCTATCAGGATTACCTGCTAGTGGAAAAAGCTTTTTTTCAAAGCAATTTAGTAATGCTTCTAGAAAAAAAGATAATAAGAAATTTATTAATTTTATTGAGTGGGACCGTACAACTTTGTTAGGTCGTGCTTGTCATACGCTAGCATATCCAATTATTCGACACACCAATAAGTATAAAAGATTATCAAGTATAATGGCCAATTATGTAACAAATAATCCTCAATATAATGAATCACATACGGTTGATTTTTTTGTAACTAGGATTATTTTTTTAAAGTTAGTTTATTCAATAGCGGAGTACACACATATTAATTTGCTGGTTAATGAAGGAATTTCACAGTCTTTAATTATATTTGCTATTGAATTTGAATTACAGGAAAATGAGTTTATTGGTTTAGTAAGTAAAGTTTTGAGATTCAATAAAGTTAAATATGCAGTGTATCAAATTTCACTTAGTAATTGTATGATTTCATTTGTTCATCGGAACCGTCATGCTACCCAGATTGATGAATTACGCGATGATGATCTGTATGAATTTTTACTAAAATTTGAGATATATTTGAATGTTTATTTGAATACATTTAAGTTTATTCCGCTAGATCGAGAAAATGAATTTGAAAATAATTTCAAATTATTAAGAAAGGAGAGATAAAATGATTTGTTTTGTTATTTTACATTATATGGCAATTGAACAAACCGTTGAAACTGTAAATAAAATATTAGAGTTAGATGGTGATAAACGAGTAATTATTGTAGATAATGCTTCGCCAAATAATTCATTTAAAAAACTGAAGCATGTATATGGTGATAATAAAATGATTGACCTTATACATAACGATGTAAACTTAGGATTTGCAAAAGGAAATAATATTGGCTATAAATTCGCAAAAATTCATTATAATCCAGAGTTTATTGTTGTTATGAATAGCGATATTTTAATTAAGCAGAATGACTTTATTGCTCGAGTTAAAAAAAGTTATTATGATCATGCTTTCCATATTATGGGTCCTGATATTATTACTTTTAAAGGTGGTTTTCATCAAAATCCCATGAAGGAAAAAGATTATTCGTTAGGAACTTTAAAAAAGGCAAGACGTGCTTTGATTATTAAAAATCATTTAAAATCTGTGTATTGGATTAAATGGCGTATTATCAATCGACATCCACAGAAGCGAAAACAAAGTGTTAATACAAAAAAAGTCACTCAGATAGTAAAGAATAAGCCACTTCATGGTTCATTTTATGTTTTTTCGTCTGATTTCATTAATGATAATGATTCTTGTTTTTATCCAAAAACATTTATGTATATGGAGGCACAAATTCTTTATTATCTAGCAATGAAGAATAATTATACAATGATATATGATCCTACTATTGAGGTTGTACATATTGATGATGTTTCTACCGATATGACATTTTCTAATCGTTATAAAAAAGCTATTTTTTCTAATAGAGCTTTGCTACAATCAACAACTGTTTTTATTGAGTTATTAAAAGGATGATTTTAATGAATAGAGTAAGGGAAAAAAATAGAAGCTTTTTTATTTCTGTTTTAGTTTGCATAGCTGTATTAATTCTTTTTTTTCAAAATTCATTACAAACGATATTTGCACCATTTAATTATTTTGATGAATTTATTTCTATTTTATTTCTTACACTATATTTTATACGGTTAGTTTATTGTAAAGTAATATCAAAGAGCGATTTATTGTTCCTTGTGCTTTCGATTATTTGTATAATAATCGGCTTTATTGGAAATTATATTTCAAATGGGCAGTCTAGTTTCTTTTATATTATTAGCGATATTGTAAGCACATTCCGTTTTCTTTGGCTTTATATTGGTTTAAAAAGTAGGTATTCTTATTCATTTAATAGAATTTTAATGTATAAAAAAATTTTTTTATTTTTAGGATTTATTTTCAAAATATATGTTGTTTTCGTATTTACATTTGGTGTAATAAATCTTTTTTCCAATATACATATGTCTTATGAAATAAGATATGGTCTACGATCATATGCTTTTATATTTGGAACACCAGGACTTGTAATTAATCAAATGACTTACGTACTAATTTTTTTGACTGCCTATAAAGAATTTTTAGGAAAAAACGTTAATACATATATTTTTATGACACTTGCGACTATAATTTTTACTCTTAGATCAAGAGGTTTTATTTTAGTTGTTGTGTATTTTGGCCTATATTGGGCAACAGTATGGACTACTAATAATCATATTAAATTGAAATCTATTTTTGGCGGAATTGTATTAGTAATACTTGGCTATTCACAATTTAAATATTATTTCTTAGCTGATGATTTTACGCCCAGAAGAAGGTTTGTAAACGGAGCAATTCAGTTAATTCATACATATATTCCATTTGGATCCGGTTTTGCAACTTTCGGATCATCTTCTGCTGCCCAACATTATTCACAAACTTACTATGATATGGGATTTTCTATTTTACGGGGAATGGGACCAGTAGACCAGTTATATCTTAATGATAATTACTTCCCAATGATTTTTGGTCAACTTGGTTTAATTGGAGCAGTTGTATTCATCTACTTGCTTTATTATTTTGCAAAAGATTTTTTAAAAACCTTTTTTATTAATTGCAGTTCAACATCTAGAGTAATTTCGGGATTTATTCTTAGTGATATTTTTTTAAGTAGCATACAATCGTCGTATTTAGCACACTATTCGGTTGTTGCACTTATTTTCATTGGTATGTTTTGTTTAAATGCTTTAAAAGTAAATGGAGTAAATAAAAGCATATAAAATGAGTCCTACATTTATTATTGAATCATTCAATAATAAATATTTATCTTAATATAAGAAGGCGATTAATTGAAACTCAAAGAGTTAATTAAAAATTTTTCATATACAATTTTTTCAAACTTTATTTCATTAGCTATATCTGCATTAGTAGTTTTAATTATTCCAAAATTTATTGGGGTAAAAGCATATGGATATTGGCAGTTATATATTTTTTATACTACTTATGTCGGTGTATTACATTTTGGTTGGCTAGATGGTATTTATTTACGCTTTGGTGGTGCTCGTTATACTGAATTGGATAAAAAATTATTCTTTTCTCAGTTTATTGAAATTATGCTTATGCAATTAATTATTGCAGGTTTAATTATTGGTTATTCTTTTTTTGTAGGTGATGGTAATAGATCCTATATTCTTATAATGACTGCTTTTGCAACTGTCTTGATTAACCTTCGCCAGTTTTGTCTTTATATTTTACAGGATACAGGAAGAATTCAAGAATACGCGGTTATGAGTATAATCGGCCGAATATTTTATTTTGTACTTGTAATTCTATTGCTTGTATTAAGAGTTCGTAATTTTAAATACTTCATTTTTGCAGACATTATGGGTCGAACTTTATCCATGTGTTATGCGTTTTATACTTGTAAAGAGATTATTTTTCAAAGTATTTCTAATTTTTATTGGAGTTTAAATGAAGCATGGATTAACTTTTCAGTTGGGGTTAAGCTATTAATCGCTAATTTTGCAGGTTCATTGATTATTGGCATCGTAAGATATGGTATTCAAGCTTTTTGGGGTGTTAAGATTTTTGGGAAAATTTCACTTACTCTTAATATTTCTAATTTATTAATGACATTTATTAGTGCCATTAGTTTGGTTTTATACCCTGTACTCAGAAGAATGAATAAGGAAAGATTAAAAAGCGTCTACCTGGGTATTAGAGAATTATTGATTTGTATTTTATTTGTTGGGTTGCTTGTTTATTATCCAATTAGTTTATTATTGCCTATGTGGTTACCCAAGTATAAAGATAGTCTAGTGTATATGTCGTTATTATTTCCAATGTGTATTTATAGTGGGAAGTTTTCATTACTTGTTAGTACTTTTATGAAGACGTTTAGATTTGAACGTGATTTGTTAAAAGTAAATTTAGTTTCTGTTGCATGTAGTTTTGTAGTGACACTGCTTAATGTTTTTTTGCTTAAAAACCTACCTATCTTAATGTTTTCAATTATATTTATTTTGTGGATACAAAGTAGTCTTGGTGAATATGTTCTTAGTCGTAAATTGCAACTAAGAACTGCACATAAAATTTGGTCGGAAACAGTAGTAGTTTTAGTTTTCATGATTTCTAATTGGTTCTTCGGTTTTCAGATTGGTCTTACTATATATTTATTGGTATTATGTGCATACTTATTAATTAATAGAAATAATTTGAAACGTGGTATCAGCTATCTGAAAATAACATAGCAGTTTGTGTTTGATATGTTGAGCAATCATTTTTAATGAGGAAATAATTAATTGAGGTCTTTAATGATGAGTAAGAAGGAGAATAATTTAATGAAACGTGTAATTACGTATGGGACATTTGATTTATTACACTGGGGGCATGTTCGTTTATTAGAGCGTGCTAAATCGTTGGGAGATTATTTAATTGTTGCAACTTCGACAGATGAATTTAATGCTCTGAAACATAAAGAAGCTTATCATAGTTTTGAGCATCGTAAATATATCTTGGAAGCTATCCGTTATGTGGACAAAGTGATTCCTGAATATTCTTGGAATCAAAAAATTGAAGATATAAAAAAATATAATATTGATACATTTGTTATGGGCGATGATTGGAAAGGTCAATTCGATTTTTTAAAGGACTATTGTGAAGTGATTTATTTACCGCGTACTAGTGGTATTTCTACATCTAAAATCAAACATGATTTGATGTAAACTAAATATTTATTATCTATTTTCAATGTGTTTTGCTAACTAAAGTGAGGAGGAACATTCAAATGAAAGGTATCATTCTTGCCGGCGGTTCGGGAACCCGTCTGTATCCCGTCACTCGGGCGATTTCGAAACAATTGATCCCGGTTTACGATAAACCAATGATCTATTATCCGCTGTCCAGCTTAATGTTAGCGGGAATCCAAGACATTTGCATCATTTCCACGCCTAAGGACACGCCGCGGTTTGAAGAATTATTTCAGGACGGGCATGAATTAGGGTTGAATATTTCGTACAAGGTCCAAGAAAAGCCCAACGGATTGGCGGAAGCTTTTCTGTTAGCGGAAGATTTTATTGCCGGTGATTCGGTTTGTTTGATCCTCGGCGATAATATTTTCTATGGCGGTGGCTTGTCCAAAATGTTACAGGAAGCGGCGGCTAAAACCGTCGGCGCCACCGTCTTTGGTTATCATGTCAATGATCCAGAACGTTTTGGGGTGGTGGATTTTGATGAAAACCATCACGCCATTTCGATCGTCGAAAAGCCAGAACACCCAACCAGTAACTACGCGGTCACTGGCTTGTATTTCTACGATAATCAAGTAGTGGATATTGCTAAAAAGATCAAACCATCGCCACGGGGCGAGTTAGAGATCACTGACGTCAATCAAGAATATTTGCGTCGGGGCCAGCTGGATGTGCAATTAATGGGTCGTGGCTTTGCTTGGTTAGATACCGGCACCCACGCGTCATTGCAACAGGCATCTAGCTTCATCGAAACCATTCAAACGCGTGAGAATTTGGAAGTGGCGTGCTTGGAAGAAATCGCATTTCATATGGGTTACATTTCAGCGGCGCAATTGGTTCAGTTGGCGCAGCCGTTGAAGAAGACGGATTACGGTCAATATATGTTACGGTTAGCGAAAGAAGGAAAATAGTTTTATGGGTAAATTAATTGTTAAAACAACCAAGTTACAGGATGTCAAGTTGATCACGCCGGCAGTTTTCGGCGATCAGCGTGGGTTTTTCACAGAAACTTATTCAGATCGGGATTTTAAGGCAGCGGGCATTGATTTTAATTTTATTCAGGATAATCAGTCATTATCTAGTCAAGCTGGTGTGTTGCGCGGGTTACATTTTCAGCGGGGACAAGCAGCGCAAACTAAGTTGATTCGGGTGGTTACCGGTGCTGTTTTGGATGTAATTGTCGATGTGCGGGCCGGGTCACCAACGTACAAGCAATGGGAAGGCTATTTGCTGACTGCCAGCAATCACCGTCAATTATTAGTTCCTCGTGGTTTTGCGCACGGTTTCTTGACGTTAACCGACAACGTGAATTTTCTTTATAAGTGTGATAATTACTATGATGCTGCGGCTGACGGCGGGATCTCGTTTAAGACACCAGAATTGAACATTGATTGGCCAATTGATTTCGATAAGGCGATCACATCAGAAAAGGATGCGGCACAACCAACCTTTACTGAGTTCGAGCAGAATAATCCCTTTGTTTACGGTGAAATCTAAGGAGTTTAACATGACATTCAAAAATATTATTGTTACTGGCGGTGCCGGTTTCATTGGCAGTAACTTCGTTCACTATGTAGTCAAGCATCATCCTGAGGTTCATGTCACAGTACTAGATAAGCTTACTTATGCTGGTAACAAAGCTAATTTGGCTGGTTTACCTGCGGAACGGGTTAAACTGATCGTTGGTGATATTTGTGATCAGACACTGGTTGAGCGTTTGGTGGCAGATGCGGATGCCGTTGTTCATTATGCGGCTGAAAGTCACAACGATAATTCATTGATCGATCCAACACCATTTATTCAAACGAATATCGTGGGCACATCGGTGTTGATCAATGCATGCCGTAAATTCGATGTGCGCTACCACCACATTTCTACTGATGAAGTGTACGGTGATCTACCGTTACGTGAGGATTTACCGGGACATGGCGAGGGCAAAGGCGAAAAATTCACGCCAGAATCACCTTATCGACCAAGTAGTCCTTATTCGTCGTCGAAAGCTAGCTCGGACTTGTTGGTTCGTGCCTGGGTGCGTTCATTTGGCTTGCGCGCAACGATCTCGAATTGCTCTAACAACTATGGTCCTTACCAACATATCGAAAAGTTTATCCCGCGGCAAATCACTAATATCTTAAGCGGGATTCAACCGAAATTATACGGTACCGGTAAAAACGTCCGCGATTGGATCCACACCAACGATCATTCGCGTGCGGTGTGGCAGATTTTGACCAAGGGTAAGATCGGTGAAACTTACTTGATCGGTGCTGACGGTGAGCAGAACAACAAGGATGTTTTGGAATTGATCCTGAAGCTGATGGGCAAGTCTTCCTCGGATTATGAGCAGGTAAAGGACCGGCCTGGTCACGATCTGCGTTACGCGATCGATGCGACTAAGTTGCGGACTGAATTAGGTTGGCAGCCTGAGTTTACTGACTTTGAAACTGGGCTGCAGCATACGATCGATTGGTATACGACGCATGAAGACTGGTGGCGAGCGGAGAAGGCTGCGGTTGAGGCGAAATATGCTCAGAATGGCCAATAAGTGACGATTCTGATTAGCGTTCTCTACAGCGAGTACTGGTGGGGAATTGTTCTTGACGCGAGAAGTATTAGCGTTCCTTTGGTGCGATAACTAAAGCAATCAATTATACATTAAAATAGGGTTGGGCAAATGAGACACAGTTAGTTGTGAGACCGTTTGCCCTGCTTTTTCATACATATGAATCAATATAATAGTGAGGAGATTCAATTATGCGAATTTTAATTACCGGCGCTAACGGCCAATATTTTAAAAGTATTTCTCGTCGGGATATTAGCCAGTAGTTTTATCGAGGTAGGGCAATATGTGTTGGATCATTCGATTTGGTTGAATCGAAGTGTTGATACTAATGATGTTATTTCTAACGTACTCGGTGTTTTGATTGGGTACATTGTTTTAAAGGCTGTTGGACTAGTGTTTCCTAAGTTGGTCAATGGTTTAAGTATTTTAATCAAGTAAATTAACTTATATTTTTGAGGAGTAAAACCATGCAAGTACGTAAAGCAATTATTCCGGCAGCGGGATTGGGAACTCGTTTTTTGCCGGCGACTAAGGCGATGGCTAAGGAAATGTTGCCGATCGTGGACAAACCCACAATTCAGTTTATTGTTGAAGAAGCTGAGAAATCAGGGATCGAAGATATTCTGATCATTACTGGTAAAGGCAAGCGGCCAATCGAAGACCATTTTGATTCGGCACCTGAATTGGAACAAAATTTGACTAAAAAGCATAAGGACGCAATGCTGCGTTTAGTGCAGGAAACGACTAACATGAAGGTCAACTTATTCTTTGTGCGGCAGTCGCATCCCAATGGTTTAGGCGATGCGGTGCGGTTGGCGAAGACCTTTGTTGGCAACGAACCTTTTGTCGTTATGCTGGGCGATGATTTAATGGAAGACAAGGTGCCGCTGACCCAGCAGTTGATCAACGATTATGAAACTACACACGCCTCAACATTAGCGGTTAAGCGCGTACCGCACAAGGACGTTTCTGCTTACGGCGTCATCGATCCTGAAGCTGAAGAGAAACTAGGTTTGTTCAACGTCCGTAAGTTTGTTGAAAAGCCAGCTGCAGATAAAGCACCAAGTGATCTAGCTATTATTGGCCGTTATTTGCTGACGCCAGAGATCTTCGATATTTTGGATAACCAAAAGCCGGGTGCTGGCGGTGAGATCCAACTGACTGATGCGATCGATACGCTGAATCGTACGCAGCGCGTTTTTGCTCGTGAATTTAAAGGCGAACGCTATGATGTTGGGAATAAGTTCGGCTATGTGACGACGAATATCGAGTTCGGGCTGCGTCATCCTGAGGTTAAGGATCAATTGAAGCCTTACTTGATGGAATTGGCTAAACGGTTGGAATTGGAGAAGAAGCAGGAAAAGAATAAGTAGTGCGGTTTCCCCATTAGCGATTGCTAGTGGGGATTTTTTTGCCGTCAGGATCGCTAGCATCACTTCAATAGCATGCAGTATAATTATATTCGAACAATTATCAAAAAAAGTTAAATTTATTTTGTAAATTACCTATACATTGTGTATTGATGACGGCATTCCCATTTACCCCCTTCGGCATAAAATTTTACCCCATTAAGCGAAGAAATTGACCAAGTTCTGCAAAAGAGATTGACCAGCCCTAAGGTACCTCTTGTATAATGTGATAGCGCATACATTGCGTAATTATATTATACAGGAGGTTTTTTATGTCCATTCAGTATCGTAAGATTCTTGAGCTCCATGCTCAAAAGGTCGTACAACGGAATATCGCTGCAGCTACAGGTAATTCTCGCCCCAAAATTGCAGAGATCATCAAACGGGCAAAAGAAGAAGTGTTAGTACCACCGTTCACTGATGAAATGGATGACGAATGGTTCGAAGCGCTACTTTTCCCGCATAAAAAGCGTGAGTCTAAAGGCAGACAATTGCCAGATTTTGAACATATCCATACGGAACTAGCTAAGTCTAATGTGACGTTGTCACTACTACACTATGAATATGAGGCAATGTGCCGTCAAAATAATGTTATTCCCTACGCTTACCGCACATTTTGTCAGTATTATCACGAATATGCACAAAAGTATAAAGCGACTATGCGCATAAAGCGTAAGCCGGGAGAAACTATGGAAGTAGATTGGGCAGGTACAACATTGTCTCTAACTGATTCAGATACAGGAGAAATTGTTAAAGCTTATTTATTTGTCGCCACACTACCGTGTAGCCAATATGGCTACTGTGAGGCTCGCTTGTCAATGAAACAAGAAGATTGGTTAGTTAGTCATATTCACGCTTATAAGTACTTTGGTGGGGTTACGGAAATCCTTGTCCCAGATAATTTAAAAACTGGTGTTACCAGGCACCGATCTGGAGAAGCTGTGCTTAATTCGACTTACCGCGAATTGGCAAGTCACTATAACACGATTATATTGCCGGCACGTGTCCGAACACCTAAAGATAAAGCCAACGTCGAGGGTAGTGTAAAGATCCTTTCAACTTGGATTATCGCTGCGCTACGTAACGAAAAGTTTTTCACATTAATAGAATTAAATCAGGCTGTTAGGGAAAAATTAGATGAGTTTAATTTGCGACCATTCACCAAGAAATATAAAAAAGGTAACCGTAAAGACGCTTTTATTAGCGAAGAGCAGTTCGCATTACAGCCTCTACCACGGGTACCTTATAAAATGGCAACCTGGAAAACTGCCACTGTACAATTAGATTACCACACTAATGTGGAGAATATGTTTTATTCTGTTCCTTACGAATATATCCAGAATAAAGTTGATATTAAAGTTACGAAAGATCTCGTTGAGATCTTTTACCAAGATAGTCGTATTGCCTCACACAAACGACTTTATGGCAAGCTTGGTCAATTCTCGACTAATCATGATCATCTACCAGAGAACCACCAGTTGTATCTTGATTACACCCCAAAAGAAGCAATTAAGTGGGCCGAAAGTATTGGTGAAGCAACAACGGAAGTCGTTCGTTATTTGCTTAAATCGGCAAAAGTGGAAAAGCAAGCACTGAAAGCAACCCTTCGTTTAAAGAATTTTGGCCGTAAGTACTCCAGTGAAGCGATTGAGCAGGCTTACCAAGATATTATAAAAATTGCCTCAGCACCAACGGTGCCAGTAATCGAGCGTTTATTACGCAGTAACCAACAACAGGAGCAACCTCACAATGCAAGTGCACAAAACACTTATGGCTTCACGCGTGGCGCAGCCTATTTTGGAATCGAAGGGGAAAAAGATAATGACATCAGATGAAACTAAGCGTAAATTACGAGAAATGCGACTCAACGCTATGGTTGAGATTTTAGAAGTTCAGGAACAGCAACCAGAATACCAACAAATGGATTTTGAAGATAAGTTTGAATTAATTGTCGATGGTGCTTATGCCAGACAGCAATCTAATAAGCTTAGTCGGCTATTACACAGCGCTGATTTTCCGAGTATAGAGCCTGCGTTAGCCGAAATAGATTATTTGCCAGATCGCAAATTGGATCGTAAGCTAATCCAAAAACTAGCAACAGGGAACTACATTCGTGAGCATCATAATATTATTTTGATGGGCGCATCTGGTAATGGTAAAACTTGGCTCGCTAATGCCTTAGGCATAGAAGCATGTCGCCAATTTTATAAGGTGAAGTATGTTCGGCTGCCAGAACTTTTAGACGACTTAGCTGTAGCTAAGCATGAAGCTAATGGAAACTTTCATAAAATATTAGCTCGCTATAAAAAAGTCGATGTTTTAATCATTGACGAATGGTTGTTAACAGAGTTGTCTTTAGAGCAGTCTACCTATGTTTTAGAGCTAGTAGAAAGTCGATTACATCAATCATCAACCATTTATTGTTCACAGTTTGCGCCAGATGGATGGCATAATAAACTAGGTAATCCACAAATAGCCGATGCAATCCTTGATCGCATTATCCATGATGCCTATCCGATTTTAATTCAAGGCGATAAATCAATGCGTGAACGCTATGGATTACGAGGTGACTCTGTATGATTCCAGAAGATGTGCGTAATCGGATCGCTAGTTACTACTTTCTTAACTCGATAGAGGAAAGCTTTGAAAATAAATTGATTGATCGGATCGGTTAACGATGGCCATGCTTCAAAGCGACGAACAGATCAGTGAGAATGAGCTCGTTGATATTGGTATTAAATTGATCAAAGAATACCTAGAGCAATAACAATGTTTGAACCCACTTTAGTGGGTTCTTTTAGTCGTATGGTCAATTTTCTTCGCATAAGTTGGTCAATTCTTTCGCCGAGTGTGGTCAATTTTTACGCTCACTTGGTTAATTCACGATGCCGCCTTCATCCTATCAATGAAATTTACCTTACCACCGATCTATTAGCATCAATTCTGATCTGTAGGGCCTTTATTGCCATAGTAGATTGTGATTGAGAATCGGGATGATCCATTTTGATTTGAACAATATCTGGTTTATTCAATAAAAATCACCTCACCAATTATTTGCTGAGGCAATCACAACTTGGATTAAATTATTTTTGAAGTCGGTTAGTTATTTATTGCAAGGGTGGTAAATAATCATGCTACTAGGAGTCATGCTTATTATTTATAAACTCGATATTCAGTTGTGGCCTGTTCTCCCGCAAACTAAAGAACCGCTGCCAATATTTAATCGCTAGTTCCTCATCACCGCCCAAACTACTAGCAATTGCGTTTTCAACAATATTGCAGTATACGTCAGCGATTGACTCATATTCTACTAGTGTAGCTTTTTTAGGATACTTAAAGAGTTTATGATCAAGCTGGTCGATTACATCAGTTTGAAGATTAACGGTTAAATAATTCAGAAAACCGTAAATAGCAATTTGAGTGTCCTCAGCGGGTTCTGCCTGATCTAAGTAGTCAAATATCATATTAAGTACATGCTGTTGGCTAAACTGGGGCATCTTGTTATTTAGCCAAGTAAGCATGGTGTAAATAAAGATGTCAAAATCGAAGTCCACTTCTTTTCTATATTCTGCAATCAGTGGGTCATATTTAGAATCGATTTTCCAAGTTAGATTGTTATCGTTAAAGATAAATTTTGGTACGTAGTTATCAAACCAAGTATCTGAGTTCATTAGTTATAATCCCCAATAATCGAAGTAAGCGCTTTATTGAATTGTAACATAGAAGAAAGCATCATCATAGGCCACATAATGCAATCTAATAGGCCATGGTTTGCGAAGAAATAGGCCCCATAGTGCGAAAGACTAAAACAATCTAGCTGATGACGGTCAAGCAGCCGTACCTTCTGCCAAGTTTTCGTCCGGCAGTGCCAGCAAATCGTCCAACAAAGACAGACGATCGGCCAACATTAGTATAGTCGTCTTGATCTTTTAACATCTATCACCCAATCGCCTGTATACTTTTTAGCCTGTTTTACATGCTCATCTTGAGCGCGTATCCGTTCTAGCGCTGATAATAGCTCAAATTGGTCGTGTTATGTAGTGGTGGTTTTATTGCTATCAAGGTGATATGCGACCTTACTTTAATTAAATATCAAAAAGCTAAATTTATTTTGTGAATTGCCTACATATTGTGTATTATTATTAAAGTAACTTTACGTTTAGAAATGAGTATTTCACTGCTAATAAAGTGACTATATTGAGTATGGGGATTAGTGATATGGAGACGGTAAAATTTTATTTTTGGGTCGATCAGAAAGATGATTATTGTGCGCAGCTGACAGAAGTTAAGCGGCTTTATTTTAAAACCAAGATCGACCAGCCAACGCTAGCAGAACAGTATCCGGTTAATTTAGTAGATAGTAAGATAACGATGCATCTTTATACCCACATTTTGATGCTAGCGCAGCAATTTCATAATCAGATATATACTTTTTTGCAAGATAACTTGAAGCGGCAGCAATTACCTAGCCAGAATTTAAATTATCGAACCGTCGTGCGACTTTTTAGCATGTTGCTATCCGCTGAAGTGGCTAAAACAATGAATGTTGCGGAGATGCAGCAGCTTTATTACTTGGCTGAAACTATTAAGTCAGGCAATGAGCGTGCTGTCCAAAAATTGCAGCAATTACGACCCGATTTTTTTCGTAGTCAAGCTGACCCATTGGACTTTTCTGGTAATAGTCTCAGTAGTCATCTGGATGTCTTCACATCGGTCTATACAAATCAGGCCGCGTTATTAATTAACGAGCTAGATCTGCTTAATTTTGAACGTTCTGCGCAGACTTTTTGGCAGCAGATACCGGAAACACTGGCGATTGAACAGGAGTCTTTGTTGGCATTGCTGGGGTGAGGGAGAATCTGATGGTCAAGGATCAGCGTTGATTATTATGATGCCGATCATAAGTAGACAGGATAGTCGTTGGCCTGATAATTTGTGAGTGCTGATCAAGTAGTCATGGATGTTAGTTCGGCAATGATCGAATTATTACGGCAACGTGCGATCGATAGTATTACGAATTATTAAATTGAAATGAAATAACGCCAAACAGCCACACTTTTGATTGAGTGTGGCTGTTTGGCGTATTCGGTGTTTATTCAGCGTCGGCTACTGGTTCTACAGCCTCTGCTTCACCGCCAAAAATTGGTGTTACTGTCCGTTCAATATACTGCGCCTTGATCGGCGTTGCGTACGGATTAACAGCTTCCAACTCAAACATCTTCAAATCGGCGATGGTTTGCATCGCTGTTTTGACCGTGGTTTCGTCCAAGGTCTGGGAAGCGTAATTCAGGCGCATGTGTTTCGTTTTGCCGATTTCGTTCTTGAACTCCATATCAAGTTGTTTCATGGGAATGCTCCTCTCTGTGGTGGATTGGGTGTAGTAGTAGATAATTCAGTGGTGCGGTATTTCCGCAATTTAGCGTCGGGGCGTACGCTTGGCGGCGAAAATGAGGGTGGTGCGCGTTACTCAAGGGTGGTGGAAACATGCTAAATGGTGCAGGTTTCTGCGACTAGCTACGTTGTGTGAACGAGTCACTACGTGTCTCTTATCACCCAACTGCCATGTTTCTTGCGGCACGAATTTTGCCACAAGAATAGTCAACGCCCGTAACATCAAAGATTATTAGCGGTTTTTGCTAATAATCAACTACTTTTGTGGAGTAGTAGGCTGGTGCGCAAATCCTGAGCGCCTAATTTATCACTCTAGCCGAAACGTGGTTGAAAAAGCAGCTTATTCCGTATAGCTACGCTGTTCGAACGAGCTACTTGCGTGTCTCTTATCGTCCAGCTAGGCTATAGGCCATAATCTGAGCGCTTTTTCAACGCATTCTACCCTGCGTAGTCGTGGCGATCGTAAATAACAGTGACGGCAGCGCTGTAGCCTTCGTTGGCTAGTTTAGCGATGGTTTTGCCGAATGTGTCCAGTTGTTCAGGGGTGGTGCCTTCTTTGACGTTGACGAACTTGTGTGTCGCTTCGCCGTCGATGTTGTCGCCGACGGTTTTGATCTGCAAGTCTGTTTTCAAAATAGCCATGGGATGACCTCCTTAAGTTTATGGCTGCGCTACTCTATCGTTGATCAGCAACTTAGTGATAGGCGCCAGTTTTTGAAGGGGGGAAAATCAGCGGCCGCTATTTTACCCTTCACTTATAGATGCCGTATGAGCGTGCCGATTTGTGCCACCTTTTTCTACAGGGTATCTAAAAAGGCGCAGTAATCTGCTTTTTTAGGCGCGTTTAGTCTAGATTGGTTGAGAACATGGTAACTGAAATCAATCGTTACAATAATTGCTGTAACTTTGCCAATAACTTAGTTCGGCGGCGGTAAACGGTGCGGCGACTAATTTTTAATTGTTGGCAGATCTCGGTGATCGAGTCATCTTGCAGGTAAAGTAGGCGGAATAATTGGTTTTCGGTTAGCGGGAGTTCAGTTAGTAGTTGCTGCAAGAGTAGTGCTTGGTATAGACTGTGTTCGGTGTCGCTACTGCGGTCATCGGGCGCGGTGTGGCCGAAGTAGCGTTGGTAACAGTCGTGTTTGCGTAGTAAGTCAATCACGCGTTGGCGCAGTTTGATGTAGAGATAAGTGTGGCGATCAAGGCTGGCGCCATTTTCGGCATAGCGGCAATACGCGTCGACATAAGCCAGGATGCATTCTTGAAAATAGTCGTCAAAATCAGGATTCTGTCGGGTGATGTTGAGTTTTTTTAAGACGCCGAAAATCAGCTTTTTATCGGCGAGTGCAGCGTTAAATGCGGTGTTGATCAATTGATTTGTCATTGGATCACAACCTTTTCTGTAGTGATCCCAGACGTCTAGGACGCTATAAGCATACTGGTCAACCCCCGCAGTACGCAAACGACAAAAAAGGCGAATTTACGAATAAAAATAAAACGCTTTCTTGATGCAAAAGCCTTTGGTGGTGCTAACTTAGCTTTTTTAATGTAAGCTTAATAATATTTTCATTAAAAAATAAGCGCTTTCTCATGCACTGGTTTACCTTTGTCGTTTATGCTATTAATGTAGCTAATTATTATCGTCGATATTTAAAGGGGTTAAAAAATGTTAGTTCGAAAACCCAAGTTTATTAACGACGACGTACCGTATTTTGATTTGGAGCAGATCGAATCGCGGTTAGATCTGGTTGAGTTGAGTGATGAATTTGTGATAAGACCTGATACGGTTTATGTCGCTAGCTTAGCGCATGCGGTTAATATGGAAGGTAAGCGATACTATACGGCTATGATCGGGATCGATGGGCGTTGCATCTTGACCACTTGTAAGTCTAACGATTTGATCAGCGAGTATAGTGAGCGGTCATTAACGAGTCCGCGATTTTGGCATTGGGTAGCACGTAGATTGGGCTGGAAGCCGCTTTATTTTGCGGGGGAGAATTCGTTTGTACCGGAGAGCACACCTAGCTGGGGGCAAACTTCATGGATCGGCAGTCGCTGGTACGATTCGATTTATACTACTAGTAAGGCAACCTTTGTGACTTTTACGCAGCCGCAAACACAACGGCAAGTGATTGTTCGGGTGCATATCTGCAAGCGGAAGTTACTTAAGAAGTTGGCGCAGGTGCGCGCAATGCTGATTTATACGCACCAGTTGACGCAATGGGCGATCGAACAGTGGCTGCCTAGTAGTCATGTTGACTTAGTTGTTCCGGCTAACTTGCCGGAGATACCTGGATTAAGGCTACCACTGTGGTCGGCATGGCAGATTCGGCAGTTTATCTTCGCTAATCACGATGAAGATGTTTGTTATATCGCAACAGATGAGTGTTGCAGTACGATCCATGAGGCGACTGAACGGGCGCAATACGCCTGGTTCCCGCCGCGTGAGTTGATCAAAGCACGCCGGCAGCAGTCATAAAAGTGACTGTTGTGCACGACAGTGTTGGGTGTTGCCAACAACGGTCAAGGGTGTTGCGGGCAACAGGATGCAGTGTTGTCAGCAACACTGACGATAAAATTTAAATCGTTATCGACGGTAATTCTTAGTCAAAAACTTTAAAAAAATAGACCGCGTCAGTTGCGTTAAATCAACGTTTACTGTATGTGGTCTATTTTTTTTACCTAAATTGTGGCACAAAAGCGGTCGTTGATACGGCATCTATAAGTGAAGAAATAAAAAGAGGTGCTGGGTTTGCGAACGTTATTTAGACTACCGGATGATTTTTTACATTTACCGGAATTAACTAAATTAGAAAAATTAGCTAATCGTAGTCAGTGTCACACTGGCTATATGCTGTGGATCAAGGCGTTATTCGTGGCTGGCGCGTTGCGGCAGAATGGATTGCTATACACTGATCCAGACAAACCGTTGACGTTGACTGAATTAGCGCGCTGGGTCAAAATCGAGCGCGGTTCATACGTTGCGCCGGTGGTGGCTTTGTTGGCACAGTGCGATCTAATGCGACCGGCTAGTAACGGTCACTACCAGATCTGTCATTGGGAGCGCTATGCACCTGATGCTGGGGCCAACTATACTGGACTGATCAAGTTTGATTTACCTGACCAGAAAAGTCAAGCGCGCTCGATAAATCAGCAAGCGGCCTTAACTGGTGTCACGCCACTGACTTTGCAAAAATATACCCCGGAGCAACGCACTAAGTTAGCGGCATCTAGCGGCAAAATCCTAGCCTACTTGCGGCAACAGTCTGGCAAACAATTTAGTAACGACGCGGCAACACAGATTTTGCTAGCGCAATTATTTGAGCAGAAAGTGACGATCAAACAGATCAAGCAGGTGATCGATTGGAAGTGCAAGGATTGGTATGGTACCGACTATTGGAAGTTTTTGCGACCACAGACTTTGTTTGGACCGAAGTTTAACCAGTATTTATTGGAGGCACCGCCAGCACCACATGTACAATCGGCGGCGCCGCTGACCAAGCAGCGTTATTTAGCGAATTTATTCAATCTTTGTTGTGGTGATGTGACGCAAGTGGTCGCCCGGGCGGCAGAAGAGTCTGTCAGCACAACGATAGCGGAAGTGGAGGAGATCGGGCATGCCATTGGACACTAAGGTAGTACATTATTTATTGCATCATCCGGAAATGATGCAGACGGTGAGCATCGACGCTGAATGGTTTGGCGTCAAAAGTTGTCGTGAATTTATTCAGTTTATGGTGGCGGAGCCGGGACCGTACCGCAACTGGGTCGAGATCCAGCGGCGCTTCAACGCTGCCTATCCGTTGGCCTTTGCGGCTGATGAGTGGCAAACTTTTGAGCGGCCATTTGATGACGAAGCGATTTTTCAGGATAGCTTGCAGGCGCTGCATTTCTGGTATGAGCAAGGCAAGCTGCAAGTAGCGGCCCAAGCCTACTTTGCTTTGCCTAGCGCGGATAATTTAGCCGAGTTACAGGTACAAAGTGCGCAGCTAGCAGCGCTGAATCAGCCGAAGTTGCCGACACGGAGTATGTCGGAGCACGGCGCGGAGCTGTTGCAAGCCTTGGCTCAACCGCAAGCTAACGGCATCAAAACCTTTTCTAATGTGGATGCGGTGTTCAATGGCGGTCTGCGCGGTGGTGTGCTCTGGACGATCGGCGCCCGCCCTGGCATTGGTAAGTCAGCCTTCGCGGTTAATCTAATTCAGCGCGCGCTAAGCCATGATGCGGCCTTGACGGTAGATCTATTTTCCCTGGAAATGACGGCGACTGACAATTATCAGCGGACGGTGGCTTATTCTACTGGGGTCGCAGTGGGCAAGTTCGCCAATCCGTTCCAGTTGTCGGCGGCGGAAAAACAGCAGGTGCAGGCAGCGGTGGGTCAGTTAGATCAGCAGCGATTGCAATTGCACGATAAACTGTTGGTGCTACCGCAGATCGTCAAGGTGATCCGGGACCATGCGTTGCACGCACCGGCGGGTCAGTATGTGGCGGTGATCGATTATTTGCAAATAATCAGTTTGGATCGGGTGGCGGCGCGGCATGATCGGCGGCAGGAGATCGAGATTATTACCCGCGAGCTGAAATTGTTGACCAACGAGTTGGATATTCCGATCATTTTGTTCTCGCAATTGAATCGGGAGTTGGAAAAACGCGTCGATCGTACGCCGCAATTAGCTGATTTACGCGAGTCGGGCAGTATTGAGCAGGATTCCAATGTGGTCAGTTTTCTGTATCCGGCCAGTTTGAGTGAGGAGCGCAAGGCCACGCGCCATCTGAATCTGATTTTTCGTAAAAATCGGTCGGGGCGGCTGGCGGAATTGGCGTTTAGCTTTGTGCCGGGGCAGATGCGCTTCACGCCACAATTAGTGCAGGAACAAGCTGTGGCTGTGGGTGACGGGGGTCATTTGCCGATGCAGACTGATGTGGTGCCAGCAGATGTGCGCAGCTAATGGCGCTATTATAGAGGAGGTGAGAGCTGATGATCGAGACGGTCACCGTTAGTACGGCGAAGATGTATTTGAACAAAATAGTGCGTGAGCTAGACCGCACAGATGGCGTGTTGGTGATTCGCAATATGCGTACCAACGATTGCGTAGTCGTACTCGCGGCGCATAAATGGCACAGTGAGCTAGAAACGTTGCTTGGTGAAGCTTTTGACTGCTAGAGTGTGTTTGCAAAAGCGTCCAGATTTTGAGCACTAGCCTACTACTTCGCAGTAGTGGTGGATTATTAGCAAGGACTGCTAATAATCTTTAATGTTCCGGACGTTGACCATGCAACTAAGGCAAAAATCGCCAAGTTGAAGCATGGCAGCCGGGTAATAAGCAAGTGATGTGCTTGACTGGCGTGGTTAGGCGCAGAAATCGGCTTTTTCGACCACGTTTAAACAAATTAGTAATGAAAAAAGCTGACAGCATTTTTCAAATACTATCTAGTTTTTAGGAAAGGAGTCGCTTTGATGACAGATTTAGGATTACCAGTCGGCCACGAGCTGGCTAAGCATGACTTTTTAGATCGACCATTGTCGGCTGATGCGTCGATCTATGTACTAGGTGAGTTTTTGTACCGTCAAGCTGACGCCGGCGAATTTCTGCAATTTTTACAGTTTTTGTGCCAGAATCAGCGTAGCGCGGCGGGGATGTTGCGGTTAATGGGGGCACGGGCGGTGGAATAGCAATAAATAAGTTATTGGTTTAAAGAAAAAAAGCTGATCGAACATGCCACAAAAAATGGTATGTTCGATCAGTTTTATTTTAGGACTAACAACTATAATCTAGCTCCATCAAAAATGATAAAACTTAAAGAGTGTGACATTAACGTTGACTAGCGTAATGATGGATTGAAGTCAATATTTGAGACAGATTTTAAGAGACATTCAGAACCGCGTTTACCTTCCACAGCTCAAATAAATCATTAATCGCGATTAATAACTTA
>NZ_BJDN01000014.1 GCF_005405165.1 Loigolactobacillus binensis
ATTGAAACCGCGAAAGCTAATGGTTTGGATCCCCGGCAGTATCTCGAATACCTGCTTGATCAATTAGGGCAACTACCCGTTTTTCCAACTGAGGAAGAACTGGTAGCTTGTTTGCCATGGCGACAAGTGCCGGACAAAAAGGTTTGGCGTGATCAACAAGCGTAGCCCATTGGCTAATTTAAAACTAAACAGCGCTACTGATTCGAACCAAAAAGTTTCGGATCAGTAGCGCTTCTTTTGATTACGGTCGTTTATTGGGTGCTTACTTTGCAACTACAACTAGTCATGATGAACCAAAAAAGCTTTATCTGCTTCCTCAATGGAGGTGGACAAAGTTTTTTTGCTTGTATTTGTGATGCAAATTTAACCCTAAATTCAGCATAATGCTGACCGACATATTGATGACGTGAAATAATTTAACTCAGTGATCAAGTGCTAGGTGCTGATTGAGCGTTTTGTTCGGCCATGGCCATTTTTAAGTTCATTCAGAAGAAAGGGTTTCAAGGTCAATATACGATTGTTAAAACCTATTGTACCTCTATTCGTAAAGGACGAACGCACAAGGCAACGATTCGCATTGAACACACTGCTGGTCTTTCAGCTCAAGTTGATTGGAAAGAGGAGATGACGCTTTGCAGCAAGGAAGACAAGCCCTATCATTTTAATATTTTTCTGTATGTCTTGCCTTATTGTCAAGAGCCGTGAAAATGTAGGTTTGGGCGTGCGGACAAATAATGGGATGGTATCAAAAAAATTGGATTGTGTGATTCTGATAATGATACAATACTATCAGGATTAGATTACTTTTTAATTTGCTATTTAGATGGGGGAAGTTAATGAGAGTCAAAAGAATTACTTGGATAGATATCGTGCGTGCGGTGGGGATGGTGCTGATCATAACTGGCCACACTTTATTTACGTACCAGTTCTCATACTTTGCACGGGCTATCTATGCGGTACACGTACCGATTTTTTTTATTTTATCTGGTTATTTGTTTCGTAAGAAACCACTTAAAAAGCAAGTACGTAATTTATTTAGTAGTTTGCTTTTGCCTTATATCTTCACAGCCGGTGTCATTGTAGTGCTTTCGATTTTGATCAATAAAACGGCATTGCATGACTTAACGGTCTTTGCGAGTCTCGGACCAAGCCGAGCTAGTGTTCTCGCTGGTTTATACGGAATCGGTACTGCAACAAGGTTGACGTTCTTAAATAATCATCCAATCATAGCAATAGGCGCTATTTGGTTCTTGTTAGCTATGTTTGTTGGTAGCGTCATATTTAATTTATTGCAACATCTTGTTCCGGAAGGAAGGCATAAGTTAACGATACTTTGGATATTGTCGATCGTCTTGTTAGTTATTAGTACTCAAACGCAGTATGGATTGTTGCCATGGTCACTCAATGCCGGTCTCATGAGCGTTATCTTTTATACATTTGGGTATACCTTACACCAATATAATTTTTTTGACGCTATTCCGCTTTGGTCGGTTGGCTTGGGCGTTATATTATGGGGTTTGTCTGCTTGGAGTGGGTTTTTCTATGTTAATGTGGCACATGCTGATAATTTGTTGCTTGCTGTATTAGGCGCTTTTGGCGGTAGTATTGTTGTTTGCTGGCTTGCGCAGCATCTGACCCAACCGCAAGTCGTTAAAGTATTATTGCCATTTGGACGGTACTCTTTAATTGTTTTGTGCGCACATATTGTTGATTTGGATATACTGCGCATCGGTTTGAGTATTTACGCGCATTTAGCTACAGTTGGTTTGCCGTTGTTAGGTACTGCATTGGCAATTATTTATCGAATAGCATTCGCAAGTATTTGTGTTTACTTCGTGCCTAAAATGCCATTTGTGCGTCACTTCTTTTTGAATAAACAGTATCCATTTAGACGGCCAGATAAAATAGTAAAAATTGCTTAATCAAGGAAGTTCAGATAAAATGTCGTTGTTTGAAAATGTTAAGCAAATATTGATTCTTTGTTGAATATAGAAAATGGATAGCCGATGAGCAGATGGAAATTATATTCTTTGATAAATTTGAGTCTAACCAGAGTGATGAACAGTCAGATAATGATGACGTGAACTTTGATGTTTAGTTGGAACAATAGAGGCTATTTACGTCTTTTTGTATTGCTAAAATCAGTTATTTAACTTAAATATGTACCACTTACTAAAAAAGTAATTAGCCACAACAACGACCACATTATCAACGATTTTCGTCAATACAGGATTGGCGTGTAAAACGGATATACCCAACCACATCATGAAAACATCCATGATTAATGATAAGATACGGAAAAAGAAAAACGAGCTCATCTCTTCGATTAGGGCGGTGAAACCATGAGTTTTAGAGGAGAATACCCAAATCTTATTAGTAACGTAAGCAAATAGTACAGAAAGAAACCAAGCAATGATATTAGCGACTTGGTAATTCATTATTGGATTAAGTAGGGCAAAGACAATAATATTGATCAGCGTAGTTAAACCGCCAAAAACTAAATAGCTGATGACAGATCGATATTTTTTTATTAATTGAATGATAATGATTCACTCCTTAGTTTGACTAGATAAATTTACCTGTAACTCCGCGTAGTGTCAATCTTACATAAAATTTTATCAGTAAAGCCTTGATGTTAACCATCATTTCTACGATAATTGGCTCTAGATAGGTTTAACGGAGGATAAAATGACAAAGAAGCTTTCATTAGTTGTACCATGCTTTAATGAAGAAAAAACGGTACCACTTTTCTATGCCGCTTTACAAGATGTGAAACCAACTTTACGTGGTGCTGAGTTGGAATATTGGTTTGTCAATGATGGATCTGAAGATGGAACACTTGCTATTTTACGCGATTTACAGCAAAAAGACCCCCAACAAGTCCACTATATTTCGTTTTCGCGTAATTTTGGTAAGGAGGCAGCGCTGTATGCAGGTTTGCAAGCCACTACCGGCGACTATATTGCAGTGATGGATGCGGATCTGCAGGATCCACCAGAACAATTGGCCGAAATGATGGCGGGGATCGAGGATGAAGGCTACGATGTTGTCGGGACGCGGCGAATTGATCGTGGTGGGGAACCGATGATTCGTTCCTTTTTTGCGAATACTTTTTATTGGTTCATCAACAAGATCTCTTCGACGCCGATCAAAAATGGTGTGCGTGATTTCCGTTTAATGACGCGGCAGGTGGTGGATGCAGTTTTGTCCATGAGCGAATATAATCGTTTCTCCAAGGGTATTCTTAGCTGGGTTGGGTTTAAAACCAAATACTTAAGTTACGAGAATCGCGATCGGGTTGGGGGCAAAACTTCTTGGTCGTTTTGGAAATTGTTGCGCTATTCGATTGATGGGATCATTGACTTCTCTGACGCCCCCCTGAATTTAGCAACTTTAGTGGGCTTCCTTTCCTTTTTAGTTTCACTGATGGGCGTTGTTTTTGTCATCACGCGTAAAATTATTTATGGTGGTTCGGTTACCGGCTGGGCTTCGATGGTGTCGATTATTTTAATGATCGGCGGGCTACAATTACTTAGTTTAGGTATTCTAGGCAAATATATTGGTAGTATTTACTTGGAAGCAAAAAAACGGCCGATTTACATCATTAAAGAGAAAAAATAAATCCGTTTTAAACTAACTTTAAAAAACAAACCGCGCAATTTGTGCGGTTTTTTGCTAAACTAGGTAATGTCGGTTTTATCCGATAAAAATAGTTCTATATTAATTATTGTGCCAATGGGTGTAACAAATAGTGTGCGTGCAATTAGTTAATATATTGATTTCAGAAATAAAGGAGAATAACAATGCGGATGAGTAATTCAGTGCAGGGGGAGCTTTCATTTGGGGAATTTCTTTTAGCCTTGGTGCGGTATTGGTACATATGGGTAATAACAGCATTGGTCGTAACGGCAGGGGCTTTTGTTTGGGGAAAACGAACCGTGGTACCTGTTTATACTGCGGATAGTACCTTGATGATCTATCACGCTAATAGTAGTCCCGATCAATGGCGCTCTGATATAACGGCAATGTCATCTTATCGGGATTTAGTGACCAGTAATGCCATTGTTCAACCGGTCCAAACGCGGCTAGAAAAGGTAACTGGTTACCAAGCTGATCAGACAACTTTGGCTGCAGGAATCAGCACCTGGGTCTCACCCAATACGGTTAATCTAAAGATCAGAGCCCAGGGAAGTAGTCCTAAACTGGCAGCGCAAACAACTAATTTGCTTGCACGCTCAATTCGGCAGCATTTGCCCCAATTAGTGCCAGATAGCGGTACGATCCGAATTATTGAACCTGCAAAAGCAAAGCGTGCTGCCTTATTAAATGGTCAGCAGGTGGCTAAATTAACTTTAGGCGGCTTTGTCTTTGGCTTATACTTAGGCATTATTGCTACATTTGTTTACACAGTCTGGCGTAATAATTGAGGAGGCTGGCAAGATGTTGACAAAATCGACTGCCAGTCGGATCACCGCAACTGGCGTCTACTTGACGGGGTTTGGTTTATTTTTTAGTTATGCTTTTTTTGCGACTTCAATGTATAACGATTATTTACCACCTCGTTTTGAATTAATCGTTTTAGCGCTTGTTTTACCTTTGCTATTAGGTAAGATCTTGGCGTTTGACCATTATCAACTGGGCCAGTGGCTACTAATTCTGACTGGTTTAGCGTTGATTGCCGTGGTTGCGCGAACTTCGGGGCGGTACATTTTACTAGCCGTCTATCTGCTAGTGATCGGTGCGCGCCGGGTTTCTTTTGAACGGATCGCCCAGACTGCCCTATTAGTTGGTTTAGCAACGTTTGTTTTGATTTTTGCGTCATCTTTATTAGGATTAATTCCTAACTTGCGCTTTATGCGTGCTGGAACCTATCGCAATTCTTTTGGGATTCAATACCCAACTGATTTTGCGGCCCACGTTTTATACTTATTATTAACTTACGCCGCAGTAAAAAAAGGGCGTTTTCAGTGGTACGATTGGCTGATCGGCGTAGTGGCCGCTTGGTTTGTACAAGTTTATAGTGATGCCCGTTTAGATACTATTTTGATTGGGATTTTGTTAGTGCTATTATTGGGTTATCAATTGATTCGTCATGGCAAGCGCCTAGCAATTTGGCTCAGCTGGATCAGTATTGGGGCAATGCCATTAGGTGCTGCCCTGTCACTTGGTTTAAGCTATTTTTACGATCCGAAAGTTAAATGGTTAGCGGACTTGAACCATTTGTTATCTTCGCGTTTGCAATTAGGTCGGGAAGCTTTTAATCGTTATGACCCGAAATGGTTGGGGCAAGTGGTCCAAGTTAACGGTTGGGGTGGTACCGAAGGCTTTAAAAAGTTTACTGGCCAAATTGCGCAGAGCCAATATTTTTTTATTGATTCATCTTATTTAACGGTATTACTTAGCTTTGGTATTATTGTGGCGGTAATTTTACTTGGCGGTTATGTCTGGTTTATGTGGCGTGAAGTACGGCAGCGTGATTATTTATTACCGTTGTTGATCGCGGTAACTGCGATTAGCTGTATTATTGATCAGCATTTACTTGACTTATCTTATAATATTTTTCTTTTGGCGTTGTTAGCGGACACCGAAAGTTTTGCTTTACCTGCTACTGCTTGGAAACGAGGAATTTCATGAAAGTCGTAAAAAATTATCTCTATAATGCCGGTTATCAGGTGTTTTTATTGCTAGTACCGTTGATTACGACACCCTATATTGCACGGGTGATCGGTCCCACTGGTGTGGGGATCAACGCCTTTACTAACTCGATCATCCAATACTTTGTTTTATTTGGGAGTATCGGTATCAATATGTATGGTAACCGTGAGATTGCTTTTTACCGTGACGATCCGAAAAAAATGACCCAATCATTTTGGGAAATTGAATTATTACGCTTTAGCGCGATTATTTTAGCCGAATTAGTTTTTTTTGCTTATCTGAGTTGGACTTCTAAATATCATGAATACTTGTTAATGCAGTCCTTGTTGATCACAGCAGCGGCATTTGATATTTCTTGGTTTTTCATGGGCCTTGAAGATTTTAAAACAACAATCATGCGTAATATGGTCGTTAAAGTCATTTCAATTATTCTGATTTTTACTTTTGTCAAAACGGCGCAGGATCTTGCGGTGTACATTTTAATTATTTCCGGATCACAACTATTAGGTAATTTAACCTTGTGGCCGTTTTTGCGCAAGCATTTAGTGAAAATGAATTGGCGTAAATTGAATTTATGGCCGCATTTACGGCCAGCACTAGTCTTATTTGTTCCCCAGATCGCCACACAGATCTATTTAGTTCTAAATAAAACTATGTTGGGGCAGATCACTGGCGTAACGGCCGCTGGTTTTTTTGATAATTCTGATAAAATTATTAAAATGGTTTTGGCTGTGGTGACGGCTACTGGGACCGTTATGTTACCGCGGGTGGCCCACACCTTTGCCAAGGGGGATAATGCCCAAGTACAACGCTATCTTTACAGTTCATTTGATTTTGTAACGGCGGCATCAGTACCAATGGCGATGGGATTAGCTGCGATTGCGCCTAAGTTTGCAATTTGGTTTTTTGGGGCAAAATTTGCGGCGACAAATACGTTGATCATGTTGGAATCACCGGCAATTTTGGTTATTGCTTGGAGTAATGTGCTGGGGATGCAATATTTAATGCCAACTAATCGTAACCGTGACTTTACAGTTTCAGTTACGGTCGGAGCCATAGTCAATTTAATTCTAAATATTCCGTTGATCACTTTCTTTGGGGCAGCGGGGGCAGCTATATCCACTGTGATTTCAGAAGCTAGTGTGACGATCTATCAATTGTATGTGGTGCGTAAGGAATTGACTTTACGACATTTATTCACCGATATTTGGAAGTACTTAATTGCCGGATTGGCCATGTTTACTGTGGTTTACTGGTTAAATATTACCCGGCCATTTAATTTGGTCTGGTTGTTGATTGAAATCGGTGCCGGGGTCATTATTTACGGTATTTTGATTGTTATTTTACGGGCGAAGATTCTTAAACAAGTACAACAGCTATTACATCGCTAAGCAGATACAAGCCATGACTAACGCAGTCATAGCTTGTTTTTTTAGTTAAAAAATATATTTAAGTTATTGTATCCATAAGATTAAATATGAATATTATGTGAACTTTCCAAGGCAAGTCAATGAATGCGGTTTACAATGTTATTTATTAGCCGGTATAATAAATTATACATTATGAATACTATAAAGTTTTAAAAACAAATTAACCGAATTAACTAAGGAGAGTGAAGCGCTCATGATCAAATTATTCACACAAACAAGTTGTAATTCTTCTCGTAAAGCACGGCAATGGCTTCGGGATCACGATGTAAAATTTGAAGAACAAAATGTGGGTAAAAAGGCGCCTACAGTAGCCGAGTTAAAACATATTTTGAGTTTAACCGAAAATGGTTTAGATGATATTATTTCAACACGGTCACGGGCCTATCCTGAAGTTGCTGACCAAATTCCAGATATGTCATTTAATGAAGTTTTAAAATTACTTTGCGAACAGACACAATTATTACGCAAGCCAATTATTGTGACGGAAAATAAAGTTCAAATTGGCTTTAATGACGATGAAATTCGTAAATTTGTACCACGGCATATTCGGCGGTTAGACTTCATGCAAGCGATGATCAATGCGGCCGAAATTTAATAAGGTATTTAGCGGTAAAGTCGAGCTAAGGGGCAGCGCGGCTTTTTTATTTTAAGGTAGAAAAAACTACTTGCTGCAGTGGTGAGCAGTGCAAAATACAATGATCGGGTAGTCTAGGTTATTAAATTAGTTCTTTTGTGGCCAATGCGAATAATCCGCTTGAACTGACTAATAAAGCTTTAGCTTAAAATCTAACATCTATATGTTAGGTTTATCGACTTGAAAATTAGAATTGGTTTTTAATAACAAGTTACTAAGAAAGCCCTAATCTAACGGGTTAACGGTTGTGCTAATTTCTAGATATGTTATGGTATAGCCAATAGATAAATGACAAGCCATTACGTCAACTAGAAAGGAAGACCTTATTTGTTAGCTACCCGCACAATTTCTGATTATGAACTGTTACAACACTTTAAAAGTTTCTTATTAGATCATCGCCAGCAAGTTAAAGCTTACGATTCTGTTGAAGAATATGTTCAAAAACAGCAACCTAAGTTGACTACGTTCACACATAGTCAAGCCCGGATACCTAAGCATTATAAGCGGGTCATTCGTCAATTGACGCCACAAGATTTTGTTCAGATCGAACAACAAATTAATCATTGATTGGAAAACTCGGTGTGCCGGCACACCGAGTTTTTATTTGGCCAGCAGTAAAAGTAATGGTTAAATGAGAGTGGCTTAAGAATCAATTGATAGGAGCTTAAGATTCCATGATAATGTCAACAGATCACTTGCTATGTTTAAGCGATCGCGTTACGTTAAAGGTGTAGAAAACAATTGATTAAGGGAGGGTTTTTAATATGTTTACCAGTACAAAACCAGTTAATGATTATGAATTATTGCAACAGTTTAAGAGCTTTTTAGCGGCGCATAAGGATCAAATTGAAGACTATCCAGATTTAGAAACTTATGTTGCTAATGCACATGCTGGGTTTTATTTTACCCCATTACAAACGGAGAAAATTCCGGGACGTTATAATCGGGTGATCAAACAATTGACCTCCGATGATTATCAGCAGTTAGCTAAATCATTAAATCTATAACCAAAAGATTTACTGTATCTCAGTTTTGTGTCTGTTTAAGCAGTACTGTCCGCTGGTACTACGAAAAATATAATTGGTATTTAGACGGGAGTTGGTCTGTTTTGTTAGTAGCGACTGTTTTTCAGATATTAGTTATTAGCAAAAGGGATTGAATGGTTATTAGATTTTAGCAGGTAGTTTTGTCATGTTTTAATAAATGTTACTTTTGGGTTAGTTTTACGCCATAATTCAATGATTAGTTACGGGTTCAGCAGGTCTGGATCCGTTTTTATTTAGTCGTTTTTAGCTCTGTTTGTGATTATTAGTTGTTTTTAAGGTACTGCTGCAGGGTTTATTGTATAATGAGAACATACTTTTTATTGGAGGCGTAGAAATGAATGTCCATAAAGCAGTAATTCCGGCCGCAGGTTTAGGCACGCGTTTTTTACCGGCAACTAAAGCAATGGCTAAGGAAATGTTGCCGATTGTTGATAAACCAACAATTCAATTCATCGTGGAAGAGGCGCAAGCATCAGGGATCGATGATATTTTGATTATTACGGGTAAGGGTAAACGGCCGATCGAAGATCATTTCGACTCCGTACCTGAGCTAGAACAAAATTTGATCAAAAAGCAAAAAAACGAAATGTTAAAGGTTGTTCAAGCAACGACTAATATGAAAGTAAACCTATTTTTCATTCGCCAATCTCATCCGAACGGCCTAGGTGATGCGGTACGTTTGGCCAAATCATTTATTGCCAATGAACCTTTTGTTGTTATGTTAGGCGATGACTTGATGGAAGATAAGGTACCGTTGACCAAACAATTGATCAATGATTATGAAAAGACGCATGCTTCTACTTTGGCAGTTAAGCGGGTACCCCACGAAGAGGTTTCTAAATATGGTGTGATCGATCCGGAAGCCGAAGAATTTCCTGGTTTGTATAATGTTCGTAAATTTGTTGAAAAACCAGCGATTGAAAAGGCGCCAAGTGATTTAGCAATCATCGGTCGGTATTTATTGACACCAGAGATTTTTGATATTTTAGATCAGCAAAAACCGGGTGCAGGTGGCGAAATTCAATTAACGGATGCGATCGATGAACTAAATAAAATTCAGCGGGTTTTTGCGCATGAATTCAAAGGTGATCGCTATGATGTTGGCAATAAATTCGGTTATGTACAAACGAATATTGAATTTGGTTTGCGGCATCCAGAAGTTAAAGATCAGTTAAAAACTTACATTATTGAATTATCCAAGAAATTGGAAGCTGAAAAAAAGGCTAAAAAGTAATAAAAAGCATCCTGCTAAAAAAGTAGGATGCTTTTTATTTGGCTTATGAAATTGCGTCGCGCATGTAGGTGGCTAATACAGCACCTTTTTTGTCACCGGAAAGCGCGACTAATAATTTAATGCGCGCTTTCTGTCCATTTAAACCTTGGCAGAAGATCAATCCCATTTGGGCAAGTTGTTGGCCGCCCCCTTGATAACCATAAACGGGTTCGGCCACTCCATTGAAGCAGCGGGAAACTAAAATAATTGGGATCTGGCGGGCCAATAATTTTTCGATCGCTGGTAATGTTTGTGGCGGTAAGTTACCGGCACCAGTACCTTCGATCACAAGGCCGTTAGTTTCTGGTCGATCTAGCGCTGTGAATAAGGTGCCGTCCATTCCTGCATAGGCTTTCAGTAAATAGACGTGATCGATCACGTGATCAATGGCGCACATGGATTGGTTTGTTAATTCCTGGAAGAATTTAACGTCGTCTTTTTCCATGATTCCGATCGGGCCAAAAGTTGGTGTGCGAAAAGTGGCGACATTAGTTGTATGTGTTTTAGTGACAAAGCGGGCACTGTGAACTTCATCATTCATCACGACGAGTACACCTTTACCGCGTGCCGCAGAAGAGGCCGCCGTCTTTAAGGCACAGGTCAAGTTGTACAGGCCATCGGAACCGATCTCATCCGAGGAGCGCATGGCCCCAGTGATAACTACTGGAATTTGCGGGGGTAAAGTTAAGTCAAGAAAATAGGCAGTTTCTTCTAGGGTATCTGTACCATGGGTGATCACAACGCCATCAATACCGGCACGTTCTGCCTTCATGATCCGATTTTTAAGCTGCAGCATTTCATGTGGTGTCATATGGGGAGAAGGTAAATTAAACATTTCTTCAACGGTTAAATCATATTTATCTTGAAACAGCTGATTAAAGGCCATTAGCGGGTTGGTACTGCCGGGAGTTAAAGCGCCGTTAGCGTCTTCGGCCATGGCAATAGTGCCACCAGTATGTAAAATTAATAGTTTTTTCATACATTGAATCTCCTAAGTAAATTTAATAATCACATTATACAACAAAAAAAGAACATCTTCGGGCGGAAGATGTTCTGGGGAGAGTCACTTCTTCGGGGGAAGAAGTGTCGAAAAATGAAAAAGGTTTGGTTTGTTTTGGTTACATGCTTAATATAACTGATTGAAATGAAAAACACCCGTGAATATACTCAGAAAATGATTAATTTTCACTCATTTTAGTTTTGCTAGTAAAACGATCGGTAGATGTTATTCTAAGCTTATTTTTTGGTATAATAAGAAAGCATACAAATTCGTGTGGTTAATGAAAGTCAGTCAGCTGCAACTAGCGGCTGATTGTGCTAAGATAGCAAGCAAATAAGGTTGTATGATGAAAAGGAAGTTGGAAATGTTAGTTTTAGCTATTGATACATCTAATCGCGCTCTGACCGTTGCCTTGGCGACACCGCAACAATTGTTAGGTGAAGTGACCCTTAACGTGAAGCAAACACATAGTGACGGTTTAATGCCTGCATTAACCTATTTATTTAAGGCCACTAAAAAAGTACCGGCAGACCTTGATCGGGTGGTGGTAGCCCAGGGACCAGGTTCCTATACGGGGATCCGCATTGCAGTTACCACAGCTAAAACTTTAGCGTGGACATTAAATAAAGCATTAGTTGGTATCTCTAGTTTGGCAGTTATTGCTAGTAATGTGCTGGAGCAAGGTCGCTTGATCGTACCACTATTTGATGCTCGGCGTAATGCGGTTTTTACTGGTGCTTATCAATGGCAAGAAGGCCGTTTGGTCAATATTTTAGCTGATCGCCACGTTGCATTAGGTGATTGGTTGGAACAATTGGCGGCAACTAAAAAACCGGTGACCTTTGTGGGGGATACGGCCGTTTTTAGCGATCAGTTGACGGCGGCTTTAGGGGGGCGGGCAGAAATCGCCAGTGCTGCTTGTGCCTTACCACGCGGTAGTCAATTGGCGGCTTTAGGAAGTCAATTGACTCCTGTTACTAACGTTCATAGTTTTGTGCCGACTTATTTACGGATGACCGAAGCCGAAGCTAACTGGTTGAAAGAACATCCTGCTAATGAAGGACATGAGCCCTATGTGGAAGAAATTTAGGCAGTGGTATAACAATGAGGCGGCGCTTGCGCCGCTCACCTTTACAGCACAAGAAGTGGTGCTTGGCGGGCAATCGTTTACGTTACGCCGAGCAACTGTTGCGGATATTGATGAACTTTTAGAAGTTGAACGGCACTGTTATGCCGGAACAACGCCGTGGGACCGTATTTCCTTTACCAATGAACTTCGTAAAACAAATGATACATTATATTTAGTTCTGATCACAGGTCATACGATCATTGCTTTTATTGGTTGCTGGTTTACTTTACGTGAGTCCCACATCACTAACTTAGCGGTTGAACCGCAATATCAAAATGCGGGGATCGGCCGTTTTTTAATGACCTGGATGATTCGCCAAAGCCAGGCTTTGCCTTCGCGTAAATTGACTTTAGAAGTACGGATCAGTAATGAACCAGCCAAGCATTTATATCGTAAGCTAGGCTTTCTAGATCAAAATATTAAGCGTGCTTATTATGTGGCGGATCATGAGGATGCTTTGAATATGATGCTACCGCTCAATGAGGCCGAATAATGGATTATTATTGGCCAGATAAAGAAGAATTGCGGCAGCATGCTGAACAATTAGGACCGCTTTGCTATCAATTAAGTGCACTTAGTTATCCCAACGGCTCACCTTGGCAGGTGGCCACTTTTGTTGCGGACTTAAAAGCAGCACATCAATATTATTTATTTGCTGTGGTTGCTGGCGAAATTGTGGGCTTTATTAGTTATTCGGCCTTGTTCAACGAACTGGAAATTACTAACGTGGTCGTAACGCCAGCTTGGCGGCGCCAAAAGATTGCCTGGCAATTATGGCAGCTTTTGCTACAAGCACAAACAACTGCGGGACAGTGTTTTTTAGAAGTACGTGCCAGTAATTTACCGGCACAAAAATTATATGAAAAGTTAGGTTTTACACTGATCAATCGGCGCGTGGCTTATTACGCTGCACCAGAGGAGGATGCATTGATCATGGCCTTAAAATGGAAGGAAACGACTAATAATGGAAGAAACGGCGCGGCAACGCGAGTTAATTTTAGCTTTTGAATCAAGTTGTGATGAAACCAGTGTGGCGGTGGTAGAAAATGGTGATAAAATTCTTTCTAATGTGATCGCCTCGCAAATCAATAGCCAAAAGCGTTTTGGTGGGGTGGTCCCTGAGGTTGCCAGTCGGCATCATGTGGAACAAGTCACTTTGTGTGCCGAAGAAGCCATGACCCAGGCCGGTGTCAGTTATGCGGATTTGACCGCAGTTGCGGTGACTTACGGGCCAGGTCTAGTCGGCGCGCTTTTGATCGGCGTTTCGGCAGCCAAGGCAGTTGCTTTTGCCCATCAACTACCATTAGTGCCAGTTAATCATATGGCGGGGCACATTTATGCGGCCCGCTTAGTGAAGCCCTTAACCTATCCATTACTTGCTTTGTTGGTTTCAGGTGGGCACACTGAGATTGTTTATATGCAGGCCGCAGGAAAATTTGAAATTATTGGTGATACTCGTGACGATGCTGCCGGCGAAGCTTTTGATAAAGTCGGGCGGGTGCTAAATTTGGCTTATCCAGCAGGTAAAAAAATCGACGATTTGGCCAAGCAAGGTCAGGATACCTTTCATTTTCCGCGGGCGATGATGAGAGAAAATAACTATGACTTTAGTTTTAGCGGATTAAAAAGCGCCTTCATTAATACCGTGCACAATGCACAACAACGCGGCGAAGCTTTAGTGCCAGCGGATTTAGCGGCTAGTTTTCAAGCTAGTGTGATTGACGTGATCGTTGCTAAAACCATGCGGGCGGTTAAAGAGTACGGCGTCAACCAGTTGGTGATGGCCGGGGGTGTTGCGGCCAATAGTGGGTTGCGGGCGCGTTTTCAGCAAGAAATTGCTGCACAAGCACCAGAACTTGATTTTGTTGTTCCGCCATTGCGTCTATGTGGTGATAATGGGGCAATGATCGGCGCGGCCGCTCACGTGTTCTACGCACAAGGTATTCGGGGCGATGGTCATTTAAACGCGCAACCAGGATTATCTTTTGCGTACATGACGCCCGAACGGCGAGCTACGTTTAGTAAATAAAAAAGATTGCCATTTTTGGCAATCTTTTTTATGCGTTATGCAGTTCTTCTAGCGCTAAACTTTGTTGTTCCCATTGATCTTCAACGGTTTGTTGTTGCTGATGTAAAAGTTCCAGCTGTACTTGTAATTCGTTGAGTTTGCTAGGGTTCTGTAATGTATCGGGTTGCGTCATCGCCAGTTGTAACTGCTCATCCTGATGGCTCAATTTGTCCAGTTGTTCTTCCAAGGCAGTGACTTCACGCTGCAATTTGCGTTCTTGTTTTTGTTGTTCTTTGTTCAACTGATATTGCTGCTGATCCGAACTAGGAGCGGCACTAGTCGGTGTAGCTACCGTTGAGGTGCTTTCAGCTGCAATAGCTGCTGCTTCAGCTTTTTTGTCCAAGTAATAATCATAATTGCCTAAATAAGTTTGCGTTCCAGCGCCGGATAATTCAATGGTTAAGGTAGCTAAGTGATTCATAAAGTAACGATCATGTGAAACAAATAGAATGGTACCGTTGTAGTTCTGTAATGCCGCTTCTAGAACTTCTTTACTATCAATATCTAAATGGTTAGTTGGTTCATCTAAAATTAAAAAGTTATTATGATTCATCGCTAATTTAACTAGCATCAACTGGGCCCGTTCGCCCCCGGATAAGCTGGAAATCGATTTTTCAACATCACTACCAGTAAAGAGAAAGCTACCAAGAATACGGCGAATATCTGCTTCCGGCAAAGTCGGGTGTTCATCCCATATTTCGGCCAAAACGGACTTATTGTTGTGCAAGTTTTCCTGTTCCTGATCGTAATAACCAATATCGACGCCAGCACCTAATTGAGCCTGTCCTCGCAAAAAAGGAATCTGACCGAGGATGCTTTTGAGCAAGGTGGACTTGCCGACTCCGTTAGGACCAGTGATGGCAACGACTTGGTGGCGCTTAACGTGGAGATTGATTGGTTCGGCTAAGACGACTCGATCGTAACCAACTGCCGCGTTATTGACATCTAGAACTTGGTTGCCTGAAGGTTTATCTTCACTAAAACTAAAGCGAACGGTTTTATTGTCATTTTGTGGCTTTTCGATGCGGACGATTTTTTCCAATTGTTTCCGGCGACTTTGTGCGCGTTTTGTAGTTGAAGCACGCACAATATTTTTATTAACAAAGTCTTCTAATTTAGCGATTTCGGCCTGTTGTTTATCGTAAGCCTTCCATTCTTGGCTGAGATTAGCGGCCTTTTGCTCGCGGTAACGGGTGTAATTACCGTGGTAGTGGCGTGTAGTATGTTGACTGAGATCATAAACTTCAGTAGCGACTTTATCTAAGAAATACTGATCATGGGAAACAATCAATAAGGCACCGGCATAGCCTTGCAAATAATTTTCCAGCCAAGTTAAAGTATCAATATCTAAATGATTGGTGGGTTCGTCGAGAATCAATAGATCATGCTTTTCTAACAACAGTTTGGCCAAAGCTAAGCGCGATTTTTGGCCGCCGGATAAAGCGCTGATCTGGTGATCATAGTAGTCAGCATCAAAACCAAAGCCGTGCAAAACGTTTCTGATCTCAGCTTCATAACCATAACCATTGCGATCGGTAAAGGTATGTTGTAACTGTTCATAACGTTTTAAGGTTTGTTGATAGGCCTCATCGTTGGCCAATAGGTCACTGTTACCGAGTTGTGCTTCTAGTTGATGCATTTGTTGTTCCATTTGTTGGAGCTCAGTAAAGACAGTCAACATTTCAGAAAAAATAGTATTTTGTGAATCTAAGCCGGTATTCTGGGAAAGGTAGCCGATGCTGACTCCTTTGCTAGTGATAACTTGGCCTTCATCAGGGGGATTTTCGTCAATTAAGATTTTCAGTAAAGTCGATTTGCCAATGCCATTACGACCAACTAAAGCGACGCGGGCATTGCTCTGAATTTCCAGTTGCACATTTTCAAATAAAACTTCCGCGCCAAAGCGACGAGCGACGTTTTGTGCTTGTAATAAGATCACGAGGTTCGCTTCTTTCTACTTATATTTATCGTATCCGTGAATTGGCGAATTACTAGGCAATTCGCACACTGTTAATAGTCTACCATATCTTCACAAATTCGGGGTTACATGCGCAAAACAAATTGTGAGCAATTAATTGCATTTCACAAGTAAATACAGTATCATACTAGTTGTTAAAAAGAAAATATTTCACAAGTTGAATAAAACATAGTTTGGAGTTGAGCGAATGGCTGAAGCGAAAATACCTAAGGCAACGGCAAAGCGTTTGCCGATTTATTATCGTTACTTAAACATTCTATTTAATGCAGGTAAACAACGAGTGTCGTCTACCGAGCTTTCAGAAGCAGTTCAGGTTGATTCGGCAACGATTCGGCGTGATTTTTCATATTTTGGTGCGCTAGGTAAGCGTGGTTATGGTTACGATGTTGAAAGTTTATTGAATTTCTTCAAAAAAACGCTAAATCAATATCGGTTAACTAATGTGGCTTTGATCGGGGTCGGTAATTTAGGACACGCCTTGCTGAATTATAATTTCCGGCAAACCAATAGTGTTCGAATCAGTGCCGCTTTTGACATCAATGCCGATATTGCTAATACGATTCAAAGTGGCGTACCGGTTTACCCGATGGCAGAAATGAAGGAACAGCTACAGTTACAGCAAATTGACGTTACAATTTTAACCGTTCCAATCGACGACGCGCAAAAAGTGGCCGACGAATTAGTTGCAGCTGGGGTTAAAGGCATTATGAACTTTACGCCGATCCGTATTTCTGTACCCGCTACTGTTCGAGTGCAAAATGTTGATCTTGCAAACGAGTTACAAACATTGATTTATTTCTTAGACCACTATGGTAGTAAAGCAACATCCGATAATTCAGCATTAGAATAAATAAATGGTGTGAGTAAGCTAAAATTAGTGAACTCACACTTTTTTTGTCACTGCTTGGTACTGCGTTTATTGGTAAAATATGCTAGGATAGAATGAAGTGAGTTCATCGTCATCTATTTGGAGGGATTTAGATGCCATATTTTAAGCATAAGTTGCAGTACTGGCTGTTAAGTGGCGCATTATTAGGTTTTGGTTGGGTTGGATCACAAACCCATGCTGCGGTAACTGCAACAACAGAAAATACCGCACCAACCACAGTGTGTTCAACAACTACTGAGCAAAGTGGGCCTACAGCTGCGGAGACAACAACCCCGGTAACAGCCCAAACAACAACAGTTCAGTCGAGAACAATACCAGTTACACCCCAAAATAATGGAACCGATACGGCAGAAGCGGCTGCTAATCCCGCTAAAGCTGAATCAAGTGGCATGGCCGATACAAATCAGCCAACAAGTACTGTTCCATCAGGTTCAGCAGCTGCCAGTACTACAATCGCCACTACGCCAACGGGGGAACAGGCATCGGTAGCAGTTGCCACCAATAATCCCCAAGTTAAGCAGCCGACAACCGCTACTGCCACTGATAATACAGCTGCTACGCCAACTTTAGCAGCTACTTTGCAGCAATTACGGCAGACCTATCCCCAACTAGCACCACAGTTGGATCGTTTGCTGACCCAATTAACTAATGATGATACAGCGACTTTGCGGTCACGATTACTGCCGTTGACAACCACCGCCCAGACTCAAACAACGGTGACTGCCTTAGTTGATGAGCTAGTACCGACTAAAACACCGCAACCGGTGACTAAAAAAACGACTACTGCAGCCAAGCAGGTTACTTCGGCGGATTTATTTGCAAATTTAAAAACAAAATCAACTAAAACTGCTGGCTCACAGTCAACCGCAGCAAAAACGTCTACTAAGAAGGACACCCCTTTTAAAGTTGTTGATGATACTGCAAGTTCAACAACTGCTGATAGTGCAGTGACGGACACCGTATTGCAGCCAACTAAAACAACCAGTAAAATGGTTAAAACTGCGCAACAAGTGCATAAACCGACAGTTAGAACGGTTTTAAATAAATTATTGCCAACTACTGGAGAGCAAATTAACTTTGCATTAAGTGCACTTGGACTTGTTCTGGTCGGTAGCGCCGCTGTTTTATATCGGCGTAATTTACGTTAGTCGAAATTAGTGTAACAATTATATTAATTGATTTTTAGCAAACAACGTGGAATTGCTTAAAAAAATAAATTAGCAATTGACAGCAAGCCGAATTTTCGGTAAACTATTATTCGTTGATGAGTTTTAACATCATTGGGTAATAGCGAAATGGTAACGCAACGGACTCTGAATCCGTAATTTCTAGGTTCGATCCCTAGTTACCCAATCAGAGGTTTAAAAAGGTTGTTACTAGTACTTTTAAGTACTAGTAACAACCTTTTTTTGTTTATTGGCAGTAAAAGAGCGCTACTAGTAATAGGGTTAAATAATAGCTTGGTATTGTTTTTAAGAGTCGGGGAAGGCGCTACTGATTATCTGGTCATTTAGGGCATAGTCATACTACAGGCTGATTTAAAATTTTGGCGAATGCTTTAAAATTGATTGTGAAAGCGCTATATCATTTCAACTCTTATTAATGAGGGGTAAATAAGATGCAGATCAAGCTACGTAGAGAAACAAAATTTGGTTATATCGCGCCATTTGTGGTTAGAAATGCAGGAAAACAATTAGCGATTCTACCTAATCGAAGTCAGCAAGTCGTTGATGTTGATATTAAAATGCCGTTGGAGATTATGCATTGGCCACTGGTAAAACAAAGTGTGCAGTTAGATCAGCATGTTTCTGAGGTTATTATTACATCTCCGAAATTATCTTTTAAGGCAAAAACTTTTTTAATCATTGGTACTGTGCTTTTTTTAACCGTGTTGAAATTATTTTTACCAAAAATAAGCTATCTTTTTAGTGCGTTGGCGTTCATGATAATAGTTGGTTTAGGAACTTTGATTTTAGGATTGGATCGTTATCAAATTAAAATGGTTCGGTCTAGAGCATGATTAATTTAATTATGTGGTGATCAATGTTTTTCATTTAGCGGCTTTAGAACTGTTTACTGTTGAAGCAACTATTACTGCGGATAATGAACCTGATTTGAAACTGCCATAAGGTAGGGGCACAACGGTTTTAGCAAAATAATGAGCTTTAAATAATGGTGTGGTGATCATAATGTTGATTCGGGCAATGCGTGAAGATGATGATTTTGCAGCGGTGGCGCGGCTTTATTTAACGACTTGGCGCAGCGCCTATCAGCGCATAGTGCCAGCCGCTTTTTTAGCTCAGTTACATGTGAAAGTGTGGCAACCGCAAAAGCGTTGGCAAACTAGTTTTGTGGCCGAGAATGCGCAGCAGCAAATCGTGGGTGTTTGTTCGTTTGGCCCAGCGCGGAGTGGTCAATTTAACGGTTATGGCGAGCTATATTCGATTTATGTGTACCCGGCGTATGCCAACCAAGGTATCGGTAGCGCATTGATCAAGCGGGCATTGGCACGGTTGCAGGTAAAGTACCCGACGATTTATCTATGGGTTTTTGCTGCCAATTGGTCAGCAATCAAGTTTTATCAAAAGTTTGGTTTCAAACCGTATGGCCGCGCACAGGATGCCGGCATTTCTGATATACCGGTGCTTCAGCAAGTGTACTTGAAAAAGCGCTAGATTCATAATTGGGCGTTTAGATAAGGAGATCATGATGGCAAATACGCGTATCTTTAAAATGGCGGTCAGCCGTGTTTATCCGCTGTACGTTGAAAGGGTGACTTAAAAAGGGCCGCACTAAGGCAGAATTAGACACGGTGCTTTGCTGGTTGACCGGCTACCAGCAGGAACAACTAGTACAACAATTGACGGCTGATGTTGACTTCACAACGTTTTTTGCGCAAGCACCGCAACTAAACGAAAAGGTCACGCAAATCACTGGGTTGATCTGCGGCTACCGGGTCGAGGCAATTGAAGATCCGCTATTGCAAAAGATTCGGTATCTCGATAAGTTGGTCGATGAATTGGCTAAAGGAAAAACGATGACCCAAATTTTACGCCACTAAAAAAGTGTTGCCTGAACCTTAAATGGTTCGGCAGCACTTTTTTAATGAACATATTTAGCTAAAAATTGTTTTAAATGTTGTTGATAAGCCTTGGGCTGCTTGCTGAAGGACTTGACGTGGGCGGCCCCAGGGACTAGCCACATTTCCTTTGATGAGTGATCAGCACGGTAGATTTTTTTGGTCATGTAGTGAGGGACAAAGGTATCGGCTGTGCCAGTGACAAAATAGATTGGTTTATGATTTTTGCGGACCTGCTTAATGGCACTAGCTTCACCAAAGCTGTAGCCGGCGCGAATACGGGTGATCAAGCTAGTGATTGGCACTAGCGGGTATTTAGGTAGATTATATTGTTGTTTGGCCTCATAAGTGATCTCGTCTTCCACTGAAGTATAAGGACTATCGACAGCATAGGCTTTGATCTGGGGAATTTGCTGTTCACCGCTAGCCATGACCATTCCGGCGGCGCCCATACTAATACCGAACATTACGATCTCACTATCAGTGCCGTTTTTCTTAACAACTTGGCGCGCCCATTGCAGATAATCTAGTCGATCCAGCCAACCAAAACCGATCACGTTTCCTTGACTGTCGCCATGGCCACGATTATCGGGTAATAGGACATTGTAGCCTAATTTATGGAACATAGCTGCGTAGGCGCCCATTTCTTCTTTGCGACTCATAAAGCCATGGGCAACGATGGCCGTTTTATTCGTTTTATGGGCGGCAGGGATGTAGTCAGCGTCCAGTTTTAAGCCATCAGTGGTAGTTTCAAACCATAGCCTTTTTTTACTGGTAATAAACCATTTTTTCTGCCGATATAGTGGATCACTGGTTTTGAGTTTAGTGGTTTTGGCTAGAAAGTCTTTATGACCTGGCACGACGGCCACATGATAAAAGTACATTCCAGCACCAAACAACCCGATAATGATGACGCCAATAATGGTCGTAAGGGTGATCCAGATTTTTTTCAAACTTGTCACTTCTTCCTATACTTAATTAAGGCGGGTTCGGTTAATTTACCCGGGCATGAGCAAAATAACTTTTGCTTAACTCATATATGATAGCCTTAGGATAAGTTGGTGACAAGTTTTTGTGAAAAAGGATTGTCCTTTAAGCTATTCTGCCCTACAATATAGGGTATGCATTTTTGCAACTAACGAGGGGGCCAATCATGGTGATAATAACAGCAGGGATGATCGGTGTCGGCAAGACCACGCTGACCGGAATGATTGCGGAACATTTAGGCACACAAGCATTTTTTGAGCCAGTCGGCGATAATCCTGTTTTACCACTTTACTATTCTGATCCAAAAAAATACGGATTTTTACTGCAGATCTTCTTTTTGAATAAACGGTTTGCGATGATCAAAAAAGCGTTGACCGACGATAATAACGTGTTAGACCGTTCGATTTATGAAGATGCGTTATTTACCCGGGAAAATAATAAAGAAGGCAACATCAGTGACCAGGAATTTGATATTTACCTTAAATTACTGGATAATATGATGGCTGAATTACGGAGTATTCCGAAGAAGGCGCCTGATTTATTAGTTTATGCTTGGGCCGACTTCGATACGATTTTATATCGAATCAAAAAGCGTGGCCGTGAGTATGAACAGGTTGAAAACGATCAAGGATTATACGACTATTATTATAAAATCTGGAGCGCCTATAAGGACTGGTTTGAAAGTTATGATGAAGGGCCTAAAATGTTAGTCGACTTACAAAAATATGACTTAGCACAGCCCGCCAATGCCCAAAAGGTTTTACAATTGATCGACACCAAATTAACCACCGTGCGGCAGCCGTCTTCGTTATTAAAATAAGCGCATTTAAAGTTATTTGAAATAATTGTGGGATATGTTTGCTATTACTAGGGCGGTATGCTACTATACTTATAGTACTTCTTTGTTCGGAATATTTTGGTTTCAAGTTTCATCGTAAACTTCTTCCAATGTACGCCTTTCACAAGATTTACCAAATAATACAGGTCGATTGACCTACAGGAGGATTTTTACACATGGAATCAGGTACAGTTAAATGGTTTAACGCAGACAAAGGTTATGGCTTCATTACTCGCGACAATGGCAGCGATGTATTCGTACATTTCTCAGCTATCCAAGGCGAAGGTTACAAGTCTTTAGAAGAAGGCCAACATGTAACATTTGACGTTGAAGACAGCGATCGTGGCCCACAAGCGACTAACGTTGTTAAAGACTAGTTATTAGTCTTATTGAAGGCAGTCTCGAGTGATCGAGGCTGTTTTTTTTGTTGCTCAAAATACTTTAGCTGAAAACTTGAGTTCAAGTTGCGTTCTTTGTTAAAATCAACTTAAGATGTGTTTAATATCAAGGGCGATTGCCAGGCTAGGTGCTGCGGACAAGTAACGTTATTAGTTAAGGCAATGTTGCTATGTCGTTATTTCTTTGCCTACACGCTATATTGAGCTACTAGTTAAAATTACTTTTTAAACAAGTTTTAGATCGGTGATCATGATGGGGAAGGGGTTTGACAGACATGAAAAAGCTTTTTGGGGTTTTGTTAGTTGGCATCACGGCGACTACCTTAGTTGGCTGTAGTAGCGGCAGCACGCAAGATTCAACCAGCAGTTCTAGCCCGCAAAGTAGTCAGGTCAGCAAAAAAACAAGTGCCAAAAAAACGACGGGTTCTAGTCGTGTGCGTGCTGATAAAACAACTGCAAGCACCGCTAGTAGTCAGCAGGCTAACGGCCAAACTAGCAGTGCTGTTGGTGCCGCTGGCAGTAGCAGTAGCACAACTACCAGTAATAGTAACAGCGCAACGGCTAAGGCTGCTTCAGGTAGCAGTCAAGCAACTAATCAGCAATCAGCGGCTACAACGGCAAATGGTCAAAATTTAACAACTGCTCAAGTACAGGCTTGGGTGACCCGCTATGTTAGTGGTGATTATCAGGCCGGTGATCTAAGTTATGCGATGAGTAAGGATGAAAATGGTGAGCTGGTGATTCAGGTCCGTGAAAATCATAATAGTGCTAATCAGCAGGCCCAGGGCGCGGATACAAATACAGCACCGACTGTCGGTTGGTTTAAAATCAATAGTCAAGGCCAGTTGTTAAGCTCGGCGGATGCAGGTGCTTCATGGCAGGTCATCAGTAATCGTTATCAATAAGTCGTTAAAAAAGGGGTTCGGCAATTTTGCCGAACCCCTTTTACTTTAAGCTAAGCTGATTTTTTATGCTCGGCTCGTTGTTGCCGTAATCGTTGCTCACGGCTAAATTGCACCATAAAGGCAGTCAAATTACGACTGATCGCTTGATCAGAAAGTCGCTTAAACGGCAACTCTGCTTGTTTTTGTTTTTCCATATTAACGCCTACCACTCTGTTTTGCCAAAAATAACTTCGCCTTTACATCTGGTTGAAAGGCCCTTGAAAATACCCGCTAGTGATTAAACTGCAACTTTGTTCAATGACTTAACGCATCGTTGTAAGTACACTGTGATTTACGGTGTACACAAAATGGGTAAAAAGTTTGCTGCGCACAGAAAAGCTGAGAATGCCGGTAGTTCGGCTTTCTCAGCTAGTCGCAAACTTTTTATCACCCGTACGGGGATCGAACCCGTAACTCCGCCTTGAGAGGGCGACGTCTTAACCAATTTGACCAACGGGCAAGGTCAACATTTGGAACATATATCATTCTACAGAAATTACCGCCGGGGGTCAAGCTTTTTTAAAATTGATTAGACGAAAGTAGCCAAAGTGTTATTCAAAATATGGAGCGTTATCGAGGCTTTTAAGTTTTTAGTGCGGTTATAGATCAACGCTAGCACCAGCCCCAGCAGGATTTTTGAGAGCCAATAGATTGGATCAACTGAGCCACTAGTGAAATCGACGTGGAAGGTACCAAAAATTACGGCGCTTAAAATAATACTGAGTGTCCGTTGGTGGGGGAAAAACCAATTTAAAAATAGACCACGGAACAAAACCTCTTCTAAGATTGGTCCAATAAAGGCAACAAACACCACCATGAAAAAGGAAAAGCTACGTAATAGGCTAGTTAAACTGTCTACATTTGTGTTACCGCTGGTTTTCATAAACGGCATGGAAGCAACATTGATCAATAACATCACGATAAAGCCGATCAGAATCAAATACCAGCTGTTGCGCCGTAAAGGTTGTTCAAATTCAAAATGATTATCAGCGACTGCCTTTTTATAGACTTGCCAGAAAATAATCGTCAGTAAAATTGCAATAATCAAAAATAAACCACCAAGCAAATAAGTTAATGCCATTTGTTGCGTTGAAACAATGCTACTAGCGAGACTTAGGCCAGTTAAGGGCAGTTGCTCCGCAAATAAAAGTAAAAGAAAATAGATGATGTGGCGGATGAGCGCCCAGCCAGAATTAGATGTTTTGATGATCGTCACCTCAAAAAATATAAGTACACCAATGATAGCACGAAATTTGAATTTTAACCTAATAAACGAATTACTTGCTTTTCTGTAGTGAACCTTCTATAATGACAAATTGTCATATAAGCGACAAGATGTCATAAATAATTTTAGGCTTATTAGTGCTTTGAACTAATAAGCAACTTATGCTGTAGAAAGGAGGTTGTGTAATGCCAACAAGCACTTTTTTCAATTTATCACAGGCCAAACAGCAGCGCTTATTAGCTGCCGCGCAACAAGAATTCTCGCGGGTTCCTTTAGCCGAGGCCTCGATCAGTAAAATTGTAGCAGCAGCGGATATTCCCCGGGGTAGCTTTTACCAATATTTTACGGATAAGGCTGACCTGTATTATTACTACTCAGAGTATTTGCACAAGCAGGATCGGCACTCGCTATTAAGCAGTTTGCAGGCAGCCGATGGTGATCTATTTGCCGCATTTCGTGATTATTTTAGTCAATTGGCAGATGAAATTATTAATGGACCTAACGCTGCATTTTACCGGAATATGTTCTTGAACATGACTTACAAAAACGGTCGACGGGTCACATCTGCAACTCAAAAAAATCATGGTCACCATGGGCATAAAGACTTTTATGCGGCGGTTGATTTTTCGCGGTTGAAAATTTCTACCCATCACGAATTAGGGATGTTAATGCATATTTTGATGTCGGCCTTGTTTCAATCGCTAGGTTCTTATTATATACGCCAGCAGCAAGGTGAACAGGTCACAGTGGCACAGCTCAATCAGGAATTTCAGCAGGCAGTTGATTGGATCGAACATGGTGTGGCGATCAATTAATTTGTTTGTGGCGCCGGCATTATAAATTTAATAGTATGAGGAAGTGAGTAGATGCTTAAAATAGCACGCGGGCGGATGTCAGTCTGGGCCGTCACCGGCGCTTTTTTATTTATGATCGTGCAAGTGATCAGCAGTTTGAATCTACCAAGTTTGACCGCCAACATTGTTAATAATGGGGTCGCTAAAGGGGATATCAACTATATATGGCGTGTTGGGGCAGAAATGGTTGCTTTTGCGTTATTAAGTGTGCTAGCTGCTGTCGGCAACGTTTTTTTGGCGGCGCGTACTTCGCAAAATTTAGGCCAAAAATTACGTTCAGATATCTACCAAAAAGTTATTAATTTTTCAAATGATGAATTTGATCAAGTCGAAACGTCGTCGTTGATCACCCGAACCACTAACGACGTGGTACAGATTCAAAATGTGGCCATGATGGCTTTACGGATGATGATCATGGCGCCGATCATGCTGATCGGGGCTAGTGTTTTAGCCTATAATAAAAATCATCAATTGACTTTGATCTTTTTAATTGTTTTACCGTTATTGGCGATTTTTATCGGAATTGTCATGCGGTTTGCGGTTCCTTTATTTCGGGCAATGCAGTCTAAAACTGACCGTATTAATTTAGTTTTTCGGGAAGGTTTGACTGGTGTGCGGGTGATTCGGGCTTTTCGGCGCGATAAATTTGAGCAGGATCGCTTTGAAGATGCTAACCAAGATTACACAGGTAATGCGGTCAAAGTATACAGTATCATGGCTTTAATGTTTCCGATCATGACTTTAATGATGAGTGCGACCAATGTTGGTATTACTTGGTATGGTGCCAAATTGATCGCTAATTTTTCTATGCCGGTTGGGAATATGATTGCCTTTATGACTTATGCCATGCAGATCTTAATGAGTTTTATGATGTTATCAATGGTCTTTGTTTTCATTCCACGGGCGCAGGCTTCAGCGTTGCGGATCCAAGAAGTTTTGGCTTTGGATTCTAGTATCAACGATCAGCCGCAACCAAAGACGCTACCAACTGATTTTGATCATAGTCGGCTGGCCTTCCAGCACGTTGGTTATCGGTATCGTGGTGCAGAGAATCCGGCGTTAACGGATATTGATTTCAGCGCCAAAAGTGGTCAGACTGTGGCGATCATTGGTGGCACGGGTTCTGGCAAAACCTCGTTGGTCAGTTTATTACCGCGTTTTTACGACGTGGAAACCGGTAAGATCAGCTTAAATGGCACCGATATTCGCCAATTTAGTCAGCATGATCTGCGGGAAGCTATTTCCTTTGTCCCCCAAACTGCCATCTTATTTTCCGGTACAGTGCGCGCCAATATGCGTTACGGTGATCTTAACGCCAGTGATGAAGCTATTTGGCGAGCATTGAAAATTGCCCGGGCGGATCAATTTATTGCCGCCGAGGCAGGGCTGGATACGCATGTCGAACAAGGTGGGGGCAACTTCTCTGGTGGTCAGCGCCAACGGTTAGCAATTGCCCGCGCCTTGGTCAAAAATGCGGCAGTTTACGTTTTTGATGATTCGTTTTCGGCCCTTGATTTCAAAACTGATGCCCAATTACGGCAAGAGTTACGCGCCGATAGTCGCATTCAAAACCGGATCGTGATTATCGTTGCCCAACGAATCGCAACGGTTGCTGATGCGGATTTAATTTTGGTGCTGGATAACGGTAAGTTAGTTGGTAAGGGCACACATGCTGAATTAAAGACCACCAATCCTGTTTATCAAGAAATCATGGCTTCACAGCTAAAGGAAGGAGAGGGGGCGCAACATGAGTAAAAATACACCAACACGGCCTTCAATGGGGCGGGGACATGGTCCCGGTGCTCACGGTGGCTTGGTTGAGAAACCGCAGCATTTTTGGCGGACTACTAATCGTCTGTTGCGCTATATGTCGAATCGTTTAGTGGCAGTTGCCCTGGTTTTGATTTTAGCGATCACTTCAGTTATTTTCCAAATTCGCACACCAAAAATTTTAGGTGAGGCTACCACTGAAATTTATAAAGGGATCATGAAAGGAGCAGCAGCTAAAAAGGCGGGCTTGACGGTGGCCAAGCTGCCGATCGACTTCGATAAAATCAAACAGATCATTTTGATCGTGGTTTTAATGTACTTGGCTTCAGCGCTGTTTAATTTTTTGCAACAATTCATTATGACCCGGGTTTCGCAACAAACCGTCTATCAGCTGCGCAAAGAATTCAAAGAGAAGATGCAGCGGGTACCGATCAGCTATTATGATACGCACAGTAATGGTGATATTATGTCGCGGGCGGTCAACGATATGGATAATATTGCTAGTACGTTGCAACAAAGCCTAACTCAGGCGGTTACCAGTACGGTCACCTTTATTGGTACCTTGTGGATGATGTTGACCATCAGTTGGAAATTGACGCTGATCGCGTTGATCACGATCCCATTAAGCTTAGTGGTGGTCGGCGTGATTGCACCGCGCTCACAACGGTATTTTGCTGCTCAACAGCGTAGTTTAGGTTTACTGAACAATCAAGTTGAAGAAAATTATAGTGGTCATGTGGTTTTAAAAAGTTTTAACAAAGAAAAATCTGCGATCACGACTTTTGAAGAGCAAAACGGGAATTACTACCGTGCGGCTTGGAAAGCACAATTTATTTCTGGCATTATTATGCCGTTGATGATTTTCTTAAATAATATTGGTTATGTTTTTGTCGCCATTATTGGTGGGATCCAAGTGACCCATGGCGCAGTAACTTTAGGTAACGTTCAGGCCTTCTTACAATACATGAATCAATTTTCACAGCCAATCTCACAACTGGCTAATTTATTAAATACGATTCAATCAACTGTCGCTTCAGCAGAACGGATCTTTTCTGTTTTAGATGAACCAGAAATGAGTCCAGAACCGACAACGCAGCCCCAAAAACGGCCGGAAGCTGATTTTATTGATTTTGATCATGTGCAATTCGGTTATAATCAGGACGAATTACTGATGAATGATTATAATTTACAAGTGCAAAAAGGGCAGCGGGTCGCCATTGTTGGGCCTACAGGTGCTGGTAAAACAACGATCATCAACTTGTTGGAACGCTTTTACGATGTTAGTGGCGGTACGATCCGTTTGGAAGGCGTTGATACGCGACAATTAAGTCGTGATGACTTGCGCAGTCATTTTGCCATGGTGCTACAAGACACCTGGCTGTTTACCGGTACGATCTATGCTAATTTGAAATACGGACGGGAGGAGGCCACGGAAGCAGAAATTATGGCTGCAGCCAAAGCAGCTCACGTTGATGAATTCGTGCGTCGTTTGCCGCAAGGTTATGAAACGGTTTTAAATGAAGCGGCTTCCAATATTTCGCAAGGACAGCGGCAATTGATCACCATCGCCCGCGCTTTTGTAGCCGATCCAAAGATCTTGATTTTAGATGAGGCCACAAGCTCGGTTGATACGCGAACGGAAGTACACATTCAGCACGCAATGGAACGTTTATTAGCCAATCGAACCAGCTTTGTGGTTGCGCATCGTTTATCGACTATTCGTGATGCCGATAATATTATTGTCATGAACCACGGGGATGTTATTGAAACCGGCACCCATGATCAGTTGATGGCTCAAAAGGGCTTTTACGCTGATTTATATAATAGTCAATTTTCTGGTAATATTGTGCTGTAAATACGTTATAGTAAAAGCAAGCGTCTTTGTGCGTTTGCTTTTTTTGTTATCGACAATATTGGAGTTGAGTAGATGTATCCACAAACGGAACGAAAAATAGCGGCATTAGTCACGGCTGGTGTGGTACCGGGTGTGAGCTATGGTTTTATTAACCGCCACCAAACGACCACTAATTATTTAGGCGCACGGCAGTTGCTGCCAGAAAAAAAGCCACTAAAAGCGGGACAATTATATGATTTGGCTTCGCTGACTAAAGTTGTTGCCACAACAACCTTGATTTTAAAATTACAAGAACAAGGTCGGTTAAGGCTTGACGATCCTGTGCAGCACTATTTACCAGCATTTAATAATGCCCAGGTCACGTTGCGGCATTTATTAACGCATACTTCGGGAATCACTGGTTATATTCCCCACCGTAACCAACTACCTGCGCCTGAGTTGACGCAGGCGTTGTTAGGCCTAAACGTAGGACCAGATTTTGGACGTAAAGTCGTCTATAGTGATATTGGGTTGATCTACTTAGGGTGGGTGATCGAACGACTTTTAAAAATGCCTGTTCAAACGGCACTGATCCAGGAAGTCTTACGGCCATTGCAATTAAACAATATGACTTTTACACCAGAAAAGGCACGGTGCGTGCCGACTGTTTATGAGCCAACTGGCCGCGGTTTGGTCCAAGGAATCGTTCATGACCCTAAAGCAGCTATTTTAGGGGCGCATTGTGCTTCGGCAGGTTTATTTGCTGACTTAGCCGACCTGCTGCAATTCTGTCGCTTTATGTTAGGTGATCTAATGGTAACTACGCCGCCAATCAGTCAGGCAACGATCGCTTCTTTGTATCAAGACTATACGGGATTTAAGGGCGGGCGTAGTTTAGGCTGGCAGTTGTTAACGGCTCCTGACCAACATGTGGTACTGTACCATACAGGTTTTGTGGGTCATTTTATTTTGATCGATGGGCAACAGCATAATGCGTTTGTTTTCCTATCAAATCGAATTCACCCCACGGCACCAAATACTGCTTATTTGGCGTTACGTGACGAAATTGTGGCTACCTATTTGCAGGAAACGAACGGAAAAAATAAATAAGTGCCGCAATCAATTGTGACGGCGACAGAAACAAATCTGTACTCTAATTGCCGGAAGCGGTAAACTATTAACGGAATATTTGCGAACAATTTAAGGAGTGATTATCTTGGCAGAACCTTTTTTCCTACAACCGTATTTTCAAGAAAAAATCTGGGGTGGCACTAAATTACACGATGAATTTGGTTATACGCTACCAACAGATAAAACTGGCGAATGCTGGGCGATCTCAGCTCATCCCCATGGTCCAAGTACCGTTGCTAATGGACCTTACGCTGGTCAGACTTTGATTGAAGTTTGGCGTGATCATCGCGCCGTTTTTGGCAATGCCAAGGGGGACGTTTTTCCATTGTTGACCAAGATTTTAGATGCCGAGGCTGACTTGTCTGTTCAAGTACATCCTGACGATGACTACGCGGCCAAAAACGAGCATGAATTAGGTAAAACGGAATGTTGGTACATTATTGCGGCTGATCCAGGTGCCGAATTGATCTATGGTCATAATGCGCAGACTAAAGCGCAGCTGGCCGACATGATCCACGGTGCCGATTGGCAGGGCTTGTTTCGACATGTTCCGGTGAAGGCCGGCGACTTTTTCTATGTCCCTAGTGGAACGATTCATGCTTTGGGTAAAGGCATTATGGCTTTGGAAACGCAACAAAGTAGTGACACGACTTATCGGCTGTATGATTATGATCGCGTTGATGCTAAAACAGGCCAAAAGCGGGCCTTACATTTACAACAATCGATCGATGTGACTACTGTTCCGTTTGTCGCCCCTAAATTAGCAGTTACCAGTCAGCAATTTGGTACTTCTAAGGTAACGACTTTCGTGCAGGCCCCGTACTTTACGGTTTATGAATGGCAAGTCAAGGGCGAGCTGACACTAAAGCGTCAAGCGGCACCTTATACTTTAGTTTCAGTATTAGCCGGTCAAGGTGAGTTGCTCGTTGATGGCACAAGTTATTCATTGTCTAAAGGGCAGCATTTACTGTTGCCGTTTGCGGTTAAAACTTGGCAATTAAAAGGCGAGCTGCAGATCATTGCCTCCGAACCAGGTCTAAAAGCTTAAACCAAAAAGTGTGGCAAGTTTAGTTGCTTGTTAAAAAACGTACGATGGTGTTGTGGTCAATTAAATTGGCTTACAGCACCATTTTTTGATTTTACTACGCTTGAAATCAGTTAAAATGTGAAAAAATTATTTATTTTTGGAAAAGCGCTTTCATTTATTAATAAATGAGCTATAATAAGGTTGTACACCAATAATAGTTCAGGAGGTAATATAATGGCAGGTCGATTAGCTGGGAAAGTTGCAATTGTCACCGGGGGTACTTTAGGCATCGGGTTGGCGGTTGCCGATAAGTTTGTCGAAGAAGGCGCTAAGGTCATGATTACAGGGCGGCATGTTGATATTGGGGAAAAAGCCGCCCAAGAAATCGGCGGACCAGATGTTATTCGCTTCTTTAAACAGGATGTTTCGAGTGAGGAAGGCTGGGTCGCAGTCTTTGATGAATGTGAGAAGGTTTTCGGACAGGTAACCACAGTTGTTAACAACGCAGGGATGGCTGTTAACAAAAGTCTGGAAGACACAACGACTGCAGAATGGCGGCAACTATTATCCGTTAATTTGGATGGGGTTTTCTTTGGTACGCGGCTAGGGATCCAGCGTATGAAAAATAAGCATCTTGGCGCGTCGATCATCAATATGTCTTCAATTGAAGGTTTTGTCGGCGATCCTAATTTAGGTGCTTATAATGCGTCCAAAGGTGCGGTTCGGATTATGTCCAAATCAGCCGCAGTCGATTGTGCTTTAAAGGATTACGATGTGCGGGTCAACACTGTTCATCCTGGCTATATTAAAACGCCGTTAGTGGATGATTTGCCAGGGGCCGAAGCGGCAATGTCACAACGGACTAAAACACCGATGGGCCATATTGGCGAACCTAATGATATTGCGTATATCTGCGTTTATTTAGCCTCAGATGAAGCTAAATTTGCCACTGGTTCCGAATTTGTGGTCGATGGTGGGTACACCGCACAATAAATAGCGTTACATAAATAGCCTTAAACCGCGAGTTTGCGATTTAAGGCTATTTTTAGTGCTTACGATTAGCTGCGGCAATGAAGCCTTGCGCCGCAAATTTTTCGCGTAACTGCAAAACGGCTGTGTAAGTGGCTAAAACATAAACTTGTTTTGTCGGTAAAGTTTTAATCTTTTCTGCAACTTGACTGAGATCTTTGATCCGTTGAAGTTTTGCTTCCGGAACACCAGCGACTTGCCAGCGAAAGGCAATGTCCGCAACGCGTTCACCACCGGCGATAAAACTGGGGATCGGTTGGGCCGCCATTTGTTCAAACTTACCATCCCAGATCCAGCTGGTGTCGATGCCATCGGCGTAATTTGCGTTAAGTAAGGTAACCAATGAAAATGGGTCGTGATTTAAGCGAATCAAGTCAAAAACTTGATTTAAACCAACCGGATTCTTAACTAAAATCAAGGTGACTGCTTTAGTGCCAACTTGGATCACTTCTTGACGCCCAAAAATTTTCTCATCGGCGTCTAACGCCTGGGCAATCGTAGCCGGTTCTAGGCCAAAATAACGACCAACACTAAAGGCGGCTAGGGCGTTATATATATTATAGGTGCCGCCAATATTTAATTTAAGGGGCTGCTGGTCGATGGTGAACTGGGAGCTGACTGGCGTGAGCTTTGTCAACGCAGTCACGCGATGTTGCAATTCTGGGCGGGCGAAGCCGCAGTTAGGGCAATAATATTTACCTAGGTTGCTATACACCAGTGATTTGTAGTGCAGAATATGATTGCAGACGGGGCATAAAACGCCGTCAGTATTATATTCGGCCTTTAATTCACCATCTGGTTGCTGGTCAAAGCCATAATAAATAAACGGATTGGGCAACTTGCGCGAATGAAAAATCGGTGCGTCACCGTTAGCGATGATCGTGGCTTCTGGTGCCTTGGCCACGCCGTCGAGAATCTTTTGGTAGGTGGTATAAAGTTCGCCGTACCGATCCATTTGATCACGGAAAATATTGGTGAAAACAAAGGCGGTCGGTTTAATATATTTGGTCACTTCGATCACATTGGCTTCATCAACTTCCAAAACGGCGATTTGTTTGCCGGAGCGGCCGCGTTTATGTGTTAAAAAAGCGGTGATGATCCCTTGTTTCATATTGGAACCGGTGGGATTAGTTAAAATATTAGCGTATTTGGCTTGTAAAACTTTCACCGTTAACGCGGTGGTCAAGGTTTTACCATTGGTACCGGTGATGATCACGACTTCGTAATCCCGCCCTAGTGTGGCGAGAATATCAGGATCCAGCCGATTAGTGATCTTACCGGGTAACGAGCTGCCGCCTTTCATGAAAGTATGCAGGAACCAGTAGGCCGAACGACCGGCAGTTGCGGCGAATGAACTTTTTAATGACATAATTTGCTCCTTTAATGCGACTAAAATATTAATGACTTGAGCATAACATAATTTAAGTGCGCCAGTGATTTGATTAGCAATTAAACGCGCTGGGTGTTGTTTTTAGATCCCCACTAATTTGGTAGATGAATTTTTCACTAAAATCGATTATACTGAATAAGAATGTTTATGAAAAGGGGTAAGAACAAGGATGGCCCAGTTGTTTTTTCATTATGGTGCAATGAACAGTGGTAAAACGATCGATATTTTAAAGGTTGCCCATAATTATGAGGAGCAGAATAAGTCCGTGATCATTATGACCTCAGGGTTAGATGATCGTGATGAGATCGGTTATGTTTCTAGTCGGATCGGCTTGCGCCGGCAGGCATTACCGATATTTGCCGAAACGAATATTTGTGATGTGGTCAAGCAAGAAAATCCGAACGCGGCTTGTCTTTTAATTGATGAAGCGCAGTTTTTGCAGAAACATCACGTGCTCGAATTAGCTAAGATCGTGGATGAACTAAATATTCCGGTTATGACGTACGGTTTAAAAAATGATTTTCGCAATGAATTGTTTGAAGGCTCCAAATACCTATTATTATATGCAGATAAAATCGTAGAAATTAAAACGATTTGTTGGTTCTGCAACAAAAAGGCCTTAATGAATATGCGGGTCGCGAATGGTAAACCGGTTTATGAAGGTGAGCAGATCGAAATTGGCGGTAATGAGGCGTATTATCCTGTCTGTCGCAAGCATTATTTCCACCCCGATCTAAGCCAGCTTAAGAAAGGAAATTAGTCATGGACGAAATGTTTGAACAGTTGCAAGCGGTAGTCGATCGCCATGAAGAATTAGAGGGCTTGCTATCCGATCCAGAAGTGATCAGTGATACCCAGCGCTTTATGAAACTGTCGAAAGAAGAAGGCGAAATCCGCGAAACAACGGAGAAATATAAGCGCTATAAAGATGTGTTAGCTCAAATCACCGAAAATGATGCGCTGCTGCGGGAGAAGCTAGATCCAGAAATGGATACTATGGTCAAACAAGACCTAGCAGAATTAAATGGTGAAAAAGAAAAGCTTGAAGAAGAAATGACCTTACTAATGTTGCCTAAAGATCCGAATGATGATAAAAATATCATTATGGAGATTCGCGGTGCCGCTGGTGGGGATGAAGCGAGTTTATTTGCCGGCGACCTGCTCAATATGTATATGCGCTACGCTGAAAAACAAGGTTGGCAAGTGGAAACGGTTGATGAAACGCCGACTGAAGTTGGTGGGTTTAAAAGTGTGGTGATCATGATCACCGGTGATAGTGTTTATTCTAAATTGAAGTTTGAAAATGGTGCGCACCGGGTGCAACGCGTTCCTCAAACCGAATCGCAAGGGCGGGTACACACCTCAACGGCTACTGTAGCCGTCATGCCTGAATATGATGCAGTCGATCTGGAAATCGACCCTAAAGATATTCGAACGGATGTTTATCGGTCATCTGGTGCCGGTGGCCAGCATATCAATAAAACATCATCTGCAGTGCGGATGACGCATTTGCCAACGGGGATCGTCGTTGCCATGCAGGATCAGCGTTCACAGCAGCAAAACCGGGAAAAAGCAATGCAGATCTTACGGACCCGGGTCTATGATTACTATGAAAGCCAAAACCAAAATGAATATGATGAAAATCGTAAACAATCGGTGGGAACGGGCGATCGCTCTGAACGAATCCGAACGTATAATTATCCGCAAAATCGGGTGACTGATCATCGAATCGGCTTAACCTTGAACAAATTGGATCGGATCATGAATGGTGAATTAGAAGAGATTATTGACGCGTTGATTCTTCATGACCAAACCGCTAAATTGGAGCAGCTCCAAAATGACTAATCCAACTTTTTTTGAGGCCTTGCATTGGGCCTCTATTTTTTTAGAACAACACCAACAAGAAGATGCCGGGCGGTTTTTACTATTGGAACGGCAGCATTGGACCACAACACAATTATTGCTGCATTATCGGGAAGTGATACCACTTGCGGTTTGGCAACAATTTCAAGCCGATGTTCGTCGTTTTGCGGCAAATGAGCCAGCACAATATATTGTGGGTCACGCGCCGTTTTTTGGTCATGAATTTAAGGTGACCCCAGCCACGCTGATTCCCCGGCCAGAAACGGAAGAGCTAGTGGAATGGGTGCTCAACGAATTGCCTAGCCACCCGTTGAAAATATTGGATCTAGGCACGGGTAGTGGGGCGATCGCCATTAGTTTGAAGCTGGCCCGCCCGCAATGGCAGGTTTGGGCCAGCGATATTTCGCCAGCGGCACTAGCGGTGGCGAAAATCAATAGTCAGCAGTTAGCGGCGCCCCTAACGTTTAGAAAAAGTGACGTTTACGCACAATTAGCGGCGGAGCATTTTGATGCGATCGTCAGCAATCCGCCGTATATTGCGACCAGTGAGCGCAACGTGATGGATACCCGCGTATTAGCCTATGAACCAGCAACCGCATTATTTGCGGCCGAAGCTGGACTAGGACTTTATCGCCGCATTTTACAAGGCTTGCCCCAGCAGTTACAACCAGATGGGCAATTTTTTGGCGAATTTGGGTATCGGCAACGGCCTGCATTAACTAGGTTGGTCGCGCAGCTGTTACCGGCTGCGCAAGTGGCCTTTCGGCGTGATATCAGCGGCCATCAGCGTATGTTGCAAATTAAATTATAATAGTGAAAGAAGGAAAAATGTTGGAAACAAAAGTTTTTCAACCAGATCAATTAACTGCTGCAGCTGCAGAACTAGCGGCTGGTGAGTTGGTGGCTTTTCCAACGGAAACAGTTTATGGATTAGGTGCAGACGCCACTAATGAAGCGGCCGTTAAAAAAGTTTATCAGGCTAAGGGCCGGCCTAGCGACAACCCTTTGATCGTACATGTGGCCGACGTAGCAACCGTTAAAAAATATGTCGCCACTTTTCCAGAAAAGGCGGTAAAACTAACACAAGCCTTTTGGCCAGGATCGTTAACCATTATTTTGCCCTTAAAACCAGGGGCCTTTTCTAAAACCGTGACCGGTGGGCTAAATACAGCAGCGTTTCGCAATCCGCGTAACCAAGTCACGCTGGACCTGATCAAAAAATTAGGGCGGCCAGTGGTAGGACCGTCTGCCAATACTTCAGGGAAACCTAGTCCAACACTGGCTAAACATGTGCTACATGATCTAGCTGGTAAAATTGCCGGCGTAGTCGATGATGGGCCTACCGGCGTCGGTTTGGAATCGACTGTAATCGACCTTAGCGGCCCGACACCGACGATTTTGCGGCCTGGTGCCGTGACCAAGGCGGATATTGAAGCTGTGATCGGTTCGATCACCGCGGATCATCATCAGGTTAAAGCCGATGAAGTGCCTAAGGCGCCGGGAATGAAGTATAAGCATTACGCACCCAATGCGCAGGTTTACATGACGGCCGACGCTGATTTTCCAGCGGCGATTGCTTGGGCTAAAACCCAGCAAGTGCCATTCGGTGTGTTGGCAACGGATGAGATTTTGGCTGGGTATCCGGAACTAGAGCCGACTTATCGTTTTTCGTTAGGTGATTCGATTGTTACGGCTAGTCACCATTTATTTGACGGTTTACGCCATTTTGATCAATTACCGGAAGTTAAATTAATTTTAGCGCAAACTTTTTCAGTTCAGGGATTAGGGGCCGCGTATATGAATCGTTTAGCTAAATCTGCGGGGCAGCAACATTTTGAAAAAACCGGCGGCAAGTAAATTGGGTATGGTATAATTTGCATATTCAGTCAATGGCTTAACTGAATTAAGTACGCTTAAGCGTAAAATTAATTTTGGAGGACGAGGCCCAATGGATTTTAACGTTGAAGATCAGGAAGTTTGGCAAGCAATTCACCAAGAAGAGCAGCGGCAAGAACATAATATTGAATTGATCGCATCGGAAAATATTGTTTCTGACGCGGTTCGCGCAGCTCAAGGCAGTGTTTTGACGAATAAGTACGCTGAAGGTTATCCTAAACACCGTTTTTATGGCGGTTGCGAATATATTGATGTGATTGAGCAGTTAGCGATTGATCGTGCTAAAGAACTTTTTGGCGCAGAATACGCCAATGTACAACCGCACTCCGGTTCTGGGGCTAATATGGCGGCCTATTCGGCGCTTTTACAACCTGGCGATCGGGTGATCGGCATGAGCTTAGCAGAAGGCGGGCATTTGACTCACGGTGCCCCGATGAGTTTTAGCGGCCAAACCTATGATTTCAAGAGTTATGGCGTTGATGCGACTACTGGACGCATTGATTTTGCGGCTGTTCGAAAATTAGCCCATGACTTTCAACCTAAAATGATCGTGGCTGGCGCCTCGGCCTATAGTCGTGAAATCGACTTTAAACAGTTCCGGGAAATTGCCGACGAAGTCGATGCTTACTTAATGGTAGACATGGCCCACATTGCGGGCTTGGTGGCGGCTGGTTTGCACCAAAGTCCAGTGCCGTATGCTGACATTGTGACGACGACGACCCATAAAACGTTACGCGGTCCTCGGGGCGGATTGATCTTAGCTAAGGAACAATACGCTAAGGCCATTAATTCGGCTGTTTTTCCTGGTATTCAAGGTGGTCCTTTAGAACACGTGATCGCTGGTAAAGCAATTGCCCTTAAGGAGGCCTTGCAACCAGCTTTTAAAACTTATGCCCAACAGATCTTGGTTAACGCTCAGGCAATGGCGACAGTCTTTAATGCCGATCCACGGGTCAAAGTGATTTCTGGTGGCACGGATAATCATTTAATGTTATTGGATGTGACACCATTTGGTTTAACTGGGCGCGACGTTCAAGATTTATTGGATACGGTCAGCATCACCGTTAATAAAAATACGATTCCGGGTGAACAAAACGGTCCTTTCCGGACTAGTGGTATTCGGATCGGTACGCCGGCAATCACCACGCGGGGCATGAAAGCAGCTGAAGCTAAGCAAGTTGCCCAGCTGATTTTAAAGGCGATCGAACAACGTGAAGATCCTAACGCCTTGGCGGAAGTTAAGCGGGAAGTCTTTGCTTTGACCGAACAATTTCCGATCAATGCAAAAAGTTTTGAATTTTAGCTAGCCATAGCGGCGGTAATTCGCTAGAATATAAGTAACCATATTGGGAAAACGGGGCACGCTGAGAATCTAGCGTGTGCCGTTTTCTGCAGTCTGCAACTAAATCAGGCAATTCAATCAATAGAGGAGTGCAATCATGGGAGAACTACATGTAATTGATCATCCATTAGTCCAACACAAGTTAACGATTATTCGGGACAAACGGGTCGGAACCCAGCAATTCCGCCAAGTCGTGAATGAAATCGCAACATTAATGGCTTATGAGGTCACACGCAATATGGCAACGGAAGACGTTGTTGTGGAAACGCCGATCGCAAAAACAACGCAGAAAACATTAACGGGTAAAAAAGTGGCGATCGTGCCGATCTTGCGTGCCGGCCTTGGGATGGTCGATGGCTTCTTAGAATTGATCCCCGCAGCTAAGGTAGGTCATATCGGGATGTATCGTGATCACGAGACTTTGAAACCAGTTGAATATTTCGTTAAAATGCCAACTGACATTGATCAGCGAGAAATGTTTGTTGTTGATCCTATGCTGGCAACTGGCGGTTCCGCGATCATGGCGATTGATGCGTTGAAAAAACGCGGTGCTAAGCAGATTAAATTTGTTGGTCTAGTGGCAGCACCAGAAGGGGTCAAAGCTTTACAAGAAGCTCATCCCGATGTTGATATTTATGTTGCCGGGCTAGATGACCATTTAAATGAAGATGGTTATATCGTCCCTGGTTTAGGTGACGCAGGTGATCGTTTATTCGGTACAAAATAATTTAAAAGATGAGTTCGACTTATGCTGGCTAATAAAGCGAGTTAGGCCGGGCTTTTTTTGTTGTTTCTAATGAACGTAGATCGTGGATATTAAACATAAAAAATAAATTATTTTTTTATGTTTTTTCGCGAAAATCCGCGAATTACTGCGTTTTTAGTGAAGATAAATCGCTTCCGCAAGGGTGAACAGACTTTTGTATTTTTAGTTCATTGGTGGTATTATAACGTTTGTATTTTAGACCTATATTGCCAATATATCGTCTGAAGTCTTTTCTGCAAATGTGCTTTAATGCGGTCTAGTTCTATGCTACACTCAGAATACAGTGACTTTGTGTACATATGGTTTAACCGTGCAACACTGTGGAAGCAAATCGGTTGTGAAAAGAGGTGAGATTCTGTGAATGAAGAGAGTTACGTGGTAAAGTTTTTGGGCATTTCCTTTAACCTTACCAACGTTGTCTCGGGATTGATAGCAATGGTCATCGTATTTTGTTTGGTTTGGTTTTTGTCCCGTAATTTAACTTTACGGCCAAAAGGTAAGCAAAACGTGTTGGAATGGTTGATCGACTTTACCAACGGGATTGTCTCAACTAACGTACCAGGCGAGCAAGGCAAACGGTTCAATTTATTAGCTTTTGTGCTGTTTTTATTTATTTTTATTGCCAACCAAATGGGCTTGTTAGTTCAGGTCATCATCGGCGGTAAAACTTTGATCAAATCGCCAACGTCTGATCCAATGGTCACGATGTCCTTGGCTCTGCTAGTCTTACTAGTATCACATTATTTTGGGGTTGCGATCTTCGGTGTTAAGGGATATTTGGTCAATTCCTATATGCGCCCAGTTAGCTTCATGCTACCAATTAATATACTAGAAGAGTTTACTAATTTCCTGACGCTAGCATTCCGTCTATACGGGAACATTTTTGCCGGTGAAGTGCTGCTGACTCTGATCGGCAGCGTCGCAAAGTCTCATGGTCTCGTGACAACAGTTGTCGCGTTACCGCTGGAGATGATCTGGCAAGGATTCTCAGTCTTCATTGGTAGTATCCAAGCTTATGTATTCGTCACCTTGTCCATGGTTTATATTTCGAAGAAAGTTGAAGTCGAAGAATAAACTCAACAAACTCTAGGGAGGAAAGTTAATTATGAATTTTATTGCAGCAGCTATTGCAGCCGCAGGTGCCGCTATTGCCGCAGGTTATGGTAATGGTAAAGTTATTTCTAAAACAATCGAAAGTATGGCTCGCCAGCCAGAGTTATCCGGTCAACTACGTAGTACAATGTTTATCGGTGTTGGTTTGATCGAAGCCCTTCCGATTATCGCTATCGTCATTTCATTTATGTTGATTTCGCAATAATCGCTATAGGCAGCGCTAAGTCTGCCTTTTTTGATTGAACAAAATTTTTTTGGATTTGCTAATGAATTAAGCGGTGTCCGTGCCGCGGAACACATTCTTACAAAGGAGGTGTCAATAGATGCTTTCACATTTCGTTATTGGTGCAGCCAGTGGCTTATATGTTGGCGATTTACTGTTCTATGCGATCTCATTCATTATTTTAGTTGCGTTGGTCAAGCATTTTGCTTGGGGCCCAGTTACAAAAATGATGGATCAACGAGCCGATAAAATTTCCGGTGATTTGGATTATGCGGAGAAGTCCCGTAATGAGGCTAGTGAATTAGCCGCTAAACGTCAGGCTGAACTGGATAAGTCACAGACCGAAGCGACAACTATTGTGACCACTGCTCGCCAAAATGGTGAAAAGCAGCGGCAAACGATCATTGACCAAGCACAATCTGACGTGACGACTTTAAAGGCCAATGCCCAAAAAGATATCGTACAAGAACGTGCGGATGCACTGAAGAGTGCACAAAATGATGTCGCTGCCTTATCTATTGAGATTGCTTCTAAAATCATTCAAAAAGAACTGAATGCCACTGACCAAAAGGCACTGATTGATTCTTATATCGAAGGGTTGGGGAAGCAAAATGGCGCTAGATAAGTATACGATCGGGCAACGTTACGGCACAGCCTTATTTGATCTAGCGACAGAACAAGGAACGGTTGATACCGTCTTTGCCGACGTGATGGCATTACAGCAGGTTTTTGCTGATACGCCAACGTTAGGTAGCGTATTGACCAACGCAACGTTGACCTTAGAACAAAAGCAACCAATTTTAACTAGCTTGCAGCAAGGTGCGACGGTTAGTGTTAAGAATTTGTTGCAAATGGTTTTTGATTATGGGCGAATGAACGAGATGCCGTTTATTTTAGCAGCTTTTGTTCAGCGCTATGATCAAGTTAACGGAATTGTGCATGCTAAAGTAACATCGGCCGTTCCGCTAACCAGTGAGCAGCAACAAGCTTTATCCACACAACTTGCAACGCGTTTGGGTGCCAAACAGATTGAGATTAAAAATACTGTTGATGAGACAGTTATCGGTGGCTTAATTGTTGAAGCCAATAATTTAGTTATTGATGGTAGTATTCGTAAACGATTAGCTCAAGTGCAACAATTACTATTAGGTTAGTGATTGAGTAATGTTTTATTTTAAAAGAGGTGAACCCTATGAGCATCAAAGCTGAGGAAATCAGTTCTTTGATCAAACAGCAATTGGCTAATTATTCGGCTGATTTGTCTGTTGAAGAAGTTGGTACGGTCACTTATGTTGGTGATGGTATTGCAAGAGCACATGGCCTCGACAATGCAATGGCCAATGAATTGTTGGAATTCCAAAACGGTTCATATGGTATGGCACAAAATTTGGAAACAAATGATGTCGGGATCATTATTATGGGTTCATATGACGATATTCGTGAAGGCGATACTGTAAAACGTACAGGTCGGATCATGGAAGTGCCTGTTGGCGAAGGCATGATCGGCCGTGTTATTAATTCATTGGGTCAGCCAATTGATGGTCAGGGTGATATTAAAACTGATCATACGCGGCCAATTGAATTTAAAGCACCCGGCGTTATGGACCGTCAATCCGTCAGTGAACCACTACAAACAGGTTTAAAAGCTATTGACTCTCTAGTTCCTATTGGCCGGGGTCAGCGTGAATTGATCATCGGTGATCGTAAGACCGGTAAAACGTCAATTGCCATTGATACGATCATTAATCAAAAAGATCAGAATATGATCTGTATCTATGTTGCCATTGGGCAAAAGGAATCAACTGTCCGTGCTCAGGTTGAAGCGTTGCGGCGTTATGGCGCAATGGATTACACGATCGTTGTCACCGCTGGACCTTCTGAACCTGCACCAATGCTTTATTTAGCACCCTATGCTGGTGCCGCAATTGGTGAATATTTCATGTATAACGGTCAGCATGTTTTGATCATCTATGATGATTTATCGAAACAGGCGGCGGCTTATCGTGAAATTTCCTTACTGTTGCGCCGTCCGCCAGGTCGTGAAGCTTATCCTGGTGATATTTTCTACACCCATTCACGGCTATTGGAACGGGCCGCTAAGTTGAGTGATAAGCTAGGTGGCGGTTCAATGACTGCCTTACCAGTTATCGAAACACAAGCCGGTGACGTTTCTGCTTATATTCCAACCAACGTTATTTCAATCACCGATGGGCAGATTTTCTTGGATAGTGATTTATTCTATTCAGGAACACGGCCAGCAATTGATGCTGGGACTTCCGTTTCCCGTGTCGGTGGTGACGCCCAGATCAAAGCGATGAAGAAGGTTGCAGGGACTTTGCGTGTGGACTTAGCATCTTATCGTGAATTGGAAAGTTTCGCCCAGTTCGGTTCTGATTTGGATGCTGCAACGCAAGCTAAGTTGAATCGTGGTCGGCGGACAGTTGAAGTCCTTAAGCAGCCAGTACACAAACCATTACCGGTTGAAAAACAGGTTTTGATCTTGTACGCATTACGCCAAGGCTTCCTCGATAGTGTGCCTGTTGACGATTTAGGTCGTTACGAAGCAGAATTATTCAACTTCTTTGACAGTAATCACGCTGATGTTTTAGCTAATTTGGCTAAGACAGGTAAGTTACCTGAAGATGATTCATTAGATGCAGGTATTAAGGCTTTTGCAGCAACATTTAAAGCGAGTGCAGCTACAGCGGCCACGAACTAGAAGGAGATGAGATTATGGCTGAATCATTAACTGAGATCAAACGCCGGATCGCATCGACTAAAAGTACCGAAAAGATTACCCAAGCCATGCAAATGGTTTCGGCATCTAAGTTGAATCAGATCGAAAAAAAATCAACTGCTTATCAGCTATATTCTTCTAAAATTCGCGAAATTGTGACGCATATGGCCGCCGCGCAATTATTAGCAATCAATAATTCTAATGATCTACGCGAAAAGGCCGCTGATCCGCAAACCACAAAAGATCAGATCAAAGTCAGCAGTATGCTTCAACAGCGGCCGATCAAAAAGACTGGCTACCTGGTGATCACTTCTGATCGTGGTTTAGTGGGGAGTTATAATAGCAGTGTTATCAAGGCGGTCACTGACATGATCACCACCGACCATAAGTCGGCTGATGAATATGTTTTTATGGCTGTTGGCGGAACTGGTGCGGACTTTTTCAAAAATCGCGGCATGAATATTACGTATGAATATCGTGGTGTTAGTGATGTTCCAACTTTTAACGAAGTGCGGGAAATCGTCACTACTGCGGTTTCGATGTATGATTCAGGTGTATTTGATGAGTTGTATGTTTGTTACAATCACCATGTTAATACTTTGCGCTCAGAATTTCGGGCAGAAAAAATGCTACCGATTTCCGATCTAGATGTTGCGGAAGTTCAGGATCAGCATATTGAGTACATCGCCGACCCTTCCCAAGAGGATGTGTTGGATGCTATTTTGCCACAGTATGCTGCTAGTTTGATCTTTGGGGCCTTGATGGACGCCAAAGCAGCGGAGCATTCTGCTGGTATGAACGCAATGCGCAGTGCAACTGATAATGCCAATGATTTGATCGACAAATTGACGTTGACCTATAACCGGGCGCGTCAAGGTGCGATCACGCAAGAACTTACAGAAATTACGGCCGGAGCTAGTGCCTTAGAATAGTTCTGGTAATTAAAAATGACGGGAGGAACAAAGCAATATGAGTGCTGGTAAAGTTGTCCAAGTTATGGGCCCAGTTGTCGATGTTTCGTTTCCTTTAGATGGTTCACTCCCTGATATCAATAACGCACTGCTCGTTCAAAAAGGTCAGGACGAAACAGTCACGTTAGAAGTTGCTTTGGAATTAGGCGACGGCGTTATGCGCACGATCGCCATGGAATCCACTGATGGTTTGCAACGGGGTATGACCGTTGATGATACCGGTGGTTCGATTTCCGTACCAGTTGGTAAAGCAACATTAGGGCGTGTATTTAATGTTTTAGGTGAAACAATCGATTTTGGTGATAAGTTCCCAGCGGATGCCGAACGTAGTAGTATCCATAAGGAAGCACCAAGTTTTGAAGATCTAAGTACTTCTTCAGAAATTCTAGAAACCGGGATCAAAGTTATTGATCTGCTAGAGCCTTACCTTCGCGGTGGGAAAATTGGTTTGTTCGGTGGCGCCGGTGTCGGCAAAACCGTTTTGATTCAGGAATTGATCCATAATATCGCCGAGCAGCATGGTGGTATTTCCGTCTTCACCGGTGTCGGTGAACGGACTCGTGAAGGTAATGACTTGTACTATGAAATGAAAGAAACCGGCGTTATCGACAATACAGCGATGGTGTTCGGTCAGATGAACGAACCACCTGGTGCCCGGATGCGGGTTGCCTTGACTGGGGTCACCTTAGCGGAATATTTCCGTGATGTTGCGGGCCAGGATGTGTTGTTATTTATTGATAACATTTTCCGGTTCACCCAGGCCGGTTCTGAAGTTTCCGCCTTATTAGGCCGTTTGCCTTCAGCCGTAGGTTATCAGCCAACGTTGGCTACTGAAATGGGTCAATTACAGGAACGGATCACTTCAACTAAAAAGGGATCAATTACGTCGATCCAGGCCGTTTATGTCCCTGCCGATGACTATACTGATCCGGCACCGGCTACTGAATTTGCTCATTTGGACGCAACGACTAACTTGGAACGTTCATTGACCCAGCAGGGGATCTATCCGGCCGTTGATCCGTTAGCTTCTTCATCCAGTGCCTTGGATCCAGAAATTGTCGGTGAAGAACATTACCGGGTAGCCACCCAAGTTCAGCAAGTTCTGCAACGCTATCGTGAGTTACAAGACATTATCTCAATTTTAGGGATGGATGAATTGTCTGACGAAGAGAAGATCATTGTTGCCCGGGCACGGCGGATCCAGTTCTTCTTGTCACAAAACTTTAGTGTTGCCGAGAAGTTTACTGGTCAGCCAGGTTCATATGTGCCGGTTGATCAAACAGTCAAAGGCTTTAAGGAAATCTTAGCTGGTAAGTACGACGATCTTCCTGAAGATGCCTTCCGTGGTGTCGGTCCAATTGAAGAAGTTGTCGAAAAAGCTAAAAAAATGGGTTACGGTCAAGATAATTCAGCTGCTGAACCCAAAAAAGCTGCGGCTAACTAGGAGGTGCACAAATGGCTGACAAACCAGTTTTGACAGTTAATATTGTCACTCCTGACGGCATCGTTTATGATCATCACGCAACGATGATCATTGTTAAAGCTTTAGACGGTCAGTTAGGGATCATGCCTAACCATGAGCCGATCATTGCACCGTTACAGATTGATGAAGTGCGCGTCAAGCGTGCGGATAAGCCTGATCGTGAGGATGCGATCGCGGTTAACGGTGGTTTTATGGAAATGTCTAATAATGTTGCTTCGATCGTCGCTGATTCAGCTGAACGTGAACGGGATATTGATGTGTCCCGGGCACAGCTGGCTGAACATAACGCTGAAGAGCGGATCAAGGCGGCTAAGGAGAAGCACGATACTGATGAATTAGCGCGTGCACAGATCAAGTTACGCCGTGCTTTGAATCGTATTAATGTAGCCAAACATTAAACAAAAAGCAGTCCAGCATAAATTTTATGTTAGGCTGTTTTTTTATTTAATGCTGTTAACACCGACTTCTCAGGAAAATCCTGACAATTTGATTGGTCTATGTTAGAATGGTGACAAGGAAAAACCGGCGGATGCAATGCTGTTTTTGGGTTGCATCCCTTTTTCACGGCTTAATTGCGCGTTATTCGCGTGAAGGAGGAATTTGATTGTGCAAAACATCGGTATTCAAGCCATTATTACCTTAGCTGCCTATTTTATTTTTACCGGTGTCGCTTTTTGGGCGTTACAGGCAGTTCGCTTTGATCATTTACTACGTCCCGGTCATGTTCCACAAGCGCAAACCCTGTTCGTGATCTTAGCGGCCGTTTTAGGTTATTTATGCACTACTTTTTTCTTAAGTTTTATTGATAACACCCGTAACTTATTATTTTTATTAAAATAGTTACGTTTAATAGTGAAAGTACATTATAATAAAGATTCAAGACACAATCTAGTCAGTTTGACGGAGGGAAAATCCATGGAAAAATTGATCGTGCGCGGTGGTCAAAGATTGAACGGAACGGTTGAGATCGAAGGGGCTAAGAATGCGGTATTACCGATTCTGGCAGCCAGTATCTTAGCTGCGCAAGGCCAAATGACATTGGAAAACGTACCGATTTTGTCCGATGTTTTCACGATGAATGAAGTATTAAATGTGCTGCATTTAAACTTAGAATTCGATCAACTACGTAAAACGATCGTCTTAGATGCTACCGGCGATCTATCGTTTGAGGCACCATTGGAATACGTTTCAAAAATGCGGGCCTCAATCGTTGTTTTAGGGCCACTATTAGCGCGCTTAGGGCATGCACGAGTTGCGATGCCGGGTGGCTGTGCGATCGGCACACGACCGATCGATTTGCATCTCAAGGGCTTTGAAGCGTTGGGCGCAACAATCGAACAACATGCCGGGTACATTGAGGCGCGTGCGGCTAAATTAGTTGGCGCAAACATTTATTTGGATTTTCCCAGTGTCGGTGCGACTCAAAATATTATGATGGCCGCAACGTTAGCGGAAGGCACTACTGTGATAGAAAACGTGGCGCGGGAACCAGAAATTGTTGATCTGGCCAACGTGCTTAATAAAATGGGCGCTAAGATCGTTGGTGCTGGTACAGATACCCTGCGGATCGAAGGCGTCAAAAGTCTCCATGGTTGCACGCATAGTATTATTCAAGATCGAATCGAAGCTGGGACTTTTATGGTGGCAGCAGCGATCACAGGGGGCAATGTTTTAGTTAAGGATGCCATCAAGGAACATAACAAACCGTTGATCTCTAAACTTGAAGAAATGGGCGTTACCGTTGTCGAAAATGATGCTGGCGTTCGGGTCATTGGTAAGCAGCATCTACGGCCAACTAGCGTTAAGACCCTGCCTCATCCAGGGTTTCCCACGGATATGCAAGCTCAAATGACGGTGTTACAATTGGCGGCCACCGGCACTAGTTTGATGACCGAAACCGTTTTTGAAAATCGGTTCATGCATTTGGAGGAATTGCGCCGGATGAATGCCGATTTTAAAATTGAAGGGCGCTCGGTGCTACTTTATGGACCAACAGCGTTTAATGGCGCGGAAGTAGCTGCCTCCGATCTACGGGCCGCGGCTGCGCTGACTATTGCTGGATTAGTGGCGAAGGGCTATACACGGGTGACCAACTTAAAATACTTAGATCGTGGTTATTATCATTTTCAGCAAAAATTGCGGGCACTTGGTGCGGCGATCGTACGGGTTACGGAACCGGCTAATCAGGAGCGCTTAGATAGCACGGCTTTTACTAAAGAGCTCGCTTATCAGCGTGAACAAGATCAAGTGCAACGGTTAACTTCACTGGTTAAACCTTAAAAACTAGCAGCTATTCGCCGATCATTGTGGGGGATAGCTGTTTTTTGATAAAATTTTAACTTTTAAACCGACTAGAGAGCGGCTCCAGTGGTTTTCGTCCCTGTGAAGTTATGCTATAATTCAATATTGATTGGGCTAGTAGACTGGCTCGAAACCGAAGTGTCATTGTGGCACTTGGTTATGTGAGAGGAGAAATATAAATATGGCGAAAGATATCGGCATTGACCTAGGCACCGCTAACGTTTTGATTCACGTCGAAGGTAAAGGAATCGTGCTTAACGAACCTTCAGTCGTCGCGATCGATACGAAAAGCGGCAAGGTACTTGCCGTCGGCGCAGAAGCATACAAAATGGTGGGGCGGACGCCCGGCAATATTCGGGCGATTCGGCCACTGAAAGATGGGGTCATTGCAGATTTTGATATTACTGAAGCAATGCTGTCTTATTTTATTGATAAATTAAATGTAAAAGGCGTTTTATCCAAACCCAATATTCTAATTTGCTGTCCAACCAACATTACGTCAATTGAGCAAAAAGCGATCATCGAAGCTGCGGAGAAGTCAGGTGGGCGCAATGTTTATTTGGAAGAAGAACCAAAAGTAGCAGCGATCGGTGCGGGCATGGATATTTTTCAACCACAAGGTAATATGGTGATTGATATTGGTGGTGGCACTAGCGACATCGCGGTTTTGTCCATGGGCGATATTGTGACCAGTCAATCCTTACGTTTAGCCGGTGACAAAATGGACGCCGAGATCGCTGCTTTCGTTAAGCGCGAACACAGTTTGTTGATCGGTGAACACACGGCTGAAAAAATTAAAATCGAGATCGGTGAAGTGTACGGCAAGGACGCTGGTAAGTCCTTAGACGTGCGGGGCCGCGATATGGTCACTGGTTTACCGCGGACGATCACGATCACGTCTAAGGAGATCGAATCGGCCTTACACGATACGATGATGGTGATCGTCCAGGCAGCAAAGGATGTTTTGAATCAAACGCCGCCAGAATTATCCGCTGATATTATTGATCACGGCATCATGTTAACCGGTGGCGGGGCTTTGTTACACGGAATCGCACAATTATTTACGGATAATCTAAAAGTGCCGGTGATCGTTGCGGAACGGCCATTGGATGCGGTTGCTTTAGGTACTGGGGTCTTATTGGGCAATATCAATAAAAAACGGTAAACTGAGGTGATAGCATGAATAATGACTCAAATCGCTTTGATATTTTTGTGAAGCCGATTTTAATTCGAATTTTGCTAGTGGCGATCGCGATGACAATTGCGATCATCATTGGCGCAATGATCGGTTATGCCGTTGGCGGTGGTAACCCATTACGCGTTTTTCTACCTAGTACTTGGGGTCATCTATTGGATTTTGTCCGCTGATCAAGGAGAGGCTAAGCCGCAAGCTTGGCTTCTTTTTGCCATGGTAGTTCGTTAATGTTTACTTGCAGGAAGTGGGAATGGATATGCAAACTTTGATCTTGAAGCTGATTGCAGGGTACCAGCGCTTTTCAGCGCGTACCCCTAAGCGTTGCCGTTACTACCCAACTTGTTCACATTATATGCAAACCGCCGTTACTCGATTTGGGGTGATTCGGGGGTTGTTGATGGGTGGCAGCCGAATTTTACGCTGCCAGCCGTTGGCCAAAGGCGGCATTGATCCAGTACCCCAGCATTTTACCTTATTACGCAATCAAAATCCTATAGACATAGCGAAAGCGAGTGAAATTTATTATGGCGAAACAGCCCAACAAGATCGAACTTAGTATTCAGGAAGAACAACAAGCGGACGTGACTGTCAGCGTAGTTTATGATGGTAAACGGCGGATCGGCACTATTCGGCCCGATGCCGCTCAATTTGTGATCGAATTAGCTAATGGTGAAATTTACCGCGCTAAAACCTATGATGATGGTTTGAATACTTTGATCATGCAGTACCATTTGCATAAATAGTTATTAAGTATAGCGGCTTTTAACTGTAAAGTTGCTTTGGCCGCAATAATAATTAACCTATTAGAGGAAAGGTGAGTTGATGAATCGACAAACAGCGCGTGAAGAACGCGAAAACTCACGCATTGATTACGGGATTATCTTTCCAATTATGATGCTGGCTTTAATTGGGTTAGCGTCGATTTACGTTGCCGCTAGTCACGATACCAAAAGTGTTAATGTGGTTAAAATGGTGGCGACCCAGTTGATCTGGTACGTGATCGGGATCGGGATCGTTGCTGTGATGATGCAATTTGATTCCGAACAATTATGGAAAATTGCACCCTATGCCTATGGCTTTGGGATTTTTCTAATGGTGGCGATTTTGATTTTTTATAGTCGGGCCTATTATGTTGAAACTAGGGCTAAAAGTTGGTTTGCCCTTGGACCACTGACTTTTCAGCCGTCCGAAGTTATGAAACCAGCATTTATATTAATGGCGGCGCGGGTCGTTCGCAGTCATAACAATCAGTACCGGCAACACACGGTGCGCAGTGATTTTTTGCTACTCGGTAAACTTATTTTATGGACCTTACCAATTTTACTGTCCTTACATTTTCAGAATGACTTAGGGACGACCTTAGTCTTCTTGGCAATTTTAGGTGGGGTCATATTAGTTTCCGGTGTAACCTGGCGGATCTTAGTCCCACTTATTTCCGCGATCACCGTATTAGGCGGAACCGTTTTAGCCTTTGTCACCACCACTTGGGGCCGAAATTTATTGTCACATTTAGGTTTTCATTCTTATCAATTTGCGCGGATCGACACTTGGTTAAATCCGTCAAATGATACCAGTACTTCTAGTTATCAGTTATGGCGCAGTATGAAAGCTATTGGCTCCGGTCAGATCTTTGGCAAGGGCTTTAATCATATTCAAGTTTATGTACCAGTTCGTGAATCTGATATGATCTTTTCTGTTATCGGTGAAAACTTTGGTTTTATTGGGTCGACTTTGCTGATCTTGCTTTATTTTTTGTTGATCTACCAAATGATCCGGGTCACTTTCGACACAAAAAATGAATTTTATGCTTATATTTCTACTGGGGTCATCATGATGATCTTGTTCCATACTTTTGAAAATATTGGTATGAACATTGGTCTACTACCGTTGACGGGGATTCCATTGCCGTTTGTTTCCCAAGGGGGCTCGGCGCTGATCGGTAATTTGATCGGGATCGGAATGATCATGTCAATGCGCTTCCATTATCATAGTTATATGTTTAGTGCGGATAGCGAGAAATTTAATTAGGCCGCTTGGACCACTGACTTAATTTGCTGAGGGTCACCGGGGCCAAAAGTTAGTTATTTTCGGCAGTAGGTGGACACAAAAAATGGTTATCTGCCGGCTGGTGCTTGACACTGAATTATAATCTGCTTATAATGGAAATCAATTCAATAAAGCGCGTTGAAAGAAAGACACTAAGGTGACATTTTAAGTGAGCTGTTGGGAGTGGGAAACAGTAATGGCCTTAGTTGAATGGTTCTGGAGCGTCGCTAGGTGAAATCAAGTAATCTGGCCCGGTAAGCGCCCGTTATGCGCTGAGTTTATAACTCATTAAGGTTGGTAGAGTGATCTATCAATAAATTAAGGTGGTAACACGTAAAGTTCAGCTTTTCGTCCTTTAACAACTAGTATTAGTTTAGTTGGGACGAAGGGCTTTTTTGTTGCCTAAAAAACGCAAACGTAATTAAGCGGTAAAAAGAAAGAGATGATTAACGCGTGATTGAAATCAAGGACGTCAGTAAACTGTATCCCGGCAAGCAAAAAACGATCACTGCTGTAAAAGACGTCACCTTAACGATCAATGATGGCGAAATCTATGGCATAGTTGGTTATTCTGGTGCGGGTAAAAGTACACTGGTCCGCATGTTAAATGGGTTGGAAAATCCGACAAGTGGGGTCGTCACGATCAATGATACGGTGATGAGCGAGTTAAAAGGAAAACCACTGCGTGAAGCTCGCCAAAAAATGGGCATGATCTTTCAATATTTCAACTTACTCTGGTCGCGCACTGTTTTAGAAAATGTAACGTTTCCGCTGGAATTAGTCGGGATGAATAAAGCACAACGAGTTAAAAAAGCGACTAAGTTGATCGCAACGGTTGGTTTAGAAGGTCGGGAAAATGCGTATCCCAGCGAGTTATCTGGTGGGCAGCAGCAGCGGGTTGCGATTGCCCGCGCTTTGGCTAATGATCCGCAGATCTTGTTATCCGATGAAGCCACAAGCGGACTAGATCCGAAAACCACCGATGAAGTGCTGGATCTATTGTTGAAGATCAAACGGGAAATGAAGATCACGATCGTGGTGATCACCCACGAAATGCACGTTATCCGTAAGATCTGTGACCGGATGGCGGTTATGGACGCCGGCGCAGTAGTTGAAGAAGGCACGGTTTTCGATGTTTTCCGGCACCCGAAGATGGAGATCACCCGCCAGTTTGTTTCGGAAGAAGAAAGTCCGCAGATGAATGATACTACGGTGGTGATCAATGAATTGTTAGCCCAAGTTCCCACTGGTAAAATCGTTAAATTAACGTTCCACGGGGATCAGGCCAAGTTACCGATCATTTCCGAAATGCTACGGCAATTTCCTAATGTGGATTTGAATATTGTGGATGGTAGTATTCATCAAACCCAAGAAGGCGCGATCGGCACGTTGTATTTGCAACTTTTAGGCGATGATGCTGAAGTTGCTGGGGCAACGGATTATCTGCATAAAATGCGCGTGGTAACGGAGGTGATTCGTGGTGAGTAGTACAACCGGATTTTCATCGTATTTTCACTTTTCGCAGGTCAATTGGGCGAATATGTGGTCGGCAACTGGTGAAACAATTTGGATGACGTTATTTTCTTTAGTTTTAGTCGGGATTCTGGGTATTTTACTGGGCTTGCTATTATTTGAAACAACCGGTAGTACCAATATTTGGGCCCGGTTACTGCACGGGATCACGGCCTTATTCGTCAACGTTTTCCGGTCGGTGCCGTTTATTATTTTGATCGTTTTATTGTTGCCGCTAACTAAAGGGTTAGTCGGTACGATCATCGGGCCTAAGGCAGCGTTACCGTCATTGATCATTTCCGCGGCTCCGTTTTACGCGCGGATGGTGGAGTTGGCGTTTCACGAGATCGATCACGGGGTCATCGAAGCGGCCGAGGCCATGGGGGCGACGCGCTGGCAGATCATTTATAAGGTGTTACTGCCTGAAAGTAGTCCCGCACTGGTTTCTGGGATCACCGTTACGGGGATCTCACTGATCGGTTTTACCGCAATGGCCGGGGTTATCGGGGCTGGTGGGCTAGGTAATTTGGCCTACTTAGATGGTTTTCAGGCCAGCAATAACACGGTAACTTTAGTGGCAACGATTATTATTTTGGCTGTCGTCTTTGTTTGTCAAACGGTGGGCGATCTGATCGTCAACAAGTTGGATAAGCGAGTTGCAAATTAAGTTTTGGTTATTAATTTAGGTTTATGAAAAATGGAGGGATTTTTTATGTCAAAGCAACATCGTTTAATTAAGTTTATTACTGCCGCGGCGGTATTAGTGCTCGGGGCGAGCACACTCAGTACAACGGCTGAAGCCGCAACGACTTTAAAAGTTGGGGCAACAAAAACACCGCATTCAATTATTCTGAATCACGTTAAGCCGCAGTTGAAAAAAGAGGGCGTCAATCTGAAAGTGACCGTTTTCCAAGATTATTCCTTGATCGATAAGGCGCTAGTTGCGAAAAACTTAGACGTTACTTATTTTGCCCACAAGCCATATTTGGAACAAGAAATTGCTAAAAATGGGTATAAAATCGTGGATATCGGTGCCGTTCATTTGGAACCGATCGGTGCTTATTCTAAAACTGTTAAGAAGTTAGCCAATGTTAAAAAAGGGGCAACGATCTTAGTTTCTAACAATCGGCCTGATTATGGGCGGGTTTTACAGATCTTAAAGGACGCTAAATTGATCACGATCAAAAAGGGAACTAAGTTAACCGATGCAGATTTCAATGATATTGCGTCTAACCCGAAGCAACTGAAATTCAAGTACGATTATGATCCGAAATTAATGCCTGAATTGTACAAGAACAATGAAGGTGACGTGGTCTTTATCAACGCTAACTTTGCCGTTCAAGGTGGCTTGAATCCGAAGACGGATGCAATTGCTTTGGAGAAGAAATCATCACCATACGCTAATATTTTGGAAGTCCGTAAAGGTGACCAAAATAAACCAGCAATCAAAAAGTTGAAGAAAGCATTGCAATCGAAGTCAACGCAAAAATGGATCGGCAAGCACTTTAAAGGGGCCGTTCTGCCAGTTAAATAAGACCAAAAGTAAAAAACTACGAGTGATCGTAGTTTTTTATTTTTTCTAAAAGAAATCGCTACCAACAGTGGTCATTTCATAAGTGAATTTTAGCACATTCTTATTTAATTTTAATTTTCAACCATAACGTTGTGATTGTAACCATAAGCCAGTACCACAAGTCTTATTTAGCTTAAAAAACTTTAAGTAAGTCGCTAAGGGTCATTGAAAAAGATTCTCAATTAAGTTAGAATGAGTATTGTTTAATATTGGAAACGATTTTCTGTTAAATCGCTTTCACTGGACCATAACCAATAATTCCTGATATCGGAGGAGAGCACATGTCAAAGTTAGAAGTAAAGAATCTGCACGTTGCCGTTGTTGATGAAGATAAAGGCCAAGAAAAAGAGATCCTAAAAGGGGTCAATTTGACTATGAATACTGGCGAGATCCACGCCATCATGGGACCAAACGGAACTGGGAAGTCCACTTTATCACAAGCAATCATGGGCAACCCTGCTTATAAAGTCACTGAAGGTGACGTTTTATTAAACGGCAAAAGCATCCTTGAATTGCCAGTCGATGAACGCGCACGTGCAGGATTGTTCTTAGCGATGCAGTATCCTGCTGAAATTGCTGGGGTGACTAACGTTGAATTTATGCGGGCGGCGATCAATGCGCGGCGCGCTGACGATGATCAGATCCCTGTTTTGGAATTCATGAAATTCCTTGATAAGAACCTGGCGACTTTGGATATGACCGATGATATGGTTGAACGCTACCTAAACGAAGGCTTTTCTGGTGGTGAAAAGAAGCGCAACGAGATCTTGCAGTTAATGATGATCCAACCGAAATTTGCGATTCTTGATGAAATTGATTCCGGCTTGGATATCGATGCCTTGAAGGTCGTTTCCAAAGGGGTCAACGCAATGCGCGGCCCTGAATTTGGTTCATTGATCATTACCCATTATCAACGCTTATTGAACTATATCGTACCCGATACCGTTCACGTGATGATGGATGGCCGGATCGTTGAAAGCGGCGGCCCAGAATTAGCCGAAAAGTTGGAAGCTGAAGGCTATGCCGGTGTTCGTGATGATCTTGGTATTGATGTTAAATTAACGGACGAAATCTAAGGAGGCGCAGGTTATGGAAACACAAGCAGAAATCGATTTTCAATCCGCAGTGTCGGCCTTTTCTGCGGCCCGTAATGAACCTGATTGGTTGCAGAAATTGCGCCTAACAATGCTGGCTAAATATCCAGAATTAGCGCTACCTAAATTTGATAAGATCCAGTATCAGCGTTGGCCGCTAACTGACGCGCATGAACCAGCAGTTCAAGCTTCGGATGCAACGGCTTTAGCAGCGTTAGATCTTGACTACGCTGATGCGAAAAACGTTTTGGTGACTTTTGGTGAAACAGTGGTCACTACCCGGTTGGATCCAGAATTAGCGGCGCAAGGTGTGATTTTCACAGATATTTTCACTGCCGTACGGGATTATCCAGAGTTAGTTGAAAAGTATTTCATGACGACGGCGATCAAGCCTGATGCTAACCGTTTAACCGCTTTTCACGCCGCATTTCTCAACGGGGGCGCCTTCTTATACGTCCCGAAGAATGTGGTCGTTAAGGAACCGATCCAAGGCTATTACATTCAAGATAGTACGCGCAAACAGGATTTCATTCAGCACGTTTTGGTGGTTGCGGATACTAACAGCCAAGTTACTTATGCTGAAAACTATGCCACTGTAGGCACTGAAGCTAACTTGGCGAACGTTGTTGTTGAAGTGATCGCCGCTGACGATGCGCATGTCCATTTTTCTGCCGTTGATCAATTTAGCCCTGCCACAACTGGCTACCTTAGCCGGCAAGGTAACTTGGCCAATGATGCGCAGTTAGACTGGGCCGTTGGTATGATGAACGATGGGAATGTGGTCGTTGATTTCAACACCGACTTAGTAGGTAAAGGCGCACACGCTGAAGTGAAGGTAGTCGCTGTTACCACTGGTAAGCAATTACAAGGGATCGATACGCGGGTCACTAATTATGGTCAACATACGATCGGCCATATTTTACAACACGGGGTCATTTTGGAAACTTCTTCATTGATTTTCAACGGTGTTGGCCATATTGTCAAAGGTGCACGCGGTTCCGATTCACAGCAAGAAAGTCGCGTGCTGATGTTATCGACTCATGCTCGGGGCGATGCCAACCCAATTTTATTGATCGATGAAAACGACGTTACCGCTGGCCATGCTGCTAGTGTTGGCCGGGTCGACCAAGAGCAGATGTATTATCTGATGAGTCGGGGGATCGATAAGAAACGGGCTGAACGCCTAGTTATTCGCGGTTTCTTAGGTAATGTTTTGACTGAGATCCCCGCCAAACGGGTTCGTGATCAATTAACGGCTACTATCGAGAGGAAGTTAGAAAATGGGCAAAAGTCTGAATGATATCCGTGCTGATTTTCCCATTCTGGATCAGCAAGTCAATGATGAACAATTAGTTTATTTAGATAACGCAGCAACAACCCAAAAGCCAAAGGCCGTTGTTGAAGCATTGACGCATTATTATTACAACGATAACGCCAATGTTCACCGCGGGGTGCATACACTGGCCGAACGCGCAACGGAAGATTTTGAGGCGGCACGGGAAAAAGTGCGTGCTTTCATCAATGCCCGTTCAACTAAGGAAGTGTTGTTCACACGCGGCACAACAACTAGTTTGAACTGGATCGCAGCGAGTTACGGTGAAGCTAATATTACTGCTGGCGATGAAATCGTGATTTCTTACATGGAACATCACAGTAATTTAGTACCGTGGCAGCAGTTGGTGTTGCGTAAAAAAGCGACTTTAAAATACATTAAAATGAACGCCGATGGTACGTTGGACATGGCCGATGCGCGTCAACAGATCACGGATAAAACTAAGATCGTGGCGATCGCACAAGTTTCTAATGTTTTAGGGGTCGTTAATCCGATCAAAGAATTAGCACAGTTGGCCCATCAACATGGCGCAGTTATGGTGGCGGATGGCGCGCAATCACTACCTAATATGCCGGTTGATGTGCAAGATCTGGATTGTGATTTTCTTGCCTTTTCTGGCCACAAAATGCTTGGTCCAACTGGGATCGGTGGCTTGTACGCCAAAGAAGCGTTATTAAAGGCAATGCCACCGGTAGAATTCGGTGGGGAAATGATCGATTTCGTCAATTTATTTGATAGTTCATGGTCACAGTTGCCGTGGAAGTTTGAAGCGGGCACACCAGATATTTCTGGGGCGATCGGTTTAGGCGCAGCGATTGATTACCTTAATCAATTCGGCATGGCAGCAGTGCACGAACATGAACAACAATTGGTTAATTATGTTTTACCGAAATTATTAGCGATCGAGGGGTTAACCGTTTATGGTCCGCATGATCCCGCTAAGCATACTGGCGTGATCGCCTTTAACTTGGATGGTTTGCATCCCCATGACCTAGCTACTGGCTTGGATATGGAAGGCGTCGCGGTTCGGGCGGGCCATCATTGTGCCCAACCGTTGATGAAATATTTGAACGTGCCAGCAACCGCGCGGGCTAGTTTCTATATTTATAATACAAAAGCTGATGCTGATCGTTTGGTTGAGGCAATTGTGGCGACAAAGGAGTTCTTCAAAAATGGCACTGTCTAAATTAGATAATTTATATCGTCAAGTCATCCTTGATCACTCAGCGCATCCGCATCATCACGGCCATTTAGCGCAGGCCACCAGTGAAATTGAACTACGTAATCCAACTTGCGGGGACGTTCTTCAATTAGAAGTGGCGTTAACTGATGGCAAGATCAGTGACATCGCCTTTTCTGGTGATGGCTGCACGATCAGCCAAGCTTCAGCCAGTATGATGACTGATGCCGTGATGGGTAAAACGCCGGCTGAAGCCGAACAAATGGTCCAAGTCTTTTCTGAAATGATCATTGGTGATAAGCCCAATGTTGATCTAGACGTGTTAGGGGATGCGTCGATCCTAAAAGGGGTCGCTCAATTTCCAGCGCGGATCAAATGTGCGACTTTAGCTTGGAAGGCGTTGAATAATGCGCTGACTGGTGAAGATGGTAAGGGAATGGCTCAATTATTAAGTCAACATGAAGATTAAATGTGATTAAAAATTAGGATATCAAGTGTGGTTGTCGGCTTAGGCAAGCGTTTAAGCCGATTACAAGAAATGCCTTACGTTTTAATTAATGAATAGGGGGGACAGCTTATGCCAATGCCTGAAACTGAAAATACCAAAAACAATGCCGCTATTGCGAACAGCGTTGATGAATTAGGTTTAGATAAAGATTATGATTTTGGCTTCCATGATGACGTTACACCTGTATTCTCAACAGGTCATGGGTTGACCGAAGAAGTTGTTCGGTCGATCTCTAGAGAAAAAAAGGAACCAAAGTGGATGCTGGATTATCGGTTGAAAGCTTATGAGTTATACAAAAAATTGCCGATGCCAGCCTATGGTCCTGATCTAACTAAATTAGACCTGGACAACATGCTGTATTATCAAAAGGCCACGGATAAGAAATACCGTGATTGGGAAGATGTACCTGAGGACATTAAAAATACCTTTGATCGCTTAGGGGTACCTGAAGCTGAACGTAAATATTTGGCTGGTTCTTCAGCACAGTATGAATCCGAAGTGGTTTACCACAACATGCGGGATGAATTTAACAAGTTAGGCATCATTTTCACGGATACGGATACTGCTTTGAAAGAATATCCTGAATTATTCCGGAAGTGGTTTGGCAAACTAGTTAAACCCGCTGACAATAAGTTTGCGGCCTTGAATTCAGCAGTTTGGTCCGGTGGTTCATTTATTTATGTGCCAAAAGGTGTTAAAACGGATGTGCCGATCCAATCGTATTTCCGTTTAAATGCTGAAAATTCTGGCCAATTTGAACGGACCTTGATCATCGTTGATGAAGGCGCAAGTGTGCAATACGTTGAAGGCTGTACCGCACCTAACTATTCTTCTGATAGTTTACATGCTGCCGTCGTTGAAGTATTTGCCCAGAAGGACGCTTATATGCGTTATACGACGATCCAGAACTGGTCGAATAATGTTTACAGCTTGGAAACCAAGCGGGCACAGGCAATGGAAAATGCCACGATGGAATGGGTCGATGGTAACTTAGGTTCCAAGATCACCATGAAATATCCGAGTGTTTATTTGGATGGCGAAGGCGCAACCGGCACCATGCTATCAATTGCCGTTGCCGGGCATAACGTGGATCAAGATGCCGGCGCGCGGATGATCCATAATGCTAAAAACACATCATCTTCAATTGTGTCAAAATCGATCTCGAAAGATGGCGGCGCCGTTGATTATCGGGGCACCGTTCGCTTTGGCCGTCATTCTGATGGCTCGAAGGCGCATATTGAATGTGATACGATCATCATGGATGAACAATCTAGCTCGGATACAGTGCCTTACAATGAGATTCTTAACGGCAATGTTTCAATGGAACATGAGGCCAAGGTTTCTAAGATCTCTGAAGAGCAACTCTATTATTTAATGAGCCGTGGTATTTCGGAAGCGAAGGCAACCGAAATGATCATTATGGGCTTCGTTGAACCATTTACGAAGGAATTACCGATGGAATACGCCGTTGAATTGAACCGTTTGATCGGTTATGAAATGGAAGGCACCGTCGGTTAAAAAAAATAAAGCAACCCAACGTCTTGAAGCGGCGTCGGGTTGCTTTTTTTTGGCAAAATTTAAGGCGTGTGGTCCGGGCCATTCAGGGTATAAAAAAGAACGTTTAGTCTGCACCTCCAGCAAACCAAGCATTCTTACATGCCAACGTTGAATTTTTTCTAGCCTTCGTCGCTGAGATGATGCTTATCGTGTAATAGTACGAGCACCAATCCGGTAATAATTATGGCACCTTCAATAAGAGCCAAGTCATCAAGCCTCCCGTATTTATTCTCAACTACAGTTCCATTGTAAATCGCCACTAGGTAATTGTTAAGCACAAAATATTTTTTTCAAAAAAAGGTTGACGCGTTCACAGGGGCTTGTTATACTAATGTCATTCAATTCTAAGGAGTTTTTAATATGACGCAAGTAAACCGAATGTGTACACTAATATCACAATCGAATACGTATTATTACTATTGGTTCTTTAAGTAGTGTTTGCACCGGCAAGCTAGGTGCAGACACGACGTCTGCATCTATGCGAGCCAATAGTCTTTAAGCGTGTATTAAAAACTTGGCCACATGGATGATTCAAAAATCAGCTGTGTGGCTTTTCTTTTTGGGGAACCGTCTTTATTTAGGCAATCTCTCTAGAGAAGTATCTCGTCGCACAGCAAATAAAATGTTGTGCGACTTTTTATTTACTTATGGAGGGATCAATATGTTTGATGAAACAGATCAGTTAAGCGTTAACGCATTGCGAGCTTTGAGTATTGACATGATCGAGCGGGCCGGATCTGGGCATCCGGGATTACCATTAGATGCAGCACCAATGGCTTACGTTTTGTACAGTCGCCATTTGCGAGTGGATCCGCAAGATCCAGAATGGATCAACCGTGATCGCTTTGTTTTATCAGCGGGACATGGTTCAGCGCTGCTGTACAGTATGTTGCACCTCAGTGGTTTTGCTACCAGCTTGGCCGATCTAAAGCAGTTTCGGCAATTACATAGCAAAACCCCCGGTCATCCGGAACGGGGAATCGTGGCTGGGGTGGATGCCACCACTGGACCATTAGGGCAGGGCCTAGCTATGGCGGTGGGGATGGCGATGGCTGAGACCCATTTGGCCGCACAGTTCAATACGCCACAGCAGCAGGTGATCGATCATTTTACTTACGTCATGTGTGGGGACGGTGATCTGATGGAGGGTATTTCCCACGAAGCGGCTAGTTTAGCTGGTAATTTAAAACTGAATAAATTGATCGTTTTATACGATTCCAACGATGTTTCTTTGGATGGCGCAACCGCGCGGACTTTTTCCGATGACGCGCAGCAACGTTTTGCCGGTTACCACTGGGATTATCAAAAAGTCGCCGCTGGTAATGATCTGGCCGCAATTGATGCGGCGATCACAGCGGCCAAGGCAACCGCAGCCCCTAGCTTGATCGAAATTAAAACGACGATCGGTTACGGTGCGCCTAAACAAGGCACGCACTTGGTGCATGGGGCGCCATTAGGGCAGGTCGATCTCGCCGCGACCAAACGGAATCTTGGCTGGCAAGAAGCGCCATTCACGGTGCCGGCTGCCGTTCAGCAGCGGTTTCAAACACAGGTGCAACAACGTGGTCACCAGGCCCACCAACAATGGCAAGCCGACCTCGCAACTTACCAACAAACGCAACCGGCGTTAGCGGCGCAGCTGCACCAAGCATTGACCCAAGAATTACCGGTGGATTGGCAAGCTGATTTACCACAGTACACTTTAGGTGCTGGTGAAGCTGGTCGGCAAACGAGTCAAAAAGTGATCCAAGCTTTAGCCGCTAAAATTCCTAGCTTTTGGGGTGGGGCTGCTGACCTGGCGTCATCCAATAAAACGGATATTGCCGCTAGTGGTTCCTTTAGCGCCACTACCCGGCAAGCGCGTAATTTGAACTTCGGGGTGCGGGAATTCGCTGAAGCCGCGGCCATGAATGGTATTGCGTTACATGGCGGGACGCACGTTTTCGGCGGCACTTTCTTCGTTTTCTCTGATTACATGCGCGGGGCCATTCGCCTAGCCGCGTTGCAGCATTTACCGGTGACTTATATTTTCACCCATGATTCCTTAGCCGTTGGCGAGGATGGCCCAACTCATGAACCGGTGGAACAATTGATGAGTTTGCGGGCAATGCCGGGGATCAGCGTGATTCGTCCGGCGGATCCTAATGAGGCTGTGGCGGCTTGGCGTTTAGCAATGACGACCAATGATCGGCCAACAGTGTTGGTTTTGACCCGGCAGCAGTTAGCCGTTTTACAAGGCAGCTTAAGCCAGCCAGATGGTGTCAGTCGCGGCGGCTACGTGATCGCCCCCCAACAACACGGCACGGCAGAAGGTATCTTGATCGCTTCTGGTTCTGAGGTTGCGCTGGCTATCGAAGCTCAGCAGCGTTTACGGAAATTTGGTCACGATGTAAAAGTTGTGTCCATGCCGTGTTTCGATCGGTTTATGCAGCAACCAGTTGCTTACCGGGAAAAGGTTTTACCGCGGCAGATCCGGCGGCGGGTCTCGCTGGAATTAGGCACGACCCTAGGCTGGGAACGGTTTGTCGGTTTAGATGGGCTCAGCTTAGGTATCGAGTCCTTTGGGGCTAGTGGTCCAGCGGCCGAGGTTTTAGCTGACTACGGTTTTACTGCTGATGCCGTTGTGGCGGCTTATCAGAAATTATGGCGGGCTGACAATCAAATTCAAACACCAATTCGACGGAGCGTGATTTAATGGCAATTGACGGAAAAACACAATTATACGGTTTCTTTGCTCACCCAGCACACCACAGTTTATCACCGCTAATGTATAATCTTACGTTTGCCCACTATGGCATGAACGCTACTTATCTTGCGTTTGATTACACTGCTGATCTGGTGACGATGGTTGCTAGTCTGCGTCATTTAAATTTTGGCGGTGCTAACTTGTCGATGCCGTTTAAATCGCGGATCATACCGCTGCTTGATGAAATTGCGCCGGAAGCGCAGTTGATCGGTGCGGTCAATACGATCGTCAATCACGATGGTCATTTGATCGGCCACAGTACTGATGGGCCCGGGTTTTTCGCTGGTTTGGCACAAAAGGGTGTGCATTTTCAAAATGCGCACATGACGATCTTAGGCGCTGGTGGTGCCGGTATGGCGATCATTGCCGCGGCCGCGGCGGCTGGGATCACAACGCTGGATGTTTTCAAACGGCGCAACGCAACTTACGCACCGGTTGCCGCTAAGTTAACGGAATTAGCGGCGGCTACGCAGATCACGATCAATATTCATGATTATCAGGCCACCGCGGAATTAACGCACGCCCTGCAACAAAGTGATCTGTTGGTCAACGCAACTAATATTGGCATGGGTGCCAGCAATGAGTTACCATTACCCTTGGCGGTGCTACAACAGCTGACGCCCCAGACCGTGGTCAGCGATGTGATCTATTTTCCTAAAGAAACGGCATTTTTAAAGGCAGCGCGGCAACTTGGTTGTCCCACGTATAATGGACTACCGATGTTGATCCACCAAGGTGTTCTAGCCTATAAATTGTGGACTGGCGCTGAAATGCCATTGACCCAAGTGACCCAAGCAATGGAAGCACAACTCTATCAAAAATAATAATTAAAAATGAGGTAATGTAAATGATTATTCAATTAAAGACAAACGCAGACGAAAAAATTGTTGCGGGCTTGATCGCCCGGTTAAAAGCGACACCAGCCACGGTGATCCGCATCAAAAACCATTTGGCCATTCCGGAAGTTAAAACGGTGGCGCTAACGGCTGCGGAGGCCGGGGTTGTCGCCGAAGTGATCGAAAAAACACCGGCCGCCGTTTTAGGCAGTCGCTTGTTCCAACCGGAGGATACGGTCATCACGTTGCCACACTCAGTTATCGGTGGGCAAGGGCATTTTACGATGATGGCGGGGCCGTGCTCAGTTGAAACGGAAGACCATGTTCGCCGGATGGCCAAAGTCGCTAAAGCAGGTGGGGCAACGATCCTTCGCGGTGGTGCCTACAAGCCACGGACGTCACCTTACAGCTTCCAAGGTTTAGGTGAAGCTGGTTTGAAATACTTGCGTGAGGCCGCTGATGAAAATGGGATGGACGTGATCACTGAAGTTATGGATGAAGATCACGTTGACTTGATTGCTAAGTACACTGACGTTTTCCAGATCGGTGCGCGTAATATGCAAAACTTCTCCTTATTAAAAGCAGTCGGCAAAACCAACGTTCCAGTAGCTTTAAAACGGGGAATGGCTGGCAGCATCGATGATCTATTAAATGCTTCGGAATACATTGCCGCGGGGGGCAATCACCAGATCATGTTATTGGAACGCGGTATCCGGACTTTTGACAATAAATATACCCGTAACACCTTTGACCTAGCCGCAGTACCTGTTTTACAAAAATTATCCCATTATCCCGTGATCGTTGATCCTAGTCATGCCGTTGGTGAATGGGATCTGGTCACACCGATGGCCCACGCTGGGGTGGCTTCTGGTGCTGCCGGGATGATCGTGGAGATCCATGACGACCCAGAACACGCTTTTTCTGACGGTCCGCAGGCGTTGAAGCCAGACACTTACCTGAAAATGACGGAACAAGTTTTTGCCATTCGGCGGTTGATGGATAGTTGGGAGTAAGCAGAAGTTGGCGCTGCATCTAGTTTAGCGGTTATACTCTAGTCAATAACGTGTAAACTAGACTATAAGTTGCCACCGGTATTGGCTGCGTCATATCGGCGTAAATTTAAGGTGGTGGCTGTCTGCGTTTTATTTTGGGAAGGAAGGTTATACGTTGCAACAAGTTGAAGTTAAGTTACCAGAAAAAGCGTATCCGATCTATATTGAGAAAGGGTTATTCGCCCAAGTTGGTGTGCTGGTCAAACGCCAGTGGCCCAAGATCCAGCAAGTGGCCTTGATCAGTGATACCAACGTGACCCCGTTGTATGCTGCACAGATCCGCGCGCAATTAAGCGATGCTGGGTTTAAAGTTTACTTGTATACCGTGACTGCTGGCGAGGCCAGCAAGTCTTTAGGGACGGCATCATCCTTATACGATGAACTGTTAGGCGATGGGTTCACGCGCAGTGCTGGTGTGATCGCGTTAGGCGGCGGTGTGGTTGGTGATCTGGCTGGTTTTGTCGCTTCGACTTACATGCGCGGGTTAGCTTTTATCCAAATTCCCACTTCGTTATTGGCGCAGGTCGACAGTAGTGTTGGTGGTAAAACCGCCGTTGATCTACCGGCCGGGAAAAATTTAGTTGGTACTTTTTACCAACCAGATGCCGTTTTGATCGATCCGGCAACGTTGACGACCTTGTCGCAGCGCTATTTAGTTGAAGGCTACGCGGAGGTCGTTAAGATGGCAGCGATCGCCAGTGTTGATTTTTGGCAATTGATCGAGCAGATCCCTAACGTGGCGGCGATCACTAGCCACGCGGAGGCGTTGATCAAGGCCAGTGTTGCGTTTAAGGCGCGGATCGTTATGGCTGATGAAAAAGAAGGCGGCTTGCGGCAGATCTTGAATTTTGGTCATACTTTTGGACACGCTATTGAAGCCGGTGCGCAAGGCGCCTTAGCCCATGGTGAGGCGGTTAGCATTGGCATGGTGACGCTGACGCAATGTTTCGAGCACGCCGGTTTATCGCCGGTTGGGACAACTGCAAAATTACGCCACCAACTGGCGGCGGTCGGTTTGCCTTTAACCAGCGCGCTAATTGGGCAGCCCGATTTTTATGCGCGGATCGCGCGGGATAAAAAGAATCGGGGCGGCCGCGTCAACATGATCTACTTAAAAGCAATCGGCACGCCGGTAGTTTATCCACTGGCATTGACAGCCTTGCCGGAATTTGTGACCCACAATCTGTTGGAGGCTCAGTGATGGCGCCACAATTAGCCGTTTTAGGTCCAGCCGGCACGTTTAGTGACATTGCGGCCCAACAATATTTAAAACAAAAAAAAATGGCGTGGCAATTAACTTATTATAATTCCATTGATCAAGTGGCGGCCAGCGTTCAAAACGGGGTGGCCTACGCCTTATTGCCGTTGGAAAATACGTTGGATGGGTACGTGCAAAATACATTAGGCATTTTAAGTTACGCCAACTTACAAGTTGTTGGGGAAGTCTTAGTGCCGGTACGCTTTTCATTAGCTGCCAAGGCCGCGAACTTAGCGGCGATCAAGCGGATCTATGTGCAGTTTAAAACTAAGGGCCAGTGCACCCGCATCTTGGCGCGCTTACCCCAGGCGGAACGGCTGACCACCGAAAGTAATATGTTGTCGTTTAATAAATTACGGACTGCCGTGGCCGGGGATGCGGCGCTCATCCCCCAATTTCACTTACCGGAATTGCCGGCGGACTTCTTAAAATTAGCTGACGTCACCGACACCGATGAAAATTATACCCGCTTTATTGTGGTCAAACAGCAACTGGCGCGGTTGCAGCAGGTCCAGCCCTGGGATCAGGATTTTCGGGCGTTGTGCTACATTACGCCGCAAACTGATCACGCCGGGTTGTTAGATCGTATTTTACAAGAATTTGCACAGCGCCGTTTAAACTTAATGGCGATCATGTCGCGTCCGACCCGGCGTGAATTAGGGCATTATCGTTTCTTTATTGAAATTGCCGGACAGGCCGGGCAGGCGGCAGCGCTAGATCAAGCTTTTAGCCAATTAGCCCAACATAACCAAGTCAAATACTTAGGTAGTTTCAGCCAATAAACTGGCTGGTCATTACCGAATAAAAATATCTTTTCAATCCTCTTGCATTTTCATGAAAATCCTTGTAGACTATCATCTATTGTCTAAATTGACTTGCTGAAATGAAAGGGGATTTTGTTGTGCGTACTTTGACTGACGGGCGGCCGTTGAAATTGATTCTTTGGTTTACCTTGCCATTATTGATCGGCAACTTTTTTCAACAGTTTTATAATATTGCCGATACTTTAATTGTTGGCCAAACACTAGGCGTCAAGGCCCTAGCAGCAGTCGGTGCCACCGGTGGGCTTTCATTTTTGATCATTGGTTTTGCCCAGGGAATGACCACGGGCCTGTCATTATTGACCGCACAACGGTTTGGTGCTCAAGATTTTCGCGGGGTACGTCGTAGCTTTGGTGTCAGTATTGTGATCAGTTTGGTTGTGGCACTAGTTCTGACGGTGATCAGCGTTACGTTTACCCGGCCATTTTTAGTTTTAATGGCGACGCCTAACACGATCTTGCCGCAGGCGGTGGCGTTTATTCGGATCATTTTTGCGGGGATCTGCGCTTCGATGCTGTTTAATTTATTTTCTAATATGTTGCGGGCGTTAGGTGACAGCCGGACGCCGTTGATTTTCTTGGTGATCGCCAGTGTGATCAACATTATTTTAGATTTTGTGTTGATCATCGGCTTTCATCTAGGTGTGGCGGGTGCCGGTTACGCAACGGTTACGGCTCAGATCATTGCCGGGTTGCTCTGTTTAGTTTACATTTACCGGCATATTCCTTATTTACAGGTGCAATGGCGCGATTTTAAATGGGACAAAAAAATATACTGGCAACATTTGCGAATGGGCCTGCCCTTAGGGTTTCAATCGTCGGTTATTGCCATTGGGGCGATTATTTTACAAGTTGCGCTGAATGACTTAGGGACCAATGCTGTGGCGGCTTCTACGGCAGCAAGTAAAATTGATCAGATCGCCACTTTGCCGATGATGTCGCTGGGGATCACGTTAGGAACTTACGCGGCCCAAAATTATGGTGCTCAGGCCTATGGGCGCATTATAAAAGGCGTGCGGCAAAGTTTGTTTTTGTCGGTGGGCTTTAGCCTAGTCTTAAGTGTGGCGATCATTTTAAGCGGGCGTTGGTTGGTGACACTTTTTATTGGGCACGATTCTGCGGTATTAGACCTGGCACAGACTTATTTCTTGGTGATGGCCAGTGGTTATGTGTTTTTAGATATTCTGTTTGTGATGCGTTACACCTTGCAGGGTTTGGGCTACAGCTTGATCGCAATCATCGCTGGTTTTGCGGAATTGCTCATGCGGGCGTTGGCCGTTTTTGTGTTGGTCAAGCCTTTTGGGTATGCCGGTGCCGCCGCATCCGAACCGCTGGCCTGGATCGGCTCGTGCATTGTTTTAGTGATCACTTATCTGCGCGCCATTCGCCATTTGCGGCAAGCTGAACAATTGCGACAAAAGGCAAATGGTCCAGCGGCGCAACCTGTATTGGCCGGCCCAGAATTAAAATTAGTTGAAGAACTGGAATAAGGGCCATATTGAATCACGGTGCTCAGTGGTGAAATGCAAGCCGTTTCTAACTGCGCAAACTAATAGCGTCAGGCAAAGTAGTAAAAACTGCTTTGGCTGGCGCTATTTAATTGCTGTGCTACGCTTTAAAAAGGCTGTTCAAGTGCAGTCGGGAGCGTTATTTTAGGCGCGACTAGGTAGGTCAAGTTGGGTTTGGGCTAAAATATGCCCTTGAGCAGCATGATAAAATTCATTGAGCCAGTACCCAGCAGGCAAAGCCAACGGTTGATCAAGGGCGTAGACCGTTAATTGATAATGATGGGTTTTATCTGGTGGGGTCGGGCCAATATAGTGACTGTGGGCCACCAGATCGTTATTTTTAAGAAACGGCGAGGCCAAACTATTTTTTCCTTGGACCATGCTTGTGGTCAAGTCGCGACTGGCGTTGGCCGGTAAATTAGTTTGGGTCGGCGCTAAATTAGTGGCTAACCAGTGGATCCAAGGAAAACCACAAACCGGCACCGCATCAAAATCAAGTAAGGTCAACGCCCAGACTTTAGTTGTCGCAGGTAAGTCCAGAACTTTAACGGGAAAAGAACAGAGCGGCCCGTTGGCATCACGAGCGTTGGCAGGCGCATATTTACCGTATTGAGCGGCTAAGTAACCATTTTCAGTTGGAACGATAACTTGCATGGAATCACCACTTTCATTGAATTCACCTTGACCTTACGCGTAACCGCCACAAAATTCAAGTTTTAGCTTAAGCCGTTAACGCTGGCCTGATCCAGCTGGCCGCCTAATTGCTGAACCCTGAAGTTTGCTGGGGTATAATTAGCGGTGAGCTGGGCCTTGAGGCAGTGGAAGTAGGCGCCTTTTCTAAACCTGTGCTAGGCTGGCTCTGTGGATTGTGGTAAAATGAGTTTAATTTTAATGGGACGTTAATAATTTAAAAAGGATGAGTGTGTTATGGCAGAGTTGCGGCAAATCGAAGCACAACGGATCGTGGTCAAGATCGGCACTAGTAGTTTGATCTACGCCAATAATCAACTGAATTTACATGCGATCACCCGGCTAGCCTTGGTTTTAAGTGATCTCAAAAACCAAGGTAAGGATGTGGTGTTGGTTTCGTCAGGAGCAGTTGGCGTCGGCATGAATAAGTTAGGCTTGACTGAACGACCCGCGACGATTCCGGAACAACAAGCCGTAGCCGCAGTGGGCCAAAGCGAATTAATGGCGATCTATGGTCGTGCGTTTGGAACTTATAATCAAACGGTGGGCCAAATGCTGTTGACCCGCGACGTGATCGCTTATCCGCAAAGTCATAGTAACGCGCTGAATACTTTTCGCAACTTAATGAAGATGAACGTGATCCCGATCGTCAATGAAAACGATAGTGTGGCGGTGGATGAATTTAACCACTTAACTAAGTTCGGTGAAAATGATTTATTGGCGGCGATCATCACCAATCTGATCGACGCTGATTTATTGATCATGTTGTCGGATATTGATGGGTTTTATACAGCTAATCCCGCGCAAGATCCGACTGCGCAGGTTTTACCGGAAATTAACCAGATCAACGCCCAAATTTTAGCGGCGGCTGGTGGGCACGGCACTAAATATGGCACGGGGGGGATGGCCTCTAAGGTCAAAGCGGCCAAACGAATTATTGCCCACCAGCAACAAATGGTGCTGGCTAACGGTAGTGATCCGCAAATTATTTATCATATTTTAGCGGGGGAGCCAGTTGGCACACTGTTCAAGGCGACGGCAGCTGCCAAGGTACAGCCGTTAACCAGTAAACATCCAGGATAAGGAGGTCCACCATGCAAGCAATTCAGAAAATTGGTCAAGCGGCGCAAACCGCAGCTTTTGAGCTGGGACAATTGGCCACAGCTACTAAAAATCAAGTTTTATTAGCGATGGCGGATGCGCTAGAGGCCGCCACACCGACTATTTTAGCAGCTAATCAGCAGGATATGGCGGCAGCAGATGCTAATCATGTGCGCCAAGTGATGCTTGATCGCTTAAAATTAGATCAGCAGCGGGTCAAGGATATGGCGGCCGGCTTGCGCCAAGTGGCCGCTTTGGCCGATCCTATCGGTGAACTTGTTCAAGGCTGGCAAACTGAAAGTGGGTTACAAATTGCCCAGCAACGGGTACCGCTGGGAGTGATCGCAATGATCTATGAAGCCCGGCCTAACGTGACCGTTGATGCAGCAGCTTTAACCTTTAAAGCGGGTAACGCCGTGATTTTACGTGGGGGGAAGGAAGCCTTGCGCTCTAATATTGCTTTAGCTACCGTTTTGCAGACGGTATTGACGCAATTCAATTTACCGGCCACGGCGATTCAACTGCTCACGGATACCACCCACGAAACGGCCCAAGCCTTGATGCAGCTAAACGAATACGTGGACGTGCTGATCCCCCGGGGAAGCGGCCGCTTTATTCAAACGGTGGTCCAAACAGCTACTGTGCCGGTGATTGAGACCGGTGCTGGTAACTGTCACGTTTATGTTGACGCGGATGCGGATCTGGCTATGGCGCAAAAAATCGTGGTCAACGCCAAAACCCAGCGGCCGTCAGTTTGTAACGCAATGGAAAAGTTAGTCGTTCATCAACAAATCGCCGCGGAATTTCTACCGCAATTGGCCGCAGCGTTGGCACCGTTTCACGTTGAATTACGTGGCGATGCGCAGGCGCAGGCTATTTTACCACAGCTTATTCCGGCGACAGCTGCGGATTGGGGCACCGAATATAACGATTATATTATGGCCATCAAAGTAGTGCCTGACATTACAGCAGCGATCAGTCACATCAATCGCTATAACACAAAACATTCCGAAGCGATCATTACCAATAACTATGCGCACAGTCAACAATTCACGCAGCAAATTGACGCCGCCGTCGTTTACGTTAACGCCTCAACCCGCTTTACGGATGGCTTTGAATTCGGTTTTGGTGCCGAGATCGGCATCAGCACGCAAAAGTTACACGCGCGGGGGCCGATGGGTTTAACGGCGCTGACTTCAACTAAGTACGTTGTTCGCGGTACTGGCCAAGTTCGGCCGTAAATTTAAGGCCTAGTCAGCCGCGTGAACAATCAGCACAAGGCAAATTGCACAACTAAAGGCCAACTGTACCGCTTAAAACGTCAAGTTGCTTTTTAGTGTTCGGGCAAACAAAAATAAGTTCCCCAAGCCGTTATTTAGCGACTTTGGGAACTTATTTTATATTGATATTGGTCAGTCCTCATCTTCGGTAATATCCGCAAACTTTGCACCTAAAAATTTAACTAATTGGCGGGGATCAAGTTGGACGGAACGGCCAATTTTTCCGGAAGAAACCAATATTTCTGGCTGAATTTTAGCAGTGTTACTGAAGTAGATCGGGTAATTATATTTTTGATGGATACCGACTGGGGTGTTGGCCCCGTGTTCGTAGCCGGTGGTAGCCACTAATTCCTTTAACGGAACCAACCCAACTTTGCGGTTGCCGGTGACCTTAGCAAATTTCTTGTAGCTGATCCGTTCGTCAACCGGGACGACCCCGACGATCGGGCCGGTTTTCTGGCCCGTCATGACCAACGTTTTATAGATCATATGATCATCGATTTTTAAGGCACTGAGTTTTAATTGACGTACATCGCCGTCTTGTTCAGTGGGAAATTCAAATTGCGTGTAGGCAATTTTTGCTTGATCAAGAATTTTCTCAACCAAAGTTTTATTCATTTTTCCGGCTTTATCATGTTTCTTACTCACAACCAGGCTTCCTTCCAATAAATTAATAATCTCAATATAGCATTTTCACAGGTAAGATGCGAGTTAGCGAAAGCATTTAAGTGGTAAACTAGAAGAGAAAAGATAACGTCGGGTATGTTTTGGGAGCGGGCTTCATTTTGAGGACTGACCTGGCCATACCCGACAAGATGGAGGCAACAGATGACGGATGCAGTAGCAGAAACGCTTCGCCAGTTGGACCAGTTAAGAACCAAATTGAGTCGTGGCGAGTTATACCAGCGCTTACCGGAAAAAATAGACGCATTGATCGATGATCTACCACATGAAAAAAGGACGCCGGTACCGGTATTAAAAGATAATACTGCGGCTTTAGCCCAAGTAAAGTCTTTACGGTTACAAATCAAGCAAAAGACTTTAACGGGGCTCAGTGATGCAGAAATTAACTTTTTGTTGGATCATTTAGCGGCAACGGATCCATTGGTGCGGGATAAAGGGGTTTATTTTTTATTTAATGATATTTTGCAGACCCACTTGTTGACGGCCGAACAGATCACCCGAATCAGTCAACGGTTGATCAGTCCGGAAATGCTTTACGGGCATATTTTGGAAACTAAAAGTAACGCCATTTTTTTGCGTTCTTTTAGTGTGATGATCCTATCTGGTGTTTTGTACGTTGATCGGATGCATTATCACACGTTGACTACCGCCACGATCGAAACCATCAGTTTGCGGATCGCCGGCTACATAACCATGGAAAGTGACGGTCGGGGGTATATTGGAACGCGTGGTTGGGCGCACGCTTACAGTCATGTTGGCAATGTATTGGATGAACTCACTGAAAATGCGGCGCTGAATCGGGCCAATAAGCTATTTTACCTAACTATTTTATTGGAACGTTACCAGCGCTTAGAAACACCGCTGATTTTCGGTGAAGATCACCGCTTAGCGTTGACCATTGCGAATTTGGTCAATAAAAATAAGCTATACGCCGATTATTTTTTGATGTTGCTTCATTACTGGCAACGCAGCTTGATGGCGTTGCAACCCCAAGAAAACGAAGGCTTTTGGAACCAGTGGTACAACCGAAACCGGCTTTTACAGGCCTTGATCATTCGCGGTGACCTGCCGAAGCGAATTCAAGATTTTCTGATTCAAATCGTTGATGTTTTTTAAAACGGGGGGTTAAGCCGATGGCGGTATTATTGATCCTTAATTTAAGTAGTTATTGGCTTTATCGTAAAAGTAGCGGCCACGCCGGTTTATTATTGGGCTGGCTGCTTTTTACTTTGTTCATCAGTTACGCTTGGGTCGAGCGAACGCAAGCGTTGACCTGGTGGCAATTAGTTGGGCATAGTTTACGCGGCGGGTTGTGGCTGCCTTTTTCTGGGTTATTGAGTTTTAGCTTTTGGCGTTACAGTTGGCGGCCTCCCCAAACCTTATTTGATCAGGTCATCAATCACCGTTGGCAAATTCTGCCGGTTCTGTTGGTGCTGTATCTTGTGGCGAGCGGGTTTTGTGCGCGTCCGCATTTTGTTTGGCGGTTAAAGCTAGTGTTTGGCTGGTGTGGGGCGTTACTTTTACTAGCTGGCGGGTTATTGCTGCTGCAGTGGGGTTGTGATCATTTAGCCGGAATCAATGCGCGGTTTAGTGCCCGCTTATTTTGGTTACTATGGCTTAACGGCAAATATGTTTTGTGGTTAGGGTTATTGCTGCGTTTACGGAACCAGCCAGTAGTCATTGATTATCGCTGGGCCGGTGGCAGCTTACTGGTTTTATTGGCCTTGGGCTGGTCGTTTAGTGGGCAATTCTTTGCTAAAACGGCGATGACACCGCAAATCGTTGCTCACCGCGGGGTCAACGGCAACACGGGGGTACCAAATACACTACAGGCGTTGCACCAAACTGTGCCAGCGCGGCCGGCGATGGTGGAAATTGATCTGCGCTTAACCGGAGATCAAAAATTTGTGGTCAGCCATGATGCCACCACCGGCCAGTTGGCGGCTACCGAGCAAACTGTGGCCACCACAACTTTGGCTCAGTTACAACGCTTACCGCTCACCAAAAATGGTCAAACGGCACATTATGCTAGTTTTACAGCCTATTTAAAGGCGGCACAACAAGCGCACCAGCCACTATTGGTGGAACTTAAGGCCAAGCAGGACTGGCCGGCAGTGACCACCCAGTTTGTGCAGCAATATCGCGGCAAATTACTGCCAACGACCCAATTTCACTGCACTAGCTTAGCGGCGGTCAAATTATTGCGGCAGCACGGCTTAACACCGGTTGGGTATATTCTACCGTTTACTGTTGTGGGGTTACCAGCCAACCAAGCCGATTTTTATAGTACGGATTGGCGAACGTTAAACCCATTGATCGTGGCGCAAGCACGCCGGCAAGGCAAGCCACTTTATGTGTGGACCGTCGAGCATAACTGGGCCTTACAGGCAGTGCGGCATTTAAATGCGGCCAAAGTGATCACCGACCACACGAGTCAGGTGCGGCGTGAACTACAGGCCAAGCCGCAGTATTTAGGTAATTTACTTTTATTATTGCTGAATTTTTAACGTTTAAACTGCGAAGATTAACTTTAGTGCGGCATTAAAACACAAGGAGGTTAATCCATGTTAGCGTTAAAACGTTGCCCATGGGCGCAGCAGCAATTACAAGAATTTCATGATACTGAGTGGGCCGTTCCGGTGACGACCGAGGCCCAATTATTTCAATTATTGTGTTTACAAGTGTGGCAATCCGGGTTGAATCGAACCGTATTGCTGCGTAAGCGTGCGGCGCTAAACCAAACTTTTCATGCTTTTTCGGCGGCGTGGTTGCGGCAAACGAATCCGGCGCTCCTGTTTGCAACGTTGGCGGATCCGGCGTTGATCCGAAATCAGCGCAAATTAGTCGCCACACAACGTAATGCATTTGCTTTGGAACGGTTGCAGCAACAGGGCCAAACTTTGCGGCAGCTATTATGGCGGCAATCTAAAGTCACGCAGTTTACCACGACAACGGCTATTCCGCGCTATGATGAAGGAGCAATGGCAGTGGCCGCCCAGCTTAAAGCAGCCGGCTTTCAGTTCATGGGGCCAACCAATTGTTACGCACTGCTGGCTAACGCTGGCGTGCTTAATCTGCATTTAACCACTTGTTGGCGCTATCCGCACATTGAACAAGCACGCCAGCAAGCACAGCAATTAATAAATGGGGCGGTTTAATTTAAAAGTGGGGCAGGCTTCTTAACTGTCGTTTGTTCCTAGCTTGTGTAGATAAAAATGATCTATAGCGCATAACAGCGCCAGCAAAAGTAGCGAAAAAGCTACTTTGCTGGCGCTGTTTGCTGAATTTATTTGGCTCTATACTTTTTCCTGTTGATAATTTACAAAGTGGTAAGCTATTAACAGGATTTTTTGCGCAAAAAAGAGCCCACAGCTCCCATCCAAAAAATCCACCCACAACAGTATCATTTAAAAGGATATGAGAAAACCGTGAACCCTATAGACCATCATATAAAATTTGCGCTCAATATTAAA
>NZ_BJDN01000015.1 GCF_005405165.1 Loigolactobacillus binensis
TTTAATATTGAGCGCAAATTTTATATGATGGTCTATAGGGTTCACGGTTTTCTCATATCCTTTTAAATGATACTGTTGTGGGTGGATTTTTTGGATGGGGGCTGTGGGCTCTTTTTTGCACAAAAAATCCTGTTAATAGCTTACCACTTTGTAAACGATCAACAGGAAAAAGTATAGAGCCAAAAGTGTTTACCAACAAGCTTCTGCTGGTAAACACTTTTTATATAACCGTTATTTTTCCGCGGCGGCTAACAGTTGACGTAGTGGGATCAATCCTTGCGCTTGATATTTTTCAATAAAAGCTGCGACCGTTGCCGAATCTTGGGTGGTGCTATCTAATTGGAGTTGTTCAACTGGTAATGGCCGTTTATTGGCAATTTTAACATCGATCACCACTGGCCCATTGGCGGCTGCTGCCTGCGCAAAAGCAGTTTTTAATTCAGTTAAAGTCGTTACTTTAAAGCCAGTGGCCCCCATATTTTTGGCGATACCGGCCCAATCGGCGTCGATCAAGTCAACACCGGAGCGGGGTTGCTTAGTGTCATCCTGTTCGGCTTCAATGAAGCCAAGTGATTGGTTACTTAACACCACATTGATGATCGGTAGTTGTTCCTTGACTTGGGTCAGGAGATCTTGCATCACCATCGACCAACCACCATCACCGGAGATCGAGAAGACTTGACGTTCTGGAAATGCTTCTTGAGCACCGATCGCGGCCGGTAAGGCGTAACCCATCGTCGCATACCAACCTGAGGTAGTAAATTGTTCATGGTGGTTCATTCGTAAGAAACGCATACCATCAATGGTGACATTGCCAACATCCACTTGGAAAATCGCATCTGGTTTGGCTAAGTCATTGATCTGCTTGAAAATCGGTTCAACCCGCATTGGGGTTTGTTCAGCTTCTTCAAAACGATCGATCCATTGGCGCCAATTGGCCTTATTTGCTAGAGCGGCCTGATAGAATGGTTTAGCATCTACCGCGGCGCCGCTACGCTGAACCAACGCACGGAAAGTTTTAATGGCATCAGCTAAAATTGAAATTTCAACGGCGTGCCGCTTACCCAATTTGGCTGAATCAGTATCGACCTGAATGAATTTAGCTTCTGGTTTGAAGAAATGAGTTGTAAAGGGGAAATCAGTGCCGACGAATAAAACTGTGTCGGCGGCTTGCGCTGTTTCCACACCAGGTTTACTAGCAACGCGGCCGGCAGAACCCATGTAGGCTTTGTAATCATCGGGAATGATCCCTTTGGCGGGCGCTGTTGACATGATCGGAATAGCCAATTTTTCTGATAAGGCGATAATATCGTTTCTTGCACCACGTGCGCCTTGGCCAACGTAGATCAAAGGCCTGGTCGCCGCCTTAAGTAAAGCGATGGCCGCGTCAATTTTTTCATTAGTTGGCGCAATGGTATCACCGGTAGTAGCAGCAGTGGCCGTCGATACAAAATTGTCGTCGATCTCGGCCCAGCCAAGATCTTTAGGAATCGTCACGACTGCAACGCCGCGATACTTATACGCTTGACGGATCGCTTCATCAACAACGTGCGGTAGACCAGCAGCTGTGGTAGCAGTTCGATTATAAACAGCAACATCGGCGAACATCGGATTCTCGTTCATTTCTTGAAAGTAGTCTGTATTCATCATTGACGTTGGTACTTGACCAACTAACGCCAATACAGGCACATGGTCGTACTGTGCATCGTATAAGCCATTGAGCAAATGGACGGCACCAGGACCAGCTGACCCAAAAGTGACCCCAATTTTACCGGTAACTTTTGCTTCACCACTAGCCGCCAGCGCACCGACTTCTTCATGGCGAACTTGAACATAATGCAAGGTTTCACGCCGATTATACAAAGCGTTCATTGTGGAATCAAAAGAACCACCAGGTAAGCCATAAATATTTTTAACGCCCCAATCTTCCAGTACTTTTAGCATTGCATCAGCCGCGTTGATCTTTGTGGTCATCGTTAAAACGCCTCCTTAAATTGAACGAACTCGTTTAGATACTTACTTTTTATAAGTATAGTCTTTAGTATAATAACCTTTCTAAATTTGTAAACCATTTATACTCAATGTAATCGGTTGCTCCTGCGTTAGCAAGAAAAACGCTTGTTAACAGTAAACCGGCTATTTAGCGAAGTAACATGAAAACGGATCGTTTAACGATTAGAAGTAATAGCCAGATACAAGTAGCTTTTTCGTTGTTACGTACGCAAAAAAATCGACTAGATCATCAAACCCTACACGCGGCATTAAAGGATGTTAACGTCCGCAATAGTGTTAGCGGCAGTAAGCTTATTTCTTTTAAAATAGTGCATGCGCTGGTTCGTGAATCATTGGCTACGACAGAACCTAGTATATTAGGTTAGTCACTAGTACAGATTTACGGTTAGCATGTTGCGGCCACTGAACCGTGAGCAATTTAGGGTGCACTTCTTGGTTGGTTTTTTCGTGTATGATAGGCCCGGCTAGACAATTAAAGTGGGCTATGCTAGCGTTAACAATGGTCAAAGCATGATGATGCCTCGTTTACCTGTTTTGAGTTTCAATATGCTATGCTTAGACCAGATAATTGAAATATTAGGAGACAAAGGTATGGCAGATTTAGTTTATCAACGCATTATTAAGGATTTGACCCGGCGGATCTTCGCCGGTGAATTTGCGGCAGAGATGAAATTACCGGATGAGCGCCACCTTAGTGAAGAATATGCGGTCAGTCGTAGTTCGATCAAGCGGGCGTTGGCTTTGTTGGCTAACGATGGCGTGGTGTTTAAAAAGCGCGGTTCAGGTACATTTATTAATCCACTTTATTTAGAAAATCAGTCATTATTCAACTATGAAGGTAGTAACTTAGGTATCACCGATAATTTACAAATGGCTGGTAAGAAACCAGGAATCAAATTATTGGCGTTTGCGGTGATTCCAGCAACAACAACTTTACAACGGGATCTATTTCTACAGCAGGGTGAGTTTGTTTATCAAATCAAGCGGCTACGATTATTAGATGAGCAACCATTTATGATCGAAGAAAGCTTTATTCCCATTAAAGTCGTGCCGGAGCTAAATCGGGATATTGCTGGACATTCGATTTTTAATTATTTACAATCTGTAAAAAAGCAGGCAGTGACGAAGTCGTTTCTGACTATCGGGGCGGCGCCGGCAACGGCTGAAGATCAGAAATTATTGCAACTGAAAGTCAATGAACCAGTAGGAACAATGGCCGGAATTTTCTTTCTTGATGATGGAACACCAATCGAGTATTCATTTATGCGGATGCATTATCGTTATTTAAAATTTAATTCTTTTGTAGCAATTGATAAGCCAGAATAAACTTCACTAAATTAGCGAAGTTTTTGTTTAAACTATTTTTAATATTGGTACGACCCAATTATCAAAAAGGTTGACTTTTACAGCCGAATTGATTATCTTAGTACGTGAAGTTAGAAACTGATCCGCTGAACTTAGTTTGTTAAGGCAATTGTTGTTTTAAAAACCATTTAATTTGTAAAGGAGAATCGATCATGACGGAAACACAAACCGTAGATTATTCATCACCAGAATATTTCAAAAAATTAGATGCTTACTGGCGAGCGGCCAATTATCTTTCTGTTGGTCAGCTTTATTTAAAGGCTAATCCATTATTGCGGCAACCATTAAAGGCTAGCGATGTTAAAATTTATCCGATCGGCCATTGGGGCACGATCGCTGGCCAGAATTTCTTGTACGCCCATTTAAACAGGGTGATCAACAAGTACAATTTGAATATGTTCTATATTGAAGGTCCCGGTCATGGTGGCCAGGTCATGGTTTCTAATTCCTATCTGGATGGTTCATACAGTGATATCTACCCCGAGATCACTCAGGATGAACAAGGAATGCAAAAGTTGTTTAAACAATTCTCTTTCCCTGGCGGGGTGGCTTCTCATGCGGCAGCTGAAACACCAGGTTCGATCCATGAAGGTGGCGAACTCGGTTACACATTATCCCACGCAACAGGTGCGATCTTGGATAATCCTGATGTGATCGCTGCGGCAGTCACTGGTGATGGTGAAACTGAAACAGGTCCATTGGCAGCTTCCTGGTTCTCCAACACGTTTATCAACCCAATTCATGATGGCGCGATTTTACCGATCGTTAACATGAATGGTTTCAAGATCTCGAACCCAACGATTTTGGCCCGTAAATCTGATACTGATTTGCGTAAGTATTTTGAAGGAATGGGCTGGGCACCGATCTTCGTTGAAGGTGACGATCCTAAAGTGATGCATCCTGCTTTGGCTAAGGCAATGGACGAAGCAATCGAATCGATCAAAGCCATTCAAAAGAATGCCCGGGAAAACAATGATCCCACGCAACCAACGTGGCCAGTGATCATTTTCCGCGCACCAAAAGGTTGGACAGGTCCTAAAACTTGGGCTGGCGAACCAATTGAAGGTTCATTCCGCGCCCACCAGATTCCAATTCCAGTTAACCAAAAAGACATGGCCCACGCTGATGCCTTAGTTGACTGGTTAGAATCATATAAACCTGAGGAATTATTTGACGAAAATGGCACCTTGATCCCTGAATTGCGGGCCTTGGCACCAAAAGGCGAGCAGCGGATGTCAACTAATCCGATCACTAACGGTGGGATCGATCCTAAAGATCTGAACTTACCTGATTATCGGCAGTATGCCTTGGATAACACTAAACACGGTCAACAAGTCAAGCAAGATATGATCGTTTGGTCAGATTACTTACGTGATCTGATCAAGAAAAATCCAGATAATTTCCGGATCTTCGGCCCTGATGAAACTATGTCTAACCGCTTATATGGCCTATTTGAAGCAACTAGCCGACAATGGTTGGAACCGATCAAGGAACCTCAAGACGAATTTATGGCACCATCTGGTCGGATCATTGATTCACAATTATCTGAACATCAAGCTGAAGGTTTCAATGAAGCTTATACGTTAACTGGTCGGCATGGTTTGTTTACAAGCTATGAAGCCTTCTTACGAGTAGTTGATTCAATGTTGACCCAGCACTTCAAGTGGATCCGTAAGGCTGATGAATTAGATTGGCGCAACAAGTACCCATCCTTGAATGTGGTCTCAACTTCAACCAGCTTCCAACAGGACCATAATGGTTATACCCATCAAGATCCTGGTATCTTGACCCACATGGCGGAAAAGAAACCAGAATATATCCGTGAGTATTTGCCAGCCGACGCCAACTCATTGTTGGCGGTTAGCCCATTGATCTTTAACAGCAAGCAAACGGTTAATATTTTGATCACTTCCAAGCAACCACGGCCACAGTTCTACAACATTGATGAAGCCACTAAATTAGCAACTAATGGTTTAGGCATCATCGATTGGGCTTCAACTGACCAGGGAAGCAAGCCGGATATCGTGATCGCCGCTGCCGGAACGGAACCCAATATGGAAAGCTTAGCGGCTATTAATATTTTGCACGACAACTTCCCAGACTTGAAGATCCGCTTCATCAACGTGATCGATCTGTTGAAACTGCGCAGCCCAGAACGTGATTCACGTGGGTTGTCTGATGCTGAATTTGATCATTACTTTACTAAGGACACCCCAGTCTTGTTCGCTTATCATGGTTTTGAAGACTTACCACGGGACATCTTCTTCGATCGCCATAATCGCAACATTATGTTCCACGGTTATCGTGAAGAAGGCGACATCACCACATCGTTTGACATGAGGGTGGTCAACGAACTTGATCGGTTCCATTTAGCGAAGGATATCATCATGCACTTACCAGAATTTGCCGATAAGGGCGCTGCCTTTGTGCAACAAATGGACGATAAATTACAATACCATCACGATTATATCCGTGAAAATGGGGAAGATATTCCCGAAGTCCGCGATTGGACTTGGCAACCATTGAAATAACGCGCAGTAAAAAATCGACTTTTTAAAGTCGATTTTTTTATTTGCTCGAAAGTCGTGACATACAGTGTGCTACGGCTTTTTTTATCTTTGCATACTTGGCTGCCTGCGATTTATAGATAGTTTCCTGTTATGCAAAGTTTAATCAAATGGGCAAGTCGCATTAATTCACGAATAAGATGGTGAAGTTAGCTTAGCATATTTCTAGAAATCAGTTTAACTTTCGGTATACGATTATGGAGCAGATAAGTAATCATTGATAGCGAAATGGAGGCCTAGCTTGTGGACGATTTAGGTAAATGCATTTTGAATTTAGGCATTGGTAATTTTGAGTATGGCTTTACTTGGGGTTTGGAAGTAGAACGCCATCGTATGAGTGCTAATGGCTATTTAAGTACAGAACCTTATCCAGAACTTTTGGGTCAGCAAAATGCCAATCCGTATATTAAAAATGATTATTTCAATACGCAAAGTGAAGTGATTACCCCAGTAGCCAATTCAATAGGCAACGCTATGAATTATTTAGCGGCGTTAGATCACACTTTGCGTGCTGGCCTGGCCACAAATGAATATCTTTGGCCGTTTTCGTTACCACCTAAGTTGACGGTGGCTCGTAGTGAGCTGGCTTATGCTGATGTTGATCCACAGAAATTGGCCTATTATCAGGAATTGGCTCGACGCTACGGCTTGACTGAAGGCCTACCGGCAGGAATTCATGTTAATTTAGCACCGAAGCGGATCTGGACACAGATGATCGCACAAAAGCTACGTCAGGATCCGCAAAAAGCGCGGGATGAATTATTGCTTAAGCAAGCAATCGGGTTTATGCACTATCGGTGGCTGTTTACTTATTTAAATGGTGCTAGTCCAATTGCTGAAGCTAATTATTTGGCTGATTTACCACCACAACCAGTTCGCTCATTGCGTAATTCGCGCCAATTCGGTTACGGTTTTGCCAGCCATTTTAAAGGTGATTATACTTCAGTAACGGCCTATAGTGAACAGATGCGAGCAGCAATCGCAGCCGATGATTTGATCGCTGAAACGGCTTTTCATGAGGCGGTACGCTTACGTCATCCGGCTGGACTGATGGCTATGCAGCAGCATGGTGTGAGTCATATTGAATTACGGATGTTAGATTTAGATCCAACAACTGCCATTGGAATTCGTGGTTCAACCTTGTTATTGGTACAATTATTAGCGTTGCATTTTATGCTGATGCCTAAGTTAGATGCGACCGTTTTAGTTACAGCTAGTGCAATCAATGATCAAGTTGCCTTGGAGCAACCGCAACAATTAACTAGCCAACAGCAAGTTGGCTTAAAGTTGTTTGAACAATTGCAGAAATTAGTTGTTGTGGCTGACTTACCACCGATTTACGCGGCAGTAGTTACCCAAGCGGCCGAAAAAATGGTGCATCCACAGTTAACTGCTGCAGGCCAACTACTGCCGCGGATCCACTGCCAGTCACTGGCTCGTTACGGCTTACAGCAGGCACGTAATTTTCAATTACAGTCTCATTTGAATCCGTCACCAATTTATCATGGTTTCCAAAGCAATCCGCATCCGTCCCGTGCGGTTCTACAACGTGATCTCTTTGACCGTTTTCGCCATTTACCACGATTGAAACGGTCCGAAACGGAAGCTAGTTCGTATTTTTAAATGAATGACGCCTCTGCTAAAAAGTAAGCAACTAATTTTTAGTTCTACGCTGATTTTTATCGCCAAACTTGATTTAAATCAATTGCATCCACTGAACCTGGCGTTAAACTAGAACCATAAGTTAATTAAGAAAACGGAGGTCATCATTATGGAAAAAGCGATTATGCAATTAGATAACTTAACTTGCCCGTCATGTATGCAAAAAATTGAAGGGGCGTTAAAACAACAAACCGGTGTCAGTGAAATTAAGGTATTGTTCAATGCCGCTAAAGTTAAGGTTGATTTCGACACTAACCAAACGACTGCGGAAAAGTTGGCCGCTGTGGTTGAACGTTTAGGTTATCCAGTCAAGAAAATGAAAGTTAAAGAACTAAGCTAATATCAGGGATCCTGTTTCGGCTAGCTCATTTAGAAAAGTAAATTAGATGGCGCGTCATATGATCGTATATGGTGCGCCTTTTTTGTTGTTTGAAAGAATTGTACCGGTGAACAAAAACGAGCAGTGGGATCAAAATCAATTTGCGTAAATTAAAAATCAATGAGATAATTTAGTCCTTAAGCTAAAAATTAGTATCTAGTGGCGTAGGGTCTTGTTGCAACTCGCGGTTTGCGCGGTAGTTGCATGGACACTGCCCGTAACATCAATAATTATTAGCGTTTTGGGCTAATAATTGACCTTAATATGTGGCGTAGGGCCATGTTGCAACTCGCGGTTTGCGCGGTAGTTGCATGGACACCGCCCGTAACATCAATAATTATTAGCGTTTTGGGCTAATAATTGACCTTAATATGTGGAGTAGGGGATTAATTTATGCAGGAACGTCATAAAATTGGTTTATTTTCATTAGTAATGCTGGCATTGAGCTCGATCATCGGTTCTGGTTGGTTGTTTGGTTCCGGAGAAGCGGCAGTAGTTGCCGGACCAGCAGCAATTATTTCTTGGATCATCGGTGCGATCGTGATCATGGCGATCGCCTTTAATTACGTCGAGTTAGGGGCAATGTTTCCCGAAAGTGGCGGTATGAGCCGTTACGCCCAGTACAGCCACGGTCCGTTGCTAGGCTTTATTGCGGCATGGGCGAATTGGGTATCGCTGGTGACGATCATCCCCATCGAAGCAGTGGCCGCGGTTCAGTATATGAGCTCGTGGCCGTGGACTTGGGCCAACTGGACGCAAAGATTTGTTGCGCATGGGGATGTGACCACATTGGGGCTGGTGATCGTCTTTTTGTTCATGCTAGTTTTTACACTGCTGAATTTTTGGTCGATCAGGCTACTAACCCGTTTTACTAGTTTGATCGCGATCTTTAAAATGGTGGTGCCGGCGCTAACGATCATTTTGTTAGTGGCTTCCGGTTTTCACAGCGCTAACTTTGGCCATAGTTGGGCGACCTTTGCACCGCGGGGAAGTGCGGCTATTTTTCAAGCGACGACGGCTTCAGGCATTATTTTTTCCTATAATGCTTTTCAAACGGTGATCAATATGGGCAGTGAAATTCGTGATTCACGGCATAATGTGGCGCGGGGGATCGCGATCTCGTTAGCGATCAGCGCGGTGATCTATACATTATTACAGGTCACTTTTATCGGCAGTGTTCCCCCACATTTGTTAGCTCAAAGTGGGTGGCATGGGTTAAATTTTGCTTCACCATTTGCGGACCTAGCGATTCTATTAGGGTTGCAATGGTGGTCAATTTTGCTTTACCTAGATGCCTTTGTGTCGCCATTTGGTACTGGGGTCACTTTTGTTGCGGTGACAAGTCGGACATTGTGGGCGATGGCGAAAAATAAACATATGCCCCAATGGCTAGGGCGATTAAATCGGCGTTATGGCATTCCGCGCTTAGCTATGGTAGCTAACTTGGTGATCAGTCTACTGATGGTCAGTGTTTTTCGTAATTGGAGCGTACTGGCCAGTGTGATCTCTACTTCGACACTGATCGCTTATTTAACCGGTCCAGTGACCGTGATCTCTTTGCGTAAATTACGGCCTGACTTTAAGCGACCTGTTGCTTCAAAATGGTTGCGAATCGTGGCACCGTTGGCCTTTGTTTTGGCTAGTCTAGCGACTTATTGGGCCATGTGGCCGACTACGATTGAGGTCATTTTAGTTATTTTGTTAGGGTTGCCGTTTTATATTTACTATGAATGGCGCCAAGGTTTTCCGGCGTTACGCCAGCAGCTTAAAGGCAGCTTATGGCTGATCATCTACTTGGTATTTTTATCCGTGGTCTCTTACTTAGGTAGCCGAGCGTTTGGTGGCACCAATTGGCTGCATTATCCGTGGGATTTTGTTTTGATCAGCGTGGTAGCGTATGTTTTCTATCGGTGGGGGGTTGCTAGTCGCTTGGAAAGCGCAGAATTAGTGGCAGCGGCTAAAGTTAATGAACAAGTTAAGGTTGATGATGATTAAAAATGTGGTTAGATAAAGGATCGTAACGTAAATAGCGTTACGATCCTTTATTAGTTACAGTTAAGTTTTGGTGACGACAACTTAGTTTGATTCTCAATTAAATATTACAAATAAATTACAAATGAACTTTGTTTTCAATTACCATTGCTTAAAAAAACGCTTTCTTGCTATAATTAAAGCTGTTTACAAGATGTTTTCAACCTATTTGCATTTTATAGTAATTGATTTAGAATTAATTTAATCAATTTTTAATTTTAAAACTGAACTAAATTAATGCTTAATTTATTTTTGACGTTATACAAATGCAATAAGCGTTTATGCTGATTTGTGAAGGGCTTAACGGAAGGAGTACTTTTTATGAAAGCTTTAGCCGAATTAAGGAGTCAAGGTAAATATATCATTGTCCAGGTCCTTGGTGAAACACGTTTGGTGAAACATTTAGCCGAGATCGGGATGATTCCCGGTCGCGATATTACGGTGATTTCGCTGGCTTCCACAACTTCGGGAATGATGATCTATTTTCAAGGGCAACGTTTGGCCATTAGTAATGATATTGCACAACGGATCGTTGTCCGTGGGGTCAATGATGCGGCCGCTGCTAAGTTAACGCCTTTGGCTAAGTTGGCGGTGGGCAAATCGGGGATCATTCGCAAAATGCTGGGTGATCGCGCGTTACGGCGCCGCTTGATGGATATGGGGCTGACTAACAATACCTTGATCAAGGTTAGTCAAGTCGCGCCTTTAGGTGATCCGATCGAACTACATGTGCGCGGCTACAAATTAAGCCTGCGTAAGCAAGACGCAACCTGTATTTTGTTAGAGGAGGCCGATTAAGATGGAGATGACAACAACTGCTTGGTCCTTGGCGGGGAACCCTAATAGTGGCAAGACCACACTATTCAATGTTTTAACTGGCTCCAATCAGCATATTGGTAACTGGCCTGGGGTAACGATTGAGCGCAAAAGCGGCAAATTAAAACACAATAGTCAGGTTGAGATTCAGGATCTACCAGGAATTTATTCTTTATCACCATACAGTTCTGAGGAGATCATCACCCGTAATTATATTTTAAATGGTCAAACTGACCGCGTTTTGGACGTTGTTGATGCGACTAATTTGGAACGTAATTTGTATTTGACACTGCAGTTAATGGAAACGGGTGTCCCGCTGATTGTTGGTTTGAATATGATGGATCGTCTGAAAAAAGAAGGCAATCGTAAAATTAATTTGAAAAAACTGGCTTATATTCTGAACCTACCGGTGGTCAGCATCAGTGCATTAAAAAATCAAAACGTCGATCAATTAGTTAAACAGATGCAAGAATCAGATCTACAAACTTATACATACCCTGAATATGATGATCGCTTAGAATCAGCGATCAAACTGATCAGTGCCACCATACAAGGTCTGGTTCCAACCAGTCAGTTGCGTTGGTACGCGATTAAATTATTTGAACGCGATGAAGAAATCAGCGCTGATTTGAAATTAACGGCGGTCCAAAGACAAGAAATCGAAAACACGATCAATACAACTGAAAAAGTATTTGATGATGTTAGCGATAGTATTGTGGTCAATACTCGCTATGACTACATTACTCGTATCATGAATATGTGTGTGATCGATACCAACGATTTTTCCATGTCGTGGAGTGATCGCGTCGATCGCATTGTCACTAACCGTTTCCTGGCGTTACCGATTTTTGTTTTTGTGATGTGGGTCGTTTATTATTTATCGATTCAAACCATTGGCACTATTGGTAGCGATTGGATGAATGATGTGTTGTTTGGTAAAGGGATTCCGGCCGCAACCACTAGTTTACTGAATCAGTGGCAAATCCAACCGTGGTTAATTAGTTTAGTCGTGGATGGTATTATCAGCGGAATTGGTTCTGTATTAGGCTTTTTACCGCAGATCATGATGCTATTTTTATGTCTGAGTATTTTAGAAGATTGTGGTTATATGGCGCGGATCGCTTTTGTCATGGATCGTATTTTCCACCGTTTCAATCTTTCGGGGAAATCATTTATTCCCATGCTGATCTCCACTGGTTGTGGCGTACCAGGCATCATGGCCACAAGGACGATCGAAAATGAAAAAGATCGGCGGATGACGATCATGTTGACTACCTTTATGCCTTGTTCAGCTAAGTTAACTGTGATCGCTTTGATCAGTGGGACCTTTTTCTCAGGCAATTCCTGGGTGGCACCGTCGGCCTATTTCTTAGGTATTATTGCTGTGATCGGGTCGGGGGTTTTCTTGAAAAAAACCCGTATTTTCAGTGGGGCACCGGCACCATTTGTGATGGAGTTGCCAGCCTACCATTTACCCCGCTTCAGTAATATTGTCCAAAGTGTTTGGCAGCGAGCTGAGGCTTTTATTATCAAAGCCGGAACGATTATTTTCCTATCTTGTGTGGCGATCTGGTTCTTATCCAGCTTTAATTTTCGCCTACAAATGGTTGGCCAAAACCACAGTATTTTAAAAGTCTTAGGTTCGTTGTTGGCGCCGGTTTTTGCGCCGTTAGGTTTTGGTGACTGGCACGCAACCGTGGCGGTGCTCGCTGGTTTGATTGCCAAGGAAAATTGTGTGGGTACGTTGCACATTACTTTCGGTGCCGGCACCAGTCATGCGTCATTTGTTTCCGCTTTGCAGTCGGTTTATTCGCCAATGGCTGGGTACGCCTTCTTAGTTTTCAATTTACTCTGCGCACCTTGTTTTGCTTCTATCGGCACTATGTATAAAGAATTTGGTGATACTGGTTGGACATTACGGGCAGTTGGCTATCAAACTTTAGTGGCCTATATGGTGGCCGTCGTGCTCTACCAAGGCTCACAAGTGGCCACGGCGCAGTTCTCACCACTTAGCCTAACTATTGCGGTGATTGCCTTAGCTCTGATGATCTACGGTATTTTTGTAAAAAGAGAAAAAACAGAGGGGATCCTTGATTTAAATAGTAGTGCGGCTTAACTTTGATAATTGTTTGTCAATAGTTTTGCCACAAAAATGGTCATCGGTCGTAACATCAAGGTTTATTAGCTTTTTAGGCTAATAAGCTACTAGCAGAAAGGGGATTTCGCAATGTCAACATTTATTTTAGCGGTGGTGCTATTTGCCGCTGCAGGTGCCATTGTCTATTTACGATTTTTCAAAAAGGGTGGCCATTCTAGTTGTCATGACTGCTCAGACGTGGGGTGCCCGCTGGCTGATCAAGCACATATCTTGCAGAATAATAATCAAAAGCGCGGTTAAGTTAGTTTGATCCGTGCTGTCCATCTAACAAGTGTTGGCTGACACCGCACTTGTTTTTTTGTGCCGTGAAAAGGATTAAACTTAGACTATGTAGAATAGGAGGAAATTAATTTGATTAAAAAATATTTTTTCTTCGATATTGATGGCACGTTAACGGATCGCAAAACCAACCAGATCGTGCCCAGTGCGCAGATGGCCTTGGATCAGTTACAGGCTAAGGGCTATTTCGTAGCGATTGCTACTGGCCGAGCACATTATAAGGCAGTACCGTTTATGCAGCAGGTAGGTTTACGTAACATGGTTTGTTCCGGTGGTGGCGGGTTGGTAGTGGAGCAGAAGTTGATCCAGAACAAGCCCTTAGATCTAAGTAAGGCTAAAGCAGTAATTCAGCAGGCCGAGAACCTAGGATACGGAGTTTTAGTGATGCGGGATGATTCAATTCGGGTGTGGAGCAAAAATGATTTATTCCGTCAGCAAGTTGGCGAGCGCCAAGAAGCCACTGACTACATCATTGATCCGCAATTGGATTTTCAAACGCTACCGGTGATCTACAAAATTTACGTCGCGATTCCAGCGGCGGCGGAGATGAAATTGACTTTGAAAGCGACCTTAGGTCATTTACGCTTTGTGCCGGAGTATCTAATGTTTCAATATGACGATAAGTATCGAGGAATCGTGGAGATGATGCAGCGACTTAATGCACCACTTAAGGATGTGGTGGTGTTCGGTGATGGTCTGAATGATCTCGTTATGTTTCGGTCACAATGGACCAGTATTGCTTTGGGCAACGCGGCGTCAGCGGTTAAAACACAAGCTGACTACGTGACTGCCGCTAACACTGATGATGGCGTATACCGAGCTTGTCAGAAATTTGGTTGGCTCTAGACTGACTTAACGGAAACTAGAATTTCCCCTATTTAGGCGCATGGTATAATAGAAAATAGGTGCAAGGGAGGAATTATGGTGCGAGCCAAACAATTAAAGGGGATTTTATTAGCGACGATCGGGGCAATTTTATGGGGTGTTTCTGGACCGATCGCGCAGTGGTTGTTTACTGCTTATCAGGTGGATTTGGTCTGGTTGATCGAATCAAAAATGCTGATTTCTGGCGTTTTATTATTACTAGTTGCAGCTTTATTGCCGCGCGAACGACAGCGTCTGTTTACAATTTGGCATTCTTGGCGAAGTAGCGGTGAATTGCTTATCTTCACCGTTGGCGGGATGTTGGCGATGCAATTTGTGTATTATAAAGCGGTCGCAGTGGGCAATGCTGCAACGGCCACTATTTTGCAGTTTTTGTCGCCAGTTTTCATTGTGGTTTACACCATGTTACGTGAACGGGCGGTACCGCGGCGCGCGGATGTTATTGCAGTTTTAGTTGCTTTGTTAGGGACTTTTTTGTTAGTTACAGGTGGGCAACCAACGCATTTAACGATTTCACCGGCCGCATTATTTTGGGGTGTGGCAACTGGAGTAGCTGCTGCGGCCTATGTTTTGTTACCTATTCGGTTGTTAGCACAATATGGTGCGATCGTGGTCTCCGGTTGGGCCATGGTTTTAGGTGGGTTATTATTTAACCTAGTTCATCCTGGCTGGCAGCAACTACCGCACTTGGATTTATTCGGCCAGTTAGGTTACTGGTTCATTGTTATTTTTGGTACTGTTTTTGCTTATTCACTCTATTTAGCTAGCTTAGACTATGCTTCGGCAACTGCAGTTGGGCTGTTGGATGCTTTTGAGCCATTAGCAGCAACGATTCTAGCCGTTTTATATTTAAATGTTCGTTTTGGTTGGGTCGAGTTTGGCGGCACCATGCTAATTTTAAGCACAGTCTTTATTTTGGCCTTAGCCCGGCCGCAACCGTTGACCAAGCAAGCTGGACAATAAGAAGTACAAATAGATTGGCTGGTCGAGGGTCTATTTGCGGCAAAAGGCTGATAGCGTTGTATACTAATTGCCAATAGTTTATTCACTAACGATCGGTGCATTGTGTAGATCTTGGATCTGCTGAACAAATTGGGCGATCAATTCTAATTGTTCAGGTTGATAGTTGGCTAATAAAAGTTGCATTTGGTGATCCAGTTGTTGATGTAATTGCTGGTGTGCGTAGTTTAATTGCTGCCCTTTTTCGGATAGAGAATAGTACACTTCCTTCCGGTTATCAGTGCGCTTAAATTTATCGATCAGTTCAAACTTGATCAGCTTGTTAACCGTTTTAGAAATGGCGCCTTTAGAAACCTGTAAATGGGCGGTTAATTCGGTACCGTTGACAGGCTGATTCTTACCAATATCAGCCAAAGTATGTAGCGAAAGCAACGGTAGATTGTTCAAAACTTGTTGCCATTCTGGTGTTGTTTTTAGGCGTTTGAGCAGCCATTCTTGTTCAAAGGAGCTATTACTGGCGGTGGTAGTCGCAACTTGCAGTAATAGCGGTTCGATAGTTTGTTTAAAATAATTGATTTTATCCATGTGTTTTACGGCCCCTTATTGAATTGATCTAATCCACAAAAAACAGCGACTTCTTACGGTATGATCTAAATAGTTTCCAGTCAAAAGATTAGGCGTTATTGATCGAAGTGCGGTAAACTTAGTTTCAGTGTAAACTATAGCATGAATTTTGTGATCGAAGCAATTACGGACTAATAATTAAACCGAAATGGAGGTCAATTTAATGACAACTTTTATCGTGGGCGCACATGGCCAAATTGGGCAGTTAACAACTAAGGCATTAGCAGCTACAGGTGAAAAGGTCGTCGCGGGAATTCGCGATCAACAGCAAGCAGCGACGTTAAGTGCGTTAGGTGCGCAGCCACAGGCCTTTGATCTAGCCAGTTTACCGGCTGAACAAGCGATTGCTTTTGAAGGTGTCGATAATGTGGTATTTACTGCTGGTTCTGGTGGTAATACCGGCTATGATGGCACCTTGCAAATTGATTTAGACGGTGCGATCAAAACGATGATCGCTGCCGAACAGGCTGGCGTCAAACGTTACGTGATCGTCAGTGCACTTTACGCAGAACAGCGTGATAAATGGGCACAAACTGGGATCGCGCCTTATTACGTGGCGAAATATTACGCCGATGAATGGTTACAGCACCGCACTCAGTTGGACTACACGATTTTACGACCAGGAGTGTTGACCAATGCTGTGGGCACAGGCAAAATTGATCTACAACCGGCCGCGGCTAAGGTTAAAAAAATACCGCGGGCGGACGTTGCGGCAGCAATTGTGGCCGTCCTGAAACAGCCGCAAACTTATAAACGTGTTTATGATTTAGTCAGCGGTACTACTGACGTTAATACCGCGTTTGCTTAAGCAATACTCGAGTAAGAAAACAATCTAAAATTAGTCCTGATGTCAATCGTTGAAAACCGATTAATACCAGAACTTTTTTGTTTACACTGAGAGTAAGGACAAAATTGAACATACTCCCTAAGATTTCAAGCTCAGCATTCAAAGAGACAATCATCATTTTCGGTGCACAAATAAGAATTTTCAAGATCTGGTTTAAGAGATGACATAATGTGTTGAGCATGAAAAAAATGAGTCTCAAAATTTTTAGAAAACAGTGATATCTTGTCTGATGCTAACATATGGAATGTTTGAAAAATTATAGTTACGTTTAAGACTTCTACATTACAAAGGGGGCGATGGGTATTGTACCAAGCCATTTAAAATTACGTATAGATTGTTATGGCTAAACGAACATCGGCCAAGTGAAAATAAAGCATGAGGTTTACTTCATGACCTATTTTTTAAATGTTTTGGTTGATAGCGCTTCTTTAAATGTAAAAATTGGACAGATAAACCGGAAAATGAGAGTAGCCACCAATAAATTACGCCTGCGATTAACGTAAAGATTGAACAAAATACAAATTGAGTAATTCTAGTATTGCTTAAAGAAATTAAAGATGACAGCCATTGAAGAATAATGATCACAACAATATATATGGCATTAATTTTAACTAGTGTAGTTAGATTGGCAAAGTTCCGAGTGACGCTACATTCCTGTAGGAGAAAGTGTACTGCTAGAACAGCTGGTACACCAAAGGCGATGGCCGTTGCTAATAAGGCACCATAGTCATAAAAAAGGTTAATCAGTGGATATTGAATCAGTATTTTGATTAGCAAACCGATCACTAATAGTAATACAGCAATACGGTGTTTACCAACAGCTTGCAATGAAGTTAAAATATCAGTGAAAATTGCTAGTATAAAACTAATCATGATTGCAAAACTCATTAAATGGCTACCTCGTATATTATAACCGAAAAAAATTGTATTGATTGGTCCAGCCAAGGCACTTAATGTGATGACAGTTGGGGTTAAGAGGCCGAATAGTAATTTGAAATTATCCTCAATAATTTGACTAACTTTTTTTTGATTATGCTGAGCCCCGGCCAAAATTGGTAATGTAGTTTCGGCGATTGCCAACGCTAGCGAAATAATTACCGTAGTTATTTTGTTTGGATTGGCCGAAAATAAGGTGAATAAATTCTGAATTTGAGTTTGTGTCCAATGTGTTGACTGCGCCATTATTTGCATAAATGTGAATTGATCAATCAGTTGACCGAGTGTTATTCCTGAACCAACGAACACAAACGGTAGCGCTTCTTTAAAAATATTTTTAAATAAACGTAGGTTTTTTGCTGGCTTGGCCGGTAAACTCTCTGCACTAAGTTGCCGGTAAATACCTGATTGTGATCGCAAGTAATAATAAAGATAACTTAAACTGGCTAATGCACCAATAAAAGCAGCGAAAGTACTCAAGGCGATGGCGGTTGTAAGTGATTGCCGTAGCAAAGTATAACTAGTAAAAGTAGCCAATAAAATAAAAATTACTCGAATAAATTGTTCAAGTAATTGTGATAAGCCAAATGGTTTCATATCTTGATTTCCTTGAAACCAGCCACGTGTTACACTCATGAGTGGTAAAATCAGCAATGCCGGTACTAGGGAGCGAATAACTGTTGTAGCTGCACTTTTGTTGACTATTGGTGATGCAGCTGCAATTAATGGAGCCAAAATAAAGAAAAGGCCACCACAAATAAGCCCAGAAATTGCCATGAAGAGTAATGCAGACTGAAATAATTTTTTACTATCTAAGAAACGATTTTGTGCGTTATAAATCGCGATTTTTCGAGAAATAGCAGTCGGAATGCCCGATGTACCTAGGACAAGGAACAGACCATAGGGTGTATAGGCCGTATTATATAGCGCCTGGGCACTATATTGATTTTGCACTGAACCTAACATTAATAGCCAAGGAATAATGTATAGAACGCCTAGTACTCGAGAGAAAATACTACCAAAAGACATCCAGAAGGTGCCGGCAAGCATTTTATTTTTCATTACTAAACCTCATTTAGATGTTTTTAACTACTTAAGATTATTAAATAGGCTTCCGTGACACAGTATATCATTGATGACGGTCGAACAAGAACATTAGTTGATGCGAACATGTTGATAGGAGACCTGCTTTTTAGACGAGGCAACCGGCAAAGCTTTTGTCCTTGCCTTAAGGGCCGTCAAGTTCATTATATTAAAATTGTGTTTGCCATATGTTGTCTAGTGGCCCAATTGACAAACTTGGTTATTTGGACTTAGCTAGTTTTCTTGAAGTGTGTGTCTAGATCTAGGTATACAATAATTCTCTTAATTCAGATGAATGATATTATTTGATTCGCGAGAGTGATAAAGGATTGCCGCAGATTCTAGCTACTTTCTTTACCGCGTTCTTAAATGGGGCTGGGATTAAGCTCGGTTTGTTGTATCTAATATTTGCAAACTTAAATGTCGATAAAAGTTAAGTCGTGTATCAACGTTAGTCGCTTTTTTTGCTGGCGGGAATAGAAAACCTAGGTTATACTAGACGGGTAAATAACGGATGAGCAATATCGTTATATTGAAGCGGAGGTTTTTACCGAATGGAAATGCAAAGCCAAGAATTTATCGCGGCGATCCGCGCAGAACAGTATACGACGACTGAAGTAGAATTGACGGCCACCGATATTAAGAAAGCGGATCTAACCAAATTAACGGCTGCTTATGCGCAACTACAGAAACAACTAGCGGCCGACCGGATCAGCCAGATCAAGATCACCTTACCTTTTGTTGAACCGGCAATGATTGAAATTCAAGCAAATATTATTAATTTGCCTTATGAATTAGTTGACAAAATTGCGTTACTGACCAATGCCGAGGAACAGCGACCGGTGAATCTTTATTTGATCACGACAGCAGCTAATTTGAATGCTTCTGGAATGCGAATTGATCAAATCAGCAGTGTCGCGGCTTTTATAGAGGCACCGGAAACAATTGCTGACCAAATCGATACGGCGATCAAACAAAAGCTGATCGAGTTACAAGCGGCTGCCGATGCTCCTGCTGAAGAATGAGTGAGCACGTTTAATTTTGTTATTAAAGTGAAATTGAAGCATAACGTAATTAATGCTATTCTTATAGTAGCAAGTTACGTGATATAATTAAAAAAAGCGTTGCCAATCAATGGTAATGTTAGAATGATTCTTAATTTTGGGAATCAACTTTATTTACAAGAAGGAGCCACGTCCATGAATCGATTGTCACAATTAAAAATGAATACACATCTTTTTGCGACGGACCTGGGGGATTTAGGCGCCGGGGAGTTTTTCTGTCCTAATTGTGGTGCACCGATCATGACGAGCGATAAGCAGTGCGCCAATTGTGGATTTGACTTAGTCGCTTATCGCGAAGGTCGTCCGCAACCTGCGACAAGCACATCAGCGTCCGCAACACCTACTAGTGAAGCGCAAAGTGCTACTTCAGTTGCGTCACCCACATCTAGTGCGGCAACCTCGGCTAGTGCAGTTGCTGCTAGTGAAAATTCACCTTTAAGTCAGGCAGCAACTTCCACTGCCGCTTCAGCAACCAGTACGCCAGATAGTGCACTGCCAAACGTTGACGAGCGGGTGATCGAAAGTGCTGCCTCTGCAGCAGCAATTTTATCGGCGATCCAAGCCGATGAAAACCCTGAAGAAGTTATTGCTAAATTAAAGGCTGCAACTCAGCAGTTGATGCCAGAAGACCTAGGATCACCGGCTAGTGCACAGCCTGAATCGAGTGCCTCATTATCCAGTCGCCGTGAGGCGCACATTGCTGACAAGACTAAAGATATCAGTGATATTGTGGATCAGGTCCGTGCTGCCACTGATAGCAATCAGGCGCATCTCTTACCAGAGGATCTTAAGCTTGAATCGACGGCTGCTTCGTCGGCACAATCCGCCACGCGAATGTCGCGGCATGAAAAAGCTACAACAAACGATGCAGCGGCCTCGTATACGGCACAGCGAGCAATTACGCCAGAAGAACGTGCCGCAGCTTCATTAAAGCAAGATGCTACTGCCAAAGCGACCGCAAGTGAACAACCGGATGAACCAGCTGCGAAACCAACGGCCACACAAAAGGATGAACCAAGCCACAGTAGTCATAAAAGTAAACGTAAGTGGTGGATCATTGCGATTATCGTCGTGGTGATTTTATTAGGTGCGTTTGTTTTTGGCCAACAGTATTTTAGTCGTGGGGCACAGCTAGATCGCGCTTTTGCGGTGCTAGCGACTAATAATCCGAGTCAGGTCAGTCAGATCATGGCCAGTAGCAGTACTGATCTACGGTTAACTCCAGGTAATAGCCGCCCTTTTGTACGTTTCACCAAGGCTAACCCGCAATACTTAAAAAAAAGTAAGGCACAATTAAAACAAGCTAGTTCAACTAAGGATGGGACCCTAGGTTTTATTAAAGAGGGTCACCATTTTATTTTTACGGCTTATCAATTGACGATCACACCAACTTATCGTACGATCTCCACTGATCTACCCGCGCCATCAATTTATTTAGATGGCCAAAACGTGACCGCTAAGAAACCTGCAGCAACACAGAAAATTGGTCCGTTTATTCCAGGAACTTATACCCTAAAGGTTGAAGCACAAAGTGGTGACAAAACGTTGTCACGAACGGTACACCCAACTTTTCTAGTAGCCGACGCACAAACGATCGATATGACGTTAAAGCCCGTGACGCCGGTGGTACACAGTAATGTGGCCAATGCAACTGTATACGTCAATAATGAAAATAAGGGCACGTTGCAAAATGGACAGTTAAAACTACCTGCTTTAAACTGGGAAGCTAATTTAAAATTACATTTAGAAACACAAATTGCTGGTAAAACGGTCAAGACTAAGGCAGTGACGCTGACAAAAGCGACTAATCAAAGTATTGACGCTAATTTTACCAATCTACCAACTAAAGCTCAGACTCAGGATCTGTTGAATCGGCTTTATCAAACAGCTGGAAATGCTACCAATGCTAATAATACCAACAATACTGCTGCCTTAGCTGCATTTTTCAAGAACGGCACTAACGCTGCAGCCTATAAAAAATTGGCAACTTTTATTAGTCAGGCGCGGGACAGTAATAGTAACATCGACCATACTGATTTTAAAGTTCAGGTGGAACAAGTGTTGACCAGTAATGATCAGACGACAGTTAATTTTACGGTCACCTATACAACTAGCTATGTTCAAACAGCTGGTTTACAAACCCGGATCCAGACTTATCGCTATACAGGTGCGCATTTAACCAGTGCCAGTAAGAATCTCCAGGTTATTGATTTTGGTAGCCATGAAGAAAAAACTGCTGATAATAATGCCAATTAAATAATGCTTAGAAAAATAGGAGTTATGCCGAAGTGGCGTAATTCCTATTTTGGTGTTTTATAATCAAAATGCTTTTAAAAGCTAGATGTTACTTACTTTAAGAACTTCTACGGGTAACTACTGGAAATAGTTGAGCGAGTCTTGTGGTGGCAGATAGGCCGTTAAGGATGATCTGCTGCAAAGTGACTTCACGCTGCCGATCATAAATAAGGAGCTGCGTACCTTGATGTTTGATATGAAGTCCACGTTGGTAAGCCGCAATTAATAAATCTTGCTGCTCAATCGTCATGCCCGTTGCTTCAGGTAGCAGGGCACGGCTACGTTGTTGGTGATGGGCTGCCGCTTGTTTGAGGGCAAAGGCAGTCATTGAAGTGGTGGCCGCGCTTTTCATGATTTGCGCGCTAGGCGTCAGCTCTGGCCGCGTTACTCGCTGGAGTACTGCAGCCACTGCTTGCCGATAGCTTAACGGCCAACTTTGACTAAATGTTTGGAGCGGCTGTAACCAGGCCGCCATTGCGGTGGCAAAAACTGAATGTGCTTGGGGTACTTCTAAAGCAGTGATTCGGTTACGTTGGTGTGCAGTGGCTAATGCGGTAGCCAGATCTGTTGGTAACGGTCGCACTGCTAGATAGCTTAAGAACACTTTGAAAAAGCGTAATGTTGTTGAACTAAGTGCATTGCTACTAAAAGGATCTAGATCAAAGATCCTAAATTCCAAATAGGTGATGCCTTGGTCAGATAAGGCGCTAAGGTCTTCTTGGCCCTTTAGACGCACTGGTCCGTAAAATTCGTGAGGGGAATACAGCTCGCCAGAACGAATACCGGCACTGATGCCATTTAAATAAGTAGTTAGTGAAGTATAAGCAACTTGTTCAGAAGCAGCGTTAGTGAAGCCATATTCACTATTACGTACACTGCGTACTGGGTGCAGTAGCGCAGTTGGCGTCGTGGTGAAATAATTAGGCGCAGCTTGCGGGCTGGCACCAAACAAATAAGTAAGCAACCAGCGACTTAGCATGAAGTTTTGGACAATATGAAAGTAAAGCTCATTACGAGCCATAATGGTTTGGCCGGCTAATAAAGTGGCTGGTAAACTAAAGCTAACGTGGCTGCCAGTCGTGATCTCATGTTGGATACCGTATTTTTCTAATAAATAATCGCGATAATTTTGGTAAGTTGGGCGCTCAAAATGCTGAGCGATAAAAGCTAATTCGGTGGTATTAACTGTAGGTGGCAGCGACAGCGGCCAGATCAGTTCACCTGGTTGCAGCGCCCGAGTGAGGATCATTTGTAAGGTTGCTAATTGCCGGCTTAAGGCAGTTATTGAACGGTGTGGATCAGTGATCAATTCAGCCTGACTTTCGGCGAAATCGGATTGGAAGTAAGGTTGTGAACGACGGTCACCTAAAGCTGCGGGATGGGCGCTCTGGCTCAGATGGCCCTTTTGATCGATTCGGTGTTCTTCCACTTCAACACCTAATTGGCTTTGTTGCAGTAAAGCTATTTGTTGCGGATTAACTAACAGATTGCGCACAACGATCACCACTTTATTTGGGATTGAATTTATTATACAGATTTCTAGGCTAAAGTGGTATTAAAAAACAAAATTTAATGCGCAATTAAAAGTGAAATGCTAAAATTAAACTGTTGTCTATTGTGTAAAGCTGATCTTTAGAAAGCAGGTTACAAATATGAAATTTGTTGATCTTGGTCACAGTGGGTTAAAGGCTTCTAATGTTGCACTAGGTGTTATGCGTATTGATGGCTTAGCGGATGATACTGCGGCTCAAAAGGTTTTAGAAACTGCCGTTGCCAATGGTATTAATTTTTTTGATAACGCAGATATGTACGGAAAGGGCGCATGTGAGACACGTTTTGGTCGGGCCTTACGACAATCAAATATTAAGCGCGAAGACATTCTGATTCAAACTAAAGTCGGTATTTTAGATCACGCCTATGATTTTTCAAAGGCGCATTTAGTGGCGGCCGTCGATGGTAGCCTACAGCGTTTAGGCGTTGACTATGTGGATTCGCTATTGTTGCATCGACCGGATGCACTGATCGAGCCGGAAGCGATCGCGGAAGTTTTCAATGACTTGCAAAATGCAGGTAAGGTACGGCAATTTGGGGTCAGTAACATGAATCCGGGACAAGTTGAATTATTACAACATAGTGTACAGCAAAAATTGATCGTCAACCAATTACAGTTTGGCATTATGCATACTGGTCCAATTGATGCCGGAATACACGTTAATATGACTGATTCTCGCAGCGTTGATCATGATGGGGGCATTATTGAATATTCGCGCTTACATGATATGACGATCCAAGCATGGAGTCCATTTCAGTACGGTTTCTTCGAAGGTGTCTTCATTGATAATCCAAAGTTTGCTGAATTAAATGCTGAATTACAAAAATTAGCGGATAAATACCAGGTCACAAAAAATGCGATCGCGGTAGCGTGGATCCTGCGGCACCCAGCCCATATGCAGGTGATCCTAGGTAGTATGAATCAGACGCGGATCGCGCAAATGGCGGTGGGCTCGGATGTTGAGTTGACCCATCAGGAATGGTACGACGTTTATTTAGCCGCTGGCAATGATTTACCATAGAAACACAAAAAGCATTTGGAAATTTCATTCCAAATGCTTTTTGTATCGTCTAAGTGAAACAACTGGTTAATAGGCGGCATAAATATTAGGTAAGGTCGGGAATTTCTGCAGGTAAATCTCCCGCGCACGAAGTAATGGTGAAATTTCTGATTCGGCAGAGCCTTGATGGAAATAAAGAACGCGTTTGTCAGCGTGATTAGTCACGTCTAAATAAAATGAAACTGATGAGGTGAAAATCAAATCATAATCGGCAAAATCGGTGGTATCATAAGGCTCGATATCAATGTATTTAAAGCCGCTGTAAAGATCGAAATAACGCCGATAAAGCATGCTATCACCAGGGATCATTAAGCCGACGCGCAGATGGTATTCCTTCTTGTGCTCCGTGTAGATCGGTAATAGCAACTGGTACAATGATTGCACTAATTGTTCACGGTCTCCTTGGAAATCAGCATATTTTTCTGGTAAGTTGGCCACATAATCACCGATTTCGTGGTATAGCTCCGCATAATCATAGCCACCAGTTAAAATATTGCGTTCGGCGTTGGCAATGATCGTTAAGCTAGGCGTTACCCCGTTGAACAAATAACTAGTTAAGGAGACGTTGATCACATTTCCTAATAAAACGCGGTCTAAAACTAAACGTTTATTGACTTTAAAACTATTTTCTTGCATGTAATTTAAGAACTCAGTTGCAAATTGCCAAACCAAATTTCGTTGGCAATAAAAGTAATCCAAAGTGGTTTGCAGATAGGCGTCATCCTTACGGAAAATCGGCAACAAGTTCAATAATTGATAGCCAAAATGTAAGGCGGCCTGCTTGCGTGCAGCTGTAAAATCAGGGTAATGGCGTTCATCGATCAGATCGAGATCAAACAAATGAGCGTCATAATTTTGATTTCCTTTCAGCAAAATCTCATAGCGCTGATCATCCTGAACAAAGTTACCTTGGTGCATTCGTAAGCTGGCAACGGCTAAGATCAGTGGAAAAACATCTGAGCTTTCAAATTCACTAGGAACCTGTAAACGGGTCATAAATTGATCGCGCGCACCGACTGCTAGTGTTTCTAAATGCTCACCAAAAGGCCAGATCACACCTTCAGTAGCTAAACGGAAAATACAGAATAAGAAAAGAATCGTTTTACGTTCGTCACCAACAATATTCATGTGACTAAAAGTAAAGTGTAAGCCAAAGATGTGTAATTGATCATTTAAAGGCTTGATCTTACGGAATACTGTGGCACGACTGGTTTCATAACGTTTGCAGAAATCATCGATTGAAGGTTCATCTTCGGTCACTAAATAATAAATAGCTTGGTAAGGTAATTGATTTGAGATCAAATGATAGCGCAAGGTATTTAAATCGACCGTTAAATGAGTGGTGTCTAGGCTCCCGTTATCAGCGATCAATGAGCTGGCCGTTGGGTCGATCAAAGTCAGTTCATCAACTAAACCTTGAGTCAATTTATAGGCCTTGGGATAAGGTAGGTCAACGCGTTGGGCAATATCATTGATTGAGTAAACATCTTGGCGCATGGAGATCAGGGTACTATAGATACGAAAATATTGATAAGCACGATCATTTAGCATCATTTGTTCAAAGTTCATATTAATTATTTCCTCCAGAAATCATTAAGTCTGATCAGTAGTCATATATATTTAATCACTTAAATTGATTAAGCTATTCGGTTGCTTGCAGTCTGAATTTTAATAATATTCTAAGTTATTTGTAAACCACATACAAAATAGTAACACTTTATTGAGAAATTTTCACTCAAAATTATATGAAATTAATAATAAATTTTTGACGTAAATTAAATATAAACGGTTATTGACTAGCTGGTGGTCTAATCAAGTCAAAATTATTGGTCGTTTTTGACCAATTCAATCATGGACAATTTAATTAATAATCATAGATAGACGCATGAAAAATAATTTTAATTTAGTATTATTAGTGCTTGATTAAAACTATGATCATAAATATTAGTTTACCGAACCTGAAAGGCAACAAAAAAAGAATTTCAACATTATTGTTGAAATTCTTAAGTAAAGTCAACTATTTTTAGCGCTAAAACTTAGTCACGATTGTTGTTACCAAATAGAATGAGCAACCGTAATAATTGAAGGAAAGTGGCCAAGGCCGCTGCTACGTAAGTTAAAGCAGCAGCAGCTAATACACGGCGTACCATTGGCACTTCATCCGCAGCCAAAATGCCGCCAGTGGCAAGAATTTGGATTGCTCGTCGGGAAGCATTGAACTCAACTGGTAGTGTAACTAATTGGAAAAGCAATGCCAGTGAGAAAGCAGCGATCCCAATGTTGATCAATGTATGGTTCATTCCTAAAATAACACCTAACAGGATCAACGGAAAAGACAACGTCGAGCCAATATTGGCTACCGGAACGATCGCGGTTCGTAACCGCATGGGGATATAGTTGCGCTGGTCTTGAACTGCGTGACCACATTCATGGGCGGCAACACCAATGGCAGCAACAGAAGTTGATTGTGCTGTTGAAGCAGATAAACTGAGGATCTTAGTTTGACCGTTGTAATTATCAGTCAGGTCGCCAGCAATTTCTTGTACATCAACATCGGTAATTCCAGATTGTTGAAGGATGTAGCGCGCCGCGTCGGTGCCCGTGACGTTACTGCGGCTGTGGACTTCATCATAACGGCGGAAAGTTCGATTAACGTAGCTTGAAGCGGCCATTGAGATCAATAGGCCAATAATGACTAAAATATAAGTAGGATCCCAAAAAAACATAGTTAGTCACGACCTTTCAGAGTGATAGTGAGTTTATTATGTCAAAATCGTGGTGAAAAGTACTCAGTCTAAAGACGGATTAAGCTTGAACTGTAGCTAGGCGTGCTTGATGATTACTGATGATCTGGTCGGCGATAGCGGCTGCCAAATTAACGTTTTTTAGCAGTGGACCGTGAGCATAGCTGCCGATTGTCCCCTTGTAACGCATACCTTCAACCCCATCTTCTGGATTGTTACCATAACCAGTGATCATTTTGCCTAAGGGTTTTAATTTTACATTATCGTCAAAATAAGTACGACCGCTGTGATTCTCAAAAGCCTTGACTGTGCCCCATTCAGTTTCAAATTCGGTATCACCGATCATGCGCGCGTCCGCTTTAAAAACAGTGTGCAGTGGTAAAATACCTAGCCCCTTAATTGTCGTCCCTTCACTAGTTTCGTAATAATCGCCTAGTAATTGATAGCCACCACAAATTGCGAGCATTGGCTTGCCGGCTTCAATATAATCCGCAATGGTTTGGCTATGGCGTAATAAATCTTTGGCGACAACTGTCTGTTCAAAATCCTGACCACCGCCAAAAAAAAGGAAATCATAGTCCTGGGCGTTAAATTTTGGTGTGTCGATACTGACATCATCAACTTGAGTTTCGTAGCCCCGTTGTTTTAACAGGTAACTAAGGATCTTAACGTCGCCGCTGTCACCATAGGTATTCATTAAGTCTTCATATAGATAAGCGATTTTAATAACTCCGGTCATGAAAAGGTTCCTTTCTATTACACGATTAGGGTAAAAAGTGCATCTTACTGCTTCAGGCGGACATACCAGCAGAGCGTTGGCCTACTTAGTAATTAAAGTAAAATTAGTTAGCATAGATTTCCCAAAAAAGCATAGCATATCTTGCGGTGATGAACAATGCATTAACTTTGTTTGGCTTGCCATTTAGCTAACTTACGTTGCACCAGGGCAGTTAATTCAGCATCGCTAGTATCCAATTTTTGGAGTAGCGCACAAGTGACTAACAGAACGTCGACGTACTCCTCCTTGGCATCTGCAGTTGATAAATGTTTATAGCCATCACCGGAGACTTTTTCCATTGAAAGCAATGCCTCGGCCGCTTCGCCAACTTCTTCGCTTAATTTAATTGCTTGTTGTTCTAAAGTTTTTGGTTCTTGCTGTGAAAGCAACTTGATCGTTTGCCATAATTTATCCATATTATTTCCGCTAGTCTTCAATTTGCATGCCCCGATCAGCAACTACATTGGAGAATACAATTTGAGTAGTCGTTCGACCGAATTGTTGTAAATGATTGATAAAATCATCCAATTCTTCAGTTGAGCGGTAGATCACTTTCATGATCATAGAATACTGGCCGGTGATACAATCACATTCTAAAACGTTGGCTGTGCTATTTACAAAACGGTAAAATTGTGGTTTTTGCGTTGGTTGAAGATCTAAACTAACGTAAGCTTTTATTACATATCCTAAAGTCTTATAATCCACTTGGGCCTGATAACCGTGCAGCAATGTTTGTTCTAAATGATTTAACCGTGTTGCAGCTGTTGGTGCCGAAATAAACGCTTGTTGTGCAAGATCTTTTAACGAAGTACGTGCATTTTTTTGTAAAAGATTCAATAGTTTACGATCTGTTGCGTCCATATAATGACCCTCCAATTAGAACTTAGCCTGTGATAAAGTGAATTTTCCAGTGGATTCTTTAGTAAAACTAAAAGCGATGCTTAAAAAAGGCATGAAAATAAGAACTTAGCCGCATTATATCACAAAACCAGTTGTTTGTGATATCTTATAACATATAAAGCGATTGTGCAGTGCACATTAAAGGGATTGCTTTTCGTAGCCTGACTTGCTGTTTTTCTTAAGCAAATATAATCAAAATCCGGGCTAATTCTAAACTGGAATAGATATACTCAGTTTTGTTATTCCGGCTTAGCTCAGTTGGTAGAGCGTCTGACTGTTAATCAGAATGTCGTTGGTTCGAGTCCGACAGCCGGAGTTATTCGACCAGTAGCGATTGCTACTGGTCTTTTTTTATTTTTTTGCGATAATAGACTAAACAAAATTTTTAATAGAAACCGAGGGTTGCCCAGTGATAACATTTTTCGTAGGCTTGTTTTATGTGGCTTTGATCGTTACCGTAGGTTTGATCGTTTACCGGGTATATTTATTAACTAAACATGAGCGTGTGCGTGGACCTAAAGTCAGTCGTTATGTATTGTATGCTGCCGCTGCAGCAATGGTTTGCGCTATTGTGATCGGCGCATTACTCCAGAAATAACAAAAGCCACCGGCTGGGTGACCGGTGGCAAAAAAAGGAGTTGGGGTGAGTTTACGTTGGGAGGGCGTAAACTCTTTTTTTCATACTTTGGAGGAGAATGAAAAAGTTAGGGTTATCTGGTTGTTGGGTATAGATCAACAGTGCCGCTAAAGTGAATCAAATTTGATTGGCTGAAGCGTTCTGTTTATCTATGCTACCTACTATAAAGAAGAAATGTGAAGAAAATATGATGAATTCTGCATATAAATTTGAAAATAAACTAAAAGCAGACTTAAATGTACTGCTAAGTCTAGGTAGCAGTATACTTAGGTTAAGTAATAATAGTTATTAACTTAAAAAGAAGCAAGGGGGATTAAGGATGACAACAATTTTAGCTTTAGTTAAACAAAATGATGCGTTATCACATTTACAACAAGAATTACCTACCGATGTGCGGCTTTTGACGGCGGATAAAATGACAGCTTCTGCGTTAAGCCAAATTGATATTATTTATGGTTGGAATCAAATGGGGCAACAAATACTAGCTTTACCTGATCATCAAGTTAAATGGATTCAAACGATTTCGGCCGGTGTGGATGCACTGCCTTTAGCACAATTGCAACAGGAGCATATTTTATTGGCTAACACTAGCGGCATCCATGCAGAATCAATCGCTGAATCGGTGTTAGGGATGCTATTGATGCATGTACGTGGTTTGCAACAGTCGGCGGTACAGCAAACTAAGGCGCAATGGCAAAAGCCAGAACATCATCGGTTGACGACTTTAAAAGATAAAAACTTGTTGATCTATGGAACTGGTCATATTGGCCAACGAATTGCGGAATTAGCCACTGCAGTGGGGATGCACGTCAGTGGTGTTAATCGTAGCGGCCATGCGGCGCCATATTTTGCGGCAACTTATACAATGACGACTGCGCCGCGCGCATTGGCACAAACAGATGTGATTGTTAATGTTATGCCGCTGACAGCGAGCACGCAGCATTTTTTTTAATGCCACATTTTTTGGCCAACTACAGCGGCAGCCGATTTTTGTTAATGTAGGGCGTGGACCGTCAGTGGACACAACCGCACTATTGAATGCACTACGGCAAAAACAAGTGGGCTTTGCCGCCTTAGATGTTTTTGAACAGGAACCATTACCAACCGCTGACCTGTTGTGGCAACAAGATAATGTGTTATTGATGCCACACATTTCTGGTATTTTTGATGGGTATATGCGCGCGGCTAACCAAATCTTTTTGGCCAATTTACAACAATTTTTAATCAATGGGCAATTAGCTCAAAATCAGGTAGATTTAACCCAAGGCTATTGACGTGTATGCCGATTTTGCGTATTCTGATTAGAAATCTATTAGAAAAGATCTGATCAAATGCAACTTCGTCCGATTATTCCAGCTGATAATCAGCAAATGAAGGCAATCATCCAAACTTCACTGGCCGCATACCATTTAAATTTACCTGGGACCGCTTATTTTGATCCACAACTGGATCATTTAGCAGAATATTACGCACAGAAGCCTAACAGTCAGTATTGGGTATTAACGGCTGCCACTGGTAAGGTCATCGGTGGGGCGGGCGTTGGGATGTTTGCGGCGGAACGTGGTATCGCTGAACTACAAAAATTGTATATTCTCCCCACCTTTCGTGGCCAGGGTCTTGCCCATCAGCTGATGCAGCAGGCGTTAACCTTTGCACAACAGTATTACCAGCAATTGTATCTCGAAACCTTTTCTGTCCTGCAGCCAGCTAATCGACTTTATCATCAATACCAGTTTGAACCGTTAGCGGCGCCGCTAGTTGGTAGTGAGCACAGTGCCTGTGATACTTGGTATTTGCGTTCACTACATTAAAGCGCTGTCAATCTAATTCTGAAAAGCACCCCTAATTTTTCAGAAAAATTATTCCCATTATTTTTGATTATGTGTTAGAATAAAGCAGTAAATGTACAACTAGATTGGCTCGGATTTTTAATCACGGGTTGGTCGTTGTAATACAATTTAGGAGGACTAATATTTATGTCATTAGTACATGGTACTGAACTGTTTGCTGCTGCTCGTAAAGGTCATTATGCTATCGGTGCGTTTAACACAAACAACTTGGAATGGACTCGCGCTATCTTAGGTGCTGCTCAAGAATTAAACGTTCCTGTTTTGATCCAAACTTCAATGGGCGCTGCAAAGTACATGGGTGGTTATGAACTTTGCCAACAATTAGTTGAAGCAACGATCAAATCAATGAACATCACGGTTCCTGTTGTTATGCATTTAGACCATGGTAACTACGAAGCTGCTAAAGCTGCTATTGCTGCTGGCTACAACTCCGTTATGTTCGACGGCCATGATTTACCATTTGCTGAGAACTTAGAAAAGACTAAGGAAATCGTTGCTTTAGCTCATGCTAAAGGCATCTCCGTTGAAGCTGAAGTAGGTTCAATCGGTGGTGAAGAAGACGGTGTCGTTGGTGAAGGTGAATTAGCTGACGTTGAAGAAGCTAAACAATTAGCTGCAACTGGCATCGACTTCTTAGCAGCCGGCATTGGTAATATCCATGGCCAATACCCAGCTAACTGGAAAGGCCTACACTTCGATCGTTTACAAGAATTAGCTAACGTCATCGAACAACCACTTGTATTACATGGTGGTTCAGGTATTCCTCAAGCACAAGTTGAAAAAGCAATTTCAATGGGTGTTGCTAAATTGAACATCAACACTGAATGCCAATTAGCTTTTGCTAAAGCAACACGTGAATACATCGAAGCTGGTAAAGACCAAGAAGGTAAAGGCTTCGACCCTCGTAAATTATTGGCTCCTGGTACAAAAGCAATTGAAGATACGGTTAAAGAAATCATTGGTTGGATGGGCACAAAGCCAGTTAAATTAGTTCCTGAAGAACTTTAATTTAATTTAATCTAACTAAGTTGAAAATAGATCAATTCCATTAAGGAATTGATCTATTTTTTTACGCCTAAAAATCAGTTGTAATGCCTACCTCTCAATTAAAAAGTGTGTGATCAGCAATGATTGAAACACCGCAAGCGGCCCTATAACGATCAATGGCGCAAACCATACCCACAAATATTAATTAAGATCAAGGTGTCTTTGAATGTAGTGAAATAAAGATGAGCCTTAGTTTGTACAGCCCAGAATTAAATTACCTGCATCAGTCTATGTGTTATTGTATGATATTAAATAAAAGTCTGCTCTTATACCATTTGCTGAGAAAAACCTAATCTTGAAGGTTGATTTGTCAATAAGAGTACTGATACAAGGTGTTTAGTGAAATCAGCTATAGATAAAAATTTTTCAAAAATTATTTTGCAATAAAAATTATCGCGTGGTATGGTAGAGAAGAATATTAATTATAATAGGATAATATTTTAACGAGGAGGCTTACCATGACAGCAATCGTACAGCTAGTTGAGGCCCAGTACGCTGATCTTTCCCGGCAAGAGCGTAAGGTGGCGTTAAAAGTAATGCAGGAACCAGAACAAATTCAGCAAATGAGCATCAATCATTTAGCCGAAAGTGTCGGCGTTAGTAACGCAACGATCACCCGCTTTGTTAAAAAAATGCAGTGTGCTAATTTTTATGAATTTAAACTGCGTTTGGCTAAAGCTGGTGCACCAAATCCGGTTATACCAACCAAGGGAACGATTGCTGATGATGTTTATGATTTTTATCAGAAAGTCTTAAAGGCAACACAACAATTGCTGGATCCAGCAACATTAGCGGCTGCGGTGAAGCTGATGCAACAAAGTCAGCGGTTGTACATTTTTGGTTTGGGAAGCTCCGGTTACACTGCTAATGAAATGACGCAGCGGTTATTGCGCATGGGGATCACGGCTTTTGCTATGACCGATAGCCACATGATGTATATCACTAGTGGTATTATGCAACCAGGCGACGTGGTGTTGGTGCTATCAACTTCTGGCAACACCAGTGAAGTCAACCAGGCAGTATCGGCAGCTAAGGCTAACGGTGCACAAATTATCGCTATCACTGGTTTCACTCATAGCCCATTACTGGAACAGTCAAATCTAGCAGTGGTGGTGAAAAACAGTAATTTTGTGGACAACAGCCGTTTCGTCAATTCTCAGTTTGCGTTGACTTACGTACTGGATATTATGACGACAATGTTACTGGAAAATGATGATTACCGAGCAAAAATGGATCAGACAGTGGAAATGATCATGAATAATAAATTGAAGAATAAATAAAAATAGCTTTTTCAAAGGCTCAGTTACGCGAATACCAAACGACAGTGCTTATTCGGTTTCATTGTGAACTAGCAGCCCTTTTTAATTGGTGTGAAAAGCCAAAAATGCAAGTGCCGCATGATCAATGCGGGTCACTTGCATTTTTAGATAGCGCTGGCTAGATAAGCCTGCAGTCGCGTTGTGTTATTGGCTAAAAAACTGGGCCGGTGCAGGCTTTATCGCCAGTCTAAAAGATTAATTAAAATGGGATTTAGCTATTTGCTACGTGAACTGCTTAAAAATAGAGATATTGAACTGATTGGAAAATGATCAGAATGATTAGGCTAGGCAGAAAATTAGACACCCGAATTTTAGTTAATTTCATGATGTTCAAACCGATAGCAATGATCAATAGACCGCCGATCTGACTGATACCGGCCATTAAAATCGTTAACAAGGCTTGGGGAACATAGCTGACGAAAACACTGGCCAATAAGGTGATCAATCCTTGATAGATGAAAACGGGGAAACTGGAGAACAATACACCTAGACCTAACGAAGCAGTCAACATAACTGCCATAAAGCCATCCATTACAGCTTTTGTATACAGTGTTTGATTATTACCAGAAACACCGCTTTGAATAGCACCGATGATTCCCATTGAACCGATCACAAAAATTAAAGTGCTGGTGACGAAACCTTCCGCAAAGTTACTATTATTTTTAGCAAAGTGGTTTTGTAGGAATAAACCAAAGCGATTCATGCCGGTTTCGATTTTTAAACCTTCACCTAGCAGGGCGCCTAAACAAAGACTGATCAAAATTAAAATAAATGAATTTGTTTTAAGTGCCATTTGTAAACCTAGTACTATCACGCCGATTCCAATACCCTTAGTAACGGTATCTTTGGTTTGCTCGCTAATGTTACGTAAGACAGTACCCGCCAGGCTACCACCGACGATTGCCAGACCATTAACTATTGAGCCCAATAAAATCATGAATTATCCCCATCCTTTAACGCTAATTATTAAAATCGTATCATAAATTAGCGAAAGAACAAATAGGTATTAGGTAATCTGATGAAAATAATTCGCGAACAAAGGATGTTTTGGTGGATACAAAAAAGATCGTCAGATGACGATCTTTTTAAACGTATTAGCCTTGTGTCGAATTATGAGTGTGGCTTGGTGCTGTGTCCGACAGTGCGTTAAGTGTCGCCATATCAGAGGCGCTAATGACAAAATCTAATTGGGCATTATTTTGGATATGGTCAGTACCGACTGCTTTAGGTAACGGTAAAATATCGTTTTGCAAGCAAAAACGCAATGCCAACTGAGCGACACTAACATTGTATTTTGCAGCTAAAGCCTTCATCTGCGTATTTTGTAACATACCGCCAGTAGCTAACGGCGAATATGCTTCGACTAGAAGACCGTTCTTTTTAGCAAACTCAGTGATCTTAGGTTCAGTAAAACCAACGTAGTACTGGATCTGATCCACCATAGGTTTAACTTTAGCGGTGGGCAGAATGTTTTCCAAATCATGGACGTTGAAATTAGATACGCCGATAGCTTTAACTTTACCAGTAGCGTAGATAGCTTCCATTGCCCGCCAAATTTCAATATTTTCTTGGTCACAATTTTTACCGATCTCCGTCCATGGCCATGGTGCGTGAACCAAATATAAATCTAAATAATCAATATTTAATTGTTCCATGGTACTGTTAAAATCGGCCATAGCACCGGCATAAGTTTTAGTGGCCCCAGGTAATTTTGACGTCACGAAAATTTCTTCCCGCGGAATACCGGAGTCACGAATAGCGCGGCCAACATCGGCTTCATTACGATAGGCCTTGGCCGTATCAATATGCCGATACCCCGTTTTTAATGCGGTTGCGGCTGCTTGATAAGCAGTGTCACCAAGAGGAACCTGCCACATACCAAACCCAACCTTGGGAATCTTGACGCCATTAGCTAACTTAAATGTATCTGTTAAAATTGCCACGATTTTTCACCTACTTTTATAAATTGATCGAACACTTTAATTATACGCGTTTTAGTGAAAACTAGGTCAAAATGTGTTGCTGAATCTAGTGTAAAACGTTCTTACACGTGGATTATATGGTAATATAGTGACAATAGTTAGATGCGCTAAAAAATAATTTGTAGCAAGCGCATCAGCAACTTCAAAGGGTTGATTACTTTTGAAACGGGGAGCACACAACATGACACAGAAAAATAAGGCGTACCACATCAGTATCCTGGCAATGTTTATTGCGGTTATTATTATTCAAAATTTTATTCCGTTGTTCGGTTATATTCCACTTGGTTTGCTGGATCTAACGACGATTCACATCACTGTGATCATTGCTGCAATTATTTTAGGGCCGCGGGATGGCGCTTTAGTTGGTGGTGTGTGGGGGCTGATCACGTTTATCCGGGCTTTTACGTCGCCAACTAGTCCGCTGGCGCCATTGGTTTTCACCAACCCAGTGGTTTCGATCGTACCGCGGGTTCTGATCGGCGTGGTCGCCGGTTGGTTGTTCATCTGGCTACAACATAAAATTAAACGGACGCCAGCGATGATGGTGGCGGCCTTGGCCGGTGCATTGATCAACACACTTTTAGTGCTCGGGTTAATTTATCTATTTTATCGAACACCGGCGGTTGCTAAGGCCTATGGTACTGCTGATATTAGCCGTCTTGGTGGCTTATTATTAGTTGTTGTGGGGACCAATGGTATTCCCGAGGCAATTTTAGCCGCAATTGTGGCACCACTGATCTGCACACCGTTATTACGCTTTCGTAAATGAAAAGCACACAGTTCAATACAAAGCGCTCCGCCTACTGTCAGTTTGCAAGTAGGCGGAGCGCTTTGTTGATGAATTAGTCATATTCGTTGTTGTTTTGCATATAGACGATTTCGTCATAAGAAATCTGTTCACGAAGTTGACTGGCCGTGTTGGTGGAAATTTGCTGATCCCGAAGTTGATTTTCAACATAGTCATATTCATATTGAAAAACGGTGATGAATAAATGCATTTGCTTCTGATTGGTATCGTCAGGATTGTTGAAGCGGCGATGGCGAACGCTATAGGATTGGCGCACTAATGCAATGGCAGCATAGGTTTCCGGAGTCGTCTGCTGATTTAAGTAATCAATGACTGCATTGTAACCATATTCTTCGATCTGTGCCAATCGCTGCCGTTGCGGTTTTAAATGGTTACTTTTTTGTTGCAATTGTTGATATTGCTGTTTCATTAGGCGCCTTTTAAATAAAAATTTACCACGAAATTTGAATAATAGTTTAAAACGCAGCAATAATAAACGCCAAGCTGATTGCCGCGCTGTATAATTATTAGCAGTTAAAAAGCGTTGGTACCAAGCCTCCAGCTCAGCAGTTAATTTACCCTGTTGTTTAAGCTGGGCTAAGGCGGTTTGTTCAGTGGCTTGAGCCTGCACAAAAAATTGTTGCACTTGTTCTCGACTTGGCCGTGTGTAATCCTGTTTTTGGTGATAAAGGGTCTCCAGAACAGTTTGCTGTGCCACTGTGTTTGCGGGACTATTTTGTAACTGTTTAATCGCATAATCCAGCATGTCATTCCGCACTAAGCGCAAATTAACTGCGGCCACCGGTTGTGTTGTTTTAGGTAGTAGCAACGGAATGACAAAGGTAGGGATGAGCAGACTCAATAAAATAACACTGGCAGCGATGAAAATGATCTCGTCACGCATGGGAAAGCTTTGCCCAGCGCTGATGAATGGAATTGATAGAGCCATGGATAAGGTTACCGTACCGTGAATACCGCCCGTAGCCATTAAGGCACTGATCGTCGTGCGCGAATGGTCGCGCATGTAAAGTCGAATAAACCCAAAATAGGTCCAGAAAAACCGCAATCCAGTAGCAAGCAAATAGATCAACAGCGCCAAACCGAATAAAGCGACGGCATGTAATGGGTGCTGTTTGCTTAAGGTCCAAATCACGGATGGTAAGGTCAGGCCGAGCAAAACAAAAACAAAGCCATTGAGAATATCACTAATAATTTGCCAAGTCGTTTGGGACACAAATTGGACTTTAGTGGAAGTTAGGCGCAAACGATCTTGTTCAACGCCATGGATCAAACCGGCCGCAACAACGGCTAAAATACCCGAAGTGCCTAATTGTTCAGCGATAAAATAAATTAGAAAAGGGGTTAGAATCTGAATGGGTAGGAGGATCTGCACCGCACCAATATCGTGTTGTCGTAATAAAATACGTAATTGCACAATAACAAAGCCAAGCAAGGTACCGACCAATAAACCACCTAAGAAAACGTAAAAAAAGTCAGCGATTCCATGACCAACTGAAAAATGCCCTGAACTTAGCGCTCCCAAACTTAATTCTAAAGCGACGATCCCGGTGGCATCGTTGAATAAAGCCTCATTTTCTAAAGTACTCAAAATACGTTTTGGTAAGGGTAAATTGGTGGTGATCGATTTTACAGCAACGGCATCAGTTGGACTAACAATGGCACCTAAAGCAAAGGCTAATGGCAGTGTAAACAGTGGCACTAAAGCGTGAATACTAACGCCTAAGACGATCACGGTAACGACGACTAAGGTGATCGCCAGTGACAAGGTGGTGCCTAGATTACGCGATAGGTCACGCCGCGAAATATTTTGCGCATCGTTAAACATTAATGGTGTAATGATTGCGTATAAGAAAATAGACGGATCAAGCTGATAGTTATGGTAAAGCGGCAGTAACGTAAATAATAGACCCATACCAATTTGGTAAAAGGCTAACGGAATCTTGGCGTAAAGCCCGTATAGAATATTTGCGGCGATGACGGCGCCTAACAATAAAATGATCGCAAAAACGGCTTCCAAAATATTTAGCTCCTTTGCATGAGTGAAGTAGCGGTATTGTGCTTGCATTATACCGCAGTTAGATCAGGTTTCAAACAGTTGTTAAGGCACCATAAAAGGCGTGGTGACCGAAAAATCGGACCCACGCCTTTTTAAATTTTATGCCAGATCATGCTAAAACCTGGACCCCTAAACCAATCAAGCCAGGACCAGTATGCACACCTAAAGCAGGTGAAACATTACCAGTGAAAATATGTTCTGCCTGAGGATAAAGTTGGTGAAGCTCAGCAGTAAGTTGAGCGGCAATCTTATGATTAGCACCATCGGCTACAGCTAAATTGAAGCGTTTCGCCCCAGCAATCGTGTCGGCCAGTAGTTTTTTCATTTTTAGCAACGTTTTTTTCTCGCCGCGGACTTTAGCGATCGGATAATAAATACCATTTTCATCACAAGAAATGATCGGTTTAATGTTAAGCAGTGTACCGGCCATTCCGGCAACACGGCCAATACGACCACCTTTTTGCAAATAAGTTAATGTCGGTACATAGAAAAAGACCTTTGTGCGTTTAGCAACGGTACGAAGCCGGGCTTCGATCTCACCTTTATGCAGTCCTTCTTCGCTAAGTTGTGCCGCTAAAATGGCCGTTAAACCACTGGCAATACCAATATTTTTGGTGTCGATCACGCTGACATCTAGCTCAGAAACTCGTGCGGCTAATTGGACCTGCTGATAAGTGCCGGATAATCCACTAGAAATACAGATCGCGATCACTTCTTTATAGCCATCAGCTTTAATATTAGCAAAGGCCTCAGCAATTAGGTTACCGGTTGGTGAAGCCGTCTTAGGAATTTCTTTATCTAAATTGGCATAAACCGTTTCTGGATCGATGGTGACTTTATCCAAATAAATCTCATCCCGGTAGGCGATCGTCATTGGGACCATATATAGGTGGTGTGCCGCAATAAAATCGGCAGGCACATCTGAACAAGAATCGACGAGAATTGCTACGTGTTGGCTAAGTTTAGTCATGAAGGTTAACTCCTTTATTAATATGCGGCGCATGTTGTAACAGCCGCCTACTGATCAATTGATAAATAACGGTGGTTACTGCCGTTTGCTGTAGAGCATCTGCCCAAATAAATTCGGTATTGGTTGGCAGTGGTACCGCTTGGGCCGACTGCAATGTTTGTAATTGTGTTGTGAAATTGGTGATAAAACGATCATAAGCTGCTTGCGCCGATAATGCGTTTAATTCACCAGCAAAACCGGTACGGATCATTTCCAAGGGGAAAACAGTTTTCAGCAAGGTTAAGGTGACCACCGCAGCTAAATGTTCACGCCGATAACGTTTTTTAACTGGTTTGAACATGACCTTGTGCTTGACATAGTTATTGATCATTGCCGGGGTTACTGGATCTAAAGCTAACGGAGCTAGATATTGATTCACTAAATTGACCAATTGCTCCATATAGATATCAAAATCCGGAAAGTCTTTCCAGTAGGGAAGCTGCAAAGTTTGTAGCTGAGCCAACCAAGTTGGAAAGTCTTCTGCTATTGGTGCCATTGTTTGTTCCTCTTTTACTATTTGATTATTGACAGTATAAACTTATCATCTAGTTTTGTAAACTAGATTGTGCGGATATACAATTTGCTAGCTCTAACTCAGTAAAAAGGCAGGCTTTAACCTGATCAAGGCCAAGCCGTGATCAAAATTGGTTTAGGGCTTTGCCGTTAGTTTCTAAAATTTACTCAGTTATGATTAAGCATTATTTGACAAATTAAAATGAATGCGCGATACTCATAAAGTTAACAGCATATACTATATAGCACGTTAACAAAATAAAATGGGGAAATGGTGGCGTTGGTATTATGCAAACCGTTAAACAGCATTCACGACTTTTATTATTATTAAGCTTAATTGTTATTATTCCGTTGCTATTATTATTCATTGCCATGAATTTTGTGGCCTATGAGCAACACACAAGCACTAGTCGTATCAATGTTGCCGTGGTCGATCAAGATCAACCGGCAAAATTTCAAGGCAAAACAGTGGCCTTAGGTGCAGGGGTCAAAAAGCAACTATTACATAATCATCAGGTGACGTGGCATTTTGTTTCTGCCCAAGTAGCTAATGCACGGTTGAAAGATGGAACGTATTTGATGAAGGTCACTTTACCACATAATTTTTCTAAAAACGCGACGACGGCCTTAAATGCACGGCCTAAAACTAGTCATATCAAAGTCGCTTTATCTGACCACAATAATTTTGCGTCACATTTGATCACGCAGCAAGTGGCAGAAAAGCTACGGGCGGAAGTGGTCGCTAATGTCCAGCAGGCCTATGATCAAAACGTATTCACGGCACTGAAACAATTGGGCAGCGGTGTTAGCCAGGCCCACGCTGGAACTAAAAAGTTAAAAACTGGGACCACACAATTAAGTTCCGGTAGTAAACAATTAAACAGTGGTTTAACGCAATTACAAAGTAAAACACAACCTTTGGCCTCCGGAGTTTACCAACTTTATTCCGGTAGTGCTACATTAAACACTGGCGTCAAAAGTTATACGAACGGCGTTAGTCAACTTAACAGTGGATTAGGAACGTTACAAGCAGGCACCGCACCGCTAGCATCTGGCGTAACACGTTTAGCCACTGGTAGCAAACAGCTAAACACAGGTGTTAAAAGTTACACTGCTGGCACTAGTCAACTCAATAATGGTTTAGCAACTTTACAAGCAGGTACTGTTCCGTTAGCGTCGGGAGTAGCACGGTTGACCACCGGTAGTGGTCAAGTCAGTGCTGGCATCCAAACCTATACTAATGGTACTAGCCAGCTTAATACTGGTTTAACAGCACTAAAGGCTGGAACAGGTCCATTAGCTACTGGTGTGGCGCAATTAACCACTGGCAGCGGTCAGCTTAATAGTGGCATTCAAACCTATACTGCAGGTACCAGCCAACTTAATAGTGGCCTGGCGACCCTAGTCAAAAACAATTCGGCACTTAATAATGGAACGCAACAAGTTAGTACTGCCGTCAGCCAATTAACCACTGGTAGTCAACAATTGCAAAGTTCCTTACAGGCTGCGGCCGATAAAATTGATCAACAATTAGCCGCAGGAAAGCCACAGATTGCTCAATTAAATAGCGGTTTAACGGCCCTTAATCAAGGTATTAGTGACTTGAATAATAATGTGAATGGAACTGGTAGTCAGCAATTGACTAACGATTTAACAACAGTTGGTGGTGCTTTGACTAGTATGAAAACGTCATTGACTAGTGTTCAAGGTAGTATGAATTCTTTGCAAACCAACTTAACCACTGCTGGGACTAACTTTACGGCGGCTGGTACTGCGGCCACACAAGTTGCTACAATTCTTGGGGATACCCAAGTTGCGGCCGCAATTTTTAAAGCCGATCCAGCGGCTGCAATCAAATTAGCCGAACTCAAGGGAACCTTGACTAAGAATATGACGGCTGGGGCAACTGCATTGACTGCTGCGGCAACCAATGCAACTAGTGTGGGGACGGATCTAACTAGTACAGGAACTTCACTGGCTAAAACACAAGCTCCAATGACGGATGTTCAAACACAGTTAAAAACTTTGCAGGCGGGGGTAGCAAAATTAGCTGATCAGAATACTGGTGCACCAGCAGCAGTCAGCGGGACTAAAAAAGCAATTGCAACACTACAAGCTGGACTAACTGAAGTCAGCACAGGTTTACAGCAACAAGGTCATACAGCAAGTACAATGGGCGCCATTCAGGCTAGTGGTGCTATTCATGATGGCCTGGTCAAGGTTAGTGCTGGTCTAAATGGCTCCAGTGGCCTGATCGCTGGCATTAAGTCTTATACAGCAGGTGCGCAACAAGCAGCAACCGGCAGCAGTCAGTTAGTGGCCAATAACGGTCAATTAACTTCAGGGTCGATACAAGTTGCTAATGGGTTAAATCAGCTCAATGGTCAGGTACCGACACTGACTTCAGGGGTAACTAAGTTGGCTAACGGTAGCCAGCAGTTGGTGGCTAATAACAGTCAATTAACTTCAGGGTCGACACAAGTTGCTAATGGGTTAAGTCAACTTAATGGTCAAGTGCCAACACTGACTTCAGGAGTAACTAAGTTGGCTAACGGTAGCCAGCAGTTGGTGGCTAATAACAGTCAATTAACTTCAGGGTCGACACAAGTTACTAATGGATTAAATCAGCTTAATGGGCAAGTACCGACGCTGACGTCAGGAGTAACCCAATTAACCAATGGTAGCCAGCAATTAGTGGCCAATAATAATCAGCTCACTTCAGGGACCACTCAATTAGCTACTGGCTTAGGCCAACTTAATAGCCAGATTCCGACATTGGTCGCCGGCGTTAAACAGTTAACGACAGGTGCTGGTCAATTGGACAGCGGTTTAGCCCAAGAAAATGCAGGGATGAACACACTTAATAATAAATTAGCGGCTGGCAGTCAAAAGGTCAGCAACTTAAGCTTTACTTCAGCTAATGTGGATCATTTTGTGACGCCAGTGGCTAATCAAACCCAGGCAGATAATCTAGCTAAACCACTGTTATCCGTTTTGGCGCCACTAGTGATTTTTATGGTATTGTTTATCGGTGCGATCCTGACAGAGCTTGGCTTTAACCGTTATAGTCAACGATTCCAGGCACAACCACGACGCCAGAAATTTGCGTTATTAGCAGCAGCAATTATTTTACAGGCCGTTGGGATCGCGATTGTTACCATACTGATGGGGATCAGTGTGGCGCATCCAGTTAGCCTGTTACTGTTATTGTTATTAGGTAGTGGTCTATTCACCTTGATCGTCTTTAATTTTGATCGTTGGTGGGGAACATTAGGGGTTTTGGCAACCTTAGCGATTCTATTTATTCAACTGATCGTTTCTGGTGGGTTATTACCTAACGCTATGCTTTCCGCCGTTTATCGTGGGATCAGTACGATTTTACCGGGAACCTATTTGCTTAACGGGTTAAATTATGCCTTAAACGATTTAGCTACTAAACCGGTGCTCAATGGCCTGATCTTGATTATTTTTGCCGTTATTTTCAGTTTACCTTTTGTCTTTAAACGACAATTTAACGCGCTAAATCATGGATAATATGGTACGCTCAATATAAACAATTGAGAAAGCGAGTAATTCAGGATGAGTCAGGCGCATGATGCTTTATTAGAAGCGTATATTGATGTTTACATGTCAGGGTTTAAATACATTAGTGATCTCGTTTCGGAGCCAACTAAGGAATTTAATTTATCCTTTGAACAGTTTTTGATCATGCGCGATATTGCTGCCGGTCAGCAAGTTGCAATGTCGGATATTGCGACTAAACGTGGTGTGACTAAGGCGGCTATTTCGCGGCAGATTCGCGTGATGCTGGAGCATAACTACATTGAACAAGAACGTGATGCCAATGACCGGCGCCGTTTATACTTGCGGTTAACGCCGGAGGGCCAGAAGGTTGCGCAAGCAATTAATCAGGCCATTCACCAGCGCTTTCATGGTTGGGTTGCCTTGTTTGGTGAAGAAGAGGCGCAAGAATTATTGCGCCTAATGCGTAAGGTCAGCACTAAGATCATCCATCAGGACGGCAAATAAATGACGGAAAATGGGAATGATCTAAAATTGATTGTGGCTTAACGCTGGTTAGCTACATGAACCTATAATTTTGGCGTATGTGCTAAAGACGGGTTTGAAAATAAGCAGTGGCTAGGACTTTTGTCCCGGCCACTGCTTTTGTTTTCAAGCAGATTATTTTCAGATTGACTTGTGCTTTAATAGTCGGTAAGTGAATGGTTTAATCACTTGAAAAAAAGCTTTGCCCAAGTTATACTTTTTTTGTAATGAAAGCGTTTTATGATCGTTTCATAACAAAAAGGGTGTACCAAAAAAATAATTTTTACTGGGTAAAGGAGTAACGGATTATGGCGGAAACAAAAAAACAGGATCTAAAGGCGATCATGGGGTTGATCGTGAATGGTGGGAACGCAAAAAGTGCGGCCTTTGCGGCAATTAATGCAGCTAAACTAGGTGACTTCACTACTGCTAGCACTAAACTAAAGGAAGCCGATCGTTATTTAGTAGTGGCCCATAATTTGCAAACTGATTTGTTAGCGGCTGAAGCTAACGGGGAGCATATGCAGGTTACCTTATTGGCCGTTCATGGCCAAGATCAGATCATGAATGCGATCGCTTTCCGTGATCTAGCTGGCGAAATTGTTGTGCTATACCAGCGTTTAGTCCACTGAATTGTTGCAAAGGTCGCCTTATGGAAAATAAAAAAGCTGTGGTAATTGCGCCCACAGCCGTTGTCAGCGGCCCAAGTGGGCTGCTGACTTTTTTTAACTAAATTTTTTGAACAATCTCGTTGATGTTGACTTTTAAAACTTCACGTAGCCAGGGAAACTTGGTGTGCATTTCGTCAAATTCAGCACCGGATTTAATGAACTCACCAGTTCCATGAATATGGAAGCCAGCACCTGGGCCTACAGTACCTTCGACGGCTTTACTGCCCATAGTCAAGGTCACAGTATTATCCGTGGCAAAATCATGTTCAATACTCCGCATTCCTGCTGCTGGAATCAATAAGTAATTTTGAGCTTGATTGATTTTAATATATGAATTCCAAGTATTTACAACACTGGCAGGATGTGCATTGACAGTTACGATCGTAGTTGGTCCTTCGTGATGCATAACATCGAGAAATTTTTGATCCATCTAGTTAACCTTCTTTACTTTTTTGTAGGCTCATTATAGCATGCTTTTTAGTGCGAATCAAACAAATGTTCCCGCAAAGTTCAAAAATAAAAACGCCTATTTTTTAGGCGCCTTTGCGGTGGTACCAAAACGTTTTTTGACAAAGTATGCGACCCCGATCACTAAAGCAAGGATCAGTACAATCAGGGTAATGTGAGCAAACGTGTCAATGTAGCCGGCAATTTGTGTCCAAGCTCTACCCGCATGGTGGCCTAACATGACCAAAACAATATTCCAGATAAAAGTACCTGCAGTGGTCAAAATGATGAATTGGGTCAACGGCATTTTGGTGGTACCAGCGGGAATAGAGATCAAACTGCGGACAATGGGAACGAAGCGGCAGAAAAATAAGGTGCTTTTGCCGCGTTTAGTAAACCAACGTTCAGCCTTTTCTAAATCACTGCGTTTAAAGTGGAGCATTCTGCCGACTTTACCATCAATCAAACGTTGCAGACGCTCGACGGAAAGTAGGCGGCCGACTGCGTAGAGAATGATGGCACCGGCAACGGAACCCGCAGTTGCCGCAAGCACAACGCCAGTCAGGTTTAGATTAGAATGTAAAGTCATAAAACCGCTAAAAGTCAGAACAATTTCTGAAGGAATCGGGGGGAAGACATTTTCCAGCGTGATTAGCAGGAAGATGCCGAAATAACCAAATTGGTCGATAAAATCAACGATCATATTTTGCATAAGTGACCTCCCTAGGTGGCTTGTACTTTTAATATAGCGTGAATACCTAGTGGGCGTCAATCAATAACCAAGAGGTACTAGCTGCTTTTGCAATAAAATACAAGCCACACCATCTTCAATAAAAGGCCTACCGACTGATTGGTAGCCTAATTTAGCATAAAAACCGCGAGCAGTCATTTCGCTGTGAATTTCTGACTGCGTGCAGCCATGTTCGCGACCAACTTGTTCTAAGCCAGCAATAATTTGGGCCCCTAAACCTTCACCGCGATGACTGGCTAAGGTGGCGATACGGCCAGGACGCATCGTGGTGGCAGACAATTGCTGGTAGCGACCAGTTGCCACCGGTAGATCCCCAGCATACAACACTGCATAAATAGTACCATCAGTATCATGATCATCAAATTCGGCCTGCAGGCTCAGACCACGTTCTTGAACAAAAACCTGTAGACGTACGGCAAAGGCGGCGGCCCGCTGCCAATTAGTGGCGTTAACTTTAAGTTGCATCTATAAATCTCCTGTCCTTATTTATTCTATGTAGTTGGATTCTTCAACTAGTATAGCAAAGTCGGGTCAGCGTGTTAGAATAAAAGTAATTAATTTTTGCGAAAGTAGGTGGGCAAATGCGCCCAAGAATTGCGATCACTAATACTAAGGAAATACAGGGGGTACGCCAACTCTCTGCCACCCCAGAAACCTATGCACACGCGGTAACAGCTAGTGGCGGGTTACCGCTAATGATTCCGGCAATGGCTCCTGCGTTGGTTCCGGAAGTTTTGGCCACAGTCGATGCTGTACTTTTAAGTGGTGGGCACGATGTTTCACCAGATTTGTATGGTGCGGCATTAGATCCTGCCACCGGTGAATTAGATCGAGCCCGTGATTTATTTGAAATTGCGCTGGTCAAACAGGCGTTAGCCGCACATAAGCCAATTTTGGGTATTTGTCGGGGGCAACAAATTATCAACGTGGCGTTAGGGGGTACCTTGATTCAAGATATTAAAAGCACGGTGATCAAACATCAGCAACGGCCAATTACGGGAACTCAGCCGACGCATCAAGTTCAAGTTGTTGCGGGAACACAGTTGGCCGGCCTTTTGCAAGGCGCTTATGGGGTGAACTCCTTTCATCATCAGGCTGTGGCGCAAGTTGCTCCGGGGCTTAAGATTAGTGCACGTAGTAGTGATGGTGTGATCGAAGCATTGGAGGCACCGCAGCGGCAGCTTTTTTCGGTACAATGGCATCCTGAGATCATGTACCCTGCTTATCCGGCGGCACAGCGCTTATTTCAGGCGTTTATCCAACAGGCAGTCGGTATTGGGCAAAGTGCTTCTTAAACCGAATCCGGCTTGCATGGCCGTTAGAATAGTGGAATAATAGAACCGATCAAAATAAACGACTGTCTGTGAGCAGTCATTTTGGAGGAATTGAATATGGAAACACTAATTAAGCAGCATGCAAGTACTAGCATCAGTCCGTATCAGCGTAAAGTGATCATGTCGTCAGCGGCAGGATTCGGCTTAGAAAATATGGATGTTATGTTTCTATCCTTTGCTTTGTCGTCGATTATCGCGACTTTACATGTATCGGGTACGCAAGCAGGACTGATCGCTTCAGTAACCAATTTGGGCATGCTAGTTGGTGGTGTGATTTTTGGCTTATTAGCAGATCGTTACGGACGCGTTAAGGTGTTTTCGCAGACGATCTTTATTTTTGCCATTGCCACTGCTGCTATGTATTTTGCCAACACGATTTGGACCGTTTACCTGTGGCGTTTTGTTGCGGGGATCGGCGCAGGTGGTGAGTATGGGTGTGGTATTGCCTTGATTGCGGAGTGTTTTCCGCAGCGCCAAGTCGGTAAAATGACTTCCGTTGCCGCTATCGGTGGTCAAATTGGGGCGATTCTAGCAGCGCTTTTGGCGGCCTTGATTTTGCCGCATTTTGGCTGGCACGGCTTGTTTCTTTGCGGAGTGTTACCGGTGATCTTAATCTTCTTTGTTCGGCGCCATTTGAAGGAAAGTCCTGCCTTTACTGCACTGCAACAAGATAAAAGAACGCACCAAAAAGCGACGATCACGGCATTATTCAAGACTCGCCGGTTAGCTTGGCAAACAACTGCTTTAACGATCATGGTAATGGTTCAAATTGCTGGTTATTTTGGCTTAATGAACTGGTTGCCAGCGATCATGCAGCAGCGCTTAGGAATCAGTGCGGCTAGTTCATCATTGTGGATGATCGCAACGATCATCGGGATGAGCTTAGGCATGTTTGTTTTTGGCGCGATCATGGATAAGTTTGGTGCCCGCCGCGCCTTTATTATTTTCTTGATCATCTCAGCGGTGGCCGTTTTTGCCATTACTTTGGCCAATAATCAATGGACTTTGTTGTTGGCAGAAGTGCTGATCGGCTTTTTTTCAAATGGGATGTATGGTGGTTATGGCGCAGTGATCAGCCGTTTATATCCAGTTGAAATTCGTGCCACTGCGAACAATACGATCATGAACGTCGGTCGTGCAGTGGGTGGTTTCTCGTCAATGGTGATCGGTTTCTTGATGGATCGGTATAATTTGCTGATCGTTATGCTGTTCTTATCGTTACTGTATGTGCTCAGTTTATTGACCTTACTGACAATTCGTAATTTGCGGATGGTTAATTAGGTGCAGCCTTAGTAAGGTGTACACCGTTGATTACTTTAAGTAAAGTAGCCAACCGTGTATATTTTTTGCTTTAGCCGGTGTTTTCACCGCTAGGGTTACTTTTCAGTCAATGAGAAGAACTTAAGCTAGTTAAAAAAGCCAACCGTTACTGAATTTAGTTTCAGTAGCAGTTGGCTTTTTGACAACAACTTATTTACTTAGATTTTTTTCTAATGATTTTTTATGTTCTAATTCTTGACGTTCAGCACTAATTTTTTGTTGTAATTCATTAGGCGTTCCTGGTTTGCGTAATAATTTGGCGAACACGCCATGATACTGCATGCTGGCGTCTTGTTCAGCAAAGCGATTGCCTAAGAACATGATCACAGAACCAATGACGATAACGACGATCCCGACAACTGTTGGGGTAACGATTTTATCATGTAACATGAACATGGCCATGATCGGGGCTAAGGCAGGCTTAATGAAGAAAACTAGGGAAGCGGTCGATACATCAGAGGTTTCCATTGCGAGGAAGTAAAAACCGAAACCACCAGCGGTGACCCCAATGCAAATGTAGGCTAATAATAAAATATTCTGCCAAGCAATACCTTGAACGAAAGGCACCGCAGCGAAAGTTTTCAGCGCCGGGACACTGCTTAAACCAGCGGCGATGCTGGGAATATGGGATAAGCCCATTAAAATGGCTAATTCCGCGGAGCCGGCCAGAAAAGTTAAGCTGGTCATAGTCAAACCGTTAAATTTACGCCGCATGGATCCCCAACGAGAAATGATCGAGTATAAACCAAAAGTGATCGCGGAAGTGATCGATAAAGTCAGACCCAGCGGATTAGTTAAATGGGCTGGATTGACAATGATCAGTAAGCCGACCAAGGAGATCGCAACTGCGATCAAGTTGGTTCGACTTAACCGCTCACGGAGGATCAAGAAAGAAAAGATCAAAGCAAAGATTGGGTTACAACTGAATAAAACGGCAACGATCGATGCCTGATCGACTTCTACGGCTAATTGGTAGAAGGTCATGCTGATCAAAACACAACTTAATCCGGTGAGCATAAACAAAAGCAGATCATGGCCAGTTAAGCGAAGATGCTGTTTTTTTAACGCACTGACAGCAAAGGGTAGTAGAAACAAACCACCAACAAAGAAACGGAGAAAATTAAGTTGAATCCCATTAAAGGCACTACCGGCCAGTTTCAGTGAGATTTCCATGGAACTAAATAAAAACGTGGAAATCAAAACGTACAAATAAGTTCGTTTCATAAAAGATTAATCGATCCTTCCCAAATAACTAACAACGAAAATAGTAGGTGTTTAAATTGATCTATGTTTGGTCAATAGAATAAGGTTTAAGCCAGTTGTAAACACCAATTAAAAGCTGACTAGCAAGCAAAATTAAGCAGATCATGAAAATTGCCTTAGAACTACTTTACCAAGGTGACTTAGCTACTATTGTAAAACTGATTGAAAACTTGTCAATGGTACGGCCACAATTAATCTTGAAAAAGCTGTAGATGCTGGGCTAAATATTTACCAGTGATGCTGGTGGTATTGGTGGCAATTTGTTGTGGCGTACCACTGGCAACAATTTTGCCTCCTTCATTACCGCCGCGTGGGCCAACATCAACAACATAATCAGCGTTGGCAACGATGTCGAGGTCGTGTTCAATGGTAATAATCGTAGCCCCTTGAGCTAATAATTGATCGAAAACTTGGATCAGAGTGCGTGTATCCAGCGGATGTAAACCGACAGAAGGCTCATCAAAAATAAATAGGGTGCCTTGCTGGGTTTGGCCCATTTCTGCAACCAACTTTAGGCGTTGCGCTTCACCACCGGATAATTGTGGGGTAGCCTCACCTAATTTTAAATAGCCTAAGCCCATATCTTGCAGCGCGAGAACTAAATGGTGCAAACTTTTATCATGTGTGAATAAAGGCACTGCTTGATCGACGGACAATGCGAGAACATCGGCGATGGTCAAATCATGCCATTTGATCGTCAATGTAGCTGGATTATACCGCTGGCCATGACAAGTGGGGCAGGCCTGTTGAATGTCAGGTAAATATTGTACGTCTAGCGAAATTTGGCCGGTTCCTTTGCAGGTTGGGCAAGCGCCTTGTGTCGTGTTATAAGAAAAATGAGCTGCACCCCAATGCTGGTTTTTGGCCGCCGGCGTTTGTGCAAATAATTTGCGTAAGCGATCGAGAATACCAGTATAAGTAGCCACAGTGGAACGGGTATTTTTGCCGACAGGGGTGGAATCAATCATGACCACGCGCTGTAAAGCAGCATTGAGTTGATCAACATGGGCCGGCAAAGGTTCGTGTTTCAGTTGTGCTTGTAGTGCAGGCACTAAACTGTCGAGAACCAAGGTTGTTTTACCGGCACCAGAAAAACCGGTGACGACACTTAGTCGCTTTAATGGAAATTTAGCGGTCACATCATGCAAATTGTAGCGGTGGGTGACGTGAAAACTGAATTGTCCCGCTGCGAAAACAGCGGTTTGCGGTTGTCGAGCTAATAAAGGCGCTTGGCCCGTCAAATACGGTGCAATCAGCGAATCAGCCTGTTTTTTAATTTGGGCAACGTTACCTTGATGTAAGATCTGACCGCCTTTACGGCCTGCACCGGGACCGATCTCAATTACAGTGTCCGCTGCAGCAATCACCCGTGTATTGTGATCAACGACTACTAATGAATTACCTTGAGCGACTAAGGCACGCATGATTTTGATCAAGCCAGTGACATTGGCGGGATGCAGGCCGATCGAAGGCTCATCTAGAACGTACAGCACACCGGTGGTGGCGGTGCGCAGTGTTCGGCTCAGTTGAATCCGTTGCAATTCACCAGTGGATAAGGTCATCCCGGCGCGACTAAGGGTCAGGTAATCCAGCCCAAGTTCCAATAATGGCGTTAGACTAGCTAACCACTCGTTTACTAAGTTTTGCCCGATTTTGTGCATAGTGGCTGGCAGCCAAGAAACGATCGTTTGGGCAAATGCAGGCAGTTCTTTTAATGGCAAATCACTGACCTCAGCGATATTTTTGCCAGCCACCAATGTTTTTAGCAATTGGGGATCGAAACGATTACCTTGGCAAGTGGGACAAGTAGTGAAGGCGTAAAACCGATTCAAACGCTGAATCGCCCGCTCGTTTTTAGTTGTGGCTAGGCTGTCAGTGACGGCAGCATAGGCATTTTCAAACTGGGCGTTATCCATGTGAAAGATTTTGCCGGTGGCACTAGGAATATTAATGGCATATTTACGCTTTTCCCCGTGTAAAACGATGGCCCGATCGGCTGCCTTCAGTTGATTAAATGGGGTATCAATATCAACACCAATTGCTTGGGCGACCAGCGGCATAAAATTACGTCCCGGTAAGCGCCAGGAAGCGATTGCGCCTGCCCGGATGGTCAGGCTTTCATCAGGAACTAACCGCTCCGGTACCAATTGGCGAATTTGGCCGCTGCCGTGGCAAGTGGGACAAGCGCCAGCAGAATTAAAAGCGAAGCGTTCGGCTCCAGGACCGCGAAAACTGGTACCATCACCGGCAGCAATCGGCAGATCTTCAGCTACATGTAGGGTCGGTGCCACACGTTGACCACTAGGGGAAACATGGGAACCCAGCCGGGAAAATAGTAACCGTAACACGTTGAAACTTTCAGTCATGGTACCGACAGTACTGCGCTGACTGGGAATATTTGGCCGCTGCCGTAAAGCTAATGCTGCCGGTAAATGCCGCACAGCGCGTACATTAGCCTTACCCATTTGGCTGATGCGTCGTCGAGTGTAAGTGGACAAAGCATCTAAGTAACGACGTGCGCCTTCTGCGTAGAGCACACCCAGTGCTAAAGATGACTTACCTGAACCGGATAAACCAGTGATGGCAACAAATTGATGTAATGGAATGTCCACATCAATATTTTTTAAATTATTGACCTGAGCACCGCGTACTTCGATTTTAGTTGGTTGATTTTGTTGCATAAATAAGCCCCGCAATCATAAAATAAAATTTAGTTACTACTTCCATGATAGCAGGCAAGTTAAATTTCGGCGACGCTGCTTTCATGGCTGTAATGAATGTGCTATGCTTATTGCGCTAAAAATTTCCGGAAAGTTTAAGTTAAAATTTGTTATGGAAAGTAGGCAATAATATGCGCTTAACGATCGCTGATCAACATTTTTTTGCATGGCTACGAAGCGGTCAAGTCATGTTTTTTAAGGATACTTTAGTTTTATTACCATTAGCTACTGAGTATCAGCAAGTTTTGCAATTAGTTGAACAAGATTATCAAACGCTACACGCTGAATTTACTGGTGGTACTTTTACTTATAGTATTGCACCGGATGTCGATTTGGCACAGGCGCAGATCGAACTCAGCGTGGTCAGTGCCGATACCGAGCAAACTATCAGCAAGGTGTACCATGTTTTCTTAGATAGTGTCCATTAAAAAAGAACTGCATCAATTGACTTGACGCAGTTCTCAGGCAGCATTAAGTTCGAAACGAACAAGTGCGAGTTCAGTTTGTTGGAATGTGTAGAAAGTTTCATGGTAAGTGGGGTCAAGTTGAAACCCCACTTTTTCCAATAAACGCCGTGACGGTAAATTAGTCGCACCGGTAACTGCGTATATTTTTTTCAGACCGAGTTGCTTAAAGGCTAGCTGAGTAACTGGCGGCAGGACTTCTTGCATAATGCCGTGGCGCTGCCACTGTGTAATGATCTCATAACCGATCTCAGCAGTTTGCTGCTGAAAATGCCACAACTGAACTAAACCATAAAAAGTATCTGTGTGGCGATCCATGATCCCCCACATCAAATAATCCCCGCGAATCGTGCCACGATACATGCGGCTGATGTATTGCATTGTTGCAGCTAGATCGTGGTCGATACTGCGTCCTGTTGCGGCGGCAACGGTGGCATCATGCCGCAACGTATAAACACCTTTGGCCGGCACTGTATTTAAAAAGCGCAGTTCATAATGCGGCAAAGTAACATGAGCAAAGGCTTGGGTTTGCATATAATCCCTGCTTTCTTAAAATTTATCAAGAGGTGAACCTTATGGAAAAAGAATTGACGTTAATAAAAACAATGTTACCACTGATCATTGGGCAACAAGAGCTAGCACGATTCGATGAATTCTTTCACCCAGCTTTTATTGCAGTACTCAATGGTGAAAATATCAATCGTACGCGGTACGTTGAACGATTACAAGCATTAAAAAATAATGCTGCAGCACCTACGATCATCCAGATTCGTGATCTTTTTTGGGCGGAAGCGGGGGCAGCAGTCACTGTTCATTATATCGCGACGATCGCGTCGACAACAGGGCAGAAGCACCAAATCGATGTCTTAGCCTTGTGGCAATTTAAGGCAGATCGTTTGATTTTCGTTAATGAAGTTGCCTGGCCACTGGCGCCAGTGGTTGCCGATTTTGCTGCCGTGCGCGCCTTTATCCACAATTATATTATTTAAAGCGCTAGACGTCGCACTAAATAATCGGCCATGCCGTCTTCAGCGTTACTCAGCGGCGTGACATCATCGGCTACTGCCTTGATCGCTGGCCGCGCATTTTGCATCGCCACACCCCAGCCAGCGAGAGTTAACATGTCACGATCGTTATCATCATCGCCAAAGGCCAGCATATCAGCTGGTTGTAGCTGATAATAATCTAATAAATATTGGAGTGCGGTGGCCTTATGGGTGGCTTCGCGAACGATTTCTAAAGCGGCTGCATCACCACTCCAGGCGCCCCAGGTTTGTGCAGTTACGTGTGGGAAGCGCTGGCGAACGGCTTCTTGTAAGTGCGGTAAGGTGAGCGCATCAGTGAAAAGCGATAGTGAGATCGGTGCTTGCCGTAAAGAATCCGCATTAAGCAACGTTTTTGGTGCCGGCATGTCGGTAAAAAAAGGCAGATCATGAAAAGGACGGTCAGGCAAAACAAATTGTTTCCCTTCAGCGATCGCTACTTTGATCGGAAACTCTTTTTTTAAGGCCAACAATGCTAAAGCGGTTGCTGGTGGAAGGGTACTCGCTTGTTCGTGTGCCCACTGTTGATGAGGAATGTGGATCAGCCCACCGTTGAAATTGATCATCGGGGTTGTTAAGTTTAATTGATCATAAAAGTTGGTACTAATATTATCCGGTCGGCCTGTGGTGATCACAATTTTGTGGCCACGTTGGCTGGCAGTCCGCAAAACATTTCGAGTTTTTTCGCTTAATTGGCTGGTTGAGTTTAAAGTGGTGCCATCAAGATCGAGGGCAATTAGTTTGGTTGACATAAGGAGCCTTCTTTCTAAAAAGTTGCTGTCTACTAATTTAACATGAATTAGTGGGAAATAAAGTAAAATAGTTGAAAAACTAGGATTAAGGTTATTTTTTAAAAGCAAGCAAGATTAGAACTATATTATTTATTTCTAATTAAATTTTAATGTAAAATCGTAATTATGATAGTATAGTTAAAAATATATTATAAAAGAAGAAGATGTTTCGTTATGAAAAGAACCAACGCCCAAGTTAATATTATTATTATCAGCGCCATTATTAGGTAATGCGGGCTGACATTTTTAATTGCCCGCATTGCGCGGGCAGCGTTGGTAAAGCCAAGAGCTGCTACAGCAGCCCTTGGCTTTTTTCTTTTCTACAGTAGGGGAGGTGGAAATTGCTTAAATAATAATTGAAATAAACATTGCGGTAATATTAAAAAAAGATGAGATAGGAAGCGGATTGAATATGCAAGATACAAAAGGCTTTTCAGAAACACAAACAAGTACCGTGTTGAAGCGCGATCCTGTACGAACCGTTGTCTTTGCTTCAATGATCGGTACGGCAATTGAATTTTTTGATTTTTACGCTTACGGGACTGCGGCAGCAGCGTATTTTCCAAAGGTGTTCTTCCCGGAAGTCACCACGACCATTGCGACGTTACTAAGTTTATTGACCTTTGGGGTTGCTTTTGTTGCTCGGCCATTAGGTTCGTTTATTTTTGGCCATTTTGGCGATAAAATCGGGCGTAAACGGACATTAGTCGTTTCGTTATTATTAATGGGTTGTTCCACTGTTTTGATCGGTTTATTGCCTAGTTATTCGACATTAGGTATCCTTGCAGTCATATTATTATGTCTCTGCCGCTTTATTCAAGGGATCGGCCTTGGCGGTGAATGGTCCGGTGCTGCCTTAGTCGCCACTGAAAATGCACCGAAAAAGAAACGGGCATTATACGGTGCCTTTCCAGAATTAGGGGCACCATTAGGCTTCTTCTTAAGCAACGGCTTGTTCTTTGTTTTAGAGTCATTTTTAACACCGGCACAGATGATCAGTTTTGGTTGGCGTGTACCATTTTTGGCTTCTGCTATTTTAGTTTTAGTTGGTTTCTGGGTTCGGGAACAAATGCAAGAAACGCCATTATTCCGTTTAGCTCAAGCGAAGAAACAAGTTACTAAATCACCGTTGACCACTGTCTTTAAAACTAGCTGGCGGCAAATTGTTCAGGGCACTTTTATTGTTTCGGTTACTTATACATTATTTTATACATTAGCTACTTGGTCATTAACGTACGCGACCACAAATTTAGGCTTTACTAATCGTGAATACTTATCCTTATTGATGGGCGCCATCATTGTTTTCGCCGTCATGATTTTAGTTGCATCCTACTATGCTGATGTTTGGGGGCGGCGCCGGATTCTTATGGGCTCTTCAATTGCTTTAGTTGTCTTCGCATTATTATTTCCATTTCTACTGCAAGGTCAACGTAACTTTGCGGGTGTGATCACTTTCTTAGTTGTTGGTTTTGTTTTGATGGGGGTTTCCTTTGGACCGGTTGGTGCTGTTTTGCCGGAATTATTCTCGACTAAGGTTCGTTACTCAGGCGCCGGAATTTCCTATAACTTGGCTGCCATCATTGGTGCTGCTTTTGCACCGACGATCGCTACTTGGTTGGCCGACAACTGGGGAGTTCGCTCAGTTGGTATTTATCTTGGTGTGATGGCGGTTGCGTGCATTATTTCATTGGCGACCACCAAAGAAACTAAATCAGTTGATTTTACTAAATAATAATTGAAAAGAGTTCGGTCATTTGTGACCGAACTCTTTTTGGTTAGTGAATCTATTCTTTATCTGCTAGTAATTGCCGTAATACTGCGACCTGTTGCTTTAATTCAGCACCAATATCCGTTTCAGCAACTAACTTGCGCTCGGTGACCTGATCGACGATTCGCTTGGTGGAAATAATATCGGTTAAATTGGCGATTGCATCGGCCTTAGAGGTAAATGGCTGGTGGGTCACTAGCTGCATACCATAAGAATTATATAATAAAGTGTAGCCCCCAATGCCTGTCGTTTTGTGGTACGGTTTTGAAAAGCCGCCGTCAATGACGATCATTTTGCGGTCAGCCATCACCGGTGTTTTGCCTTTCTTAACGGGTGTATGGCCGTTGATCACATGACCAGTAGCCGGAGACATTCCGAATTCCTGAAGCACAGAATCGACAAACCAAGCCTCGCGCCGTAATTTATAGTACGGGTTGGTTTTCTCTTCGTGGGTCGCTGGATCACTGATGAAGTAGCGTTCAAAGGTAGTCATATCATGTTTGCCAAATAATGGCGACAGCGGGCCTGTCCATAAGTACCACAATAAATCAGTGGCGCAATCATCTTCATCACCAGGATGGGCGAAGCTTGCCCGTAAATTACGTTCAAAAACGTCTAGTAAGGCTTTGCCAGCATATTCCTTACCGTGCAATTTAAAGGACTGGAATTGACCGTCGGCAGTGACCGGGATACATCCATGAAATAGGAGATTATCATTATAAGTTAAGTACATACTACCTTTGCGCATTAAAAAGGCCATGTGACGTTGTAATTTATCAGCATTACGAAAAGCAGATAAAAGCTGATCAATAACGCGCTGCTCTTCTGGCAATAGTTTGTACGGATCGGCCGGATCAATTGTTTGGAAGCAAGTATTTTCCAACGGGTAAGATTTGCCGTGCAAGTTGATCGTCATTTTTTGATAATCTATTTTATCCAGTAGGCGGCGATGAGCCATTTTAAATTCTGGCCGTCGTGCGATCACTGGGCCTTCCAACTTAAATTGGATGATGGCGATGGCCTGATGAATCTGAGTGATCTGCAGTTCTTCGGCCGCAGACAATGGTCGTTCGCTGTGTAATTGTTTCGGTCGGAATGCCGGATTGTCTTGATAGTGCTCTTCGGCAAATAAGGATAAGTGGCGTAAATTAATACCGTACGCGTCTTCGATGATACTTAAATTATTATAGCGTGCACAGATCCGCAATAAATTGGCTAGGCAGAGACGTGAGCCTGAGACGGCACCTAGCCATAAAATATCGTGATTGCCCCATTGAATATCCAATGAATGGTACCGCATCAGACGATCCATGATCAATTCGGGATGGGGACCGCGATCATAAATATCACCGACTAAATGTAAGTGATCAACAACTAAACGTTGAATCGTGTGGCAAGACGCAATGATAAACTCATCGGCTTGCTGTAGCGCAATGATATTTTCGGTGATCTGTTGGTAATAACCGGCCTTATCGGTGCTATGATAATCGCCGTATAATAATTCCTCGGTGATATAAACAAAATCCGGCGCTAGTGCTTTGCGTACCTTGGAACGGGTATACTTAGTGGACACAAAATGTAATAACTTGATCAAACGTTGAAAAGTATCCAAGTACCATTGGTGCAGATCATCGGGATCGTGATAACGTTTCTTGATCGCCGCCAAGCGTTCACTGGGATAATAAATTAGAAATGAAAAGTGACTGATCGTTTGCGGAGTCATTTTACCAGCAAATAGATCGGCAACTTTTTGCTTAACATTGCCGGAGCCATTGCGCAGCACGTGCTGAAATGCATCATATTCGCCGTGGACATCGCTGATGAACGCTTCCGTACTTTTCGGCAAACTTAAAATTGCTTCGAGATTGATCAGTTCAGTGGCCAAAGCGGTCTTAGTCGTATATTGTTCCTTAAGTAATGCTAAATCAGTTACATCCATACAAAAATTGCCTCCATCATTAAAACTTGTGGCTTAATTATACCGCTTTCAATGTAAAATACCAATTATATTTATAAGCGCTTTAAAGGTAACTAAGTAGTAATGTTAAGGTATATACCAATGCGGATAAACGGCAATTTAAATCAATTAACTTAAAGGCTTATTCCGCAAATTAAATTAGGATGCAGTAAAAAAGTGCTTAAAATAATTTGACATTTATGAGAAAAGGGGTTAATCTTTAACACAACTTAATAAACCGTCCATAACTTCAAATGCGAAGTTATAAACCGAAGAAGTGGAGATCAAGATCGTGATGCCCGCACAGAGAGCCGCCGCATGCTGGGAATGGTGGCAGGAAACAAGCGATTAAATGGACCACTGAGGGCGCGGATAAAAAAAGAGAGAGTGCTGGGCAGGACGGGTAATTTTTGAGGATTAGCCTAAGCAAGAACGTTAGCTTTGTAAAAGCTGGCGGGCTTGCTGTAGCTAACCGGAGAAAATTGTCCTGCCCAGCACGTTTCAACTAAGTTGGCTGAAACGTGATTCACCAAGCAGATTTCTGCGGCTAGCTACGTAGCGCAAACGCTTTGTAAACAAAGCATTCACACTACTAGGCTAGTCCTCAAAATCTCCCGCTTGATGAATCACTCTAACTTTCCATTACCCCGCGACGTGTTGGTATACGTGAGTTACCGGGAGGATGTCAGTCCTCTGCTAAGATGGGGAAGTCTAAGCTTATATTTTATTTAGCGTACTTTCCAACTAAGGTGGCACCGCGGAATAAATCCGTCCTTAACAATTAATTTTGTTATGGGCGGATTTTTTTGTTTAGAGTGATTGAAAAAGCGCCCAGATTATGGAGTGTAACCTAGTCGGGCAATAAGCAGCACGCAGTGATGCGTTTGACCGACGTAGTTACATGCAATAATCTGCTTTTTCAATCACGTTTCAACCAGTTCAATTAAAAATATTCCGAGGTGGAAACAATGCAATTAGACAAACGATGGCGATTCCTAATTAGTTACTTTAAATTTAATCTTAAATTAACTTAGTTTGCTACTCATAGCGCTTTGGCTAATGAGTCGTGACTAAGTTAGCGAAAAAACTAACTTAAAAATTTGGGGGAATCAACCATGATCACAACTGCAATTCAAAAATTAGCCAACAAAGAAGATTTAACTTTTACCGAAACCGAAGCCGTCGTTAACGAAATTATGAGTGGCGAAACCAATGACATTCAGATCGCGTCGTTACTCACTGCATTGACCTTAAAAGGCGAAACCATTGACGAGATCGCTGGTGCCGCTAAAGCGATGCGGGCGCACGCCTTAGCCTTTACCCCACGCGAAGATGTACTGGAGATCGTTGGGACTGGTGGCGATCATGAAAATTCATTTAATATCTCCACCACAACGGCGTTGGTCGTCGCTGCCGCTGGCGTGCCAGTAGCAAAACATGGCAACCGTGCTGCTTCCAGTAAAAGTGGTGCCGCCGATGTGCTCGAGGCTTTAGGCGTTAAAATTGATGTGACGCCAGCCCAAAGTGAAGCGATTTTGGCTCACGCCGGCATTTGCTTCTTGTTTGCTCAGGAATATCACCAGGCAATGAAGTATGTGGCGCCAGTGCGTAAAACCCTAGGCATTCGCACTTTGTTTAACGTTTTGGGCCCGTTGGCGAACCCAGCCGGCGCTACGCAGCAACTACTTGGCGTTTACGATGCCGCTTTGGTTGAACCGCTGGCGCGGGTGTTGCAACAATTAGGCGTTGCCAACGCGATGGTGGTTCATGGCGCTGACGGCTTGGATGAAGTTTCCATCAGTGGTCCAACGCAAGTGTGTGAATTACAAAATGGTGAATTCACCAGCTATGAAATCACGCCGGAACAATTTGGCCTACAGCAGGCACCGATTGCAGCAATTGTTGGCGGAACACCAGCAGAAAATGCTCAGATCACTCGCAATGTTTTGGCCGGTAAGGCTGGCGCCACCCGTGATATCGTTTTGATGAACGCCGGCTGTGCCTTGCACATTGCACGGCCAGAACTGACCATCGCCCAAGGCGTTGCCTTAGCTGCTAAAACTATTGATAGCGGTCAAGCAGCCGCAAAATTGGCCGAATTCCAGGCGCTAACTAAAAATGAGGCGGTGGCATGATTCTAGATCAATTAGTGGCTGCCACTAAAAAGCGGATCGCCCGCCAACAGCAGCAGGTGCCGCTGGCGACATTACAAGCGCAGGTCGCCCAGTTAGTGCCACGGACCACATTTTCGTTTGAAACTCAGTTAGCTCAGCCTGGTTTGGCGGTGATCGGTGAACTGAAAAAAGCCTCACCTTCAAAAGGTTTAATTGCCGCCGATTTTCCTTATCAACAAATCGCCTGTGAGTACGAGCAAGCCGGAATCGCGGCCATCTCGGTGCTAACCGAGCCGGACTATTTTCAAGGCAACGACCAATTTTTGCCAGCCGTCGCCGCGACGGTCAAGCTGCCGTTACTGCGTAAAGATTTCACCGTGGCAGCGTATATGATATATCAGGCGCGCCTGCTAGGTGCCAGCGCAATTTTACTGATCGTAGCGGTACTAACTGATGAGCAGTTACACGATTACTTAGCACTGGCCGATCAGTTAGGCTTGTCAGCGTTGGTCGAAGCACATGATGCGCAAGAAGTGCGGCGAGCATTGGCGGCCGGCGCACGAATCGTCGGCGTCAACAATCGGAATCTAAAAGACTTTTCGGTTGATCTGCAAAACAGTATTCAACTGCGGCAACAAGTGCCGGTCGATGTGTTGTTTGTCGCTGAAAGTGGCATTAAAACCGCCGCTGATATTGCCCGGCTAAAGGCGGCCGGCGTCGATGCCGTTTTGATCGGCGAAACGTTGATGCGAGCACCAGATAAAGCCGCGCAGTTACAAGATTTGGGGGTCAACGAATGACGCTAGTTAAAATTTGTGGCCTGATGCAGCCTGACGATGCACAGGCCATCAATCAGGCGCGGCCAGATTTTGCCGGCTTTATCTTTGTTCCCGGTAAGCGGCGGCAGATCAGCTTGGCCCAAGCAACTCAATTGCGCCACGTGATCCAGCCGCAGATCAAAACTGTCGGTGTGTTCGTGGATGCGCCATTGGCTGAGATGTTAGCGCCGCTGCACCAAGGGATTATCAGCGTGATCCAATTACACGGCCACGAACCAGAAACTACGGTGCAAAAATTGCAGGCGGCCGGCGCACAGGTGATCCAAGTCCAGCGCCACGCGGCACCGACGCAAGCTGATTTCGTGTTATACGACGCCGTTCAACCCGGCAGTGGCAAAACCTTTGATTGGCAGCAATTACCAGCGCAGCCACCGCGGCCATTTTTCCTGGCTGGTGGCTTAAACCTAACTAATATAAACAACGCCCTGACCCAAGTTCAACCTGCTGGTGTCGATGTTTCCAGCGGAGTTGAAACGGCAGGTTTAAAAGATCCAGCGAAGATCGCCGCATTTGTGCAGGCGGTTCGCCAATTTGACTCGGAGGTATGACGAATGCAAAAAATTAAACCCGGCCGTTTCGGTGATTTCGGCGGCCAATATATTCCAGAAACGTTAATGACTGAAGTCAACCGCTTAGCGGCGGCTTATGAACACTACAAAAATGATCCCGCATTTCAGGCCGAATTGACCACATTGCTTAACGATTACGCGGGGCGACCATCGCGGTTGTATTACGCCAAACGGATGTCTCAAGATCTCGGTGGCGCGCAAATTTACTTTAAACGTGAAGATTTGAACCACACTGGTTCCCATAAAATCAACAATGTGCTCGGCCAAATGTTATTGGCCCAAAAAATGGGTAAAACACGGGTGATCGCCGAAACTGGTGCCGGCCAACACGGTGTGGCTACCGCAACCGTCGCCGCTTTGATGGGGATGGAATGTGAGGTCTTCATGGGTAAAGTTGATACTGAGCGGCAAGCATTGAACGTTTACCGGATGGAGCTACTAGGTGCTAAGGTTCATGCGATCACCACTGGTAGTGGGGTTTTAAAGGATGCAGTCAATGCAGCAATGCAAGAATGGGCGTCGCGGGTCGATGATACCCATTATGTGATCGGCTCAACCATGGGGCCGCACCCATTTCCAACTATGGTGCGCGACTTCCAAAGCGTGATCAGTCGCGAAGCGCGGGCCCAGATTCTGGAGGCCACCGGGAAGCTACCGGCAGCAGTCGTGGCCTGCGTTGGTGGTGGCAGTAATGCCATCGGTGCATTTTATAACTTTATTAATGACAAAGACGTTCGCTTGATCGGCTGTGAAGCCGCTGGTAAAGGCGTCAATACTGAGCAACAGGCGGCTACCATGGAGCGTGGGCGGACAGGTATTTTTCATGGTATGAAGTCACGCTTTATTCAAAATGATGATGGTCAAATTGCGCCAGTTTATTCAATTTCCGCCGGCCTTGATTATCCAGGCATCGGGCCGGAACACGTGCATCTGGCCGAAACTGGCCGCGCCGAATATGTTGGTATTACCGATGATGAGGCGGTGGACGCATTTGAGTTTATCGCCAAGGAAGAGGGCATTATTTGTGCAATTGAAAGTGCTCACGCGGTAGCCTATGTGCAAAAGCTAGCGCCACAAATGGCTAAGGACCAGATCATTATTTGTAATTTATCTGGCCGCGGTGACAAAGATGTTGCTGCGATCGCACGTTACCGGGGGGTGGATATTCATGACTAAATTAAAAGAAGTTTTTGCCAATAAAAAGGCGTTTATTGCCTTTGTGGTTGCCGGCGATCCTGATTTTGCGGCTTGTGCCGACAACATTGTCGCTTTGGCCGAAGCCGGCGCGGATCTAGTGGAGATTGGGATTCCGTTTTCCGACCCAGTTGCTGATGGCCCTGTGATTCAAGCGGCTGATCTACGCGCTTTTGCGGCTGGTTCGACAACGGAAAAAGTCTTTGAATTAGTGGCAGCCGTACGTCAGCGGACGCAGGTACCGTTAGTTTTTCTAACTTATTGTAATTTGGTATATCAATACGGCTATGCTGACTTTTTTACACGTTGTGCCAAACTTGACGTTGCGGGTGCGATTATTCCTGATCTACCGTTGGAAGAGCGGGATGAAGTTAAACCTGTAGCCGAAGCCCACGGCTGCCAGATCATTCCTTTGGTCACACCGACGACGCCACCAGAACGAATTGCTAAAATCGTCGCCGGCGTGGATGGGTTCATTTACGTGGTTTCGTCAATGGGGATCACTGGCACGCGTGATACCATCAACACCGACCTTGGTCAACTAGTTGCCAATATTCGGCAGTACACCACTACCCCAACGGCCATCGGCTTTGGCATTCATACACCAGAACAGGCCGCACAAATGGGTGCGGTGGCCGACGGTGTGATTGTCGGCAGCGCAATTGTTGATATTATTGGTCAATATGGTCATGACGCTCCCGCCCATTTACAGACTTATGTTAAGGCCATGCGGGCGGCATTGCCAGATTGATCAGGCATTAAAAAGATAGTTAAACTAAGTTTAGCCAAGTTTGGATTATGATCCAAACCTGGCTTTTTAGGTTCTTTGATAGCAAGTACAAACATGGCTTTTCAAAAAAACATAACGTAAATTTTGAATAAACTAAAAAGAAAAACAGGTTGCTTTTAATATTTTGCCAGCAAATTATTGATCTTGTTTGTGCAGACTTTAGTCTAAATTAAAATTCTCATTGACTTTTCATCTTAGGCTTTCTATAATTGAATTCAATATCATTTATCGCTGAAGGGAAGAATCAGTAGTGGGTCACCACAGAGAGCCTTGTTGCTGGAAAAAGGTGTGATTACTGCTGAATAATGCTCCTGGAGATAGGCAGTTAGACCCGGTTAGTCGCCGTTAATGACTTTGAGATCGGCAGCTGGTTAATTAATAGTGAACTGCGGCCGAAAAAAGGTGGTACCGCGATAATTTCGTCCTTTGTGGAGTGAACTCTACAGAGGGCTTTTTTATTTTTAGACGATGAAATAAAAACTCAGTTACTTACACTTATTTATGCTAAAACTACGCCATATTGAATTAAGTAATCTAGCGAAGTAGCGCCATGCTTCAACTCAGCGATCTGCGCTGCTAGTTGAATGGCCATCGTCCATGGCATTAAAGCTTTAGCAGCGAATTTTATTGGTGAAGCTACCCTAATAGCGAAGTAGAGGAAGGTTTTAATGATGAGTAAAGAACCATGGCAGGAACAAATTGACACCATTTTGGCACAAGCCGGTAATCGTAGTGATGATCAGCAAACTGGTGCGGTAGCAGCACCTTTGTATTTTTCTACTGCGTTTCGGCATCAAGGCTTAGGCCAATCGACAGGCTTTGATTATTCACGGGTACAAACGCCAACCCGGGAGTTATTGGAGTCCGTGCTGGCTACTATGGAGCACGCTGATCATGCTTATGCGTTAAGCTCCGGGATGGCAGCAATTCAGTTGGTTTTCTCGCAGTTTAAAACAGGCGATCATATTATTACTTCGGATGATTTGTATGGGGGTAGTTTTCGTTATTTTGACCAATTGACTGAACATTATCAGGTTGAATTCAGTCAGTGGGCGGGGCGCGACTTCGCACATTTAGTGCAGTTGATTCGGCCGAATACCAAGGCAATTTGGCTAGAAACACCATCAAATCCGACAATGAAATCAATCGATATTGCGGCAACGGCTAGAATTGCGCATCAACATGGACTGCAATTGATCGTCGACAATACGTTTTACACACCACTATTACAGCAACCGTTATTATTAGGCGCGGACGTTGTCGTTCATAGTGCGACTAAATATATGTCTGGGCATAACGATATTTTGGCCGGTGCGGTAATGGTCAATGATGCGGCGGTGGCGGAAAAATTAACTTTCAATCTTGTGACTACTGGCGCAGTACTGGATCCCTTCGACTGTTGGTTGTTACTGCGCAGTCTCAAAACAATGCCGTTACGAGTGCGGCAACAGCAGACCAACGCCCAAACCTTGGTGACCTACCTGGAAAAATCGCCAGCCGTGGCGAAAGTATTGTATCCGGGCAAAGGCGGGATGATCAGTTTTTATTTAGCAGCGACTTATTCAGTAGCGACTTTTTTGCAACAGTTAAAAGTGATTTCTTTTGCGGAAAGTTTAGGCGGGGTGGAAAGTTTGTTGACGGTACCCGATGAACAAACACACCATGATATGCCTATTGCCCAACGGCGTGCCTTAGGCATTACCCCCAACTTATTGCGGTTATCGGTAGGCATTGAAAGTGAAGTTGATCTGCAACGTGATTTGGCCCAAGCGTTCAGTGCCAGTCAAATTTAAGTTGGCGTTACCAACAAAAGTCGGTACAATAGGAGGGACAGTAAAGGAGCGTTCTGAATATGAAATTAGCTGACTTTTTTCAAACGGCGGTGATCGCTGGTACGCCAGTGATGCGCAGCGACTATGAACTGAAAACTAAAGGTTTGAAGGTTCTACAATTGCCGCTACCAGCCTTAGCCCAAATCTATTATGATTATTTTTACACCACACGCTATGTGACCCAAAATTTTGAATTGAATAAAATGGAAATTGCGGATATCAAGGCAGAGTTACAACTAAGCGATTTATCCAATCAATTGTTTCAGCAGGATCTTAAACAGATCGTGGTCGAAGTTGATGTACGCCCTGCAGAAAAGCAGGTTGTATTGGCCTTACGTCATGATGGTTAAATAAATCTGGCCATGTCTGAAAATTTAATAACCAGAGTTAATAAAAAGGGCTCTCTGTCAAATCCTGTTGATAGTCAATTTTACAGTGTTAGAAGTTACTTAACTTCTAATGCTGTTTTTTTACTTGGTTTGGTCCGCATTTGTTGC